>CAVWFK010000043.1:0-26255 GCA_963754235.1 uncultured Alphaproteobacteria bacterium | reverse complement strand
GCAAAGATGCGGCCGGGACCGGTGAAGGTCGCCGACCACAAGTTCGACTCGCCCCCCCGCGCCGAATGAAGCCCTCGATGGAAGCGCTTGATTCTCCACTTCAAGCTGTTCACCGAAGGCTATCACGTGCCCGCTGGTGCCACCTACACCGTCACCGAGACGCCGAAGGGCGAGTTCGGGGTCTATCTGTTGGCGTGACGGCAGCAACCGGCCCTGCCGCTGTAAAATCCGACCGACCCGGTTCGCCTTCCTGCAGGCGCTCGAGGTTATGGCGCGGCGCCGCATGCTGGCCGACACGGTGGCGATCATCAGTTCACTGACCTCGTGTTCGGCGACGTCGATCGGTAGCGCGATGGCGCAGGATCTAGGCGATGGTTGGCGCGGGCGAGGATTTCGAGCAGCCGGCGAACTTCGCGTTCGACCGCGAGAGCGAGGCGGCGATCACGATCTGGATCACGAAATGCCCGACGGGGCGGCAGGCCAGCGCGGTACTGCCGCTGCTCGACATCGCGCAGCGGCAGATGGCGCGCACGACGGGCGGCGCCTCGGTGCCGCGCGCGGCGATGGACGCCGTGGCACTCCGGCTGGGTATGCCACCGATCCGCGTCTATGAGGTCGCGAACCTTCTATCTGATCTTCAACGCCCGCCCGATCGGCCGCTTCCACCTGCAGATCTGCACGACCACGCCGTGCTGGCTGCGCGGCTCGGACGAGGTGGTGGCCGCCTGCCGAGCGGCCACCGGCATCACCGGCTGGGGGCAGACGAGTGCCGACGGGATGTTCACGATGTCCGAGGTCGAATGCCTCGGCGCCTGTGTGAACGCGCCGATGATGCAGGTGAACGACGACTTCTACGAGGATCTCGACGGCGCGCGCACGGAGGCGCTGCTGGCCGCGCTCCGCCGCGGCGAGCGCCCGGCGCCGGGGCCGACTATTGCGCGGCAAACGTCGGCGCCCGAGGGCGGACCCAACACATTGACGACGGTGAGCGAGTGATGCTGGCCGATAGCGATCGCATCTTCACCAATCTCTACGGCATTCACGACTGGCGCCTCGACGCCGCGCGCCGCCGGGGCGATTGGGACAACACGGCCGCAATCCTGGCGCGCGGCCGCGATGCCATCATCGACGAGGTGAAGGCGTCGGGCCTGCGCGGGCGCGGTGGTGCCGGGTTTCCAACCGGCACGAAATGGTCGTTCATGCCGAAGCAGTCGGACGGGCGGCCGGCCTATCTGGTCGTCAACGCCGATGAGAGCGAGCCCGGTACGTGCAAGGATCGCGACATCATGCGCCACGATCCGCACAAGCTGGTCGAAGGCGCGCTGATCGCATCGTTCGCGATGGGCGCACACGCCTGCTACATCTACATCCGCGGCGAGTTCTACAACGAGGCGCTGGTGCTGCAGGCGGCGATCGACCAAGCCTACGAGGCCGGCCTGATCGGCCGCAACGCAAGCGGCTCGGGCTGGGATTGCGATATCTATCTGCATCGCGGCGCCGGCGCCTATATCTGCGGCGAGGAAACCGGGCTGCTGGAGAGCTTGGAAGGCAAGAAGGGGCTGCCGCGGCTCAAGCCCCCCTTCCCCGCGGCGGTCGGCCTCTATGGCTGCCCGACCACGGTGAACAACGTCGAGAGCATCGCCGTGGTGCCGGCCATCATGCGCAGGGGTGCCGCGTGGTTCTCGGCGTTGGGGCGGCCGAAGAATACCGGGACGAAGATCTACTGCATCTCCGGGCACGTGAACAAGCCGTGCAACGTCGAGGACGAACTCGGCATCCCGATGCGCGAGCTGATCGACCGCTATGCCGGCGGCGTGCGCGGCGGCTGGGACAATCTGTTGGCGGTGATCCCCGGCGGCGCCTCGGTGCCGCTGATCCCGAAGAATATGTGCGACACGGTGCTGATGGATTTCGACAGCCTGCGCGACGCCAAGAGCGCGCTCGGCACCGCGGCGGTGATCGTGATGGACAAGTCCACCGACGTGATCCGCGCGATCGCGCGGCTGGCGAAGTTCTACAAGCACGAGAGCTGCGGCCAATGCACGCCGTGCCGCGAGGGCACCGGCTGGATGATGCGGGTGCTGTACCGCATGGTCGAGGGGCGCGCGGAAGTATCCGAGATCGACATGCTGGAGCAGGTCACGCGGCAGGTGGAGGGGCACACGATCTGTGCGCTCGGTGACGCCGCCGCGTGGCCGATCCAGGGGCTGATCCGCCACTTCCGCCCGGTGATCCAGGAGCGGATCGCCGCCTACAAGCGCTCCGGCCGCGGCCTTGATCTGCCGATGGCGGCGGAGTGAGCGCATGGCGAAGCTGACGATCGACGGCACCGAGATCGAGGTGCCGAACGGCATCTCGGTGCTGCAGGCCTGCGAGGCGGCGGGGAAAGAGATTCCGCGCTTCTGCTACCATGACCGGCTCTCGGTTGCCGGGAATTGCCGGATGTGCCTGGTCGAAATCGAAAAGGCCCCGAAGCCGATCGCTTCCTGCGCGTATCCGGTGGCTGACGGCATGAAGGTGATGACCGACAGCCCGATGGTCCGCGCCGCGCGGCGCGGGGTGATGGAGTTCCTGCTCATCAACCACCCGCTCGACTGTCCGATCTGCGATCAGGGCGGCGAATGCGACTTGCAGGATCAGTCCTACGGCTACGGCCTGGGCCATTCGCGCTATGTCGAGAACAAGCGCGCGGTGAAGGACAAGTATCTCGGCCCGATCGTCAAGACCGTGATGACGCGCTGCATCCAGTGCACGCGCTGCATCCGCTTCTCGACCGAGATCGCCGGCGTCTCGGAACTGGGCGCCACCGCGCGCGGCGAGGACATGGAGATCGGCACCTATATCGAGCGGGCGCTTACCTCGGAACTGTCGGGCAATCTGGTGGACATCTGCCCGGTCGGCGCGTTGACCGCGAAGCCGTACGCCTTCGTCGCTCGGCCGTGGGAGCTGCGCAAGACCGACAGCGTGGATGCGCTCGATGCGCTCGGCTCGGCGATCCGCATCGACAGCCGCTCGTCGGAGGTGCTGCGGGTGCTGCCCCGCGTGGACGACGAGATCAACGAGGAATGGATCGGCGACAAGTCGCGCCATTCCATCGACGGGCTGAAGCGGCGGCGGCTCGACCGGCCCTGGGTGCGGCACGACGGAAGGCTGCGGCCGGCGACCTGGCCGGAGGCGTTTTCCGCCATTGCGGCGCGGCTGCGCGACATGCCGGGCGATCGGATCGGCGCGATTGCGGGCGATCTGTGCGATGCGGAGAGCATGGCGGCGCTGAAGGATATGATGGCGGCACTGGGGTCGGCCAATCTCGATTGCCGCCAGGACAGCGCGCGGCTGGATGCGACGCGGCGCGAGTTCTATCTATTCAATGCCGGGATCGCCGCGATCGAGGAGGCGGACGCGCTGCTGCTGATCGGTAGCAATCCCCGCCACGAGGCGCCGGTGCTGAACGCGCGCATCCGCAAGCGCTTCCTGCACGGTAATGTGCCGATCGGCGCGATCGGGCCGCCCACTGATCTCACCTATCCGGCGGATTTCCTCGGCGACTCGGCGGCACTGCTGAACGCCCTGCACGATGGCGGCAATCCCTTCGGGCACACGCTGCGGCAGGCGAAGCGGCCGATGTTGATTATCGGGCAAGGCGCGCTGGCGCGGCCCGACGGCGCGGCGGTGCTGGCGGCGGCGTGGCGGTTGGCACTCGCGGTGGGCGCACTCGGCCTCGAATGGCACGGCTTCAACGTGCTGCATACGGCGGCGGCGCGCGTGGGCGCGCTCGATCTCGGCTTCCTGCCCGGCGCGCGCGGCAAGAGCATGGACGCGATGCTGGACGGTGGCGTCGATCTGCTATGGCTGCTCGGTGCGGACGAGTTCGACACCGCGCGCATCGGCGAGTCCACTTTCGTCGTCTATCAGGGCCATCACGGCGACCGCGGCGCCGGGCGCGCCGACGTTATTCTGCCGGGCGCCGCCTACACCGAAAAGAACGGCACCTATGTCAACACCGAAGGCAGGGTGCAGCGCGGGTTCCGCGCCGTGTTCGCGCCGGGCGAGGCGCGCGAGGACTGGAAGATCCTGCGTGCGTTCAGCGCGGTGATCGACCGGCCCTTGCCCTATGACGATCTCGACGCGCTGCGCCGGCGGCTGGTTGAAATAAATCCCGTCTTCGCCCGCGTGGGCGAGCACGTGCGGCTCGCGGCATCCGACCAGGGTGGGCCGGCCGGCGACCCGGCGGCGCTGTCGGACGCACCGGTTGCGTATGCGATATCCGACTACTACCAGACCAACCCGATCAGCCGTGCCAGTCCCACGATGGCGGAGTGCTCGCGCCTGTTCGTGCGACCGACCTTGCAGGCTGCGGAATAGACGATGGCGCAGTTTTTTCTGCACACGCTGCTCGGGCAGCTCATTTTGATAATTGCCGAGACGCTGGCGCTGCTGGTGCCGGTGCTGATCGCCGTCGCCTATCTCACGCTCGCCGAGCGCAAGGTGCTGGCCGCGATCCAGATCCGCCGCGGACCGAACGTGGTGGGGCCCTTCGGGCTGTATCAGCCCTTCGCCGATGCGATCAAGATGCTGATGAAGGAGACGATCATCCCGGCGGGATCAAACCGACTCCTGTTCCTGATGGCGCCGATGCTCACCTTCTCGCTGGCGATGCTCGCCTGGGCGGTGATCCCGGTGACCAATGATTGGGCGATCGCCGACATCAACGTGGGCCTGCTCTATCTGTTCGCGATCAGCTCGCTCGGCGTCTATGGCATCATGGTGGCCGGATGGGCGAGCAACTCGAAATACGCCTTCCTCGGGGCGCTGCGTTCGGCTGCGCAGATGGTCAGCTACGAAGTCTCGATGGGCTTCGTGATCATCTCGGTGGTGCTGTGCGCGGGCAGCCTGCGGCTGAACGATATTGTGCTGGCACAGCAGCATATCTGGTACTTCATCCCGCTGTTCCCGATGTTCATCGTGTTCTTCGTCTCGATCCTGGCCGAGACCAACCGCAACCCGTTCGATCTGCCGGAGGGGGAGAGCGAGATCGTCGCCGGCTTTTTCGTCGAATACAGCGCGATGACCTTCGCGCTGTTTTTCCTCGGCGAATACGCGAACATGATCCTGATGTCGGCGATGACGACGATCCTGTTCCTGGGCGGCTGGTTGTCGCCGATCCCGTTTCCGCCTTTTACCTGGCTGCCGGGACCGATCTGGTTCATCATCAAGATCTGCATCTGCCTGTTCGTGTTCATCTGGGTTCGCGGAACGATGCCGCGCTACCGCTACGACCAGTTGATGCGGCTCGGCTGGAAGGTATTCTTGCCGCTTTCGCTCGGCTGGCTCGTGATCGTGGCGGGCGTGCTGCTGGCGACCGGATGGCTGCCCCATGCCGCGTGAACGAAGCGAGGATTGAGATGGCCTCCCTGGACCGCACCGCGCGCGGCCTGCTGCTCTCGGAGCTGGCCGCCGGGCTTTGGCTGACCTTGCGCTACTTCTTCCGCCCGAAGGCGACGATCAATTACCCCTACGAAAAGGGACCGCTCAGCCCGCGCTTCCGCGGTGAGCACGCGCTGCGGCGCTACCCGAACGGCGAGGAGCGCTGCATCGCCTGCAAGCTGTGCGAGGCGATCTGCCCGGCGCAGGCGATCACGATCGAGGCGGAGCCGCGCGAGGACGGATCGCGGCGCACCACCCGCTACGACATCGACATGACCAAGTGCATCTATTGCGGCCTGTGCGAGGAGAGCTGCCCGGTCGATGCCATCGTCGAGGGGCCGAATTTCGAATTTGCGACCGAAACGCGGTCCGAGCTGATGTATGACAAGCAGAAGCTGCTCGACAACGGCGACCGGTGGGAGAGCGAGATCGCCCGCCGCCTTGAGATGGACGCGCCCTACCGATGATCCTACCGACCGTCGCCTTCTATGTCTTCTCCGTGGTGCTGCTGCTCTCGGCCGGCATGGTCGTGACCGGGCGCAATCCGGTGCACTCGGTGCTGTTCCTGATCCTGGCGTTCTTCAACGGCGCCGCCCTGTTCGTGCTCGCCGGCGCCGAGTTCCTGGCGATGATCCTGGTCATCGTCTATGTCGGGGCCGTCGCGGTGCTGTTCCTGTTCGTGGTGATGATGCTCGACGTCAACTTCGTCGAGCTGCGCGAGGGGTTCCAGCGCTATGCGCCGGTAGGGGCGACGATCGGGGCGATCCTGCTGGCCGAGCTGGCGCTGGTTCTCACCGGCTGGCGCATCGCGCCTGCCGCGACCTCGCTCCGGCTGCATCCGATGCTGCCGGGGCTGACCAACACCGCGGCGCTCGGCAACGTGCTCTACACCGACAACGTGCTGCTGTTCCAGATCGCGGGACTGGTGCTGCTGGTGTCGATGATCGGGGCGATCGTGCTGACCCTGCGCGACCGCCGCGCCTCGCGCAAGCAGGCGATCGCGGTGCAGAACGCGCGCCGCCCGGAAGATACGCTGGTGGTCGTGAAGGTCGGGCTCGGTATGGGGGTCGGCGAACTCGGCATCCGTCGGCCCAAACAGGCGGAGCCGGCGGAGCTCGTCGAGCAGAACGCCGAACTCGCCCACCCGCCCGGAGGCTCCGACTGATGCCTGGACTGGGACACTATCTCGCCGTCGCGGCGATCCTGCTGGTGCTCGGGGTGTTCGGCATCTTTCTCAACCGCAAGAACGTCATCATTATCCTCATGTCGATCGAGCTGATTCTGCTCGCGGTCAACATCAACCTGGTCGCCTTCTCGGCAGCCCTCGGCGATCTCGTGGGGCAGGTGTTCGCGATGTTCGTCCTCACCGTGGCCGCGGCGGAGGCGGCGATCGGGCTTGCGATCGTCGTCGTCTATTTCCGCAATCGCGGCTCGATCCAGGTCGAGGACGTCACGATGATGCGGGGCTGAGCCGATGCTGTTTACGATCGCGGTGTTCGCGCCGCTGCTGGGCGCGGCCATTGCCGGGCTGTTCGGGCGGCTGATCGGCGACCGTGCCAGCCAGGGGGTGACGATCCTCTGCATGGTCGTGGCCGCCGCCTGCGGCATCACCGAATTCGTCCCGTTCATCCTGAAGCAGGGTGCGGCCGAGCTGTTCCCGATCGGCACCTGGATCGAGGCCGGCGGCTTCCATGTCGAATGGGCACTGCGGCACGATACGCTTGCGGTGGTGATGGTCGCGATGGTCACCACCGTTTCGACGCTGATCCACATCTACAGCGTCGGCTACATGGCGCACGAGCAGACGCCGACCAGCCGCTTCTTCTGCTATCTCAGCCTGTTCACCTTCGCGATGCTGATGCTGGTGACGTCCGACAACATCGTCCAGCTCTTCTTCGGCTGGGAAGGTGTCGGCCTCATGTCGTATCTGCTGATCGGCTACTGGTACGAGCGGCCGAGCGCCTGCGCCGCGGCGATCAAGGCCTTCGTGGTCAATCGGGTGGGCGATTTGTTTTTCGCGGTCGGCATCGCGTTAATTTTCTTTTTGTTCCGCTCGATTTCGTTCGACACCATCTTTGCCGCGATCCCGGCGCATCAGACGGCGACCTACCAGGTGCTCGGCGGCACCTGGCGCGCCTACGAGGTGATCGGCGTGCTGCTGTTCATTGGGGCGATGGGCAAGTCGGCGCAGATCTTCCTGCACACCTGGCTTCCCGACGCGATGGAAGGGCCGACACCGGTCTCAGCGCTGATCCATGCCGCGACGATGGTGACGGCCGGCGTGTTCCTGGTCGCGCGCATGTCGCCGATCTACGAGCAGACGCAGTTCGCGCTCGGCATGGTCACCTTCATCGGCGGCACCACCTCCCTGTTCGCGGCGACCATCGGCTGCGTGCAGAACGACATCAAGAGGGTGATCGCCTATTCCACCTGCTCGCAGCTCGGCTACATGTTCCTCGCCGCCGGCGCCGGCGCCTATCAGGCATCGATCTTCCACTTGTTCAACCATGCCTTCTTCAAGTCGCTGCTGTTCATGTGCGCGGGTGCCGTGATCCACGCCATGTCCGACGAGCAGGACATGCGCAGGATGGGCGGCATCTGGCGCAAAGTTCCGATCACCTACGTCACGATGTGGATCGGCAGCCTGGCACTGGCCGGCATCCCGCCCTTCTCCGGCTACTTCTCCAAGGACGCGATCCTGGAGGCCGCCTTCGCGCGCGGCGATGCGGTGGCGCTCTACGGGTTCGCGTGCGGCACGCTTGCTGCGGCCCTGACCGCATTCTACTCGTGGCGCGTGCTGCTGATGACGTTCCACGGCCAGCCGCGGTTCGACGAGCACATCGCAGCGCACGTCCATGAGAGTCCGGCCGTGATGACCGGGCCGCTGATCGGGCTTGCGATCGGTGCCACCTTCACCGGCCTCGCCTTCCACGGTCTGTTCATCGGCGCCGGCTGGCAGCAATTCTGGATGGGCACGATCGCCACCGGATCGCAGAACCACGTGCTCGCGGAGATCGACCAGGTTCCGTCGCTGATCTCGCTGCTGCCGCTGATCCTCGCATTGCTCGGCATCGCGGTCGCCTTCCTGTTCTACGTCGTTCAGCCCGCGTTGCCGGCGCAGCTCGCCAGCGCCTTCCCGGGCGTCTATCGCTTCCTGCTCAACAAATGGTATTTCGACGAGCTCTATGACTTCGTGTTCGTCCGACCGACATTCCGGCTCGCGCGCTTCCTGTGGCAGACCGGCGATGCGACCATCATCGACGGCGTGCCCAACGGCCTCGCGGCGCTGACCACCGACGGCTCAACCGAGGTCACGCGCATCCAGACCGGCTCGCTCGCGCTCTATGCCTTCGTCATGCTGATCGGCCTCGTGCTGCTGGTCAGCATCTTCCTCCTGTTCGGTTGAGGGCGCGATGAACGCCGCCGGCTTTCCGATCCTGTCCCTGATCACCTTCCTGCCGCTGGCGGGTGTGGCCGTCATGCTCTGCGTGCGCGGCGACGAGGCGACGGTGGCCGCCAACGCACGCTGGACCGCGCTCTGGACCAGCCTGATCGTCTTCGCGCTCAGTCTCGTGCTCTGGTTCCGCTTCGACCCCGCCGATCCGGGCTTTCAGTTCGTCGAGGACGTGACCTGGCTGCCGGCGTTCAAGGTCTCCTACCGGATGGGCGTGGATGGCATCTCGGTGCTGTTCGTGCTGCTCTCGACGCTGCTGACGCCGATCTGCGTGCTGGCGAGCTGGAACTCGGTCCACGCCCGCGTGCGCGAGTACATGATCACGTTCCTGATCCTCGAGACGATGCTGGTCGGCCTGTTCTGCGCTCTCGACTTCCTCGTGTTCTACATGTTCTTCGAGGGCGTGCTGATTCCGATGTATCTCATCATCGGCATCTGGGGCGGCCCGCGGCGCGTCTATGCCGCGATCAAGTTCTTTCTCTACACGCTGCTCGGCTCGGTGCTGATGCTGCTGGCGCTGCTCGCGATGTGGTTCTACGCCGGCACCACCGACATCGTCGTGCTGCTGCACACCCCATTTCCACCGCAGATGCAGTTCTGGCTGTTTCTGGCCTTTCTCGCCTCCTTCGCGGTGAAGGTGCCGATGTGGCCGGTGCATACCTGGTTGCCGGACGCGCATGTCGAGGCGCCGACCGCCGGCTCCGTCATCCTGGCTGGCGTGCTGCTGAAGATGGGCGCTTACGGCTTCATCCGCTTCTCGCTGCCGATGCTGCCGCAGGCATCGGCCGAGTTCGCGCCGCTGATGTTCACGCTCGGCGTGATCGCGGTGATCTACACCTCGTTCGTGGCGCTGGCGCAGGAGGACATGAAGAAGCTGGTCGCCTATTCGTCGGTCGCGCACATGGGTGTGGTGATCATCGGCTTCTTCGTCTTCAACGTCCAAGGCATCTCCGGCGCGCTGTTCCAGATGCTGAGCCACGGCATCGTCTCGGCCGCCCTCTTTCTCTGTGTCGGCGTGGTCTATGACCGGCTGCACACGCGCGAGATCGACCGCTACGGCGGGCTGGTGGTGAACATGCCGAAATACTCGGTCGTGTTCATGGTTTTCGCGCTGGCCAGCGTCGGCCTGCCCGGCACCAGCGGCTTCGTCGGCGAGTTCCTGGTCGTAATCGGCGCACTACAGGTGAATTTCTGGCTCGCCCTTCTCGGCGCCATGGGGATGATCCTGGGTGTCGCCTACACGCTCTATCTCTACCGCCGCGTGATCTTCGGCGCGCTGACCAAGCCCGACCTCAAGCGCCTGCTCGACCTCAGCCCGCGCGAGGTGGCGGTGTTCGCGCCCCTCGTGGTGCTCACGCTCTGGATGGGCGTCTATCCGTCGAGCTTCACCCGGTTCTGGGATGCGAGCGTGGGGGCGATGGTCCGCCAACACACGGCCTCGATCACCACCACCCGTTTCGCCGGAGGCCCCGTACCATGAACTGGACGCTGGCGATTCCGGAACTGGTGCTCTCCGTGTGCGGCTTCGCGATCCTGCTGCTCGGCGTGCTGCGCCGTCAGGAATCGACGCTGATCTGCACCATGCTGACGCTCGGCGCCTTCGTGCTCACGCTGGCGCTTGTGCTCAGCAGACCCTACGGTGTGGCCTATCACGGGCAGTTCGTCGCCGACCCGTTCGCGAGCTTCTTCGATGTCCTGGTGCTGGCGGGGGCTGCGATGGCGGTCATCCTGGCGCTCGATTACAACGATCGCCAGGGCCTCACGCGCTTCGAGTTCCCGGTGCTGGTGCTGTTCGCGGTGGTCGGCATGATGGTGATGGTATCGGCCACCAACCTGATGACGCTCTATCTCGGGCTCGAGCTGCAATCGCTCGCGATCTACGTGCTGGCGGCCTTCGCGCGCGACGATCTGCGATCGTCGGAGGCGGGGCTGAAGTATTTCGTGCTCGGCGCGCTCGCCTCCGGCCTGCTGCTGTACGGCATCTCGTGGGTCTATGGCTTTGCCGGGACGATGGATTTTTCGGCACTCGCTCACGCCTTCGCGGCACCTGGCTCGGCGTCGGTCGGGCTGGTCGTCGGCGTGGTGTTCATCATCGTCGGACTGTGCTTCAAGATTTCAGCGGTGCCGTTCCACATGTGGACGCCCGACGTGTATGAGGGTGCACCCACCCCGGTTACGCTGTTCTTGGGCACGGCGCCGAAGGTGGCGGCGATGGCGCTGCTGCTGCGCACGCTCGTGGTGCCGTTCGGCCATCTGCTCGCGCAATGGTCGCCGCTGATCTCGCTGATCTCGGTCGCCTCAATGATCCTGGGCGCGCTGGGCGCGATCGGGCAGTGGAACATCAAGCGGCTGATGGCTTATTCTGCGATCGGCCACATCGGCTACGCGCTGATCGGGCTCGCCGTCGGCACCGCCGCCGGCTATCGCGGCGTGCTGATCTATCTCGTGACCTACATATTCATGAGCGCCGGCACGTTCGCCTGCATCATCGCCATGCGCCGGCGCGGCCGGGCGCTGGAGAAGATCGCCGATCTCAACGGGCTGGCCGGCACCGATCCGATGCTGGCGCTCGCCTTCGCGGTGTTCATGTTCAGCCTGGCCGGCATCCCGCCATTGTCCGGCTTCTTCGGCAAGCTCTACGTGTTCCTCGCCGCGGTGCAGGCGGGCAATTGGTGGCTCGCGGTGATCGGGGTCGTCACCAGCGTGTTCTCGGCCTACTACTACATTCGCATCGTCAAGGTGATCTACTTCGATCCCGCCGAGCCGGCGTTCGACCGGCGCACCGCCTCGCTCTCCTTCGTCGCCGGCGCCACCGCACTGTTCACGCTGCTGTTCTTCCTTTTCCCGGCGCCGATCGTGGCCGCGGCCCAGACCGCGGCCCTGGTGCTGGCGGGATGACCTGCCGCGCGCCCGGCGGGGCCTAGACCGATGCTGCTGGTCATCGATGCCGGCAACACCAATGTCGTCGTCGCCGTGCATGACGGCGCGCTTTGGCGCGGCATCTGGCGTATCCGCACCGACGCGCAGCGCACGTCGGACGAATATGCGGTCTGGCTGCTGGCGCTGCTGTCGCACGCGCGGCTGCGAGCGGAAGACATCTCGGCGGCGGTGATCGGCACCGTCGTCCCGGCCGCCCTCTACCATCTCCGCCGCCTGTGCCGGGACTGGTTCGCGGTCGAGCCGCTGGTCGCACGCGCGCGGCTCGACTGGGGATTCGCCATCAAGGTGGACAACCCCGAGGAGGTGGGCGCCGACCGCCTGGCGAACACGCTCGCCGCCCACCAGTGCTATCGCGGCCCGCTGATCGTGCTCGATTTCGGCACCGCCACGACCTTCGACGTCGTCGATGCCGATGGTGCCTATCTCGGCGGGGTCATCGCACCCGGGATCAATCTTTCAATCGAAGCGCTGCACCACGCCGCAGCCAAACTGCCGCGGATCGGCATCGGTCGGCCGCAAGCGGTAATCGGCCGCGCGACCGTGCCGGCGATGCAGTCCGGACTCTATTGGGGTTATGTCGGGCTGGTGGAAGGGCTGGTCGGCCGCATCCGGGGAGAGTATGGCGGGCCGATGAAGGTGATCGCAACCGGCGGGCTGGCGCCGCTGGTCGCCGAAGGCACGATTTTGATCGAGCGGATCGACCCGGACCTGACCCTTGAGGGGCTTCGCATGTTGGCGGAGCGCAACCCGGCCCCCACATTGTCGCGCGACAGAGTGCGACTTCCCGAAGGCGATTGATGGACGCAGCATCCGGCGACCTGGCCTTCCTGCCCTTGGGCGGGACGGGCGAGATCGGCATGAATCTCAACCTCTACCGTAGCGGCGAGGCGTGGCTCGCCGTCGATTGCGGCATCGGCTTCGCCGGCGGCGACCAGCCCGAGTTCGAGATCATGGTGCCCGATCCGGGCTTTATCGCCGCCCGGCGAGACCGGCTGGTCGGGCTGGTCATCACCCATGCCCACGAGGACCATCTGGGCGGCGTCCCCTGGCTGTGGCGCCAGCTCCGCTGCCCGGTCTTCGCCACCCCCTTCGCCGCCGCCGTGCTGCGCCGCAAGCTCGTCGAGGCCGGGATGCTGGGCGAGGTGAAGCTGCGCATCATCCCGCCCGGCGGCGCGTGGCAACTGCCGCCCTTCTCGCTGCAATTCCTGCGCGTGGCGCACTCGATCCCCGAGGCGCAGGCGCTCGCCATCCGCACCCCGCACGGCACCGTGCTGCACACCGGCGACTGGAAGCTCGATCCGCACCCGCTGATCGGGCCGCCCACCGACGAGGCGGCGTTTGCGGCACTTGGCGATCAGGGCGTGCTGGCGATGATCTGCGATTCCACGAATGCGATGGTGGAGGGCCATTCGGGGTCCGAGGCCGATGTGCGCCGCTCGCTCGCGGCGCTGATCCGCGATCTCAGCGGGCGCGTCGCGGTGACCTGTTTTGCGAGCAACGTCGCGCGCCTCGAAAGCATCGCACTCGCCGCGCGCGATGCCGGGCGGAGCGTGGCGCTGGTCGGTCGCAGCCTGCGCAACATCGAGGCGGCGGCGCGCGAGTGCGGCTATCTCGCTTCCGTGCCGGCCTTCCTGGGCGAAGACGACATCGCCGACATCCCCGACGACAATGTACTGATCCTGGCGACCGGCAGCCAGGGCGAGCCGCGTTCCGCGCTGGCCCGCATCGCCGCCGACCAGCACCGGCACGTGGCGCTGGGCGAGGGCGACTCGGTGGTGTTCTCAAGCCGCGTCATCCCCGGCAACGAGCGCGCCATCACCACGGTGCAGGACGGGCTGGTGCGGCGCGGGGTGCGGCTGATGACCGAGGCGGACCACATGGTTCACGTCTCGGGCCACCCCGCGCGCGACGAATTGCGCCGCCTCTACCGGCTGGTGCGGCCGCGCTTTTCGGTGCCGGTGCATGGCGAATGGCGCCATCTCGCGTCGCACGCTGCGCTGGCGCAGGAGGCTGGTGTCACCCCGTTCCTGATCGAGGATGGGGACGTGCTGAACCTCGCCCCGGGCCGGCCGGAGGTGGTGGACAGCGCAGCCATCGGGCGGCTCGCGGTGGACGGCGCGCGGCTGGTGCCGGTGGACGGAAAGGTGCTCGCCGCGCGGCGGCGGATGATGGGCAACGGCATGGTGCTGGCGAGCCTCGCGATCGACACCGGCGGGCGGCTGCGCGGCCAGCCACGGGTCAGCGCGCCGGGCCTCTACGCGCCCGACGATCCCGAGACGGCGCAGCTCGCGAGCGACTTCGCCGACGAGCTGGCCGACCTGCCGGCGCCGTTGCGGCGCGGCGACGACGACGCACTGGCCGACGCCGCGCGGGCGGCGCTGCGCCGGGCGCTGGGCCGGCGGCTGCAAAAGCGGCCGCTGGTCGACGTGCATCTGCTGCGGGTCTGAGCATGGGCTGGTTTACCGGCTGCGTCCTGTATGCGCTGATCTGGTGGACGACGCTGTTCGCCGTGCTGCCCGTCGGCACCCGCGCCCGGCCCGAGCCGGATGCCGCAAGCGGCTGGCGCGGCGCCCCGGAGCACCCGTATCTTGGCCGCAAGGTCATCGCCACCACGCTGATCTCGGCAGTGATCTGGTTCGTGCTGTTCCTGGTGATCCGCAGTCCCTATCTGAGTTTCCGCCACGGCTGGCTGGCGCTGCACGACAATTAAACTCTGCGCCGGGCAGACAACTCCACGCGCCGGTAATTTTCGGTGCGGATACAAAAAACGGCACCGGTCCTCGTTTTGCCGATGGACCCATGCCGCGAAGCCGGCTCGCACTTTTTAGCGGGGCCTAGAACTGGCCTCCATCCCGCCCGTGTGGCTGGCGTTTGCTCCCCAAACTTGGCCCGCAAACGCACGGGCCTACCCTTTGTTACCGCAATGTGTCGGCGGAAGTCACGCAGTTTTGTGGCGGCACGGTGATTTTGGCGTGATTTTCTGCGTCGCCGCTTTGTGCGGCGCAACAACATGACCCTTCTCGCGCTGGAACCGTGCTGGCCTCTCCCCCGCACCGCCTCTATGGTCCGCCCGGCCCTCCCGCACCCAAGGACCCGTGATGCGTCTCTCCCGCGGCTTCGTGCCCACGCTCAAGGAAACGCCCGCCGAGGCGCAGATCGTCTCCCACCGCCTGATGCTGCGCGCCGGTTTGGTGCGGCAGACCTCGGCCGGGATTTATGCCTGGCTGCCGGCGGGCTTCCGGGTGCTGCGCAACATCGCCGAGATCGTGCGCGCCGAGCAGAACGCGGCGGGCGCGCAGGAATTGCTGATGCCGACCATCCAGCCCGCCGATCTGTGGCGCGCCAGCGGCCGCTACGACGCGTATGGCCCGGAGATGCTGCGCCTGCGCGACCGCCACGAGCGCGACATGGTGTACGGTCCGACCAACGAGGAGATGATCACCGACCTCCTGCGCCAGTCGGTGCGCAGCTATCGTGAACTGCCGCAAATCCTCTACCACATCCAGTGGAAGTTCCGCGACGAGGTGCGGCCGCGCTTCGGCGTGATGCGCGGGCGCGAGTTCCTCATGAAGGACGCGTACAGCGTCGATTTCAACTATGCCGGCGCGGTGGTCAGCTATCGCAAGATGATGCTCGCCTACATGCGCACCTTCCAGCGGATCGGGTTGAAGGCGATCCCGATGGAGGCCGAATCCGGCCCGATCGGCGGCGATCTCAGCCACGAGTTCATCATCCTTGCCCCCACCGGCGAAAGCAGGGTATTCTACGACCAGGGTTTCGAAGACATCGACTGGGTGCGCGCCGATTTCGACGCGACGAAGCCCGCCGATCTGGAGCGCTTCTTCGCGCAGATGACGTCGATGTACGCGGCGACCGACGACAAGCACGATGTCGCCTCCTGGGAGAAGGTGGACCCGACACGGCGGCGCGAAGGGCGCGGCATCGAGGTCGGCCACATCTTCTATTTCGGCACCAAGTACAGCCGGCCGATGGAGTTCGCCGTCGCCGGCCCCGACGGCCGCCCCGTGCATCCCGAGATGGGCAGCTACGGCATCGGCGTCTCGCGCCTGGTCGGCGCGGTGATCGAGGCCAGCCACGATGCGGCCGGCATCGTCTGGCCAGACGGCGTGGCACCGTTCCGCGCCGCCATCCTCAATCTCAAGCAGGGCGATTCTGCCTGCGATGCGGTGTGCGAGACGTTGTACGCGGGGTTGCGCGGCGCCGCGCTGTATGATGATCGCGAGGAGCGCGCGGGCGTGAAGTTCGCCGACGCCGACCTGATGGGCCATCCGTGGCAAATCGTCGTGGGCCCGCGCGGGGCGGCCGCCGGCATGGTGGAGCTGAAGCGGCGCGCGAGCGGCGAGCGGCACGAACTCGCCCCCGACGCGGCGCTGGCCCGCATTCTCGGCTGAGCGGCATGTTCGGCCCGTTCGAGCGGGCGGTTGCGAGCCGCTACCTGCGCGCGCGCCGGGGCGAGCGGTTCATCTCCGTCATCGCCATCTTCTCGCTGCTCGGCATAGCACTCGGCGTCGCCACGCTGATCATCGTGATGAGCGTGATGAACGGCTTCCGCGCCGACCTGATGGGCCGCATCCTCGGCCTCAACGGGCATCTCAGCGTGCTGCCGGTGAAGGGAACGCTGCACGATTTCGACGCGATCGCGGCGCGCATCCGCCCGGTGCCGGGGGTGGTCTCGGCGGCGCCGCTGGTCGAAGGCCAGGTGCTGCTCAGCAACGACCGCCTCTCGAGCGGCGGCATCGTGCGCGGGATGCGTGCGGCCGACGTGCAAGGACTTACCGAAGTGAGCGGTCACATCGTTGCCGGCAGCCTCGACGGCTTTCACGGCAACGACGCGATCGCGATCGGCTCGGCCCTGGCGCAGAGCATGGGATTGGGCGTCGGCGGGCAGTTGACGCTGATCTCGCCCAACGGCGCGGCGACCGCGTTCGGCACTATCCCGCGCGTGAAGAGCTACCAAGTGGTCGCGATCTTCTCCGTGGGCGTCAGCATCTATGACAGCGGCACCGTGTTCCTGCCGCTCTCGGCAGCGCAGGTGTTCTTCCAGATGCCGGATGCGGTTTCCCAGATCCAGGTGATGGTCCGCAACCCGGACAGCGTCGGCACCGTCAACCGCGCGATCCGTACCGCGCTCGCGGGCCAGCCGGTGCGCGTGTTCGACTGGACGCAGAGCAACAACAGCTTCTTCACCGCGATCATGGTCGAACGCAACGTGATGTTCCTGATCCTGACGCTGATCATCGTCGTTGCCGCGTTCAACGTGATCTCATCGCTGATCATGATGGTCAAGGACAAGACCCGCGACATCGCGGTGCTGCGCACGATCGGCGCCGGACGCGGCGCGGTGATGCGCATCTTCCTGATGTGCGGCGCGTCGGTGGGCGTGATCGGCACCGCTGCGGGCTGCGTGCTCGGCCTGGTGTTCACGCTCAACATCGACACCCTTCAGGACTGGGTGACGCAGGCAACCGGCGTCAACGTGTTCAACCCGGAGGTCTATTATCTGACGCATCTGCCGGCGCGGATCGACTGGGGCGAGGTCGTGCAGGTGGTGGTGATGGCGCTGGTGCTGTCGCTGCTGGCCACCCTCTACCCAAGCTGGCGCGCCGCCCGCACCGACCCGGTGGAGGCGCTGCGCCATGAGTGATGCGCTGACGCTGCGGGCCGTGGCGCGCACGTTCCGCACCGAGGGCGGCGAACTGCCGGTGCTGCGCGGCGCCGACCTTTCGCTTGCCCCCGGCGAGACGGTGGCGCTGGTGGCCCCCTCGGGCAGCGGCAAATCCACGCTGCTGCATCTCGCGGGTCTGCTGGAACGGCCGGACGGCGGCGCGGTGCTGGTGGAAGGCCGCGACGCCGGGCAATTGCCCGACGCCGAACGCACCGCGATCCGCCGTGACACGATCGGCTTCGTCTATCAGTCCCACCACCTGCTCGGCGAGTTCTCCGCCATCGAGAATGTCATGCTGCCGCAGATGATCGCCGGCCGGCCGCGCCGCGATGCCGAGGCACGGGCGCACGCGCTGCTCGCGGCGTTCGGCCTCGCGCCGCGCGCACGGCACATGCCGGGCAAGCTCTCCGGCGGCGAGCAGCAGCGGGTCGCGATCGCCCGGGCGCTCGCGAACGCGCCGAAGGTGCTGCTCGCCGACGAGCCGACCGGCAATCTCGACGTCGGCACGTCGGAAATCGTGTTCGCCGAACTGCTGGGCGCAGTGCGCGAACGGGGCCTCGCGGCGCTGATCGCGACCCACAATCCCGATCTCGCCGCGCGCATGGACCGGCGGGTGACGCTGCGCGAGGGGCGGGTGGTGGCGGTATGAAGGAAGGCCAGGGGCGCCGCCCCTGGGCCCCGCCAAGGGCACACCCTCCGCCGGCTTTCCAGTCGGCCCAAGTGGGCCGACCGGAATCTTTGCCGGCTCCGCCCTTGGGACCCTTTACAGCTCGCCCTTGGCGAGGGCGTCCCGCAGCACCTTCTCGACCCGGGCGTTGTAGCCTTTGCCGGTCGCACGAATGCCGTTTACTACGTCCGCCGCCAAGCGAAAGCCGATATGGACCTTCGGGGTTTCAACGAGCGGGCGGCCCATCTTTTTCCATGCCTTGTACTGCTCGGGGAAAACCTCCTTGAACGGCCTTGCCCGCGCAAAATCCTCCTCGGTCCATTCCGGGATTTCAGCCTCGTCCCAGTCCTTTTGGGAGATGTGAGGAGGCTTTTTACGACTGGGCATACCGCTTCCTTTCTCTGCTGTTGGCCTTTCTCAGTGAGATTGCCCGCACCGTGTCACCGCGCATCGTAAAGATGAGAAGGTGAAGCCGTCCGGCTATCGGCCCGATGGCCTGAAACCGCGCTTCTCATAGTCGTATCGTTGATCCGGTTCGATCAGGGCAGCGGCAAGGTCCATGCCAGCCGCGACCGCAAGCGAGATGCCATGCTTCGCACGGTTTATCTCGTCCTTGTTCGGGTCGAACTCGATCTCCACAAATAAATGTAGCCACAAAAATCGCCGCCGGAAGGCTTCTATCGGTCATGGGCTCTGGGGCCTGCGGCCCCGGCGGGGTCGAGGGGCAGCGCCCCTCGCCTTCAATGCCCAGGCGCCGTCGGCGCGGGCGGCGTGCGCAGCATATTCAGGAACGCGTCGTTCGGCGACAGCACGAGATGCGCCTTCCCCTCCCCGAACGCGCTGCGATACGCCTGCAACGTGCGCCAGATGCCGAAGAAATGCGGGTCCTGCTCGAACGCTGCGGCATAGATCGCGATCGCCTTCGCCTCGCCCTCACCGCGCAGATTGGCGGCCTGCGCCTTCGCATTCGCCAGCAGCACGGTGCGCTCGCGGTCGGCGTCGGCGCGAATCTGGGTCGCCGACGCCGCGCCCTCGGCGCGCGCCCGCGAGGCGATCCGCTGGCGTTCGGACTGCATCCGCGACAGTACGGCAGCCGTGTTCTCGGGCGGCAGGTCGGCGCGGCGGATGCGCACGTCCTCGACCGAGATGCCGAAGCCGCGCATCTCGGCATTCACCTCCGTCCTGATCTGCCCCATGATCCGGTCGCGCTGCACCGAGAGCACGTCCGGCAGCGTCTCGTTGCCGAGCACGCGCCGCAGGCTGGAGCTCACGACCGAGTTGAGCCGCGCGCGAATGCCCTCCTCCTGCGCGCCGACCGCCTGGAAATACTGCAGCGCGTTGGTGATGCGGAAACGTGCGAATGCATCGACGATCAACCGCTGTTGGTCGCCCAGAATCACCTCCTCGCTCGGCATGTCGTAGTCGAGCAGCCGGTTGTCGAAGCCGATCACGGTCTGTACCAGCGGCAGCTTCGCGTGCAGGCCGGGCTTGGTGACGACGCGGATCGGCTGGCCGAACTGCGTCAGCAACACCTGCTGCGTCTGCGCCACCTCGAACATCGTCGAGTTCACGATCAGCAGCAGCACGATGGCAGCGGCGAGCACCGCGATCCCAAGGCGGCTCATGGCGTGGCCGCCTTCGGAGCAGATGACGATGGGGGGGCAAGCGGCGGTAAGGTCGCAGGCCGCGCCCCGAGCGGCAGCAGCGGCAGCACGTTGCCGGCGGCACCATCCAGCACCGTGCTCGGCGCGTGCGCCAGGATGTCCTGCATGGTTTCGATGTACAATCGCCGCAGCGTCACGTCCTTGGCCGCGCGATACGCGGCCAGCACCTCATCGAAGCGCTGGCCCTCGCCGGTCGCCTGGGCGATCGCGGCCTGCCGCTCGGCGTCCGCCGACGCCACGATCCGGGCCGCGTCGCCGCGCGCGCGCGGCACGATGTCGTTGTGATAGGACTGCGCCTCGTTGCGCAGCCGGTCGGCATCCGTGCCGGCGCGCTGCACGTCGCGAAAACTATCGACCACGGCTGCCGGCGGATCGACGCGCAGCAGCTGCACCTGCGTGATCTCCACGCCCGCGCGGTAGCGGTCCAGGATCGCCTGCGTGCCCTTCGTCACCTCGGTCTCGATCTGCGCGCGCGCTTCGGTCAGTGCCGGCTGGATCGGCGTGCTGCCGATCACCTCGCGCATCACGCTCTCCGCCGCTGCCTTCACCGTCGCCGCCGGATGGCGGGTGTCGAACAGGTACTCCGAGGCGCTGCGGATGCGCCAGAACACGCTGAAATTGATGTCAATGATGTTCTGGTCGCCGGTGAGCATCTCGCTCTCCTGCGGGATGTCGCGGGCGGCGAGCGATTCCGGCGTGGTGGCGGCGGAACCCGACGGCGCGGGACTGAAGCCGACGTCGATGCGATTGATGCGCGTCACCGCCGGCAGGTCCACGGTCTCGATCGGCCAGGGCAGGTGGTAGTTCAGTCCGGGGGCGGTGGTACGCACGAAGGCGCCGAAGCGCAGCACCACGCCCTGCTCATCCGGCTGCACGCGGTAGAAGCCGCTGGCGAGCCACAGCGCCACAACCGCCACCGCAAGCAGCGCCAGCCCGCGCCCGCCCGCGCCGCCGCCCGGCAGCAGCCGCCGCGCCCAGGCCTGGAGTTGGGCGATGATACGATCGAGATCGGGCGGGCCGGGGAACGGCCGCCCACCGCGCGGCGGCGGCACCGGGCGCGGACCGGGGCGTGGGCCGCCCCACGGGTTCGGCCCATCCCCCTGACCGGGGCCATCATTATTCCAGGGCATACGGGGCGCAATCCCTCCGCCGCGTCGGCTCGGTTGGAGGATCGGCACCGCGGCGCCATATCCGGCCTGACGAGGTGCGCTTGAATAGGACGCAACCGCGAGGATGCACAAGCCGATGGCCGAACCCACGGAACAGAGTCTACGCGAGCGGCTGCGCGCCCTCACCGATCCCGCCACCGGCCGCGACCTGATCGAAGCCGGCCTGGTCGAGAGCGTGCAGGTACGCGGTGGGCTGGCGCAAGTGACGCTGCGGACCAGCCGCGAGCGGGCGCGCGAGATGGAGGGCTTGGCACGGCAAGCTGAACGCCTGCTGGCGGCCGAGCCGGGTGTCGCCAATGCCGCCGTGGTGCTGACCGCCCATCGCGAGGCGCCGGCACCGCCGGCCGCGGCGCCGCATGGCCGCGCGGCCCCGACGCTGCTGCTGCCCGAAGTGGGGGCGATCCTGGCCGTCGCCTCCGGCAAGGGCGGCGTCGGCAAGTCCACCACCGCGATCAATCTCGCGGTTTCGCTAGCGCGGGGGGGCTTGGCCGTCGGCCTGCTGGATGCCGACATCTACGGCCCGAGCCTGCCGCGGATGCTTGGCCTCAATCGCCGCCCGGAGGTGCGGGGCGAGCGGATGCAGCCGGTCAGCGCCTGGGGCCTGAAGGCGATGTCGATCGGCTTCCTCGTCGATGAGGAGACGGCGATGATCTGGCGCGGTCCGATGGTGATGGGCGCGCTCGAGCAGATGATGGGCCAGGTCGATTGGGGTCCGCTGGATGTCATGGTCGTGGACATGCCGCCGGGCACCGGCGACGCGCAGCTCACGATGGCGCAGCGCGTGCGGCTGGCTGGCGCGGTGATCGTCTCGACGCCGCAGGATATCGCCCTTCTGGATGCGCGCCGCGGCGTGCGGATGTTCGAGCGCGTGAACGTCCCCGTGCTCGGCCTGGTCGAGAACATGAGCGTGTTCTGCTGCCCCAATTGCGGGCATCGCACCGAGCTGTTCGGGCACGGAGGGGCCAGGCGCGAGGCGGCGAAGCTCGGCGTGGACTTCTTGGGCGAGGTGCCGCTGCTGCTGGACATCCGCACCACCTCCGACGCCGGGACGCCGATCAGCGCCGCCGAACCGGAGAGCGCGGCGGCGCGGATCTATGCCGAGATCGCCGTGCGCGTGCGCGCGAAGCTGGCCGCACCGGCGGCGAGCGGCCCGCGCATCGTGGTGAGCTGATTTATCGGGCGCGCGCCTCCTGTGCGTTGCGCAGAAGTGCCGCGGCGCGGAAGGGCGCGTGCACCATCTTGCTGAACGGCAGCAGCAGGAAGAACGCCAGCACCAGGCCGAAATGCAGCGCCAGCAGCACGCCCATGGCACCGGTCGCACGAAACGCCAGCAGGAGCAGGCCGGAGGCCGCGATCAGGGCGAGCACCACAATCAGCGCGAAATCCGCGCCTAGCAGTCCCGGCGCGGTCGGCGCGCGGTCCTCCACGATTTTTAGCCACGCAAGCCCGAAGGTGCCGATCGCGAGCAGCACGCCGCCCAGGGTGCCGAGCAGCACGGGCGCGCTGAAAAACGGATAGGGCGCCGGATCGCCGAACAGATAGGCGGCGATGGTTGCGGCGCAGGTGGAGGTGAAACACAGAAGAAAACCGTAGAACGTCGCGTGGTGCAGGCGGCGCCGCGTCATGCTGAACGCCTCGCCGCGGTCGTTGCAGCCGTATCCACCGCCGCCGAGATTGCGCAGCGTGAGGACGTCGTGCGTCGCGGCGTGCGCTGCCGATCGTCCGGGGCCGCCGCCGCCGGTCGCGCGCCAGAAGCCCGCGGTGGCAACGCCGAGTGCCGCCAGAGCGAAGACGAAAGCGGCACCTGCCAGTCCGGCGAGCACGCCCCACGGGATTACCGCGTAGAACGCATTCGGTCCGCCATGCGCGGCATAGAGCGTGCGGGGTGCGACCAGCAGCAGCGTCGCTGCGATCGCCAGCGCGGCCCCGACCGCGGCCCCCAGGATCACCATCGTGCCGTTGCGGCGGAAGGCGACGGAAAACGGTTTCGGCCAGGCGTGCTCGGCATAGGTTTCGCCACGCAGCTCCGCGAGCGCACGCGGCAGGTTCAGTCCGAATTCGTGCGGCGGCGCGTACTGGCAGGCATAAAAGCAGGCGCGGCAGTTGTGGCAGAGATTGGCGAGGTACGAGAGATCGCCCGCCGCGAACGCGCGCCGGCGTTCCATCGCCGGGAACACCGCGCAGAACCCCTCGCAGTAGCGGCAGGCGTTGCAGATTTCCATCTCGCGCCGCGCTTCGATCAACGCGTCCGTTTCTCGCAACGCGTCAGTTTCTGGCATGGCGAGCCGCCTCCCGCCCGGCTATGCGACCGAACACCGTGCCGATCGTCATGCCGAAGCCGGCGAGATAGCCGCGCCCCAGAATGTTGCCGGCCATGATCTCCCCCGCCGCGAACAGATTGCCCGCCTTCCGCCCGTCCTGCATCCGCACCCGCGCCTCCCCATCGACGCGCACGCCGAGATAGGTGAAGGTGATGCCGGGGCGAAGCGGATAGCCGGTGAAGGGCGGCACATCGATCGTGCGCGCCCAGTGCGTCTTGGGCGGATCGAGGCCCTCCGTGCGACATTCATCAAGCCGCTCGGCGTCGAACCGTCCTGGGCGCACGGCATCATTATAGGCGCGCACGGTCGCCTCCAGCGCCGCCGGATCGAGTCCGAGCTTTTCCGCCAGTGCGCCGATCGTGTCGGCGCGGATCGCCGGAAACACCGACGGCATGAACAGCGTCTCCGCCTTGCTGTCGATGATCGAGAACGCGATCTGCCCCGGCCGTCGCGCCACCAGCCTGCCCCAGATCGCGTAGCGCTTGGGCCACACATCTTCGCCCTCGTCGTAGAAGCGCCCCGCGTCGCGATCGACGACGATACCGAACGGCACGCAATCGAGCCTGGTCGCGATGCCGCCGTCGAAGCGCGGGGCACGGGCGTCGATCGCGACCGCATGGCATTGTGTGGGATCGCCCACCGGTTCGACCCCTTGCGACAGCAGGTCGCGCAGCACGCGGCCCTGCGCATACGGCGTGCCGCGGATCAAAAAGTTCTCCGCCGCTTCCCCCCAGTATTCGCGCAGCCAGGCGATATTCGCCTGGAATCCGCCGGCCGCCGCGACCACAGAGCGCGCGCGAACCGTCGCCGGGAAGCCCCGGCTGGTGACGATAGCCTCGCGCACCATGCCGTCGTCCAGACGCAGCGAAATCACCTCGCTGTCGTAGAGCACGAGGACGCCGAGGCGTTCGGCGTGCGCGTAATGCGCGTTGACCAGCGCCTTGCCGCCACCGAGGAAGAAGGCGTTGGTGCGCGACAGGCTGAGCGTGCCCGCGAGCGAGGGCTGGAAGCGCACGCCGCACGCCGCCATCCACGCCAGCGCCGCGGCCGAGGCGCGGATCGTCATCCGCGCCAGCGCCTCGTCGGTCTCTCCGCCGGTGACGCGTAGCAGATCGTCCCAGAACTCGCCTTCGAGATAGGATTCCGTCAGCACCCGTGTCGGCGCCGCGTGCATCGCGCGCAGGTTGCGGGTGTGGCGGCTATTGCCGCCGCGGAATGCGCGCGGCGCGTGCTCCAGCAGCAGCACGCTGGCGCCGGCCTCGCGTGCGGCGATCGCGGCGCACAACGCGGCATTGCCGCCACCCACCACCAGCACGTCCCAGATACGATCGAGGGCGGCCACCTCAGCCGCGCATGATCCGTACTGCCGCCGCGATCAGCGCCGCGTTGTCGGCGGCCACGCTGCCGTCAGGCAGCCGGTCGGTGTCCTCGAGGCCGATGCGCGTGGACACGCGGCGCCGCGCGGCCATCGCAACGAGTGCCCAGGCGTTCCCGCCCTCGCCATGCAGCAGCACGGGCCGCTGCAGCCCGGCGCGGTCGAGCACGCCGCGGATCGCATCGGCTTCCGCTTCCGGCCGCTTCGCGCCGCCCACTTCGATCAGCACGCGCAGCACTCGCCGGCCTGGCCCGAGCCGCACCAGCCGCTCGGCATCGGTAACCGTCCAGATCCCCGCCTCGATGCTGACGCCCTGCTGGCGCAGCAGCTCGACCACCGAAGGCGCCGCCGGCTCGGAGAAATTAACTGAGGCGTAGTCGGGTGCCACGCGCCACGACGCGATCGCGGCCAGCGTCCTGTCCGCCTCGCCCTCGATCCAGGCTCCGGTCGAGATGCCGACGAACGTGCCGGGCAGCCGCGCGCGGATCGCCGCGACCGCGTCGCCGACCGCCTCGGCGGAGAGGCTCTCGCGCCCGTCCGCGGCGCGCGGATGGATGTGAAACTCGGCAGCGCCGGCGGCGACGCAGGCCGCCGCGTCGTCGGCCAGCGCCGCCGGTGTCAGTGGCAGGCGAGAATGGAAGCCCGGCTTGCGCGCGCCGTTCAGGCAGCCCTGCACGATCATGATGCGAGCATCGCCGCCGCCACGCGGGCGCGCAAGCCGGCCACCTTGCTGCCCGCACGCCCGCGCCGCAGACTGCGCCGGCAATGGGAAAGGTCGCCGGAATGATCTACGAGATGCGCGTCTATCGTTGCCTGCCGGGCCGGCTGCCGGCGCTGCTGCACCGCTTCGAGCATACCACGCTCAAGATCTGGGAGCGGCACGGCATCCGTCAGGCCGGGTTCTGGACCACGCTGGTCGGCGAGTTCGAACAACGAACTCACCTATCTGCTCGCCTGGGATTCGATGGCCGAGCGCGAGCGCATCTGGACCGGCTTCATGGCCGACAAGGAATGGATCGAGAAGCGCGCCGCCTCCGAGCGCGACGGCCAGATCGTGAGCAATATCGTCAATTCGTTTCTGCAGCCGACCAGCTTCTCGTCGGTGAAGTAGCAATCACGCGGCGCGTGGCAACTCGCCGCGCGCCGCGAAGCGCCGCTGCCGCCGCTGCATCATTCGCCACGCCAACTTCGCAGAAAGCTCCGACAGCCGGCCGCGCGGCTTCAGCCCGACGGCCTTGAACACCATGCCCATGCCGCGCTCGACATGGCGGAAGCGATAAAAGCTGATCGCGTGGGCCATGTAGGCGCCGATGCAGCGCTTGTGCGCATAGGGCATCCCCTCGGGGTCGTTGCCGCAATGGAACGCGAAGGCCAGCTCGTCATCCTCGCTCTCGTTGATGCGGCCGAGCGCGATGCGCAGGCGGCTGACCATACCGAGCCGCTCGCGCGCGAGATAGCGTCGCATGTGGTCGTAGAACAGCTTGAAATGCCGGTACTCGTCGGCCGCGATCAGGCGGCAGACCTCCTTCAGCACCGGCTCGTCGGTCGCCTCGCC
>CAVWFK010000042.1:0-49005 GCA_963754235.1 uncultured Alphaproteobacteria bacterium | reverse complement strand
ACGGAGCGGCCACGGCGCGCGGCAGCTCGACCTGATATTCGAGCGCGTGGACGGCACGATCCAGGCGGTGCGGGTGGGCACCGCCCGGCCGAGCCATGCGGCGCCGCATCTTGCGCGGTTGCTGGCGGAGCGTCTGGAGCAGGTCGATCCCGGCCTCGGGGTGGAGGCGATGCGCCTCGTCGTCACGCTGGCCGAGCCGCTCGGCGCCACGCAGCCGGGCGCCAGGCTTTTCGCCGAGAGCAAGCTGAAGAGCAGGACGTCTCTGCCCTGATCGATCGGCTGGTAAACCGCCTGGGCGAGCGGCGCGTCACGCGCGCCGAGCCGGTCGAGAGCGATTTGCCGGAACGCTCGGTTCGGCGCGTGCGGCCGCTTGCCCGGCCCTCGGGCCGCAACTGGCCGCCCACGCTGCCGCGACCGGTGCGCCTGTTCGACCCGCCGCAGCCGGTGCAGGCGATGGCGCTGCTGCCGGACCAGCCGCCAGTGCAGTTCGTCTGGCGGGGGGTAGGCCACCCGTGTGCGCCGCTCGGACGGACCGGAGCGCGCGTTCGGCGAATGGTGGAAGCACCCGGCCGAGATCGTAAGCGTGCCCGACTATTTCGCGGTCGAGGACGAGGCCGGCGCCCACTTCTGGCTGTTCCGTCAGGGCGACGGCGTCGATCCTTCGACCGGCGATCTGCGCTGGTTTCTGCATGGACTGTTTTGAGCGTGCCGCACGGACCCGCATGACGAAACAACCGACCTACGCGGAGCTGCAGGTCACCTCCAACTACAGTTTTTTGCGCGGCGCATCGCATCCCGAGGAGCTGTTCGCGCAGGCAGCCGTGCTCGGCATCCCGGCGCTCGGAATCGTCGATCGCAACTCGCTGGCCGGTATCGTGCGCGCATGGGAGGCGGCGAGGACGACCGGCGTTCGCCTCGTGCTCGGCTGCCGCCTCGATCTGGCGGACGGCACCGCGCTGCTGGTCTATCCGACCGATCGGGATGCCTACGGACGGCTGTGCCGCCTGCTGACGCTCGGCAAGGGGCGCGCGGGCAAGGGGGCGTGCCGTCTCGACTGGGACGATCTCGCGCGCAGCAGCGAAGGCCTGCTCGCGATCCTCGCACCCGAGCAGCCGGATGACGAACTCGCGCGCCGGCTGGCGATGCTACGGGCGGAGTTCGGCGACCGGGCCTATCTTGCCCTGACCCTGCGGCGCCGCCCGCACGATGCCGCCCGTTTGCAGCGTCTCGCCGACATGGCGGAAGCGGCCAGGATCGCCACGGTCGCGACCGGCGATGTGCTCTACCATGTGCCCGAGCGGCGCATTTTGCAGGACGTGGTCACCTGCATCCGCGAAGGCTGCACGATCGACGCGGCCGGCTTCCGCCGCGAGCGCTTCGCCGATCGCCATCTGAGGACGCCGGTGGAGATGGCCCGGCGGTTCGCGCCCCACCCGGGCGCGATCGCGCGCACGGCGGAGATCGTCGAACGCTGCCGTTTTGACCTCGCCGCGCTGCGCTATCAGTACCCCGACGAGATCGAGGATCCGGGGCTTTCGCCACAGGCGACCCTGGAGCGGCTGACCTGGGAGGGTGCGGCAAGGCGCTATCCCGAGGCGATCCCTGAGGCGGTTGCGGCCCAGCTCCGCCACGAGCTCGCGATGATCGGACAGCTCGACTACGCGCCCTATTTCCTGACCGTGAACAACATCGTCCGCTTTGCGTGCTCGCAGGACATCCTCTGCCAGGGCCGCGGCTCGGCCGCCAACTCCGCGGTCTGTTACGTGCTCGGCGTTACCTCGATCGATCCGGTGCGCTGCAATCTGCTGTTCGAGCGCTTCGTCTCCGCCGAGCGCCAGGAGCCGCCCGACATCGACGTCGATTTCGAGCACGAGCGGCGCGAGGAGGTGATCCAGTGGGTGTACGACAGCTACGGCCGCGATCGCGCCGCCCTCTGCGCCACCGTCACGCGTTTCCGCGCCCGCGGCGCCGTGCGCGAGGTGGGCAAGGTGATGGGGCTGAGCGAGGACGTGACCGGCTCGCTCGCGGGCCTGGTCTGGGGGTGGAGCAACGAGGGGGTGGCCGAGAGCGATGCGGCGGAGCTGAACCTCAATCTCGACGATCCGCGGCTCTGCATGACGCTCGCCCTCGCACGGCAGTTGATCGGATTTCCCCGCCATCTCGGCCAGCACCCCGGCGGCTTCGTGCTGACGCGCGACCGGCTGGACAACCTCGTGCCGATCGAGCCGGCGGCAATGGCGGACCGGCAGGTGATCGAGTGGGACAAGGACGACATCGACGCGCTGCGCTTCATGAAGGTCGATGTGCTCGGCCTCGGGATGCTCGGCTGTATGCGTCGCGCCTTCGCGTTGTTGGAGGAGCATCGCGGCGAGCGCCTGGATCTCGCGTCCATTCCTCCTGAGGATTCGGCGACCTACGCGATGATCCGTCGCGCCGACACCATTGGAACGTTCCAGATCGAGAGCCGCGCGCAGATGTCGATGCTGCCGCGCATGAAGCCCGCGACGTTCTATGATCTGGTCATCGAAGTCGCGATCGTCCGACCCGGTCCGATCCAGGGCGACATGGTGCATCCCTACCTGCGCCGGCGCGAGGGGCTGGAGCCGGTCAGCTATCCGACGCCGGAGCTGAAGCAGGTTCTCGGCAAGACGCTTGGTGTGCCGCTGTTCCAGGAACAGGCGATGAAGGTCGCGATCGTCTGCGCGGGCTTCACGCCGTCCGAGGCCGACCAGCTCCGCCGCTCGATGGCAACCTTCAAGTTCACCGGCGGCGTGTCGCATTTCAAGGACAAGCTGATCGAGGGGATGGTCGCACGCGGCTATACGCGCGATTTCGCCGCGCGCACTTTCAGCCAGATCGAAGGTTTCGGCTCCTACGGCTTCCCGGAGAGCCATGCCGCGAGCTTCGCGCTGATTGCCTATGCCAGCTCGTGGATGAAGTGCCACCACCCCGATGTGTTCTGTGCGGCGCTGCTGAACGCGCAGCCGATGGGCTTTTATGCCCCCGCGCAAATCGTGCGCGACGCGCGCCAGCATGGCGTCGCGGTGCGTCCGGTCTGCATCAACCGCAGCCGCTGGGACTGCACGCTGGAGGCCGATCCCGGAAGCGACATGCTGGCGGTCCGGCTAGGCCTGCGCATGGCGAAGGGACTGGCCAACGCGGACGGCGCACAGATCGTCGCCGCACGCGGGGAGCAGGACTACTTTTCGGTCGAGGATGTGTGGCGCCGCGCGCGCGTGCCACAAGCGGCGCTGGAGCGGTTGGCGGATGCCGATGCCTATCGCGGATTGGGCCTGGACCGGCGGGGAGCGCTGTGGGCGATCCGGGGGTTGCGCGACCAGGCATTGCCGCTGTTCGCCGCTTCCGACAGCGATCAGGTGCCGCAACCCGAACTGGTCGAGCCGATGGTTGCATTGCCGCCCATGACGCAGGGGCGGGAAGTCGTCGAGGACTACGCCAGCACCGGGCTGACGTTGCGCCAGCATCCCGTGGCCTTCCTGCGCGGTGAACTCCAAGCACAGGGCATGATGACCTGCGCTGAACTCGCAAAGGCGCGCGATGGCCGGCGCGTCATCGTGCCCGGTATCGTGCTGGTGCGGCAAAAACCCGGCTCGGCCAAGGGGGTGCTGTTCGTCACCATCGAGGACGAGACCGGGATCGCCAACCTCATCATCTGGCCGAGCGTGTTCGAGCGCCAGCGGCGGCTGATCCTGTCCGCCGGGATGATCGCCTGCCACGGTCAGGTGCAGCGCGAAGGTGACGTTATCCACGTCATTGCCCAGACGCTGACCGACCTCTCCGCGCTGCTGCGCAGCGTGGGGCAGCGAAACGAAGCTATCTCGCTTCGCAGCGGGCGCGGCGACCAGGTAAAGCATGGCGGCGGTCCCGACCCCAGGGAGAGTTTTGGCCGCAAGCCGCGCGACATCTTTATCCCCGACCTGCGCCTTGGAAGCGGCATCAAGATTCCCACGCGTGATTTCAGATGAATCAGGTGGCGAACTTGCCGGGCGAGGCACGGGAACGAAAGCGGATGGTGGCGGTGTGGCGCGGTTGTGAACAAGCGGGCGATATGCGAGGAACCCGAGAGGTCGGCCGCGCCGGCAGCCGCTTCAGCCACCAGGGGGACGCATGACGGACCATGTGCGAGTGGCTGTCATCGGCGGTGGTGCCGTGGGGTGCAGCTGTCTCTATCACCTGGCGCAGGCGGGCTGGACGGACGCCCTGTTGCTTGAGCAAGACGAGCTGACATCCGGATCCACCTGGCACGCGGCCGGCAATTGCCCGACCTTCTCCACAGCCCTAGGCGTCCTGAAGCTGCAGAAATATTCCACCGAGCTCTATTGTCGTTTGGGCAACGAGGTGGACTATCCCATCGGCTATCATGTCACGGGGTCCGTCCGCCTCTCCCACAGTGATGAGCGACTGGATGAATATCGCCATGTGCTCGGCATGGCGCGGGCCAACGGGCTTGCGTACGAGCTGCTCGCGCCGGAAGAGCTGAAACGTCGCTATCCGCTGGCCACACTCGACGGCCTCAACGGCGCCCTATGGGACCCGCAGGACGGTGACGTCGATCCCGCACAGTTGACGCAGGCGCTCGCCAAAGGCGCACGCCTGCTCGGCACCGAAATACGGCGCTTCACCAAGGTCACTTCCATCGCACGGTTGCCGTCCGGCGAATGGCGCCTGGGCACCGCCAAGGGCGACATCGTCGCGGAAATTGTCGTGAACGCGGCCGGCTACCGGGCCGGCGAGGTGATGCGGATGCTGGGCGAGCACCTGCCGAGTGTCGCCATGTCGCATCAGTACCTCGTCACCGAGGATGCGCGCGAGCTGACCGAACGGGCCGAGCGGCTGCCGCTGCTGCGCGATCCGGATGCTTCCTATTACCTGCGCCAGGAACGCGGCGGTTTCATTCTGGGACCCTATGAGTGGCGCGCCACGCCGATGTGGCCAGACGGCATTCCCGAGGATTTTTCCTACAAGCTGTGGAATGACGATCTGGAGCGTCTCGAATCGTATATCGTGGCCGCCTGCGCGCGCGTGCCTGTGCTCGGCACGGTTGGCGTCCGGCGGGTGGTGAACGGGCCGATTCCGTATTCGCCGGATGGCCTGCCTTATATCGGCCCGGCACACGGCCTGCGCAATTTCTTCCACTGCAACACATTCAGCTTCGGCATCGCCCAGGCCGGTGGCGCCGGCAAGGCGCTGGCCGAATGGGTGGTGGAGGGGGTGCCCGAATGGGATCTCTGGGCGCTCGATCCGCGGCGGTACACCGGCTATGCGACGCAATCCTTCGCGATCGCCAAGGCCGTCGAGGTTTATCAGAACGAATACGCGCCCGCCTTTCCCCTGGAAGAGCGACCGGCGGGCCGTCCCTTGCGCACATCGCCGCTGTACGGGCGGCTGAAGGCAAAGGGCGCCGTCTTTGGCGCACGCGGCGGCTGGGAACGTGCGACATGGTTCGCGAACGGCGCCGATGAGGCTGGACCGGCGCTGTCGTTCCGGCGCAAGCGCGTCTGGTTCGAGGCGGTCGGGAATGAGGTCCGCGCGGTCCGCGAGGCGGTCGGGCTGATCGACCTGCCGGGCTTCAGCAAATGGATCGTCTCCGGGCCAGGCGCCGAGGCCTGTCTTGATCGCCTGGTGTGCTCACGCCTGCCGCGAGAGGGGCGGATCGGGCTTGCCTATGCGCTGGACCGGCACGGCCATATCGTGAGCGAGTTCAGCATCACGCGACTGACCGGGGATCGCTTCTATCTGGTTTCGGCGGCCGCGGCGGAATGGCATGATGCCGATCTGCTAGAGACTGCCACGCCCGCGGACGGATCGGTTCGGATCGAAGAGGTTTCCGAGCGGTTCGGCACGCTGGTCGTGGCGGGACCCCGGTCACGCGACGTGCTGGCGGCGATAACGGAAGCCGATTTGTCGAATGCGGCCTTTCCCTGGCTTGCCGCGCGCGAGATCGGGTTCGGGGAAGTAACGGTGCTGGCGGTGCGCATGACCTATCTGGGCGAACTGGGGTGGGAGTTGCATTCACCCGTCGAGCACTTGCCTGCAATCTACGGGGCGGCGTGGCGTGCCGGGGCGCCACATGGCGCTCGCGACGTCGGCATTTACGCCGTTGACAGCTTGCGGTTGGACAAGTGCTACCGGGCTTGGAAGACGGATCTGGAGAGCGGCTTTTCGCCTCTCGAAGCAGGACTCGACCGCTTCGTCGATTTCGGTAAGCCGGATTTTGTCGGACGAGACGCTTTGTTGGCGGAACGGCGGCGCGGCGCGGCGCGCCGCCTGGTGCCGCTGGTACTGGCGGAGCCCGGCGATGCAGACGCGCCTGCCTGTGCGTCCGTGCTGCGGGATCAGGATCGCGTCGGCATAGTCACGTCGGGCGGGTGGAGCTACACGCTGAATCGAAGTGTGGCGCTCGCCTACGTGCGCGCCGACCTCGCGGTGCCCGGAACCGGTCTGACCGTCGATGTCTTCGGCACACCCCGCGCGGCGACGGTCGAGGCGGAGCCGTTATTCGATCCGGCCGATGCGCGCCCACGCGCCTGAGGGAGCGGCAGAATGGCTGAACGCTACGACGCGGTCATCATCGGGGGCGGGCATAACGGCCTGACCTGCGGCGCCTATCTCGCCCGCGCCGGGCTGCACACGCTGGTCCTGGAGCGGCGCGATGTGATCGGTGGCGCGGCGGTGACGGAAGAAGTCGTTCCCGGCTTCAAATTCTCGGTCTTCAGCTATCTGATGAGCCTGCTGCACCCAAAGGTGATCGCCGATTTGGAGTTGCGGCGACATGGCTTCGAGGTGCTTCCCGCCTCCGACATGTTCTCGCCGTTGCCTGGCAATGATCACATCGTCTTCAGCGACGACATCGCCAGGACGCAGGCCAGTTTCGCGCGCTTCTCGGGCAAGGACGCGGCGATCTATCCGGAATTCGACCGTTACCTGATGGACAGCGCCCGGATCGTGCGGAAGATCCTTCTGGAAACGCCACCGGACATCTCCTGCCGCACCTGGCGCGCGTTCCGGCAGACGGCGGGGTTTCTGTGGAAGTATCGCCGCATCGGCGGCAAGCTGTTCCGCCTGATCGACCTGCTGACGATGAGCGCCGACGACTATCTGTCGGAATGGTTTGAAAGCTCGCATGTCAAGGCGGTGCTGGCCTACTACTCCGGCATTGGTACGTTTGCCGGCCCGCGCACGCCCGGTTCGGCCTACGTGATCATGCATCACGTCATGGGCGAACATGCCGGCGCCGGCGGCTGGGGCTTCGTGCGCGGGGGCATGGGCACCATCACCCAGGCAATCGCCAGGTCAGGGCGGGAGAAGGGGCTTGAAATCAGAACCGAGGCGGAGGTCACCGGAATTGAGACGGCAGGCGGCCGCGCCACCGGCATCAGCCTGGCGGATGGTACGAAGATCACGGCCCCGGTCGTGGCGAGCAATGTCAGCGCCAAGCTGACGTTCCTGAAGTTCCTGCCCGAAGCCGCGCTGCCCGCAGATTTCGTTCGCGACATCCGGAATTACCGGACCTTCTCGACCGCGTTCAAGATCAACATCGCCTGCGAACGCCTGCCGCAGTACAGCAGCTTCGATGCAACGGCCTGCGGCTTCGCCTACCCGACCTATGCCCATATCGGTCCCACGATCGAGTATCTGGAACGCGCCTATGACGATGCGAAATGGGGCGACATTTCGCGCGAACCCTTCATGACACCGGTCACTCCGAGCTATGTCGATGATACGATCGCGCCGCCAGGCAAGCATGTCGTGCATCTGTTCGGGGGACACGCACCGCATACGCTGGCGAACGGCGACTGGAGCAGCCGCAAGCCGGAGCTGGTGCAACGAGTGCTGGGTGTGCTGGACAGATATGCGCCCGGTTTTTCCGACGGGATCATAGAGATGCAGGTGCTGGCGCCGCCGGATATCGAGGCGAGGATCGGCTCCCCGCACGGCCATATCTTCCATGGCGAGCTGAACGTCGATCAGCTGTTCTTCGCGCGCCCGGCGCCGCATTGGGCGGACTACCGGAGCCCGATCAAGGGGCTTTACCAATGCGGGTCGTCGGCGCATCCGGGCGGCGGCGTGGGCGGCGTTCCGGGCCATAACGCGGCGCGGGAAATTCTGCGCGACCTTCGTAGGAAAGCTAAGCCATCGCCCTGAACTGTCTCGACATGCTTCCCCGTCGTTACCTTGCGTAGGACGAATCCTTGGCGTCCAGCAGATGTTTCTGTTCGGCGAAATGCGCAAACTGGGCGTCCTTGTAAGCTTCCCAGTCGCGCGCGGTGCGTTCGGCCAATTCCGGCGGCATGATATTCAACTTCTGTCCGGTCGAATAAGCCAGCACGAGGGTCTGACAGGCGCGTTCGAGGTAGTAGAGATCATCAAAGGCTTCCGCGACGGTGTCGGCGACAACAAGCACGCCATGATTGCCCATCATCATCCGGCGCCGATTGCCAAGCCGAGACGCCAAACGGTCGCCTTCTGCCGGATCGTCGGCGATCCCGCTGAAGCCGAGGTCGACGGCCACCCGATTGTAAAAGCGGGCGGTGTTCTGGTCCACCGGCTTGAGCTCCGGGTCCGCCAGCGCAGCGAGCGCCGTGGCATAGGGGGGATGCAGGTGGAGGATGCAGCGGGCTTGCGGCAATGCCGCATGGAGGCGCCCGTGGATGCACCAGGCGGAAGGGTCCGGTGCGTCCGGCCGGTGCAAGGTCGCGTCGTCGGTCGCGTCCAGCAGCAGGAGATCGCTTGCTCGAATGCGGGAAAAATGGCGCCATTTCGGATTCATCAGGAAAGTTCGCCCGTCCGGCGAAACGACCGCGCTGAAATGATTTGCCACCGCCTCGTGCCATCCCATCTCGGCGGCCAGCCGGAACGCCGCCGCGAGATCCACGCGCAGGCACCATTCATCCGCCGCGACGGCTTCTGTTGCCTTCACCACGCTCATGCCAGCCATGGCTGCCTACCGATGCCGTGTCAGAATATCATAGCACGTGGGGCTGAGCCTTGCACATCGGACGTCCGGTTGACAAGCGAACCTCGCATGCGCCTCACGCCACGCCGCCCCTCTTGAGCACGATTGCCAGCCGCGGCAAGCTGCGGTGGGGTTCGGGCGGCGGTGCAGGAGCCGTTACATATTGGCCGGGTCCGCGGCGGTAGGCCCAGGGGCGTCGGGAGGCAGAATGAACACGGCAGCACTGGTGCGTGAAGATGGGGCGACGACGGCAACCGCGCCCGCAATCGCGGGGCAAGCGAAGGGGTACGGGCTCGATCGTGCCTTCTATTTGGACGCGGGAATATTTGAACGTGACATGGAACGGATCTTTCGACGGCACTGGCTGTGCGCCGGCCATGCCAGCACCGCCTCGAATCCGGGGGATTATTTCCTCGTCGAGGTTGAAGGGGAGTCGGCGATCATCGTGCGCGGCCAGGATGGCGAGCTGCGTGCGCTGCTGAATGTCTGTCGGCACCGGGGTTCGGAGCTCTGTAGCGAACCGAGCGGACGTGCCGAGTTCTTCGTCTGTCCATACCACGCATGGACCTATGCGCTCGACGGCAGCCTGCTCGCGGCGCGGCACATGGGAAAGGATTTCCCGCTCGCCGCGTATGGGCTGAAGCGGCTTCACCTGCGCGTCGCAGAGGGATTGGTGTTTATCTCGTTCGCCGAAACGCCGCTTGCCTTTCAGCATGTCGCCGACGTGCTGCGCACGTCCTGCGGCGCCTATGGCTGGGCGGATGCCAAGGTGGCACACCGGCAGAGCTATGATATCGCCGCCAACTGGAAGCTCGCGGTCGAGAACTACGTCGAATGCTACCATTGTGCCCCGGCGCACCCTGAATATTCGAAGCTGCATGCGCTGGAGCAGCCGCTGCCCCGCATCGAGAAGCTCAATGCGCGAATGGAGGAGCGGACGGCGGCGCTTGGAATCAACGTTTGCTCCCGGACGCATTGGCAGTCCGCCGAGAGCGGCGAGGAGGCTATCGACTGCTCCCGCTACCCGCTCTATGACGGGGTGAAGAGCGGCAGCGAGGATGGCGGACCGGTCGCACCGCTGATGGGCGCGTTCACGGAATTTGACGGCGGCGTGACGTCCCTGCATGTCGGCGGCGCCAGCTTCATGATCGCCTACCCCGACCACGGCGTGATTTATCGCTTCGTCCCCCGCACGCTGGATTCCTGCCAGATGGAGCTGATCTGGCTGGTGCGCGGGGACGCGTGCGAAGGCGTGGATTATGAACGCGATCGGCTGACCTGGCTTTGGCGGGTCACGAGCGACGCGGACAAGCGGATCATCGAACACACCCAGCGCGGCGTGCGGTCCCGTTTCTTCCGGCCGGGCCCGCTCTCGCCGATGGAGCACAAAGAACAGCGCTTCATCACCTGGTATCTTCGCGAGATCGCCTGAGGCACCGGGACCGGAGACATGCCGGAGCACTGGGTAAAGGTGGCGACGACCGCCGAGATTGGTGAAGATGCGATGATCGGCGTCCTGATCGAAGGGGAGGACGTCGCCGTCTATAATTTAGGTGGCGTCTATCATGCCACCGAGAATATTTGTACTCATGCCATGGCCCGGCTGTCGGACGGCTATCTGGAAGGCAGCACGATCGAATGCCCGCTGCATGCCGGACAGTTCGATATCCGGACAGGCTGTGCCCTGGCCCCGCCCGCCAGCGCTCCGCTCCGGGTGTTTCCGGTACGGCTGGACGGCGGCGATATTCTGGTCGATCTTGGTGAGAACGACTAGGTGGGACGCGCACATGATTGCTTGCCCAACCGAGTACATCGATTTCGCCCATCGGTTGGGGAATATCGCCGGTGACATTCTCCGCGATCGCGCGAACGCCGACCTCGTTTTGGAAATCAAGCCGGACGGGACCCCTGTCACCGCCGTGGATCGGATGGTCGAGAGTTCTCTGCGGGGAGAAATCGAACGAGTTTTGCCGGCGCACGGCGTCATAGGCGAGGAATTTCCATCGAGGCAGACGGACGCCGAATGGGTTTGGATTATCGATCCGATTGACGGAACCAAGGAGTTCATCCAGGGCCTACCGTTATTCGGCATCCTTTTGGCCTTGGCGCATGATGGCGAGCTGGTGCTTGGGTTGGCGGAACAGCCACTGACGCGAGATCGCTGGATCGGCGCGAGCGGGCACGGCGCGCGCCGCAACGGGAGTCAGGCACGTGTCCGAAGCTGTGCCACGCTTGATCTTGCCGTCGTCAGCGTCATGGGCTATGACAGTTTCTGCTCAGCCTTTCATGAACCCCTTTCGCTCATACGCAAATCGGCGCTGTCCGTCATCGTCGCCGATTTATTCTATGTCTTTGGCTTGCTCGCCAGCGGACGGGTAGACCTTATCGTGTCGAATGGGTTTGCGCTGCATGACTATGCGGCGCTCGACGTGATAATTCGCGAGGCAGGTGGGACGATGATGGACTGGAACGGGCAGCCTCTGACGATGCGTTCCGGTCCATCGGTCATTGCAGCGGGTGACCCGGGCCTGGCCGCTCAGGTGTTGCCATCGCTTTCCGGCGCGGCACCTGCATGAGATTGTCGAGCCGCGGTCGAGGACTTGCGAGGGCGGCTGGCACAGGGCCAACATCGGCAATCGGCCAAGCGGAATGGACGCACCGGGGAGGAGAAAAATGGGAAAGCTGAAGCTTGTCGGGATCGGCCTCGCCTGTGTTCTCGCCTCGGCCACGGCCCATGCAGCCGGCACGCTCAGGATCGGCATACAGGATGACCCGGATCTGCTCGACCCTGCGCAAGCCGGAACCTTTGCCGGCCGCATCGTCTTCGCAAGCCTCTGCGACAAGCTCGTCGATATCAACAAGAAGCTCGATTTCGTGCCCCAGCTTGCCACAGCGTGGTCCTGGTCGCCCGATTCCCGAACGCTAACACTTACGCTGCGCAAGGGCGTGCAGTTCCAGGACGGACAGCCGTTGAACGCCGACGCCGTCAAGGCAAATCTGGACCGCTACCGCAACGCGCCCTACAGCGTACGGAGGGGCGAACTCAAGCCCGTGAGAGCGGTCGAGGTGGTCGACCCGCAAACGGTGCGCTTGGTCCTCTCGCAGCCGTACGCTCCGCTGATCGCCGTGCTTTCGGACCGCGCGGGCATGATGGCCTCGCCCAAGGCGATCGCGCAGCTCGGCAAGGACTTCTACAAGCATCCAGTCTGTGCCGGACCGTTCAGTTTCGTCCAGCGCGTGGCGCAGGACCACATCACGCTGCAGCGCTTCCCTGGTTATTGGAATGCTGGCGCCATCCATCTGGATCGGATCGAGTTCCGTCCGATCGCCGATTCCACCGTGCGACTGATCGATCTGCGGGCGGGGCAGCTCGACCTGATCGAGGAGGTCGCGCCGACCGACGCCGAGAGCATCCAGCGCGACAATCGCCTGAAGTTTGCTAAGGCGACCGCGCTTGGCTACGAGGCGATCATGCTGAACCTCGGCAACGGGCCGGCGGCCAACACCCCATTCGGACATGACCCGCGCGTGCGAGCGGCCCTTGAAGCCGCGATCGACCGCACCGCGCTCAACCAAGTTGCCGCGAGCGGATTGTTTATCCCCGACAACCAATCGGAGCTGCCGACCAGTCCTTATTTCAACAAGCAATTCCCCGTGCCGCCGCGCGACGTGGCGAGGGCCAAGCAACTGCTGAAGGATGCCGGCGTCAATCACCCCACCATCGGGCTTCGCACGCTCAACACGCCGTCCGACCAGCAGATCGGCGAGATCATCCAGTCCATGGCGGCCGGGGCCGGCATTGACGTGAAGGTGACCCCGGGTGAGACGAATGCCAACATCCAGGCGTATCTCCATGGCGATTTCCAGGCCGGCCTGGTGATCTGGAGCGGCCGGTCCGATCCGAACTTCAACATTGCCCAGTACCTTTCGTGCGAAGGGTTCCAGGACTGGGGCAAGTACTGCGATCCGAAATTCCAAAATCTGCTTGACAAGGGCCGTGCGACGACTGATCTGCGGAAGCGATACGATCTGTATCATCAGCTAGCGGCGGTCTATCTGAAGGACGAGCCGATGCTGTTCCTGTTCCATATGTCGTGGCTCTACGCCATGACAAACAAGCTCAACGGCTTCTCGGCCGTGCCGGACGGCCTGATCCGGCCGCAGGGGTTGACCTTGCAGTAGGCTTTGTTGATTCGTTATGCTGCGGCTCAGCTTGGAACGTTCCATGCCGCAGCATCCGGCGGACCCGAAACCGGCACTCCGAGACGATGCCATGGGGCCGACGCTCCTGCGGGTGAGCCGGCTCGGCATCGGTGTCGCGACCGACGCCGGTGTCGTGCCGGTAGTGCAGGAGGTCGGGTTTCGGCTCGAGCGCGGGCGTACGCTGTGTCTGGTGGGCGAGTCCGGCTGCGGCAAAAGCGTGACTGCACGGGCCATCCTCCGGCTCGTCGATCCGCCGCTCTGGATCGCGCCGGGCTCGCGCGTCCAGTTCGGCAGCACCGAGCTGACCAATTTGCCGGAAGTGGCGCTGCGAGACGTGCGCGGCCGCGAGATCGCGATGATCTTCCAGGAGCCGATGAGCGCGCTCAATCCGGTGCGCCGCGTCGGCGGGCAAGTCGCCGAGACGCTCATCCGGCATCGCGGCCTGAGCCGCCGCGACGCGCTGGCGCGCGCCGTCGAGCTGTTGCGGCAGGTCGGCATTGCCTCTCCCGGGCGGTGCATCCATCAGTTTCCGCACGAACTATCCGGCGGGATGCAGCAGCGTGTGATGATTGCCGCCGCGGTCGCCTGCGAGCCTAAGGTGCTGCTTGCCGACGAGCCGACCACGGCGCTGGACCCGACGATCCAGGGGCAGATCCTCGATCTGCTGTGCGAGATGCAGGAACGGCTGCGGATGGCGATCCTGCTGATCACGCATGACATCGGCGTGGTCGCCGAAATGGCGCACGAGATTGCGGTGATGTACGCCGGGTCGATCGTCGAGGCCGGTCCGGCGCGGGACGTGCTGACCTCGCCGCAGCACCCGTACACGGCGGCTCTGCTGCGGTCGATCCCCCGCGTCGGGATGCTGCGCGACCGCCCTCTGGCGGCGATCGGCGGCACCGTCCCGGCACCGTCCGACTGGCCGCCGGGCTGCCGGTTCGCGCCGCGTTGCCCGCACGCCTTCGCGCCCTGTGCGCGCGAACGGCCGCCGTCGTTCGCGGCGGGATCGCAGACGGTCGCGTGCTGGTTGTGCGACGGCCCGGGCGCGGCCCATCGGGCGCGGGAAGGGGTGGGCGCGTGACGGACCCGGCTCCGCTGCTCGCGGTACGGGGCCTCGCCGTGCATTACCCCATCCGTAGCGGCGTGTTGCAACGCGTTGCCGGATACGTCCATGCCGTCGATGGCGTCGATCTCGCGGTGCAGCGGGGCGAGGCGCTCGGCCTGGTGGGCGAGTCCGGCTGCGGCAAATCGACACTGAGCCGCGCCCTGGTGGGGCTGGTCCGACCGACCGCCGGCGAGATCCGCTTCGAAGGCCACGATGTGCTGCGGCTCCGCGGCGCGGCGGCGAAGCGGCACCGGCGCGACATCCAGATGATCTTTCAGGACCCGGTGGGCTCGCTCAACCCGCGGCTGTGCGTGAAGGATCTGGTGCTGGAGGGCCGGCGGATCCAGGCCATCGGCGATCGCGCTGGCGATGCGGCGCTGATGCGGGCGATGCTGGGGCGGGTCGGGCTCGGAGCCGAGCTGGCCGAGCGCTATCCGCACGAGCTCTCCGGCGGCCAACGCCAGCGTGTCGGCATCGCCCGCGCCCTGGCGCTGGACCCGAAGCTGATCGTTGCCGACGAGCCGGTCTCGGCGCTCGACGTGTCGGTGCAGGCCCAGGTGCTCAATCTCCTCGCCGGCCTGCGGCGCGAGCTGGGCCTTTCCTACGTCTTTATCGCCCACAACTTTGCAGTTGTTGGATACATCGCCGATCGGGTCGCGGTGATGTATCTCGGGCGTATCGTCGAGCTGGCCGGGAGCGAGGTGATCCAGCAGCGCCCGTTGCACCCGTACACGGTGGCACTGCTCTCGGCGGTGCCGGATGCAACCACGCCCGGACGGCGCGCGCGGCTGCGGCTCCCGGGCGAACCGCCGAGTCCGATCGCGATGCCGAGCGGCTGCCGATTCCACACGCGCTGCCCGGTCGCGCAACCGATCTGCGCCAGGATCGTACCGGCGCTGACAGCGGTCGCGGATGCGCATTTCGTCTCCTGCCATTTTCCCGGCGCGCTGCGGGCAGCCGCGCCGTCACCCGTCAGGGAGCCCGAGGGAGTCGCGCGATGATCCGTGGCTATCCGCATTTCCCCAGCCTCTATCCCGGAGAGAGGCTGGTTCTGCACGTCTCTTGCAGCAGCCCCGGGTTCCGCGTGGCGTTCTATCGCCAGGGCGAGCGACTGGAGCGCGTGAGTGGCATCGCCGAGCAGCGGCTGCCGGGCGTGCACCTGCCGGACGGGCCGCCCGACCTGGACTGGGGCTGGCCCGGCTATGCGATCGACATTCCTGCCGATTGGCCGTCGGGCGTCTATGTCGCGATGCTGATCGAAATCGCCGCCGACGGCAGCGAGGTCGCGCCCGACACCGCCACCAGTTTCGGCACCGCGGCGAAGGCGCTGTTCGTGCTGCGCCATCGCGGTGCGGTGCTGCCTGGCACGGTGCTCTACAAAATCTCCTGGGCGACGTTCGTCGCCTATAACGGCACCGGCTACGGCAGTCTTTACACCGAGGCTGTGTGGTCGCGCACTCAGCCCAATCCGGGATTCAAAGTCACCTGGCGGCGGCCCGGCTGCGGCACCGGCGGGGAGGTGATGCCGGGCGACTCGGACGATTTCTACGATCCGTCGTCACGGCGCCAGACCTTCGAGCACTGGGATGCGCCGCTGCTGCGCTGGCTCGAGCGCCAGGGCTATCGTCTGCACTACTGCACCGACTGGGATTTGCATCAGGACCCGACCTTGCTCGATCCATACAGCCTGGTGCTGAGCGTCGGCCACGACGAATACTGGAGCGATGCGATGCGGGCGGCGCTCGACGCGCACGTCGATCGCGGCGGCAACATCGCCTTCTTCACCGGCAATACCTCGGGCTATCGCATTCATTTCGTCGATGACGACAAGGCCATTAGCTGCGCCAAAACCGGACCGGCGAGCAAGGACCCCGAGAGCTGGACTCGCGACGTCTGGCACCAGGTGAACCCCGAGACGCGGCTGCTCGGGGTGGCGACCATTTTCGGCGGCGGCTGGTGGGACGGCAAGCGGCGGACGCAGGGCTACAAGGTGCAGCACGCGGCGCACTGGGTGTTCAACGGCACCGATCTCGCTGAAGGGGAGGAGTTCGGCAACGACGAGGCGTTCCCGCTGATCGGCTACGAGGTGGACGGGGCTGCGTACCGGCGTAAGGATGGCCGCGCCGTGGTGACCGGAGAGCTGGGGACGCCGCGCGATTTCATCATTCTCGGGCTGGCGGAGCTGGGCGAGGGGTGGGTTACCGCACGGCCGAACGCCGCCGCCACGATGGGGATGCACGTCACCCCGCGCGGCGGCATCGTCTTCCAGGCCGCGACGACGGACTGGCCGATCCTGGTGCCGCGCAATGCGCATGTCGCGACCATCACGCGCAACGTCATCGAGCGATTGCGGCTGCCGAGCGTGCGCATCATCGGTCCGCTGCCGCATCGCGCCGGCCGCATGCTCGCCGCGGTGGGCGAGACGGTCACGTTCCATGCCGATGTCGGCGCATTCGGCCGCGCCGACGAACTGCGCTGGGAGTGGCAGGTCGCCGGCGCAGAAATCGTCCCGGACGCGAGCGCGCTGTTGCAGGTGCGGATGTCCGAGCGGACGGATTTCGTGACCGTCAGCGTGACATTATGGCGCGAGGGCACGCGGCTCGCCTTCGGCACCCGGACGTTCCTGCCGCTGTCCGCCGAGGAGGCGGCGAAACTCGACGTGCTGATCAACATGCGCGAGATGGTACTCGCGGGCGAGCCGTCCAATCCACTCGTGGCGCCGGCCTATGATCCGCTCGACCGCTCCTGGCTGATCTTCTCGATCCGCGTGCCCTGGATTCGCGAGCGCGCCGCCCGTGTGGAGCGGGCCGCGGCCCGGCTGCTGGCGATGCGGCGGCGGCCGGAAGGCTGACGCGGGGTGCGCGCTTGACAGTCGAGCAGGCCACGCCTGTAGTCCGCGAGAAGGTGTTGGAACGTTCCATTCGCAACGCCAGGGAGGGTCCATATGGCATCCATCGGCATCACACGACGGGTCCTCCTGGGCGCCGGCTCGCTGCTGGCGGGGGGCGGCGCAGCATTCGTTCTGCCCGGCATCCCCCGCGCCCGCGCGGCCGCGACGCAGACGCTGACCGTCGGCACCAACATCCCGTTCACCACGCTCGATCCCAACACCATCAACACCTCGGTGTTTCCGTTCCGCAATTCGGTGTTCGATCCGCTGATCGACATCCTGGTGACGGATATTCCGAGCTACAAGCTCGGGCCGATCCAAACCGAGCTCGCCAGCGCCTACACGGTCAACAAGGACTACACCGAAATCCGCATGACCGTGCGGGATCACGTGACCTTCCACGATGGCAGTCCGATGACGGCGGCGGACGTCGCCGCCTCGATCCGCTATGCGCTCGACGTGAAGACCGGCGGTACCATGGCCGGCAGCCTGGCCGACATCGTCTCGGCCGAGGCGGACGGCAACCAGGTGGTGATGAGGACCGCGGCGCCGAGCGTCGATGCGCTGTACCGGCTGACGCTATTCCGGGTGCAGTCGCCACGTCATTTCGGTCATGCCGCGACCACGCCGGTCGGCACCGGTCCGTTCAAGCTGGCCGAGTACGTGCCGAACGATCACCTGACGCTGGAGCGGTTCAACAAGTACTGGAAGCCGATCCGCTCCAACATCAGGACACTGACGTTCAAGTTCTATACCGATCCGGAGGCGATGCTGAACGCGGCGCTGGCGGGCGAGCTGGACATTCTGCAGTTCGGGCAGCTCAAGGACGCAGCGACGCTGAAGAGCAACAAATGGGCCGCCTATGCGGCACCGATCGCCGATTACGTGATGCTGGTGCTGAACTACACCCGTCCGGATTCGGCGCTGGCCAACGTCAATATCCGCCAGGCCGTCGCGCGCGCCATCGACCGCAAGGCGATCGTCAAGAACGTCTACTATGACCTGGTGCAGCCGATCACCATCCCGATGCCGCCATCGGCGCCGACCTACGATCCGAAGATCGCCGCGGAATGGGACTTCAATCTGGACGCGGCGGCGGAGTACGTGAAGAAATCTGGCCTCACCAAGCCGGCATTCGAGCTTCGGGTCGGCAGCAACGACCCGGATGCGCGCAAGGTGGCCGAGATCATCCAAGGTGATTTGGCCAAGATCGGTGTGGCCGTGCATATCGCCCTCAAGGACCCGACCACGCTGGTGAACGACGCCATCGTCGGCAATTTCGATGCCAACGTCTACGCCTGCTCGGTGGGCGTGCCGAACGTGCAGGACTTCGAGGATTGCAGCGTCTATCGTCCCAACAAGGGTCCATTCGCCGGACCCAAGACGTTCCCGGACTACAAGCAGGCCTACTATGCCGCCGCCGCCATAGTCGATGCGAAGCAGCGCATCGCCGCGTTCAAGCACGTGTTCGAGGTGCTGCACGAGACCGCGTGGGCGGTGCCGATCTGCATGCGTGGCCTGCTCTGTGGCCAGAGCGCCGCGGTCTCCGGTGTCGCCTACGACGCCAAGACGCACCTGATCTATCAGGGCATCGTCAAGTCCTGACGCATCGTGACGAGCTTCGTCGTCCGCCGCATCCTGCTCACCATCCCCGTGTTCCTCGGGGCATCGCTCGCGGTCTTCGTCCTGCTCTACGTGCTTCCCGGCGATCCGGCGGCATTCGTGCTCGGCGACAGCGCCACGCCGGCACAGCTCGCGGCGTTCCGCCACAGCGCCGGGCTCGATTTGCCGATTGCGGTGCAGTACCTGGACTGGCTGGGCCGGCTGCTGCATGGCCAGCTTGGCGACTCGCTCGTCAACGGCTTCCCGGTGTGGCGGCTCATCGCGCAGCGCATCCCGGTCGCGGTGGAGCTGACGGTCGGGGCGAGCCTCGTTGCGCTGCTGCTGGGGGTGCCGGCAGGGATCGCGGCGGGGGTGCGCCCCGGCGGTGCGCTCGCCCGCAGCATCGACCTGTTCAACGCGACGGTGATCGCGGTGCCGGTGTTCTGGCTCGGGCTGCTGCTGCAGATCGTGATCGCCATCAAGCTGGGCTGGCTGCCGGCCAGCGGCTATGTCGCCTTTTCGGTCGATCCGCTCAGGAACCTGCGCGCGATGCTGCTGCCCTGCCTGACCCTCGGCGTGGGCAGCGCCGCGGTGCTCGCGCGCTTCCTGGCAACCGGTATTGCCGAGACGATCCGGCGGGATTTCGTGGTCACGGCACGGGCGAAGGGCCTGTCGCCGGCGCATATCGTTTTCAGGCACGTTATGCGCAACGCGATGATCCCGGCGGTGACCGCGTTCGGCATCCAGCTCGGACGGCTGATCGGCGGCGCGGTGCTGACCGAGGCGGTCTTCAACCTTCCCGGCCTCGGCAGCCTGCTGTGGAATGCGTTGCTGCAACGGGACTATTTTGTCATCCAGGCGGTCACGCTGCTGGCGCTGGTGCTGTTCATCTTCGTGAACCTGGCGACCGACATTGCCTATGGACTGATCGATCCGCGGATTCGCCAGGGCTCGTGGTGATGAGCGGGGTGCGCGCTGCCGCGCTGCCGTCGCGCCGGCCTGGAAGGGGCCGGCGGTCGGCCGCACGCAGCACCGGCGTGGTTTCGACGGCGTTTCTGGGCGTCCTCGCGCTGGCGGCGATCGCCGGCCCCTGGGTCGTGCCGTACGATCCGCTGGCGCAGAACCTCGAGCAGACGCTGCAACTGCCGGGATGGCAGCATTGGCTCGGCACCGACGACCTCGGGCGCGACCTGTTGAGCCGATTGCTGCTGGGCACGCGCGTGTCGCTGGAGGTGGGCTTCGGCTCGGCGATCCTGGCGCTGGTCGTGGGGACGGCGTGCGGGCTGCTGGCCGGCTATCAGCCGGGGCTTGCGAATACGCTCATCATGCGGGTCTCAGACGTGGTTCTGGCGTTTCCGGCGGTGCTACTGGCGATGCTGGTGGCGACCATCCTGAAGACCGGCCTGTTCGGCGTGATCCTCGCCATCGCAGTGGTCGCCGTGCCGACCTTCGTGCGACTGGCCTACGCGGTGATGCTGGAGCAGCGGCACCGGCAATACGTAGAGGCGGCATTGGCCTTCGGCGCCTCCCGCTCCTATGTCATTGGTCGCGCGGTGCTGCCGAACGTGCTGGCGCCGCTGATCGTGCAGACGGCGTTCACAATTGCCAGCGCTGTGCTGCTCGAAGCCGGGTTGAGCTTTTTGGGCCTCGGGATTCAGCCGCCCCATCCATCGCTCGGGCTGATGTTGCAGGAGGCGCGGGGCTATTTGCGCAGTGACGCCTGGTTCGGCGTCTGCCCTGGGATACTGCTGATCCTGATCGTGCTGGCGCTGAATGCCGCGGCCGACGCGCTAGGGCGCCGGCTGGACCCGCGCGGCGACCCCGGTCAGGCGCGCCGGGCACTGTGATCAGGAGGACCGCATGCAGATAACGCGAATCCGGAGCCGCGTCGTCGATCTGCCGTTGCCCGCGCCGTTTCATCCTGCCTGGGCGCGCGGACGCAATCAAACGAACGTGCTGATGGTGCTGGTCGAGGTCGAGACGGATGCCGGTGTGGCCGGGCACACGGCGGCGCATGCCGGCGCGGAGGCGGCGATTTGTCTGGAACGTTTCGTGGCTCCCTATTTCGTCGGGCAGGACCCGCGCCGGGTCGAGCGGCTGGCGGCGGTGCTGCGCGATGCGGAAATCCTCGGGCCGCCGATGTATTTCATGGAGATCGCGCTGTGGGACATCATCGGCAAGCTGGCCGGAATGCCGGTCTATCAGCTCTGGGGAGGCGGCGCCGATCGAGTGACCGCCTATTGTGCCACCGCCGAGATCCGCAGTCCCGCCGAGCGGGTTGCCGACGCCGAGCGGATAGTCGCCGAGGGCTATCGGGCGATGAAGCTGCGCTTCCATCACGACGATCCGCGCGAGGATTTGAAGGTGGTGGAAGCGATCCGTGCCAAGCTGGGGATGCGGATCGACATCATGGTGGATGCCAACCAGGCCGGCATCGAGCCCGGGCACGGCGGCCACCAGCGCTGGGGCCTCCGGCGTACGGTCGAGGTGGCGCGGGAACTGCAGCGCCTCGGGGTGGTCTGGCTGGAGGAGCCGCTCGACCGCTACGACTATGACGGCCTGGCGCGGCTGCGCGAGAAGTTGGATACGCTAAAGATCGCGGGCGGGGAAGACAATCATGGGCTGCACGAGTTCAAGCTGCTGATCGACCGCGGCTGCTTCGATATTTTGCAGCCGGACGCGCTGCTGTCCGAAGGCATCTTCCAGTTGCGCAAGGTGGGGGCCATGGCAGAGGCGGCGAATCTCGAAGTGGCGCCGCACACCTGGGGCAACGGCATCGGGCTGCTGGCCAACCTGCACCTCGCCGCGTCGATGCCGAACTGCGCCTGGCTGGAGTTTCCGCACGACCCGCCAAGCGGCTTCACGCTGGAGGCGCGCGATCAGATGCTCACGCAGGCGCTGCGCATCGACGCCGAGGGGGCGGTGCGGATTCCCGATCGCCCCGGCTTCGGCTTCCTGCTGGACGAGGAGCGGATCGCGCAGCATACCGTCGCGACCTATGGCTGAGCGGCCGCCGAGGCGATCCTGCGGCTTGACACGTTGCTGATTGCGGCTGACATTGCGGGTCTTGGAACGATCCAAAATCCGGCGAGGTGCAGAGAATGTACACGGGCCCGGTGATCGATTGCGACGTCCACCACGCACGCCGCAGCGATGACGAACTGCTGCCCTATCTCTCGGCCGGCTGGCGCCGCTACGTCACCGACCGCGGCCCGGCCGGCATCATGCCATTGACGGTGCAGGACGGGCTGCCCAATCCGCACGGCTTCATGCGTGCCGACGCCTATCCGCCGACCGGAGGCCCGGCGGGATCCGACCTCGGCACGGTGCGACGGCAGCTGCTCGATCGTGGCGACCTCCGGCGCGCCATCCTGACCTTTGGAGACGACAGCCACGTTGCCGGTCATCACAATCCCTATTTCGCCGTGGCGCTCGCGCGCGCGCTGAACGACTGGTCGGCGGAGCGATGGGTGTCGGCCGACCGGCGGCTAGCATCGTCCATCCTGGTCGCTTCCCAGCTTCCGGACGAGGCGGCCGCGGAGATCAGGCGCCATGCCGCCAATCCGCGCATGGTGCAGGTGATGCTGGTCGATAACCCGTTCAACTATCCGTTCGGACATCCGGTGTTCCACCCGATCTACCAGGCAGCGGAAGAGACCGGGCGGCCGGTCGCGATCCACGGCGGCGCCGGCGGCTGGGCCAATCCACCGAGCACCGGCGGCGGCAACGTCAACCTCTACTTCGAGGCGCATACGCTTTGGCCGCAAGTGGTGATGACGCATCTGGTCTCGTTCATCAGCCACGGTGTGTTCGACAAATTCCCCGGCTTGAATCTGCTGCTGATCGAAGCCGGCTCCGCCTGGCTGGCGCCGCTGCTCTGGCGCTTCGATGCCGAGTACAAAGGATTGCGCCGCGAGGTTCCGTGGCTGACGCGCCTGCCGAGCGAATACGTGGCCGAGCATGTCTGGCTGACCACCCAGCCGCTCGAGGCTTCGCCCCGCAAGGAGCAGGCGACGGAGTTGCTGAGCTGGATCGGTGGCGGGAGCAAGCTGGTCTATTCGTCCGATTACCCGCATTGGGACGCTGACGAGATCAGCTACATCGCCGCGCGCCTGCCGCGGGCCTGGCACCGACAGGTGTTCTTCGGCAACGCGCTGGACCTCTACGGCTGGACCGAAGCGGACCTGCCGGCGGCGGTCACGGCGGACGCATGAGCATCGATGTCGGCCCGATCGGAGACTTCGCGGAGGGCACGGTGCGCGTCGTGCGGGCCGCCGGCCGGGAGATCGGCATTATTCGCTGGGCCGGCGCAATCTACGCGCTGAACAATCGGTGCAGCCACCAGAGCGGACCGGTATGCACCGGCATACTCGGCCCGCGCCTGACCGGCTGCCGCCCGGGCGCGATGGAGCTGGATGCGGCAACGCCGGTGCTCGCCTGCCCCTGGCACGGCTGGGAGTTCGACGTGCGCACCGGCCGCGCCCTCCACGACGGCCAGCACAGCATCCGCACTTTCCCGGTCCGCATCGCGGGCGACCGCGTTCTGGTGGAGCTGGCGCACGCCAGAACGGAGGTGCCTGGTGGCACGCCCTGATCTGCGCATCGGCCTGGTGACGGAGGCGCTGATCGGCCGCCCCTTGGGCACCGTGCTGGACTGGCTCGCGAGCGCGGCGCCGGAGATCACCGCGCTCGAAATCGGCACCGGCGGCTATGCGCCGTCACCTCATTGCGAGGTGCAGCGATTGCTGGCGGATGCCGGCGCCCGCCGCGCCTGGCAAGCGGAGATCGCCGCTCGCGGGTTGCGGGTCACGGTGTTAAACGCCTGGGGCAACCCGCTGCACCCGGACCCGGCGCTCGCCGCGGCGCATGACCGGGCATTGCGCGACACGATCCGGCTTGCTGCGGCGCTGGACATCGATCGCGTCGCGGCGCTGGCCGGCTGCCCGGCGGGCGCCCCAGGGGACGCCACGCCGCATTTTGCCGCCGGCGGCTGGCTGCCGTACCTGGAAGGCGTTCACGAACGGCAATGGCGTGATTGCGTCCGCGACTACTGGGCCGGAATCGCCGAATTCGCCCGGCGCGAGAAGCCCGATCTGCTGGTCTGCCTCGAGCTTCACCCGGGCACTGTGGCGTTCAACGTGGAGTCGTTCGAACGCTTGGCCGAGCTCGGCGCCAATATCGCCGCCACCATCGATCCCAGCCATTGCTTCTGGATGGGGATGGACGCACACGCGGTGGTGCGCCGGCTCGGCGCACGTGCGGGCCATGCGCACGCCAAGGATTTGGTGTTCCGGCCGGAGGCGCTGGCACTCAACGGGTTGCTGGATCGGCGCTGGCCGGTCTCGGCGGAAGAGATGCCGTGGAATTTCGCCGTCGCCGGGCGCGGCCACGACGCCGGCTGGTGGCGCGGCCTGATCGACGCGCTGGCCGCCGCCGGAGGGGCCAACAGCATCTCGATCGAGCACGAGGACCCGTTCGTGCCGCCGGAGCAGGGCATCATCGAGGCGGCGCGATTCCTGGCTGCCATCATGGGAGGGCCGGCATGACCGAGGTCCGCGCGGCAGTGACGGAGCGGCCCGGCCGCATCCGCCTGCACCGGTTTCCGCTGCCGGAGCCGGAGCCAGGCGCGGTGCTAATGAAAGTGCACTATTCCGGCATCTGCGGCACCGACAAGCACACCTTTCGCGGCGAGAGCAAGCAATACGCCGGCACGCCGCACGAGCGCGATCTCACCTACCCGCTGATCTGCGGCCACGAGAATGTCGGCGAGGTGGTAGCGACGGGCGGGACGGTCATGGACAGCGAAGGCCGGGCGCTGAAGCCGGGCGACCGTGTCGTGCCCGGCGCCAACGTCGCCTGCGGGAGGTGCCATTTTTGCCGCAACGGCTATCCGTATTACCTGTGTGAGCATCTGGAGGACTATGGTAACAGCCTGCATTCCGGTCGCGCGCCGCATCTGTTCGGCGGCTGGTCGGAGCACATGTACCTGCTGCCCAAGACACCGATCTTCCGCGTTCCGGACGACCTGCCGGACAGTGTCGCTGTGCTGACCGAGATCATGGCCGTCACCCACGGGGTCGAGACCGCACAGGCGCTGATCGGGTTGGTCGGCGGCTATCGGTTCGCCCATTCCGTCGCGGTGCTGGGCATGGGGCCGCTCGGGCTTTGTCACCTGATCAAGGCGAAACTGCTCGGCGCTGCCAGCCTCATCGCCACCGACCTGATGGCCGCGCGGCTGGCAATGGCGCGCGCGTTCGGTGCCACGCTGACACTGGATGTCGGCAACAGCGAACCCGCCGAGCGCATTGCCCGGGCGAAGGAGCACACCAGCGGCCTCGGCCCCGACATCGTGCTGGATTGCAGCGGCTTGCCCAGCACCTTCATCGAGGCTCTGCGGATGGTGCGTCCCGGCGGCGTGGTGGTGGAGGCCGGCACCTTCGTCGACATGGGCCCGGTCGGCATCAACCCGAACAGCGATATCTGTACCCGCAACGTGAGCGTGATCGGGATTGGCGGCGAGACCGCGGGGTCGTACCTGCCGGCGATGCGGCTGATGGCGGTGAACCTACGCCACCTGCCCTTCGACGGCATCGTGACCCATCGCATGCCGCTTGAGCGCGCACAGGAAGCGGTGGAGCTGGCGCAAACCGATGCAGCGATGAAGGTGGTGATGGCGCCGAACGGGGATGTCTATGTCTGATCGGGCGCCGGCCCGGCCGCCCACCATCCTCGACGTGGCACGTCGGGCGAAGGTGTCGAAATCGACCGTCTCCAACGTGGTGCGCGGAGTTGCCTGTGTGACCGCGCCGACGCAGACCCGGGTGCTGCGGGCGATCGAGGCGCTGGGCTATCGGCCGAACGTCCTGGCCCGCCAGCTCGTGCAGCAGCGGACGACGATTCTCGGCGTGGTGGCGGGCGACCTGTCGAACCCATTTCATGCGGAAATGGTGCAACAGGTCGAGCGTCATGCGGCGTTGCACGGCTACCGCACCATGTTCTGCAGCACCCAGTCGAGCGAAGAGGCCGAGCTGAGCGGCCTGGAGAGCCTGCTGGATCACCGCGTCGCCGGGATCGTCTTTCTCGCCCATGCCGCTCAATCCGAGCAGGCGCGGCGGCTGGTGCAGGATCGGGTGCCGGTGGTGTTCGCGAGCTGCAGCGCCGATTGGGGCGACGCCGTCCGGGTCGATGATGAGCACGGCGCCGCACTGGCCGCGCGTCACCTGATCGGACTCGGGCACCGGCGCATCGCCTATTTTGCCGACCCTCTGGTAGAGGACGTGGCCGACCGGGCGCGTCAGCGCGGCTACCGTCGGACGATGCGGCGTGCCGGACTTGCGGCCATAGTGTATCATTGGCAGCGAGAGTCGGACGAGGTGCTGCGCGACGGCCGCGAGCTCTCGTTGTGCGACGTGCTGACCGGCAGCGAGCGTGTCACCGCCGTGTTCTCGTCGAACGATCTGGGCGCGATCGAGCTGCTGGATGCTGCTGACCGGCTTGGGGTGTCGGTGCCGCGGGAGCTGTCGATCGTCGGCTTCGACGATGTGCTGATGGCCGGGCTGGCGCGCATCAATCTGACCACGGTGGCGCAGCCGAAGGAATTGCTGGCGCGCCTGGCGGTGGAGACGCTGGCGGCCCGGCTCGACGGCACTCTGACCGGCGAGCCGGTGCGGCGAACCGTCAAGGTCGAGCTGGTGGAGCGCGGCTCCACGGCGGTGCCGGAGCTGCAGCGGCGAAAGGCGGGCTGAGATGGCGCGCCTGAAAGTGGGGGTGATCGGCTGCGGCCTGGTGGCGCAGGTAATGCACCTGCACTACCTGCGCGAGCTAACCGAGCAGTTCGAGATCGCCGCGCTGTGCGACATCTCTGCCGCGGCCCGGGAGGCCTGCGCGCGCGACTACGGCGTGGCGCGCCGGTTCGATGATTGGCGCGCGCTGCTGGAGACCGACATCGATGCGGTGCTGGTGCTGACCTCCGGCAGCCATGCGCCGATCACCATCGCCGCGGCGCAGGCTGGCAAGCACGTGCTGGTGGAGAAGCCACTTTGCTTCTCGGTCGAGGAAGGGCGGGCGATGATTGCCGCTGCCGAGCGCGCCGGCGTGGTGCTGATGGTCGCCTATAACAAGCGCTACGACCCCGCCTATCGCCGGCTTCAGGACGCGAAGGAGCTGCGCGATCTACGCCTGGTGCGCGTCACCACGCTGGAATTGCCGCTTCGGCCCTATGTCGCGCAATACCGGCTGCATGCAGGCGGCGGCGTGCCCGCCGGTGTCGCCGCAGCATTTGCGGCCGACGATGCAGGCGCGCATCACCGCCGCGATCGGAGAGGCCGATGCGCTGTCGCGCCGCGCCTACCATTTGGTGCTGCTCGACAGCATGGTGCACGAGTTCAACGCTATTCGCGGCATCCTCGGCGAGCCCGACCGCCTGGATTTCGCCGCCATCGGGGAGCACGGGCTGAATACGGTGCTGCATTTTGGAGAAATACCGTGCATCCTCGCCTGGGTCGATCTGCCGGGCATCGCAAGATACCAGATGGAATTCTCTTTCTTTGCCCCGGACCGGCGCCTGACGCTGTCGTTTCCGTCACCGTTCCTGCGCAGCATGCCGACCTTGCTGATCACCGAGACCGGCGAGTGCGAATCGGCGCACGCGGTGCGCAGCGAGGAGGTTGTCTCCTACGCCGAGAGCTTCAAGAACGAGCTGATCCATTTCCACGACTGCATCACCGCCGGCACCGCGCCGATCACCCCGGCCGCGGATGCGCTGCGTGACATCGCCCTGTGCCAGGCGGTCATCGCGGCGCACCGCGAGCGCTGCGCCATCGACCGCCCGACCGCGGCGGCGGATTGACTGCGATGGCGGCGTTCCGGCTCGGACTGATCGGCGCCGGCAGGATGGGGCGGACGCACCTGCGCGCCCTGTCGTCCAGCGAGCAGGTACGCATCGTCGCCGTCGCCGATCCGTCGTCCGAGGCGTGCGCGGCTCTGGGCGGCGCCGGTCTGCCGTTGTTCCGGGATGCCGAGGCGCTGTTGCAGGCGGGCCGGCTCGACGGCGTGCTGATCGCGGCGCCGAGCGGGCGGCATCTTGGTCTGGTGGCACAGGTCGCGGCGGCGGGGCTGCCGATCTTGTGCGAGAAGCCTTGCGGCCTGACCTCGGCCGAGGCGCGCGAGGCGGCGGGGATCGCGGCGGCGGCGGGTGTCTATTTGCAGGTGGCGTACTGGCGCCGTTTCGTGCCCGCACTGCAAATGCTGCGCCGCCGGATTGCCAACGGGGAACTGGGCGGCATCTATTTCGCCGCCTGCTTTCAGTGGGACGGCACGCCGCCGCCGCGTGAGTTCCGCACCGGCAGCGGCGGCATCTTCATCGACATGGGCGTGCATGAGTTCGACCAGCTCCGTTGGCTGGCGGGTCAGGAGCTGACCGCGATTCACGCCGCGGCTTCCCGAACCGGCGGCGAACCCGCAATTCCCGGCGATGCCGAAAGCGCGCAGGCGTTATGCGAATTGTCGGGCGGCAGCACCGGGCTGGTCTCGCTCGGCCGTCGTCATCCGTTGGGCGACGTTTGCTGGGTGCAGGTGTTCGGGGCCGCCGGGGTCGAAGAATGCCGGTTCTTGTGGCCGCCGCGGGCCGAGGACGGATTTCTGCAGGCGCTTCGGTTGCAGGCGGAAGGATTTGCGATGCAGGCCGTGGGCGGCGCCGGCATGGGGGCCAGCGCCCTGGATGCGGAGGCGGCCCTGCACGCCGCGGAACAGGCGTCCGTGGCGCTTGCTCCATCGCCGTAGGGGGCTGGCATGGCTGTCGAGATCGGGATCAATCCCATCACCTGGACCAATGACGACATGCCGGAGCTGGGCGGCGACACCCCGCTCGAGACCTGCCTGCGAGAGACCCGTGAGGCCGGCTATGCCGGCACCGAGCTGGGCGGCAAATTCCCGCGCACGGCGCGCGAGCTGGGGCCGATCCTATCCGCGCATCGATTGCGGCTGGTCTCCGGCTGGTACGACGGGCGCATCCTGGAACGCGAGACCGAGGCGGAGTTCGATGCGGCGCTGCCGCATTTGACCTTGCTGCGCGACCTCGGCTGCCGGCACATGGTCTATGCCGATACCTCGCGCGGACGCCACGACGGCATCTTCCAGCCGATCTCCCGCCGCCCGGTTCTGGCGTCCGAGGAATGGCCGCATTACGGACGCAAGGTGACGGCGCTGGCCGAGCGGATGGCGGCGTTCGGCGTCGGCATGGCATTCCATCACCACATGGGCACGATCGTCGAGACCGAGGCGGAGATCGACCGGCTCATGGCGGCGACCGGTCTGGCGGTGGGGCTGCTGTTCGACAGCGGCCACTGCCTGTTCGCCGGCGGCGATCCGGCGGCACTGCTGCAGGCGCCACCTGCGGCGGGTTGTGCATGTGCATTGCAAGGACGTCCGCCGCCCGATGCTGGAGCGCGCACGCGCCGAGGACATGAGCTTCATGGACGCGGTGCTGGACGGTATCTTCACCGTGCCCGGCGACGGCTGCATCGATTTCCTTGCGTTGCTGCGGCTGCTGCGCGAGCGTGACTATGCCGGCTGGCTGGTCGTGGAGGCCGAGCAGGACCCGCGCAAGGCGCATCCTCTGACCTATGCACGCCTAGGGCTGCAAAACCTGCGCTCGCTCGCGGCAGCTTCCGGATTAATGGTGGCCGAGGCATGAACACGGCGGGGATGCGCGCCGCGATCGTCGGCGCCGGCGGGATCGCGCGCGTGCACGCGCGGCTGATTCGCGAACTCGGCGGGAATTTGGTCGGGGTGTGTGGGCGCACGCTCGCCGCGGCGCGCGCATTCGATGCGGAACCGTACGACAACCTTCAGCAGTTGCTGCGCGAGCAGAAGCCCGAGGTAGTGCATGTCTGCTCGCCCAACCACCTTCACGCCGAGCACAGCATGATGGCCTTTGCCGCGGGCGCGCACGTGGTCTGCGAGAAGCCGATGGCGACGAATGCCGATTCGTGCCGGCGTATGATCGAGGCAGCAGAGCAGGCGCAGCGGCTCGGCGCGATCGCCTACACCTATCGCGGCTATCCGCTGATCGAGGTGCTGCGGCGGCAGGTCGCCGACGGCCGGTTCGGGGCGCTGCGCCGGATCGGCGGCTGCTATCTGTCGCAGGACGTGTGGGCGCCGGATACGTACGTCTGGATGTTCACGCCCGGCACCACCGGAGGCTCCTACGTGCTGATGGATCTCGGCGTGCATTGGCTGAATCTCGCGGAGTACGTCGCCGGCACACGCATCCTGGAGCTGTCCGCACAATTTTCCACCCACCAGAAGCGGCGGGTGTGGCGCGGCGGGGCCGGGCAGGGGCCGCGTCCGCCAGGCGTTGCCGCCGCGGACGGCGCCGTCGCGGTCGAAACGGCGCTGGAAGACCACGCCGATCTGCTGCTTCGCTTCGACAACGGCGCGGCCGGGGGCCTGACCGTCAGCGGCGTCTCGCCCGGGCATCCGAATACCATCCTGCTGTCGGCCGACGGCGCCGAGCGTGGGTTCGACTGGAACCAACAAAACCCGAACGTCTGGATAGAGCGCGGCGAGACGGGTAACACGGTGCGCCAGCGCAATCCCTCGGACTTGCCGGTGGCCTTGGCATGGATGTCGATGCTGCCGCCCGGCCATGCCGAGGGATATGTCGATGCCTTCCGCAACATCGTCTGCCAGGCCTGGTCGGCGATGCGGGGCGAGGACGTGGCATTTCCCGGCTTTGCCGACGGCCTGCGCGGGGTCAGCCTGGTGGAAGCGGCGATCCGCAGCGCCGTCGAGCGCCGTGCCGTGATAGTGCCGGCACAATTACCTTGACGGGCCGGTGCCTGGCGATGGAGATTGGAACGCTCCAAGGCGTGCGCTGCAGTGGACCAGGGATTGGGGTTTGGCTGCGACATGCATGACAGCCGTCCTTCGGATGACGTTCTGCGGGCCTGTGTCGTCCGCTGTCGGCCAAGTGTTGGCGGATGCCCGGCGAAATGGCCACCATGGTAGGCGTGACCGCCGCCGTCGAGCTGCAGGGTCCCCGACAGGATCGCCGGCGGTTCGAGCTGAGCAGTGCCATCCTGCTGTCCCTGCCTGGCGGCTTTCTGTTCTTCCTGTTTGTCGGACCGATCGCCTACGCGCTCTATCTCGGCTTCACCAACCTCGAGTTGCTCGGGCCGCATGCGCAAAACTGGTGGTTCACCGGGCTCGCCAACCCGCGGCGTCTTCTGCATGACCCGACCTTTTTCCAATCGGTCAGGCTGACGCTGATTTTCGTCGTCGGCTCCGGGATGGTCGGACAGACCCTGCTCGGGCTGACGTTGGCGCTGCTGATGCGACGCTCGCCGTCACCGGTGCGGCTGCCGGTGGGCGCGCTGGTGGTCGCGGCCTGGGTGATCCCGGAGGTGACCGCGGCTTTCATCTGGTACGCGTTCGCGCAGGCCGGCGGAACGCTGGGAATCGTCGTGGGCGCACCAGGCACGAACTTTCTGTTCACGGCGCCGATGGCGACCATCTCGGCAGCTAATCTCTGGCGCGGCACGGCATTTTCGATGCTGGTCTTCGCGGCAGCGCTGCGCAACCTGCCCAGCGAAGTGCTGGAAGCGGCCGAGGTCGAGGGCGCGTCCCGACGGCAGCGGCTGGTCTCGATCGTGCTGCCGCTGATCAGGCCGACGATCGTCACCAACCTCCTGCTGGTCACCATCCTCAACCTGTCCGACTTCACCCTGATCTATACGATGACCCAAGGCGGCCCGGGCACGAGCACGATGACGCTGCCGGTCTATATCTACCAGGAGGCGTTTACCTATTATCAGCTCGGCTACGGGACCGCGATCTCGCTCGTGCTGATCCTCATCGGAGCCGCGCTGTCGCTGCTGTTCGTACGCACCACACGGTCGGCGACATGACGAATTTTGTGGACCAGGCCCCCGTGGTCATCGCACCGCGTGAGCTCATCGTCGTGCGCTATCCGCGCCTGCCACTCGGCGAGTTGCTGACAAATGCGACGCTCGCGGTACTGGGCGTGGGGTTCTGCCTGCCGCTGCTGTGGATCGTACTTGCGGCGGTCGATCGCAATGCCGGCTGGCGCATCCGGCTGCCGAACCTCACGCTCGCGAATTTTCGGGAGGTGCTGACATCGCACGGCCTGCAGCCGTTCTTGAACAGCTTCTATCTCGCCGCGGCAACGACCTGCATCGCTACGGTGCTGGCTGTGCTGGCGGCATATCCGCTGTCGCGCCGTCACGTGCCGGGCAAGCGCGTGCTGATGCTTTGCGTGCTGTTCGCCTCCGGCCTGCCGGTGACGATGATGCTCGTCCCGATCTACGAGATGTATGCCCAGCTCGACTGGCTGAACTCTCGGTTGACGATCTCGCTATTCCTGGCCGCCACGGCCTTGCCGTTCGCCATCTGGCTGCTGAAGAATTACATCGATGCGATCCCGCTCGAACTCGAGGAGGCGGCGCAGATCGAGGGCGCCGGGACGTTGCGGACGCTCGCCTCAGTGGTTCTGCCGCTGGGCTTGCCCGGCCTGTTCGTGACCGCGATCTACACGTTCATCAGCGCCTGGGGAGCTTTCGTCGTCCCGCTTGTGCTCGACGCCACGCCGGAGGATCAGCCGGGTACGGTCGCGATCTACCAATTCCTTGGCGCGCACGGCTTCATCCAGTTCGGGCCGCTGGCGGCATTTTCGCTGCTGTTCTCGCTGCCGGTCGTGGTGCTTTATCTGGTGATTGCACGGAGCTTCAGCGGCGGCTTCGTCTTCGGCGGCGGGATGCGCGGCTGATGGAAGCGGCGCCCGAAACGAAAGCCTGTCCCGATGGCTGAGGTTCGGTTCGAGCACGTCTACAAACTGTTCGGAAATCTCGCGGCCGTCGAGGATCTGACGCTCGACATCGCAGACGGCGAGTTTCTTGTGCTGCTCGGTCCCTCTGGTTGCGGCAAGACGACCAGCCTGCGCATGCTCGCCGGCCTGGAGCGGGCAACGTATGGTCGCATCATCATCGGCGGGCGCACCGTCAACGCGCTGCCGCCCAAGGCGCGCGACGTCGCCATGGTGTTCCAGAGCTACGCGCTCTATCCGCACAAGACCGTGCACGGCAACCTCGCTTTCGGCATGAAGGTCCGGCACGAGCCGAAGACGGAGATCCGCCGCCAGGTGCACGAGGTGGCCGTGCTGCTGGGGATCGATCGATTCCTCGACAAGCGTCCCGCCGAGCTGTCAGGTGGCGAGCGCCAGCGGGTGGCGCTCGGGCGCGCGCTGCTGCGCCGCCCGCAGGTGTTCCTGATGGACGAGCCGCTGTCGAACCTGGATGCCGCGCTGCGCGCGCAGATGCGCGCCGAGCTCATTCGCCTCCATACGCGGCTCAGCGCCACCATGGTCTACGTCACGCACGACCAGGCCGAGGCGATGACGATGGCCACGAGAATCGCGGTGATGTCGGGCGGGCATTTGTCTCAGGTCGATACGCCGCAGCGCATCTACGACCACCCGTCCGACATTTTCGTCGCTACCTTCATCGGTTTGCCGAGGATGAACGTCATCACCGGCCGGCTGACGAGCGCGCACGACGCGGCGGCCGTTGAGGTGCTCGGGCTCTGCCGGCAGCTCGATCCGGAAACGGTCCGGCTCTCGGATCGGGCCGAAGCCGGCGAAGTGCTGATCGGGATCCGGCCCGAGGACGTTCTGCACCGCAGCGGCGATGACCGGACCGCGGCCATCGCCGGGGTTGTGGAGGTGGTGGAACCACTCGGCTCCGAGGCGTTCGTCACTGTGCGCTGCGGCGCGGCAACGCTCGTGGCACGGTTCCCTCCGCGCAGCGCGATCACGATCGGTCAGCCGATCCGGCTCGACCTCGACACCAAGCGCTTGCATCTGTTCGACAAGACAACCGGCCGCAGCCTGATACAGCCGCCGCCGGGCGCAGCGGCGGTCTCGTCCACGGTGGCGCGCCGTTCGGATGCCGGACCACGCAGAGTTGCGGCGACGGAGCCATAGGAGCCGTCACGAAGACCACAGGAGAGAGGGAACATGCCAAGAAGCCGAACCGAGATAAATAATGAAACCCTGCCCCGGAGCGGGGTGAGTGCAGGTGCGGGACGAGGCTGGAGCCTCGCTGTCGGCGGGGTGACGCTGATGCTCGGCGCCGCGCTGGCCGGGGCCGCGTCGGCGGCGCCGCCCGGAACGCCAGGAGCCACGATAAAGGTCGGCTACTCGTCGGCCTATGTGTTCGACGAGGATCCGGACTCGGTAACATACTGGAACAACATCAAGCACGAGTTCGAGGCCGCGCATCCCGGCGTGACGTTGGAGCTGCAGCCGCACGGCGGAACCGACACCGACGAGATGAACGCGATCGCCCTGCAGTTCCGTTCGCCGGCGACGGCACCGGATGTGATCCAGCTACCGACCACGTATATCGGCCAGTTCGAAAGCTCCGGCTATCTGCTGGCGCTCGACAAATACCTGGGTGCCAGCCAGTTCTGGTCGCGGTTTCCGCAGAATATCCAGGACGAAGGCCGGATCAACGGCCACGTTTTTGCCGTCGATATCGGTGAAAACAATACAGGCATCTATTACAACAAGGGGATGCTGCAGAAGGCTGGCGTCACGGTGCCGTGGCGGCCGCACAACTGGAGCGACGTGCTGGCTGCGGCGCGCGCGGTGAAGGCCAAGATCCCGGGGGTCACGCCGCTGTGGATCGCCGCCGGCACCAGCGCCGGCCCGACCGGCGTGCTCCAGGGTTCCGGCGCGCTCGTCTATACCGCCAGCACGCCGGTCATATACGACACCAAGGCCGGAAAATACGTCACCGACAGCGCCGGCCTGCGCGAGGTGCTCCAGTTCTACAGAGACGTGTACTCCGCGGGGCTCGGAGCGCCGCTCTCCGACCTGTTCTCGCCCAAGGCCGTGGCGGTGCCGGTCAGCTTGATGGCGCAGCAGAAGCTCGCGATCGCGATCGGCTCCAACTGGTACGGCGGCGCCTGGAAGCTCAAGAACCGCTATTGGGCGGACGCCGCCACGCAGGCGGACGCGGTGGCGCTTCCCACCTCGCAAGGCCAGCCGCCCGGCCAGGGCGGCACGATCGGCGGCTGGGACGTCGCGGTCGCCAAGGCAAGCAAGAACCCAGATCTCGCATGGGATCTGATCGAGTTGATCCAGAAGCCGAGCTACATGGTGTTCCTCGCCAACAAGGCCGGGTTCGTGCCCCCTGACACGGCGGTTGCCAAGGCGCCCGACTACGTCAACTACGCGCCACCCTTCAACGCCGCCTTTGCCACGTTTTTGCCCTATCAGAAGTTGCTTCCCTCGAACGGGGGCTTCGCGGTTTGGGCGCGCGGGATCGAGGAGGCGACCGGAAAGATCGCGCAAGACCCGAATACGTCGGTGGCCGCGGCGGTGAAGACCCTGCACGACACCGTCGCCGACCAACTCGGCTCAAACCAGGTCGAGACCCTGAAATAGCGCTGATGCTGCAGCGTGGCGGGTAGGACCACGAGCGCCTGTTACCTGGGCTGGTGATCGCGGTCATCGAGCGCTTCAACCCCTTGCGCACGCGCGCCGGGGCGCGGCTGGACGGCATTTTTGAGACGCTTGGTTAGGTCGCGAGACTGCCGGGCATCACATCCGGCTGCGCCAAGCACCACGTGCCGCTCAGCGACGTTGCAGGATCGTGGCACCGGAGGTCGTTGACGGCATGGACACGCTGACCCGCGCGGAGCCGAGCCCGCCGCCCGCGCCCTGGGTCGGGCGGTCGGTGCCGCGCATCGAGGATGCGGCGCTGCTCACCGGCAGCGGCCGCTTCATCGACGATCTCGGCACACCGCCGGGCACGCTGCACGCCGCGATCCTGCGCTCGCCGCACGCGCACGCGCGCATCATCTCGGTCGAGGCGAACCGCGCCCGCGCGCTGCCCGGTGTCGCGGTGGTGCTGATCGGCGGTGACGTGCAGGCACTCTCGGCGAGCCTCCTCGTCGGGGTCAAGGCGCCGATCGAATGCTGGCCGATCGCGACCGACCGCGTGCGCTATGTCGGCGAGCCTGTGGCGGTGGTGGTCGCGCGCGACCGCTACATCGCGGAGGATGCGACCGAGCTGATCGCGGTCGAGTACGAAAGGCTGCCCGCGACCGTCGATCCAGTGGCGGCGCTCGCGCCCGACGCGCCGGTGCTGCACGAGGGTCTCGGCGGCAATCTTGCGAGCGAGCGACGCTTCCGCTTCGGCGACCCCGAGGCGGCGTTCGCCGCCGCCCCGCATCGGGTCATGGTCGAGGTGCAGTACCCACGCAGCGCATGCACGCCGATCGAGACCTACGGGGTGCTCGCGGAATATGATGCGGGCAGCGACGCCTACGACGTGCTCGCCAACTTCCAGGGTCCGTTCAGCATCCATGCCGTGATCGCCCGCGCGCTGAAGGTTCCGGGGAACCGGCTGCGGCTGCGCACGCCGCCCGATTCCGGCGGCAGCTTCGGCGTCAAGCAGGGCGTTTTCCCCTACATCGTGCTGATGGCGCTCGCCGCCCGTCTCGCCCGCCGGCCGGTGAAGTGGATCGAGGACCGGCTGGAGCACCTCGCCGCCTCCTCCTGCGCCAGCAACCGCGCCACGCGTCTGGCGGCGGCGGTGGCGGAGGATGGACGCGTAACCGCACTGGACTGGGACCAGATCGAGGATTGCGGCGCGCATCTGCGGGCACCCGAGCCGGCGACGCTGTATCGGATGCACGGCAACATGACTGGCGCCTATGCGATCCGCAATGTCGCGATCCGCAACCGCGTGGTGCTGACCAACAAGATGCCGACAGGGCTGAACCGTGGCTTCGGCGGCCCGCAAGTCTATTTCGCGCTGGAACGGCTGATGCAGCGCATCGCGGTCGAACTCCGGCTCGATCCGCTCGACGTCATCCGCCGCAACCTGGTGCCGGCGGACGCCTTTCCGTACCATACCGCCACCGGCGCAATCCTTGATTCCGGCGATTACGAGGCGACCGTCGCGGACGCGCTGGATCGCGGTGGCTTCTCCGAACTTCAGGCCCGCCGCAACGCCGCGCGCGCCGAAGGCCGCATCTACGGCATCGGCTTCGCGGCCGTGGTGGAGCCGAGCGTCTCCAACATGGGCTACATCACCGCCGTCCTCACCCCCGCCGAGCGCCGTCGCGCGGGACCCAAGAACGGCGCGCAGGCGACGGCGACGGTGCAGATCGATCCGGTCGGTTCTGTCAGCGCGCATATCGCCTCGGTGCCGCAGGGGCAGGGGCATCGCACCGTGATCGCGCAAGTCATCGCCGACGTGTTCGGCCTGACACCACGAGATGTGCGCGTGATCACCGAGATGGACACCACCCGCGACGCCTGGTCGATCGCGTCGGGCAACTACTCCAGCCGGTTCGCGCCCGCGGTCGCCGGAGCCGCGCATCTCGCCGCAACGCGCCTGCGCGAGCGGCTCGCACGCGCCGCCGCCGGCGTGCTGAACGTGACCGCCGAGGAGGTGCTGTTTGCCGACGGCCGGGTGCGCGCGCGCGACAATCCGGACAATTCGATCCCGTTCGGACGGCTGGCCGCGACCGGGCACTGGGCGCCGGCGACGCTGCCCGCCGGCGAGGAAGCGGCGCCGCGCGAGACGGTGTTCTGGACGCCGCCGGAACTCGCCGCACCCACCGAGGCCGATGAGGTCAACAGCTCGCTTTGCCACGGCTTCATCTTCGACATCGCGGCCGTGGAGATCGACCGTACCACGGCGATGGTGCGCATCGACCGCTATGTGACAATGCACGATTGCGGGCGCATTCTGCATCCCGGCATGGTCGCGGGCCAGGTGAGCGGCGGCTTCGCCCACGCGCTCGGGGCCGCGCTGCTGGAGGAGTGCGCCTACGCGCCCGACGGCAGCCTGCTTTCGGGAACCTTCGCCGACTATCTGGTGCCGACCGCGATGGAGGTGCCCGAACCCCTGATCCTGCACCGGGAGACCGCCTCGCCGTTCACGCCGCTGGGGGCGAAGGGCGTGGGCGAGGGCAATTGCATGTCCACGCCCGTGTGCATCGCGAATGCGGTTGCCGACGCGCTTGGCGTGGCCGAGGTGACGCTGCCTTTGATGCCTGCTCGCTTGGCACCGCACCTGCACGGACCGGAGAATGCGCCACGTCGTCGCGCGCAGCCGGCGCCGGCCGGCGGTCGCGAATTGACCGGCGAGGGCAGCGCGCGCATCGCGGCACCTCGCGCGCGCGTGTGGGCCACGCTGCTCGACGCCGACGCGCTCGCCTCGCTGATCCCCGGCGCACACGACGTGCGAAAAACCTCTGAGACGCAGTTTCGCGCCGAGGTGACGCTCGGCGTCGGCCCGGTGCGCGGGCGCTACCGCGCGGAAGTCATGCTCTCCGATCTCGATCCGCCAAACGCCGCGACACTGCAAGGCTCGGCGGAGGGCGGCCTCGGGTTCGGGCAAGGCCAAGGTCGCGTGACGCTCGCGGAGGACGGACCGGAGCGCACGATCATCTCCTACCGCTACACCGCGACGATCGGGGGCAAGGTCGCGTCGGTCGGCGGCCGACTGCTCGACGGGGCTGCGCGCATCATCATTGCGCGGTTCTTCGACGCTCTGGCAGCACGGGCCGGCGGCCAGCCGCCGCGAATAGGCCTGCTCGCGCGGCTGCTGCGCCTGCTGGGCCTGCGGCGATGAAGCCGGCGCGCTTCGACTATGTGCGCGCCGGGAGCGTGGCGGAGGCGGTTGACGTGCTGCGCCGCGAGGGCGGAGAAGCGCGCGTGCTTGCGGGCGGCCAATCGCTGCTGCCGATGCTGAACATGCGTCTTGCACGTCCCACGACGGTGATCGACATCATGCACATCGCCGAGCTCGCGCGCATTGAGCAGGACGACGCGAGTTTGCGCATCGGCGCCACCGTGTGCCAGGCGGCGTTGCAGCGCCATCCCGCGCTGCCGGCGCTGCTGGCCGCAGCGCTGCCCTGGGTAGGGCATTGGCAGACGCGCAGCCGCGGCACGGTCTGCGGTTCGATCGCGCACGCGGACCCGAGCGCCGAATTGCCGCTGGTGCTGCTGGCGATGGGCGGTCACGTGGCGCTGCGCTCCCAGCGCCGCCGCCGTCGCGTACCGGCCGCCGAGTTCTTCGCCGGCACGATGGCGACCGCCCGCGACGACGACGAGCTGATCGAGGCTGTTCATCTCCCATTGCCGCCGCCGGGCACCGGCACCGCTTTTCGCGAGATCGCGCGCCGGCACGGCGATTTTGCGATCGTCGCCTGTGCGGTCGTTGTGGATGCGCGCGCGGCGCGGTTGGCAGTGGCCGGCGTCGCCGACCGGCCAATGCTACGCGAAATGCCGCTGCCCGGCAGCGCCGATCTCGACGCCGCACTCGACGATTTCGCCTGGGACCTCGACGCCCGCGACGACATCCACGCGACCGCCGCTTACCGCCGCGAGCTGGTTCGCCGGATCGGCCGCGCCGTGCTGGAGGAGGCCGCGCGATGCCGCGCCTGACCGCCGATCGCCGTCATCTTGTGCGCCTGACCGTCAACGGCCGTGAAGTCGAGGGCGAAGCCGAACCGCGGCTGCTGCTGACGGACTTTCTGCGTCATGTGCTCGGCGCCACCGGCACGCATGTCGGCTGCGAGCACGGCGTCTGCGGCGCCTGCACCGTGCAGATCGATGGCGCGCCGATCCGTAGTTGCCTCATGCTCGCCGTCCAGGCGGACGGTGCGGACATCCGCACCGTCGAGGGGCTGGCGCCGGCAGCCGGAGAACTCTCGCCCTTGCAGGAGAGTTTTCGCGCGTGTTTCGGCCTGCAATGCGGTTTTTGCACGCCCGGCATTCTGATGACGCTCGACGCGCTGCTGCGCGAGGCGCCGGATGCGGACGAGGCGGCGATCCGCGACGCACTTTCCGGCCATCTCTGCCGCTGCACCGGCTACGGCAGCATCGTGCGCGCGGCGCTGGCGGCGGCGGGACGGGGGGTTTCCGATGCTTGACCTCGGCACCAGCCTGCTCGGCAGCGTCGCGCGCGACCCCGACGCACTCGCGATCGTCGATGGTGACTTCCGACTCACCTATGCGGAGTGGCACCGTCGCATCGGCGCCACCGTCGCCGGCTTCGATGCAATCGGACTGCGGCGTGGCGACCATCTGCTGACGCTGCTCCGGAACCGCTGGGAGACGGCGACGATCCACTGGGCCTGCCAGCTCGCTGGCCTCATTGTCACCCCGCTCAACTGGCGCGCGAAACCCGAGGAAATCGACTACTGCATCCGCGACGCCGATATTCGGGCCATCACTTACGAGGATGCCTCCGCACCGGCGTTGGGTGCCGCCTCCGGCAGCGCGCACCTGCCGCGCCTCGCGATTGGGAGCGCCTTGTCCGGCGAAGTCGCCTTCGCCGAGATCGCGTCGGCGACTGCGCCCGATGTGGCGCCGCGCGCAGGTCCGGAGGATTGGTCGCTCATGCTCTACACCTCCGGCACCACCTCGCGGCCTAAAGGCGTGCCGCGCCGCCATCGCGTCGAGCGCGCGGCGGCGATCGCGCATGTCGCGCAGAACCTGTACGCGCACGGCGAGCGTACGCTCGGCGTGATGCCGCTTTATCACACGATGGGCGTGCGCTCGCTGCTCGCGATGTCGCTGATCGGCGGCGCCTTCATCTGCCTGCCACACTTCGATCCCGCGGCGGCGCTTTCGCTGATCGCACGTGAGCGCGTGACCAACCTTTATCTCGTGCCGACTCTGTATCACGATCTGCTTGCCGCACCCGGCTTCGCCACCGCCGATATAAGCACCGTGCGCAAGCTGGGATTTGCCGGCGCGTCGATGACCGACAGCCTGCTGCAACGTCTGCAATCCGCGTTTCGGCCCGAATTGTTCGTCAACCACTACGGAAGTTCGGAAATCTACACCGTTGCGATCGATCAGAACGCACCCGCCAAGCCGGGATCGGCCGGCCGCGCCGGCCTCAATCAGATCATCCGCGTCGTCCGCCTCGACGCGCGTTCGGCCGATGATCGTGCCGCCTCGGGCGAGGAAGGCGAGGTCATCGCCACTCTTACCGGCGACGAGGCGTTCGAGGGCTACTGGCACCGCCCCGACGCCGATGCCCGCGCGCTGCGCGACGGGTGGTATTTTACGGGCGACACCGGCTATTTCGACGCGGATGGCGATTTGTTCGTCACTGGCCGCGTCGACGACATGATCATCACCGGCGGCGAGAACGTCTCGCCGGTCGAGGTCGAGAGCTGCCTCTCGCTGCACCCGGCCGTCTCCGAGGTTGCTGTGGTCGGCCTGCCCGACGAGCGCTGGGGAAAGATCGTGACCGCCTTCGTTCGCGCCCGCACGCCGGTCGCGGCGCAGGAGCTGGACCGCCACTGCCGCGCCTCGGGCCTCGCCGATTTCAAGCGCCCCCGGCGCTTCGTGTTCGTGGCCGAGATCCCGAAATCCCCCGTCGGCAAGCTGCTCCGCCGCCGGCTCGTCGAGGGCGAGTACACGCCCGCGCAGAAGGAGCCCAGACCGTGACCGATCAACTGTTCGAGAATCTCGACGGCTTCCGTGTCGAACGCGATCCCGCGCAGAGGCGCGCCGATATCGTGCTCGACCGCCCGCCGCTCAACGTCGTCTCGATGCCGCAGCGCCACCAGCTTCGGCGCGTCTTCGAGGCGCTGGACGAGGACGAGGATGTGCGCGTGATCGTGCTGCGCGCGATCGGCGAGCATTTCTCCAGCGGCGGCAACATCGCGGGTTTCATGCAGGCCTCGCCCGAGCAAGTCTCGAAACTCGCCTGGAACATCGCTGCACCTGTGCGCTGCGCCAAGCCCGTGATCGCTGCCAACCGTGGCTTTTGCTTCGGCGTTGGCTTCGAGCTCTCGCTCGCCTGCGATTTCCGTCTTGCCTCTGACACCTGCCAGTACGCGCTGCCCGAGCAGCGGCTTGGCCAGATCCCCGGCTCGGGCGGGTCGGCACGGTTGCAGAAGATGGTTGGCATCACGCGCACGAAGGACATCGTGATGCGCTCGCGCCGAATCGCGGCGCGCCAGGCCTACGAATGGGGGATCGCGACCGAAATCGTTGCCGACGATGCGCTGGAAAGTGCGACCGACGCGCTGGTTGCCGAGCTGGTGGCGCTCTCGCCGCTGGCGCAGCGGACGGCGAAGAAGCTGCTGAACGACACCGAGGACGCGCTGCTCGCAACTGCGATCGAGCTCGAAGGACACTGTTACAGCCGGCTGCGCTCGTCGGAGGATTTCAAGGAGGGTGTCGCCGCGTTCAACGAGAAGCGCAAGCCGGCTTTCCAGGGTCGCTGAGCCCGTCATGCGCCGCCTCGTCGCGCCAGCGCCGCACCGTGCCGACCTCGATGCCGAACAAGTCGAGCACGCGGCCAAGCGTATGATTAACCATCTCGTCCAGGCTTGCGGGCTTGGCGTAAAAGGCAGGAACCGGCGGCGCGATGACGGCGCCGATCTCGGAGGCCGCGACCATGCTGCGCAGATGCCCGGTGTGCAGCGGCGTCTCGCGAACCATCAGCACCAGCCGCCGCCGCTCCTTCAGCACCACGTCCGCCGCCCGCGTCAGCAGGGACGATGTGGTGCCCATCGCGATCTCCGACAGGGAGCGCATCGAGCACGGGGCGACGATCATGCCGAGCGTCGGATACGAGCCGCTGGAGATCGCGGCGCCGATGTCGGTGTTGGCGTAATGCGTGTGCGCCAGGGCGCGCAGCTCGGCGAGCTTGCAGCCGGTCTCGTGCGCCAGCGTGATCTCGGCCGAGCGCGACACCACGAGATGGGTCTCGACATCGGCCCTGCGCAGCAGTTGCAGCAGCCGCACGCCATAGATTGCGCCGGACGCGCCGGAGATGCCGATAACGAGGCGTCGCGGTGCCATGCGAAATGCTTTTACGGGATGGCGCGACGCGGGGCAATGGCCGAACGGCTTCGAGGAGCCGCTCCATGAGCGAGAACGACGAGAACATCGGCATCGAGCCGATCACCAACTTGCGCGGCTGGCTCGACCACCTCGCGGCGCGCGGGCGCCTGGCAATCGCCCGGCCGGGGCTGTCGCTCGTGCATGAACTGGCTGCGGTCGCCAAGCGGCTGGATGGGCGGCAGGCGACGCTGTTCCCCCGGCCCGGCGGCCACACGATGCCGGTCGTCTCCGGCCTCATCTCCGACCGCCTCTGGATGGCCGAGGCGATGGGCGTGCCGCCGGCGGGCCTGCTGCGGCGGTTCCAGGACGCGGCTGCGGCGCCGCTGCCGAGCCGCGAGGTGACCGTCGGCACCCGTGCAGGAGGTCGTCCATCGCGCGGTCGATCTGACGAAATTGCTGCCGATCCCGACGCACAACGAACTCGACAGCGGCGCCTACATCACGGCGGGGCTGCTGATCTCGCGCAACCCGCGCAACGGCATCCAGAACGTCGCGATCCACCGGCTGCAGATCAGCGGGCCGGACCGCATGGGTGTGCTGCTGCTGCCACGCCACACTCTGGGATATCTGCAAATCGCCGAGGAGGACGGCCACGATCTCGATGTCGCGGTCGTCATCGGCGTCGATCCACTGACGCTGCTGGCCTCACAGGCGATCGCGCCGCTCGATGCCGACGAGCTGGCGATCGCCGGCGCCCTGCACGCGGCACCCCTCGACGTGGTGAAGTGCCTGACGAACGACGTGCGGGTGCCGGCGCAGGCGGAGATCGCGATCGAGGGCCGCATCCTGCTGCGCGCCCGGGAGCCGGAAGGCCCGTTCGGGGAATTTCCCCAATACTATGGTGAGAGGGCAGACCGGCACGTCATGCAGGTCGATGCGATCACGCATCGCGAGCGGCCGGTGTTCCATACGATCGTCGGCGGCGGCCTCGAGCATTTGCTGCTCGGCGGCATCCCGCGCGAGGCGACGCTGCTGTCGCATCTGCAACGCAGCTTCCCCTCGGTGCGCGACGTGCATCTCGCCCGCGGCGGCGTCTGCCGCTACCATTTGTATGTCCAGATGAACCAGCGCTTCGAGGGAGAGGCGAAGAACGTCATCCTTGGCGCGTTCGGCGGCCACTACGATCTCAAGCAGGTGATCGTGGTGGACGAGGACGTCGATATCCACGATCCGACCGAGGTGGAGTGGGCGGTCGCGACGCGCTTCCAGGCCGACCGCGACCTGATCGTGGTCGGCGACACGCAGGGCTCGCGGCTCGATCCGTCCACGCGCGACGGCGTGGGCGCCAAGATGGGACTGGACGCGACCGTGCCGGTCGGCGCGCCGGAGGGCCGGTTCAAGCGGATTTTCGTGCCCGGCGAGCGCGACCTCGACCTGGCGGCGCTGATCGATCCGCATCCGCCGACCGACTGGCGCGACGTCGGCTGAACCACGGCGACGAAGGAGGACGGGCAATGTCCGCGACCACGCGGGATCCAGCCGCCGGGCTGCCGGTGACGAACCGGCAGATGGTCTCGGCCATTATCGCCTCGTGCCTCGGCTGGTCGTTCGACCTGTTTGACCTGTTCATCCTGCTCTACGTCGCACCTGTGCTCGGGCACGCGTTCTTCCCCTCGGACCATCCGACGCTGTCGCTCTCGGCCGTCTACGCGGCGTTCGCGGTCACGCTGCTGATGCGTCCCGTCGGCTCGGCCGTGTTCGGATCGTACGCGGATGTACATGGGCGCAAACGGGCGATGACCGTCGCGGTGGTCGGCGTCGGGGTCGCCACCGCGATCTTCGGGCTGCTGCCAACTATCCAGCAGGTCGGGCTGATCGCGCCGGTGCTGTTCCTGATCATGCGGCTGGTGCAGGGCGTGTTCGTCGGCGGCGTGGTCGCCTCCACCCATACGATCGGCACCGAATCGGTGCCGGCGCGCTGGCGCGGCACCATGTCGGGGCTGGTGGGCGGCGGCGGCGGCGGGATCGGCGGGCTGATCGCCTCCGGCGTGTACCTGCTCGCCTCCACCCTGTTCCCGGGCGCGCTGTTCGCGGTCTGGGGTTGGCGCTTCATGTTCTTCTGCGGCATCGCGAGCTCGTTTCTCGGTTATTTCGTGTTCCGCAGCCTCGAAGAATCGCCGGTCTGGAAGCTGATGGACGAGAAGCGCGCCGCGCGCCGCGCGATTGCCGCCGAGGAGGGAGGGGTCGCGACGACGCGCTCGCCACTGCGTACTTTGTTTGCCTCGGAGTACCGCGGCATCCTGCTGGTGAACCTGATGATCACCTTCGGCGGCGGTGCCGGCTACTACCTGACCTCGGGCTACATGCCGACCTTTCTCAAGGTGGTGAAGAAGCTGCCCAACCATGAGACATCGCTGATTCTCATCATCACGAGCCTCGTTGCCATTTGCGCCTCGCTGCTGGTCGGTACACTCAGCAACCTGACCGGCCGGCGCGCGATGTTCCGCATCATGGGCACGGCGAACCTGATCCTGCTGCCCATCCTGTACCTGTCGATGCCTGGGGCGAGCAATGTCACGACGGTGGTACTCTACGCGATCGCGATCTGTTTTTTGGGCAATGCCGCCTACTCGCCGGCCCTGATCTTTCTGAACGAACGCTTCCCGACAGCGGTCCGCGCGAGCGGCACCGGGCTGTCGTGGAACATCGGCTTCGCGCTCGGCGGCACGATGCCGACTTTCGTCTCGCTCGCCAGCGGCTCGCCGGCGGGGATACCGGTCGCACTGGCCGCCTTCATCGCCGCGATCTACGCGCTGTTCCTGCTCGGCACTCTCATCATCCCGGAGACGCGCGGCCGGCTCGAATAGGATCTATGCGCTCCCACGCACCAAGCAGCACCGCGACATCCGCTTCGGGAAGGCGCGCCGAAATTGCTTGCGCGTAGGCGTCGAGATCGGCGCGGGCGAGCGCCGAACTCGGCGCCTCGGTCGCCGCCGGCAGCAGCGGCGCCATCCGCGCCTGCTGCTGCCGTTCCGCCTCCAGCTCGGCAGCCTTGACCAGATCGCGCAGCGCCTCGGCGGCGGGATCGAGGCCCGCAGCGGCGGGCTTCAGCGCCCGGCGTGCGGCGCGCAGCGGCTGCACGACGCCGCTACGCCACGCCCGCACCGCCGCCTCCACGCCGGCGATGTCGGCGTGCGTGAGGCGCACGCCGTGCCGAGCCGCCCAGAGCGCGAACAGCACGAGGTTGACGTCGGCGCCACAGCTATCCTGCAACGCGATGCAGGAAGGTGCCACGTCCGGCTCTGCGTACAGCGCCAGGGAGAACTGCCAAAAATCCATGCCGCGACCTTCCGCCGCGCACCGCGCCTTCACAAGTGGCGTCGCCGGTGACAGCCTGCGAGCGCACCATCGCGGAGAGCCTGTGACAAGCTTCACCAATCTGGGTACCGCCCTCTATTCCGCCAGGCCCGAGCGGACCGCGCTGGTCGATCTCGGCGGCGGCACCGGGCCGCGCACCTACAGCTTCGCGCAGATCGAGCGGCTCTCGGGCGCGGTCGCTCACGTGCTGTCGCGGCGCGGCCTGACGCGCGGCGACCGCGTCGCGATCCTGTCGGCCAATCGGGCGGAGTTCCTGCTGGCGTTCCTCGGCACGATGCGCGCGGGTTTCGTATCCGTGCCGATCAACCATAAGTTACCACCCGAGACCGTGGCCACGGTGTTGGAGGATTGCGACGCGCGGCTGGTGTTCGCCGACGCGCCGCGCCGCGCGTCGGTTCCCGCCGGCCTGCCGGTGATCGGCATGGAGGATTTCGACGATTTCGTGACACCCGGCGTTTCGATGGGCAATTTCGCTGACCGTCGGGCCGGCGCTGTCCGAGCCGGCGATGTTTCTGTACACTTCCGGCTCTACCGGCCAGCCCAAAGGCGTTGTGCTGTCGCACCAGAGCCATTTGTGGGTGTTGGAGGTGCGGGGGCGCGCACCGCACCTGGACGAGCGGCGCACGCTGGTCGCAGCACCGCTCTATCACATGAACGGGCTTGCCATTTCGCAGCTCTCGCTCGCCTCGGGCGGATTGCTGGTGCTGCTGCCGGCCTTCACCGCGCGCGGCTACATCGAGGCGGCGGCGACCTGGCGCGTCACCACGCTGACGGCGGTGCCGCCGATGATCGCGATGATGCTGCGCGAGCCGGATGCGCTGGCGCGCGCCGATCTGTCGAGCGTGACGTCGATCCGCATGGGCTCGGCACCGGTGACGCAGGCGCTGATGGACCGCATCCGCGAGGCCTTCCCCGATGTGGCGATCGTGCTCGGCTACGGCACGACCGAGGCCGGTCCCGTCGTGTTCGCGCCGCACCCCGGCGGCAAGCCGACGCCGGACACCAGCCTCGGCTGCGCGCATCCCGCGGTATCGTTGCGGCTGGTGCGCGACGGCGTGACGGTCGCGGACGAGGGCGTGCTGGAGATGCGCTGCCCGGCGCTGATGAACGGCTACCACAAGCTGCCCGAGGCGACCGCGCGCGTGATGACGCCGGACGGCTTCTACGTCACCGGCGACGTATTCCACCGCGACGCGGACGGCTTCTTCACCTTCGTCGGACGCGCCGACGACATGTTTGTCTCCGGCGGCGAGAATATCTATCCGGGCGCCGTGGAGACGGTGCTGGAATCGCACCCCGCAATCCTCGAGGCCGCCGTCATCGGCGTGCCGGACGAGATCAAGGGCACGAAGCCGGTCGCCTTCGTGGTGCTTCGGCCGGGGGCGGCGCTGACCGAGGCGGCGGCGCGCGCGCATGTGCTGGCGCACGCGCCGGCCTACGCGCATCCGCGCCGCGTCTTCTTCCTGCCCGCGCTGCCGCTGGCGGGCACCAACAAGATCGACCGCCGCGCGCTGCGGCAGCTCGCGATGCAGCCGATATGAAGGATGAGGGAGCCCAACGATGAGAGCGATGGTGGTGCGCGCGCATGGCGGGCCCGAGATGCTGGCGCTGGAAACCGACTTCCCCGATCCGACGCCCGGCGAGGGCGACGTGGTGGTGCGGGTGCGCGCAACTCGCTGAATTATCACGACGTGTTCACCCGCCGCGGCATGCCGGGCATCAAGGTTCCGATGCCGGTCATCATGGGCCTTGACGTCGCCGGCGAGATCGTCGCGATCGGCGCGGGCGCGGAGGGCTGGCAGCTCGGCGATCGCGTGCTGGTGGACCCGATCAACCGCGTCGAGGGCGGCCTGATGGGCGAGACCGTGCACGGCGGGCTCGCCGAGTTGTGCCGCGTCCGCGCCCACCAGCTGATCCGCATTCCCGATGGCGTGGCTACGCCGATGCCGCAGCGCTGCCGGTCGCCTACGGCACCGCGCTGCGCATGATGGTCACCAACGGCGGCGTCGCGGCCGGCGACAAGGTGCTGATCCTCGGCGCCTCCGGCGGCGTCGGCGTCTGCTGCGTGCAGCTGGCCAAGCTCGCCGGCGCGGAAGTGGTTGCCTGCGCCGGCACCGACGACAAGGCGGGACGGTTGAGCGAGCTCGGCGCCGACCACGTCATCAACTACGCGACGCAGGATTTCATGAAGGAATCGTGGGCGCTGTACGGCAAGCCCGCGCGCCGCGGCGCGCACACCGGCAACGGCGTCGACGTGGTGGTGAACTACACCGGCGGCGATACCTGGGTGAAGTCGCTGCGCGTGCTGAAGGTCGGCGGCAGGCTGCTGACCTGCGGCGCGACCGCCGGCTACGACCCGAAGGAGGATATCGCTTCATCTGGACCTTCGAACTGAAGGTGCTCGGCTCGAACGGCTGGAGACGCGACGACATCCACACCCTGCTCGGCATGGTCCTAGAAAGCAGGAAACTCAAGGTGCTGTGGATCGCATCTATGCGCTGGACGACGCGCCGGCGGCTCTCGCCGCCATCGAGGATCGTCAGGTGTTCGGCAAGGTGGTGGTGGCGCCATGACCGACACGCCGCTTAACGCTCGAGGAGTTGCAGCGGCGGCTGTCGGCGTCGCCGTTCATCGCGTTCTGGACATGACCGTCCTCGCGGCCGACGCGGCGGCGCAGCGCTCACGGTGACCATCCCGATGCGCCGGAATTCGAGCGCGGCGCGGGCACCGGTCAGTGGCATGGCGGCCCGCTCGCCGCGATCATCGACACGGTCGGCGACTACGCCCTGTGATGTGGTGGGCCGCCGCTGCCGACGGTCAATTTCCGCGTCGATTATCTGAGGCCCGCCGTCGCCGGCCTGACCGCAACCGCGACGGTGCGCCGCGCCGGCCGCAGCATCGGCGTCGTCGACGTCGATCTGCGCGACGCGAAGGGCGCCCCTGGTGGCGATCGGTCGCGCCACCTACTCGACGCTGCCGGCCTGAACGCGACGGGAACT
>CAVWFK010000041.1:0-23598 GCA_963754235.1 uncultured Alphaproteobacteria bacterium | reverse complement strand
GGCGCTGGTGGATTTCGCGAAGCGCTAGAGCGGCACCCTGGACGTGGTAGTCTGCCGGGCCACATAACGCGCATTAGGAACCGGCAAGATGGACGATCAGACCCGCCGCCCCACTCCGCAGCGCATCATCGAGGTCCTCGATGCCAGCGTGCGCGATATCGCCGAGGGCAACGTACACGATGCCCAGGCTGTCCAGGCCGAGGCGCGCCGGATACTCGCGGACCATGAACGCACGCAGCCGACCACGCCCAGATCGCCCTCCGGAAAGCCGGCGAGGCGGACCCGGAGGGCCTGACACCACTTGCCGGTCCGGATCACGGGCAGCGCTCGGGCCCAGTATCTCGGGATCGTCCGTCGGTATGTTCGCGCCACGCCCCGGCGCTCCGCGCGGCCGGCGGCTGCCCGAAAGCTGATCGAGGCTTACGCGGTGGCCGTCGAGCAGATCGCAGGAGACCCGAAATCCTGGTTCACCCACCCACGGCCGTACCCGGATCTCGCGCGATACGGCTTCCGGTGGATCAAGGTTCATCGCTACTGGTTCGGTTACCTTGCTGCTGCGGACCCGATCATCACGAACATCCTGGATCAGGTGGCCGATATCCCGTCCCACGTGTCGGCGGACCGGACGCCGACCGACGTAGCGTAGCGCTGCCCGACCGTTCATGTCCCCGTCTGTAACACCCGTGCCGATCCCCGCAGCGCCGCCGACCCCATCACCAGCGGGCGGATGCGGGCGGGGTCGGATTCCGCCATCACAGCGCGCGCAATTGTTCGGCGATCGCGTGCGTTGTCACCGACCAATCGCCGCGGACGCCTTGGCGGAACAGCCGCAGCGTCGGATACCACGGCGTCGTGGCGCCGCTGGTTCCCCAATACCAATGGGGATTGAAGGGAACGGCAAGCCACGCCGGATGCCCGATGGCACCCGCTAGGTGCGCCGCCATCGTATCCACCGTGACCAGAAGATCGGTGGCCGCGATCGCGGCGGCGAACTCGTCGAGGCCGGCTCTGACAGCTTCGGATCGATCACCCGCGGATGGGCTGCCGCCATCTCCGCCGCGAGGCTTCCTTGCTGCAGCGCGATGCAGTCGATGCCGTCAAGCGCCAGAAGCGGGGCAAGGTCGTCCGGCCGCAGCGACTTCTCCGCCGCCGCACCGCCCGCCGGATTAGCCCGCCACACGATGCCGATCTTTGCCGCACCGGCGCTGCCGCACGCTTCGTATCGTCTCCTCCATTCCGCGGTGCGCGCCGGATCGGGGCGCAGATAGGGCACATCGGCAAGCAGCGTGAATCGCCCGTCTGCGGTGTGCAGCGGCAGGCTGAGCAGCGGCACCCAGGCGTCGAACGCGAGCGCCGCGAGATTGAGCTTGGCGAGGGGCTGCTCGGGCGGCGGCGAGAGCACCTGCTCGATCCCCGGCACCTGCGCGAAGATCGGATGCAAATCCGGGCTGCACGCAAGCAGCACTCGCGCGCCGCGGGCCGCGAGATGCGGCACGTAGCGGGCGAACATGATGCAGTCGCCCAGGCCCTGTTCGACAAGAACGAGGATCGTGCGCCCGGCAACGTCCTCGCCCGGCTTGAGCGCCCGCTCGCGCCCGGCGGCGCGGCTCGGCAGCGCCGAAAACCCCGTCCAGTCCGGCTTGTCGATGCGGGATTTATAAAGCCCGTCCGAGGTGGCGGTGAGCCTCTCGGCTCCAATTCTCGACTTGGACCCGACCGACATTACTGCGTTCGGAGCGAAAGCCCTATTCGTCGGAACCGGCGCAAATTCATCGATGTTTGGATAACTGATGGCACCGCGGCCGGCACGTTCGATCTCACCCCTCCGGCGTCCGGCTCGCGGCCGCTATTCGCGAAAGACATTGCGGCCGCTATTCGCGAAAGACATTACACTGGCCGGCAACCAAGCGTTTTTCGCGGGCGACGATCCGAGCAGTGGTCAAAGCGAGTTGTGGGTGACAAACGGCACGCCTGGCGGCACCTCCGAGCTGGGTGTAGCGGTCGCCTTTGGGACCAATCTTGTCGCGCTTGGCAACAAAGTGTTGTTCGATGGTACGGGCGGGTTGTTCGTCTCCGACGGAACGAGCGCGGGGATGTCGGAGATCGCGGGGACGTCGGAGATCAGCGTAGGGTCCGATGGTAGCGATTTCTTTGCTTTCGGAAACAAGGTGCTGTTCATCAGCGGGCAAGCGCTTTGGGTGACTGATGGCACCGCCGCGGGCACTTCCGAGTTGATGGTTCCCGGTTTGGAACCGTTGCCGGATGCCGATTTCACCTTGTTTCAGGGTAAGGTGCTATTCTATGCTCTGTCATTTACTGGGAATGGCGCGAACGGTCTTTGGATTACGGACGGTACCGCGGCCGGAACGTCTGCTCTGGTCACACCCCCACCTGAAGGGCTCGTCTCGGTAGTGGGGGACATGGCCGTGGCCGGAGACCAAGTGCTCTTTAGCGCCGGGACCTTTCGTCCCCAAGGCCCCTTGTCTCTTTGGATCACGGAAGGCACCGCCGCCGGCAGTTCCATGCTGAACGTCGCCGGGTCTTCGCTTATGGGTCTGGACCCGCAAAACATCACCGCCTTCGCCGGCCTCAGCACGTCGCCGCCCGGAAACAACGGCGGAAACAACACCGTCCCCCCAATCAGCAACGGCAATGGCAACACCTTCATCGGCGGCGCCGGCAACAACACCATCACCACCGGCCCCGGCAACAATTTGATCGCGCCCGGATCGGGCAACGATCTGATCTTCTCCAACGGCAACGACGTGCTGTTCCCCGACACCGGTGGCAGCGAGACCGTGTTTGCCGCCGGGCATCTGCTCGCCGCCGCCGGCGCGGGCACAATGTTCCTCATCAACGACGCCAACCCCGCCACCGTCATCGGCGGCGGATCAGGCTCGGTCGTGATCAATGGCGGCGCCGGCGGCGGGCTCTTCGCGGGCGGCACCGGGGGAACCAACGTAATCTTCGGTGGCACCGGCCAGAGCGTGCTGTTGGGCTCCTCGGGGTCCGACCTGCTGTTCGCGGGCGGGGCGAATGCCGATCTGCTGATCGCCGGCTCGGGCAACGAGACGCTCAGCGGCCTCGGCAGCACGGGCGCGAACGTGTTCTATGCCGGCGCCGGCAACGATCTTCTGGGCGGCGGCGCGGGGACGGAAACGTTCTTCGCCGGCCACGGAGCATCGACCGTGATCGGCGGCACCGGCGCCGACATCTACGGCTTCATCAACGGCTTCGGCGGCGGCAGCGAGATCGTGTTCGGCTTCAGCGCCGCCAAGGGCGACGTCATCGCATTGCAGGGGTACGGCGCGAACGAGGCGCAGAACGATGTTGCGAATGCGACCGTCGCCAACGGCAGCACGACGCTGACGCTCTCCGACAACACCAGCGTCACCTTCATCGGCGTCACCGGGCTGACGGCGGCGAATTTCGTCTGATACTAGACCATTATCGGCCTGGGTGTGCATAGCCGCAGTGACGGAGATAGCGGGCGCACTCGGTGGGATCGAACTGGTTGAGCAGTTGGCCGATCGCCTGCCAGAGCGCATCGACGGTTCGGGCAGCGGTTGAGCGCAGCAGCCGTTTGAGCTTGCTGAACACCTGTTCGATCGGATTCAGATCAGGGCTGTAGGACGGCAAGAACCATAAGCTGGCGCCCCGCGTCTCGATCGCCTCGCGCACGCCGGCGATTTTGTGGCTGCTGAGGTTGTCGGCCATGACGATGTCGCCCGGCGTCAGCGTCGGCGTCAGGAATTGCTCGACCCAGGCCAGGAACGACGGGCCGTCGATGGCGCCGTCCAGCACCAGCGGGGCCACCAGCCCGTCGTGGCGCAGGCCGCACAGAAAGGTCGTGGTATGCCAATGCCCGTGCGGCACCGCGGCGATCAGCCGCTGGCCGCGCGGCGCACGGCCGTGCGTGCGCGCCATGTTGGTGGTGGCCCAAGTCTCATCGATAAAAACCAGCTTGGTCGTGTCGAGTTCTGGCATCAGCTCGGCCCATGCGGCGCGTGCTTCGGCGACATCGGCGCGGTCCTGTTCGGCCGCCCGCAACCGTTTTTTTTAGCGTCAGGCCCAGTCGGGCCAGGGCCGACCACATCACCGGATGGCTGACCACGATGCCATGCTCGCGCTTCACCCAGCCCCGCAACTCCGCAATCGTCGCGTCCGCCTGCTCGGCCACCCGCGCCCGCAGCGCGTCGTAGAGCGGCGCCAAACGCGGCGCCACATGGTTGTGCTGCCGCCCCGGCGTGGTCTCGCCGGTCTTGCGACGTCGCGAATGCACCTTCGACACATAGGACGGGCTGACGCCAAACCGCGCCGCCACCGCCCGAATCGGCTCGCCCACCGCGGCCAATACCCGATCCCGCAAGTCCTGCGCGTAAGCCTGCCCCCGCCGCCAGCTCATCGATCCCTCCGGTCTCTGCCGGAGTCCCCAGAATCATACCACCACCCCGATTCGGAAGCCCCAATCGCGATTCCACCGAGGGCGACCCGGGTCTAGCGGCCGTATTGCCTGAACTCGTCCGCAGGACAGCGTCATTGCGAGCGCAGCGAAGCAATCCAGGCGTGCGGCACTGGATTGCTTCGTCTCGCGCTTCGCGCGCTCCTCGCAATGACGCTGCGAAAACGGTTATCACCTAAGCTCGACTTTCCGCAATTTCTACTGCCTGTCCGTCACGTCATAACCCAGAAGATATCCTCATAGGCGATGAAGCCAAGCGCGTCATCGAGCGACAAGACGGTGCGGCCAAACGGGCCTGTCGAGGCCCATCGGTTCTTCCATAGCGACCAATAGAGTACTTCGAACCTGTCGTCAGATCCGGTTGGACGCAGGCGTGCGACCAACGCGCCGGACTGGGCACTGTAAAGCGTATACCCGCGGTTGCGGCGTTCCGCCAACAAGGTCCCCCTGGAGCAGCGGAAGCGTTCGATACGTTGAATGATCGGGTCGTCCATCGCGGTGAACAGTAGGCGAGGCCGCGGCCTGATGTCGCGCCGTGGCGGTGACGTCCGCCCGCACCTGGGGACTCTTGTGCGACAGGGGCGACTCGATTCTACCGATTCGATGACACAGAATCGCATCGAACCGTCGACTGCCCAACCAACCGTGCCGACCATCCTGGTATCCTGGCTGGCAGTTTTCCGACCGTGCTTCACCGCGCCGGTCTGGAACCATATCCTGGTGCTGGTCGGCGGCGCCGTCCTGGCACCCGGCAAGCGTACCGTCACCCAGGCGCTGCGCGTCATGGGACTGGCGGATAGACCGTAACCGCTGCGACGACCCCAGCTCGCGGGTGGCGGTGGAGAGGGCGAGGATGCGCGCCTGAGGTCCGGGCAGGTGCGCGATGGATAATGCCAGTGATCAGCAGAGGCATCAGGACAGGCATCAAGGGGACGAGTATCGGCGGATCGAGCTGATCACCGGGCGGGCGCGTCGGCGGCGATGGACGCCCGAGGAGAAGGCGCAGATCCTGACCGAGAGCCTGGTGCCCGGCGTGAGCGTCTCGGCCGTCGCACGGCGACACAACGTCAGTCGGGGACTGCTGAGCGCGTGGCGTCGGGAAGCGATGCGCGCCACGGATGACCCTGGGCTAAGATTCGTGCCGCTCCGGCTGAGCGAGGAGGGAGCGGCGCAAAGGCCTGCCGGACTTTCTGGCAATGCGCCGGTCGCGGCGGACTTGGAGACAGCGCCGGAGCCGATGCCACGGTCGACGACAACAGGCATGATCGAGATCGAGCTTGGCCGGGCGCGGGTGCGGATTCAGGGCGCGGTCGATATTGACGCACTGCGGCAGGTGCTCGCGCATATCGGGCGGGCGCAATGATTCTCGGCATTCCGACGCGGCCCGGGCTGCGGGTCGTGGTTGCATCCAGGCCGGTCGATTTCCGCAAGGGCATGGATTCCTTGGCGGCGCTGGTGATGCAGGCGCTCGCCTCCGATCCGTTCGCCGGCGACGTTTTCGTGTTCCGGGCCAAGCGAATGGACCGGCTGAAGATCCTGATCTGGGACGGCTCGGGGTTGTGCCTGGTGAGCAAGCGACTGGAGGCCGGACGCTTCACCTGGCCGCCGGTACGGGACGGCGCGGTGACGCTGAGTGCGGCGCAGTTGCGTCTGCTGTTTGCTGGCCTGGACTGGACGCAGGTCACGGCACGGGGCTCCGTTGAGGCGTATGAAATGCGACAAGGTTGCTGATGAATGCTGGCGAATCACGAATCATGCAGGGTACCATACCGGCATGGGTTCCGATCCCGCAGCGCTGCCACGCGATCCTGATCAGCTGATCGAGATGGTGGTTTCGCTGCAGGACGAGAACGACAAGCTGCGGGCGATCGTGGAGACGCTGAAGCGGACGCTGTTTGGCGCACGTTCGGAGCGGCTCGCTGTCACCGCAGCGCAGCTGCCGCTGGGCCTCGGTGATCTCGCCGCCATCCCCATCGAGCCGCAGCCGGCACAGAAGCCGCGCCCGGCGGACCGGCCGGTGCGCCCCAAGCCCGTGCGCAACATCGGCAGCCTGCCGAAGCACCTCCCGCGCGAGGAGATCGTGATTGAGCCGGAGGCGCACGCCTGCCCTTGCTGCCAGGGCCAGCTGCACCCGATCGGCGAAGACATCAGCGAGATGCTCGACGTCATCCCAGCGGTGATCCGGGTCAAGCGGATTCGCCGACCGCGCTATGGTTGCCGCGCTTGCGAGAGTGCCGTGGTACAGGCGCCCGCACCATCCCGTCCGGTCGAAGGCGGACTGCCGACGGCCGCGCTACTCGCGCACATCGCCGCTTCGAAGTTTGCGTGGCACTTGCCGTTGCATCGCCAGGCGCAGATGCTGGCCGGCTACGGCATCAACCTCGATCGTTCCACGCTGGTGCACTGGATTGCGAGGACGGTGTGGTGGCTGCAGCCGCTGCATACGCTGCTCTTGCAGACCGTGATGTCGGCACCGAAGGTGTTCTGTGATGACACGCCGCTGCCGGTGCTGGACCGGACCCGCAAGCGAACGCGGATCGGGCGACTGTGGTGCTATGCCGTGGACGACCGACCATGGCAGGGGCCCGCGCCACCGGCGGTGGTCTACCTCTACGCCGAGGACCGCCGCGGGCGCCATGTAAAGGAACATCTCGATGGGTTCCATGGCGTGCTACAGGTCGACGGCTATGCTGGATATGGCGAACTGGCCAAGCCAGACCGCCCCGGCGGCGCGATCACGCTCGCCTACTGTCTGGCGCATGCGCGACGGGAGTTCTTTGATGTGCACAAGCAGACCGCGGATGAGATTGCCGCGGAAGCGCTGCGCCGGATCGGCGAGGTCTACGCCATCGAGGCGCGGATTCGCGGCTGCACGGCCGAGGAGCGGGTCGCCGTCCGCCAGGCCGAGACGAAGCCGCTGATGGTGGCGCTGTGGTCGTGGCTGATGGAGCGCCTCGGCGAGATCTCGGCCAAGTCCTCGCTGGCGGGCGCGATCCGCTACACGCTGGGCCATTGGGAGGGGCTCACGGTGTTCCTCGCCGACGGCCGCGTCGAGGTCGATTCCAACACTGTCGAACGGAGCATCCGCCCGATTCCCTTGGGAAGAAAGAATGCGTTGTTCGCCGGTTCGCGCAGCGGCGGTGAGCGATGGGCTGTTCTGGCGTCGCTGGTCAACACCGCCAAACTGCACGACATCGATCCGCAGACCTACCTGGCCGACGTGCTCGACCGCATCGTCTCGGGTCGCACGAAGGCGAACGCGCTGCGCGAGTTGCTGCCATGGAACTGGAAAGCCGCACGCGCCTCTGTAGCCGCGGTGTGATGAGGCAGTCGCCGCGACGGTCCCGCTCAGCGGAACAGGCGATGAGCCTCGAGCAGCTGAACGCATGGCTCAGTGCGCTTGAGCCGCCGGCGCGGGTCGACGGCGCATCGATGCTGGACGGCTATCTGACCGCGATCGTGGTCGGACCCTGCTCGATCCCACCGGACGAATGGTTCGTCGATCTGCTCGGCGAGCGCGGTCGCATCGCCACGGCTTTCGGCAAGAAGTTGGCGGCGATCACGGCGATCGTCTCGCGCTTTAACGCGATCAGCGAAGGCTTGTCGGCCGCGCCAAAGCAGCACGCGCCGATTTTCGAGAAGACGGATGACGGCATGGCGCTTCCTCAGCCGTGGTGTATGGGGTTCCTCAGCGCCATGCGACTGCGCTTCGCCGCCTGGCGGTCGCTTCTCGATCTGAGCCGCGTCGATCACGGGTTGCTATTGCCGATCTTGCTCTACTGCACAGACCCGCTCGGCAGACCCATGCTCGGACCGCCGCGAGAAGGCCCGGAAACGCAGGAGTTCCTGCACACTGCCTATCACGACATTCCGATCGTCATCCCGGCGATCCGAGAGTTCTGGATGCCGCAGCAACTCAAGCAGGCCGGCCGTCAAGGCTGATTCCCCGCGGCCCGGTCGCATCGGTTACGATAGACCCGGTTTCGGCCGCTACCATGAAGTGCTCAACCGGGCGCGCTGGGATGCCCGCGACGTGGCGCGTCGATTGTTGCTCCATCTCCTGGCGGTGCTATCGCCCAGCGGCGAGGTGGTGATCGGCATCGACGATACCATCGAGCGACGCTGGGGCGGGAAAATCAAGGCGCGCGGCATCTATCGCGACGCAGTGCGGTCGTCACACGGCCACTTCGTCAAGACCAGCGGCTTACGCTGGCTGGCGCTGGCGGTGATGTTGCCGGTACCGTTCGCAGGCCGGCGGTGGGCTTTGCCGTTTCTGACTGTGCTGGCGCCGTCGGCGCGCTGGAGCGCGGCGAAAGCGAGACGGCACAAGGCCCTGACCGACTGGGCAAAGCAGGCGATATTGCAAACCAAACGCTGGCTGCCGGATCGCCGCGTGGTGGTCGTCGCCGACAGCGGTTTCTCGGCATTGGAACTCATCGCCGCTGTGCGCCGCCACGTCTGCTTGATCACCAGGTTGCGTCTCGACGCCAGCTTGTTCGAGCCGGCACCCCAACGCCAAAAGGGTCAAATGGGACGGCCTGCACTGAAAGGTAAACGCCGGCCCAAACTCAACCCCGTCCTCACCGATCGGAAGACTGTCTGGACATCCGTCACGCTGACCGAGTGGTACGGTGGTCAGACCCGCAAGCTGGAGTATGTCTCCGGAACCGCCGTCTGGTATACCCCGAATCCGCGAGAGCCCGGCGGAATTATCTTGCGCCGACGCGACGCGGTCGGATTCGCTGGCGGCATGGCAGGATTGGTTCTGACCCCATTGGATCGGGCGCATCTGCTGCGGATGATGCGCCGCCAGACGCCGAGCACGGTGCACCGGCGGATGAACGCGTTGCTGTTGCTGGACGACGGCTGGGCGGCGGAGCGGGTGGCGGAGGTGCTGTTCATCGACGCCGAGACGGTGCGCGAGCACCGCCGGCTGTACGCGGCGTCCGGTGTGGTGGGGATCGAGCGGTTGAACTACGAGGGCAGTGAGCCGGCGCTGAGCCCGGAGCAGCTTGATGCGCTGACGACGGAGTTGGAGCGCCGCCTTTATATGACGGCGAAGGCGGTGTGCGACTTCGTCCGGCGGACATTCGAGGTGGAATACACGCCGAACGCCATGACCAAGCTGCTGAAGCGGATCGGGTTCGTCTACAAGATGCCGAAGAGCGTCCCGGCGAAAGCGGATGCCGCGGCGCAGCAGCGGTTCGTGGAACAGACGCTCGCCCCTTTGATGGCCGAAGCGGATGCCGAGCATCCGCTGTATTTCGTCGATGCCACGCACCCGTCGTACACGGCGCATCCGAGCCATGGCTGGATCCGCAAGGGCCGGACGCGGGAGCTGAAGAGCAACCATGGGCGGGTGAACGTCAACATCAACGGCGCGCTGCGTTGGCCCGACCGCACGGTGGTGTACCGCGAGGCGGGCAAGATCACCAGCGCCGAGATGATCGCGCTGTTCCAGGAGCTGGGGGTGCGGCATCCGACGGCGACCGCGATCCGCGTCGTGCTGGACAACGCCCGCTACAACCACTCGGCCGAGATCAAGGCCTATCTGTCGGAGGACGGTTGCCGCATCGAGCTGGTCTACCTGCCGGCCTATGCGCCGACCCTCAACCTGATCGAGCGACTGTGGTGGTTGCTGAAGAAGGCTGTGCTGTACAATCAGCACTATCCTTGCCTCACCGACTTCAAGGCCGCGATCGACGGGTTCTTCGACAATATCGCCAGTTATCGAAGCGAGATCGCCTCATTGATCACTGGCGCATTTCACTTCATTGGCGCATCGAACCCCCAAGCTCCGTGAGAGGAGGGGTATATCATAACGGCATGCCCCCGGCTGCGATCCGTTGGGTGCTGGTGCGTGATCCGTCCCGCCAGCGTGACGCGCAGGCCTTCCTTTGCACCGACCTTGACCTCGAACCTACCGCGATCCTCACGCGCTTCGTCTCCCGCTGGCGGATCGAGACGACCTTCCAAGAGGCCCGTGAACATCTGGGCGTCGAGACGCAACGGCAATGGTCGGACCTGGCCATCCTGCGCACCACACCGGCGCTGCTCGGACTCTACTCTCTGGTGACCGTCTGGGCGCATGGATTGATGCAGAAACCCAGCACCGCTGTCCGCCCCCATCCCGCCGCTTGCTACAACAAACACCAACCGACCTTCAGCGACGCGATTGCCGCCGTCCGCCGCGTCTTGTGGTCGCCACCGAGTTTTTCCATGTCCCGGTCGGGCTCTGAAAGCATAGAAATTCCAGTCATCTTGTTACATCAACTCATGGAGACTCTATGTCTCGCCGCCTGAAATGCGGAAAGTCGAGCTAAGGCTGCTGGTATGATTCCACGGTGCCAGCGGCGACACGCAACCCCCTCTCCGCCCCTGGGGGCGGAGAGGGCCGGGGTGAGGTGGGGGTTTCTCTAGACCATTATCGGCCTGGGTGTGCATAGCCGCAGTGACGGAGATAGCGGGCGCACTCGGTGGGATCGAACTGGTTGAGCAGTTGGCCGATCGCCTGCCAGAGCGCATCGACGGTCTCGACCAAGCCATTGCGGGGGCGTTTGATGCAGACCCGCCCGGCGCGCAGCGCGATGGTCGCGGTCCGCCCGCGATCGCCGGGTCCGCGCGGCGGCACGTCGAGCGGATAGGTCGCCAGCACTGGACAGACGGCAGCTTGCGCGAACAGCCGCCCGCCATCCTCGAGCGCGCGATCCTGGGCCGCGCGCACCAGCAACTCCGCCCGCTCCGGGCGGCGGGCGAACAGCGCGTAGAGGTCGCTATCGCGGTCGCCGACCACGATCACCTGCGCCGCCGCTTCCGCCCGTTGCGCCGCTATGGCAGCCCCGTCCAGCCAACGCTTGGACTCCTTTTCGGCCAATTCTCGTTGGCGCCGCGGCCGGCAATCGCTGCCGTCCTGGTCCGGCCGGCGGCTCCAGATCTGCGCGCCCAGGATGCCCAGCACCGCCTCATCGGCGGCATCCACCGCAATCGTCGGGTGGATGAAGAAGCCAAGCCCGACACCGTCGCCGCCGCGACCCAGCCCACGGCGATCGCGGTCACGACCGTGGAAATTGATCTCCGTCGTGTCCTGGATCGCCACGATCCGCCGCCCGGCGCAGGCACCGGCCGTGCGCTCGCCGAGCGTGCCGATGATCTCGCCCACGGTGACCTCCGGACAGTCCAGAAACCGGTGCACCCCGATCTCGCCCGCCCGGGTCTCGCCGATTGTGCGGATCGTCAACGAGCCGCAGGCGACCGCCCGCCCCATGATCAACGCGCCACGCTCCTCCCGCCGCGGGTCACCGAAATGCCCGATTGTCATCCGTTCGCTCACCCTCGCCCCCCTCCGTCGGAACGAGCGCTTGAACCATTCCCCTCCGCGTCGCGCCAAGACTTGTGTGAATACCGTAGGCCCCAGGGGCGGAGAGGGCTTGAGCCGCTCACCGCAGCGGCGGCGATCCCGTCACCAGCGCGCGGATGCGGGCGGGGTCGGATTCCGCCATCACCGCGCGTGCGAGCCGGCCGCATTCCTCGATGCTCGCTGCCCGCACCGCCTGCTTCACCCGCGGCACGGCGCCGGCTGCCATGCTGAAGCTGCGCAGGCCGAGGCCGAGCAGCAGCCGCGTCAGCCGCGGGTCGGCCGCCATCTCGCCGCACACCGAGACCGGCCGTCGCAGCCGCCGCGCCGCATCGGTCGCGAACTGCACCAGCCGCAGCACCGCCGGGTGCAGCGGGTCGTAGAGGTGTGCCACCTCGCTCGCCGCGCGATCGACCGCGAGCGTGTACATCGCCAGATCGTTGGTACCGAGTGCGAAAAAATCCACTTCCAAAGCCAGCGCATCGGCTGACAGCGCCGCCCCCGGCGTCTCGATCATGATGCCGAGCGGCGGCGGCCGGTCGGGCAACCGCTCGGCCCTGCGTCGCAGCGCGCGCAGCACACGGGCATAGATCTCGCGCGCCGCCCGCACCTCGGCCACACTCGTCACCATCGGCAGCAGCACCCGCACCGGGCCCGCGGCGCCGGCGCGCACGATCGCGGCAAGCTGCGTCTCGAACAGCTCCGGATGGCGCAGCAGCAGGCGGATGCCGCGCAGCGCGAGCGCCGGATTGGCCTCGGTGCCCTGCGGCACCAGCCCCTCCGTCTCCAGCGCGTCCACGTCCTTCTCTCCACCCCAGTCGAGCACGCGGATGGTCACGCAGTCGCCGTCCATCGCCTCGACGATGCCGCGATAGGTTTCGGTCTGTGCGTCCTCGTCGGGCAGGCCCTCGCGGTTCATGAACAGGAACTCGGTGCGCAGCAGGCCGATCCCGGTCGCGCCTGACTGCGCCACCAGCGGCAGCTCGGCCGGCAGCTCCAGATTGGCCTGCAACTCGACTTCAACTCCATCCTGCGTGACCGAGCGCAGCGGTCGCAGCCGTGCCAGCCGCTGCCGCTCGCGCGCGAACGACGCGACCGCGCGACGCGCGTGCCCGAGGGTTGCCGCCGACGGGCAAAGTGTCACGGTACCGGCGGCGCCATCGACCACGGCCACGTCGCCGGGGCGGAGTGAAGCAGTGAACCCGAGTGTTCCCAGCACCGCCGGCACCCCAAGGGCGCGCAGCATGATCGCCGCGTGGCCGTCGGTGCCGCCCTCATCGGCGATGACGCCGGCGATGTGCGACGGCTCGATCAGCGCCGCGTCGGCGGGGCGCAGCGCCTCGGCCGCCAGAATGGCGCCGACGGGGAGCGAGGAAAAATTGCGGAACGGTGCCCGCGTCAGGTTGCGCACGATCCGACGCGCAATCTCGCGCACTTCGTCGGCGCGGCGCTGCTGGCCGGCCTCATCGTCGGTCGTCATCGCGAGCAGGACGGCGGCGATCGCTTCGCACTGCTCGGCAACCGCCGTCTCGGCGGAGACCAGACCCTCGGCAATCCGCAGCCGCGCACCACGAACCAGCCGCGAGGGACCGAGCATCTGCATGTAGGCATCCAGCAGCGGTGCGATCTCGGCGTGCGCGTCCTCGGGCAGCACGGCGAGACGCGCACGCAGCTTGACAAGCTGGCGGCGGGATTGCGCGATCGCGGCCTCCAGCCGCGCCGTCTCGGCGCCGATGTCGGCGGCGTGGATGCGGTGGCGCACGACCGCCTCCTGCGGCTCGATCGCGCGATGCACCGGGCCGATCGCGATCCCGGCCGAGACCGCGATGCCGGCGAAGCACCGCTCCGGCCGGACGCTCTCCTCAATCGTCTTCATTGAAACCATGCTCGACAAGGGCGGCGAGGGCGTCGATCGCCTCCTTCGCGTCCCAGCCTTCGGCGTGCAGCTCGATCTCGGCGCCCGGCCCGGCGCCAAGCATCATCAGACCCATGATCGAGCGCGCCGAGACCGACTGGCCGTCGCGCGCGACCTCGACCGAGGCGCCGAACCGCTCGGCCATCATCACGAACTTCGCCGCGGCGCGCGCGTGCAGGCCCCGCTTGTTGCAAATCCTGACGGTGCGGGACAGCGCCTCGCCGCTCATGCCGCGGCGGGGCAATCACATTTGACCGGCCACCCAACTTCGTCATGCCCGGCGAAGGCCGGGCATCCACGATTTTGCGGCCGCACGAAAGACGTGGATGGTCGGCCTTCGCCGACCATGACGGCTAAACCTCCAGCAGATACGATCGCCCTACGTGCCGCGGCGGGGGTGCGGCTCATCCGCACGTCCCGGTCTTGGGGAGCGGCTTGAGGAGTGCCTGGGGGGCCGCCTGGGGCCCCGCTTGAGGGATCGTGCAATGGCCGAGCACGTCGGAGGCAGAGGCGATGTATTTCCGCCCCGCCACCTGAGCACAATCGACGCATTCGGGCAGGGTTTGGCAGCCGCGCACCTTGGCGAGCTTGACCAGCATCGGCAGGTTGACGCCGGCGATCACCTCGAGCTTGCGCCCGTTCATCATCGAGATCGCGAGATTGCTGGGCGTGCCGCCGAACATGTCGGTCAGCAGCACCACGCCGTCGCCGCTGTCGACGCGGGCGATGGAATCCTGAATGTCGTCCCGGCGACGCTCCATGTCGTCGTCGGGGCCGATGCAGACGGTGGCCACATTGCGCTGTGGGCCGACCACGTGCTCCATCGCCGAGCGCAGCTCGTCGGCGAGCCGACCGTGGGTGACCAATACGAGACCGATCATGGGTTGGGGTCAGGCCTCCTGTGCCTGAACGGCAAGGTCCGCGGGCGCGCGGGCCGGCGGCGGGCGGGAGGCGACCTCCTCCCGCGCCAGTTCGCGATGCGTCACCGTCAGCCGCCAGGCCTCGCCCTCGGCCGCGCGCAAATGCGCGGCGAGGCGTTCGATCAGGTGGACCGAACGGTGCCGGCCGCCGGTGCAGCCGATCGCGATGGTGACGTATTTCTTCCCCTCCTGCACGAAGCGCGGCAGCACCAGGGCGAGCAGGTCGCGGATACGGGCGAGGAAGGCGGCGTAGTCGGGATCGGCCGCGACATAGGCGGCAACGTCCGGATCGAGTCCGGTGCGCGGCCGCAGCCCCGGGTCGTAGTGCGGGTTGCGCAGGAAGCGCGCGTCGAGCACCAGATCGGCGTCGCGCGGCAGGCCGGCGGCATAGGCGAACGACACCAGTGAGACCGTCATGCCGGCATGGCCGAGGCCGGGTTCCGCAAAGCGCTGCTCCATCAGTTGCCGCAGCCCTGCGAGCGGCAGGTCGGAGGTGTCGATCACCAGGTCGGCGGCCTCGCGCAGCGCGCCGGTCAGCGCCTGCTCGGCGATGATGCCGTCGCGCACGCGGCCCTCGGGGGCGAGCGGATGGCGGCGGCGGCTCTCGGTGTAGCGGCGCATCAGCACGCTGTCATTGGCCCAGGCATAAACGAGTTCGGCGCGCAGCATCGGATGGGTGCCCAACCGTTCGCGCGCAGCGAGCACGGCGCCGGCATCGAAACCGCTGGTGCGGGCGTCGATGCCGATCGCGAGGCCACCCGCGCCGCCGGCCACCTGCTCCGCGACCAGTCCGTCCACCAGTGGCAGCGGCGGGTTGTCGACCGCCGCGTAACCGAGATCCTCGAGCGCGCGCAGCACCGAAAGCTTGCCCGCACCGGAAAGGCCGGTAACCAGCACGACGCGATGACAGCCCTCGTTCATGCGAATGCGCCCGCGACCTGGGCGATGCGGCCGAGCGCGCAGTCGAGTGCCAGCGCCACCCGCGCCGCGGCCGACGGAGCGGCCGGGTCGAGAGCGATCACCGGCAGGGCAAGCTCCGCGTCGCGCGCGGGCCAGGGAAGGCGTTCGGCAGGGGGCCCGAGGCGGACGGCGAGTGCCAGCGCCGCCTCGGCTGCGTGGGCGAGGCGGACGATGCCGAGGCCCCGCACTTCCAGCAGCCCGGCAAGATGGGGCGGGGGACGCGCGATCCCGCTCTCGATTTCGACCCTGTCATCGGCAACGAGCATGAATCCGTGTTCCAGCAGACGCAGCGCCAAGTCGGACTTGCCCGACCCTGGCGGCCCCAGCAGCAGCACGCCCGCCCGATCGCGGGCCACGCAGCTCGCATGGATCTGCATCGGGTCGGCAATGTGGTGCGGCGCGCGGGGAAAGGAAAGCGGGTTGTGCGGCAGGGGACCGCGTGCCAGCGTCCGGCCTGCCATGCCCCGCTGCGACCTCTCAAGTGGTGATATCGAAATCGCTGCTCGCCGCATCGCGCGGCATGCCCGCGCGACACCGGTGCTGCGGCTGGCCGCGGGCGAGCTGGGGCCTGCGGTGCCGGTCGTCTTGAAGCTGGAGTTCCTTCAGCATACCGGCAGTTTCAAACCGCGAGGTGCCTTCAACCGGCTGCTCCTGGCCGAACGGCCGGAGGCGGGCGTCATCACCGCCTCGGGCGGCAATCACGGCGCCGCCGTCGCCTATGCCGCCCAAGTGCTCGGCCTGCGCGCCGAGGTGTTCGTCCCCGAACCGACGCCGGCCGAGAAATGCGCCCGCATCGAAGGGTTTGGCGCGCGCCTGGTGCGCGCGGGGGCGAGCTATGCCGAGGCGCTGGCGGCGAGCCGGGCGCGGCAGATGGAGACCGGGGCGCTGGAAGTCCATGCCTACGACCATCCGGACGTGCTGGCCGGGCAGGGCACGGTGGGCATGGAATTCGAGGCCGATGCGCCGGACCTCACGCACGTGCTGGTGGCGACCGGCGGCGGCGGGCTGATCGGCGGCATCGCGGCGTGGTACGGCGGGCGGGTGCGGGTGGTGAGCGTCGAGCCGGAGGGCTGTCCCACGCTGCACGCGGCCCTTGCCGCCGGGCATCCCGTACCGGTGGCCCCGTCGGGCATCGCCGCCGACAGCCTCGGTGCGCGCGAGGCGGGTTCGGTGATGTTCGGGGTCGCGCAGGCGCATGTGAGCGATGCAGTGTTGGTGAGCGACGCCGCGATCAGCGCGGCGCAGCGCCTGCTCTGGCAACGGCTGCGGATCATTGCCGAGCCGGGCGGCGCGACCGCGCTCGCCGCCCTGCTGAGCGGCGCGTTCCGGCCGCCCGGGGATGCGCGTGTGGGCGTGGTGCTGTGCGGCGCCAACTGCGCGCCGGCCAATTCTGCATCGGGAGATGTCGCGTGACCCGCCGCCGGATCAGCCAGGGCAGCCGGTTCGAGGCCGAGATCGGCTATTCGCGCGCCGTGGTGGATGGGCGCTGGGTGTTCGTGAGCGGCACCACCGGATACGACTACGCAACGATGACGATCGCGCCGGGCGGCGTGGTACCGCAATGCCGGCAGGCGCTGGCAAACCTTGCGGCGGCCCTCGCCGAGGCGAGTGCCGGGTTCGAGCATGTGGTGCGGGTGCGCTACTATTTGCTCGACGCAGCCGATTTTCCGTCGTGCTTCCCGCTGCTGCGGGAGGCGTTCGGGGCGGCGCGGCCGGCCGCGACCATGCTGGTGGTCGCGGGCCTCGCCGCGCCGGAAATGCGGATCGAGATCGAGGTGACCGCGCTGCTGCCGGAATAATGGGATGGCGGGTATTGTTGTGACAGCGGCTGTATGTCATGACCGTTGCGGTCGTCATGGTCGGCGAAGGCCGACCATCCACGTCGTTCATGCCGCGGCGAAGTCGTGGATGCTCGGCCGCCGCCGAGCATGACGAGCGCCCGGCCGTCGCCGGGTGTGACGACGGACGCAGTCACAAATGGTGGGGAGTCTCAGCCTTTGTTGAAACTCTACGGATGGCGATGCAGCGCTTTTCCGCCCTCTCCCTGATCGGCAATGCGCTCGGCGGGCACCAGGGCTGGCAGCCGCAATGGCGCTCTCCGGAGCCGAAGCCTGCGTACGACGCCGTCATCGTCGGCGGCGGCGGGCATGGGCTGGGGGCGGCCTATTACCTCGCCAAGCAGCACGGGATGCGCAACATCGCCGTGCTGGAGAAGGGCTGGATCGGCGGCGGCAATACCGGGCGCAACACCACGATCATCCGCTCGAACTATCTCTTCGACGAGAGCGCGGCACTCTACGATCATTCCGTGAAGCTCTGGGAGGGCTTGTCGCAGGAGCTGAACTACAACGTCATGTTCAGCCAGCGCGGCGTGATGATGCTCGCCCACAACACCCATGACGTGCAGGTGTTCAAGCGCCACGTCCACGCGAACCGCGTCAATGGCGTAGACAACGAATGGCTGACGCCGGAACAGGCGAAGGAATTCTGCCCGCCGCTCAACATCTCCCCTGCCATGCGTCATCCGGTCCGCGGTGCCGCCTTGCAGCGGCGCGGCGGCACCGCCCGGCACGATGCGGTAGCCTGGGGCTACGCCCGTGCCGCGGACGCGCGCGGCGTGGACATCCTGCAGAACTGCGAGGTGACCGCGATCCAGCGCGACGCCGCGGGCGCCGTGGGCGCCGTGGAAACAAGCCGCGGCACGATCCGCACGCGCAAGATCGGCGTCTCCGCGGCCGGCAGCACGAGCGTGGTGATGGCGATGGCCGGGCTGCGCATGCCGCTGGAGAGCTACCCCTTGCAGGCGCTGGTATCCGAGCCGGTGAAGCCGTGCATCCCCTGCGTGGTGATGAGCAATACGATCCACGCTTATATCAGCCAGTCCGACAAGGGCGAGCTGGTGATCGGCGCCGGCACCGACGCCTATACTTCCTACACGCAGCGCGGCGGACTGCACATTCCCGCGCACACGCTGGATGCGATCTGCGAACTGTTCCCGCCGTTCCGCCGGCTGCGGATGCTGCGCAACTGGGGCGGCATCGTCGATGTGACACCCGACCGCTCTCCGATCGTCGCCAGGACCGCAGTGTCCGGCCTCTACGTCAATTGCGGCTGGGGCACGGGCGGCTTCAAGGCGACGCCGGGTGCGGCGCATCTGTTCGCCTGGACCATCGCCAAGGACGAGCCGCACCCGGTCAACGCTGCCTTCACCCTCGAGCGGTTCCGCGACGGCGTTCTGATCGACGAAGCCGCCGCGGCTGCCGTCGCCCACTGAGGCCCACCATGCTGCTCATCCATTGCCCCTATTGCGGCGACCGCCCGGAGCTTGAATTCAGCTATGGCGGCGAGGCGCACATCACCCGGCCGAGCGACCCCGCCGCGGTCTCCGACGAGGCGTGGGCCGAGTTTCTTTACCGGCGCACCAACCCGAAGGGCGTGCATGCCGAGCGATGGCGGCACACGCACGGCTGCGGACGCTTCTTCAACGCGCTGCGCGACACCGGCAGCGACCTGTTCCGCGCCACCTACAAGATCGGCGAGGAGCGGCCCGATCTCGCACCCGCTGGGCGCGAAGCCGCGTGAGCGCGGACTTCCGGACCGCGCAAGGGGGGCGGGTCGATCGTGGCCGCCCCGTGCGCTTCACTTTTGACGGGCGCGCCTATGCGGGACTCGCCGGCGACACGCTCGCCTCCGCGCTGCTGGCGAACGGGGTGCATCTCGTCGGGCGCTCGTTCAAGTACCACCGCCCGCGGGGCATTCTTGGCGCGGGCGCGGACGAGCCGAACGCGCTGGTCGGCATCCAGCGCGACGCGGCACGCAGCACGCCCAATCTGCGCGCGACACAGGTGGAACTGTACGAGGGGCTGCGGGCGGAGAGCCAGAACCGGTGGCCCGCGCTCGGCGCCGATCTCGGCGCGGCCAACGATCTGCTCGCGCCATTCTTCCCGGCCGGCTTCTACTACAAGACCTTCATGTGGCCGCCGAAAGCTTGGGAGCGCGTCTATGAGCCGCGCATCCGGGCGATGGCCGGCCTCGGCCGCGCCCCCACGCTCCCCGATCCCGACCGCTACCTGAGCCGTTTCGCGCATTGCGACGTCCTGGTGGTAGGCGCCGGTCCGACCGGGCTCGCCGCCGCGCTGACAGCGGCCGATGCCGGCGCGCGCGTGATCCTGTGCGACGAGCAGGCGGAGCCTGGCGGATCGCTCCTCGCCGACACCGAGGCCACAATCGAGGGTCGGGCGAGCGCCGAGTGGCTTGCGGACACGATCGCGATGCTGGCGCGCAACCCGCGCGTCGCGCTGCTGCCGCGCACCACCGCCTTCGGCTATTTCGCGCACAATCTGATCGGGCTGGCGGAGCGCGTCACCGACCACCTGGCCGACGCCGACCCGCGCCTGCCGCGCGAGCGGCTTTGGCAGGTGCGCGCGAAGCAGGTGGTGCTGGCGGCGGGTGCGATCGAGCGGCCGCTGGTGTTCCCGGGGAACGACCGGCCCGGCGTGATGCTGGCCGACGCGGCGCGCACCTACCTCAACCGCTACGGCGTGCGCTGCGGCAGCCGCGCCGTCGTCGTCACCGCGCACGATGCCGCCTACGGCGCGGCGCTCGACCTCCACCGCGCGGGTGTGGCCATCGCCGCGATCGTGGATGCGCGCGCGGAGGCCAACGGCGCGCTGCCGCAGGCGGCGCGCACGGCCGGATTGCCGGTCCGCCTCTCCAGCACGGTGATCGGCACCATCGGCCGCCTGCGGGTGGACGCCGTTCGGCTCGCCCAGATGCAGGCCGATGGCGATCTAATCGGGCGGGAGATGCTGCGCTGCGACCTCCTGCTGATGTCGGGGGGGTTCACGCCGAGCGTACACCTGTTCTCCCAGTCGCGCGGCAGGTTGCGTTTCGACGGGGAGCTGGAAGCCTACGTGCCCGGTCTCTCGGTCGAGCAGGAACGCTCGGCCGGGGCCTGCCGCGGCGTGTTCGGCCTCGCCGCGGCGTTGGCGGACGGCGCAGCGGCCGGGGAGGCCGCTGCGCGTGCGGCGGGACACGGCGGCGCCCGCGCGCGAACGTTCCCGACGCAGGCGCCCGAGTTCGGCACCGGCGGGATGCTCGGCGCCTTGCCGCAGGGAAACAGCCCGGGGCGCATCCGGGCGCGTCCAAAGGCGTTCGTCGATTTCCAGAACGATGTCACGGCCAAGGATTTGGCACTCGCGACGCGGGAAGGCTTCCAGGCGATCGAGCATGTCAAGCGCTACACCACGACCGGCATGGCGACGGACCAGGGCAAGACCTCGAACATGAACGCGCTGGGCATTGTCGCCGGGGCGCTCGGCAAGCCGATCCCGCAGGTCGGGCTGACTACCTTCCGGATGCCCTACACGCCGGTGACCTTCGGCACCTTCGCCGGATTGTCGCGCGGCGATCTGTTCGACCCCGTGCGCACGACGCCGATCCACTCCTGGGCCGTGGAGCACGGCGCCGTGTTCGAGAATGTGGAGCTGTGGAAGCGCGCCCTGTATTTCCCGCGCGGGCCCGAAGACATGCACGCGGCCGTGGCGCGCGAATGCCGGGCGGTGCGCGAGGGCGTCGGGCTTCTCGACGCCTCGACGCTCGGCAAGATCGAGGTGGTGGGGCCGGACGCTGCGGAGTTCCTGAACCGGATGTATGTGAACGCCTGGACCAGGCTCGGCGTCGGCCGCTGCCGTTACGGGCTGATGCTGCGCGAGGACGGGTTCGTCACCGAGGACGGCGTGATCGGCCGGCTGGCGACGGACCGCTTTCATGTCACCACCACGACCGGCGGTGCTGCGCGCACGCTCGCGACGATGGAAGATTATTCGCAGACCGAGTGGCCGGAGTTGGACGTCTGGCTCACCTCGGTCACGGAGCAGTGGGCGGTGATCGCCGTGCAGGGGCCGCGCGCGCGCCGGGTGCTGGAGGGACTGGTCGAGGGGATCGACCTCTCCTCCAAGGCGATGCCGCATATGAGCGTGACGGAGGGCCGCATCTGCGGGGTGCCAACACGCCTGTTCCGCGTCAGCTTCACCGGCGAGCTGGGCTTCGAGGTGAACGTCGCCGCCGATTACGGGCGCGCGGTGTGGGAGGCGGTGTTCGAGGCCGGGAAGCCCCATGGTGTCACGCCCTACGGCACCGAGGCGATGCACGTTCTGCGGGCGGAGAAGGGCTACATCATCGTCGGCCAGGAAACGGACGGCACCGCGACGCCAGACGATGTCGGCCTGTCCTGGGCGGTGGGGAAGGCGAAGCGCGACTTCGTGGGCAAGCGCTCGCTCGCCCGCCCGGCCATGACCTCGCCCGCGCGCAAGCAACTCGTTGGATTGCTCACCAGCGAGCCGAGCTTCGTTTTGGAGGAAGGGGCGCAGGTCCTCGCGGACCCGGACGGCCGCGTGCCCGCGAGGCCGCTCGGCCATGTGACCTCGGCCTATTTCAGCGCCACCCTTGGGCGCTCGATCGCGCTCGCGATGGTCGGCGGCGGGCGCGAGCGCACCGGAGAGCAGCTTCATGTCACCACGGCCGACCGACCGGTGGCCGCCCTGGTGACGGCGCCCGTGTTCTACGATCCGGAAGGGACGCGCCTCGATGCCGCCTGACCTCTCGGCCGCCGCGGCGGGGCCGCTCGACGGCCTGGCCGCGCCCGGCAATGCCGCGCTGGTCGCGCTGCCTTCGGCGTGGCGCTCGGTGCTGCGCGGCCGGCCGGCGGCGATCGAGGCCGCCGCGTCCGCTTTCGGCGCTGCCCTGCCGGTGCAGGCGTGCCACGCCGTCGATGCGGGCGGGGGCGCGCGGCGCTCTGGCTCGGCCCGGACGAGTGGCTGCTGCTGGCGGCGAAAGGCGAAGGCCCGGCGCTCGCCGCGGCGCTGGAGCGGGCCATGGAGGAGCACCCGCACTCGCTGGTTGACGGGTCCGACCGCCAGACCGGGATCGAGATCACTGGCCCCGACGCCGCCGCGGCGCTAAACGCCGGTTGCCCGCTCGATCTCGATCCGGAGGCATTCCCGGTCGGCATGTGCACCCGCACCGTGCTGGCGAAAACCGAGATCGTGCTGTGGCGGACTGCGCCCGCGACCTTCCGCGTCGAGGTGTCGCGCTCGTTCGCCATGTATGCGTGGAGGTTCCTCGTCGAGGCGTCACGCGAGTTCCGGGACTGAACCAATCTCGTCATGCCCGGCCCCTGGGTCGGGCCAAATGCCCGCCCGAGGATCGTTCGGCGCGGCCGCCGGCGAGAGTGTGGCCACGGCATTGCTGGCTGCCGGGGTGGCGGAATTTCGCCCCTCCGCGGTGAGGCACGCGCCGCGCGCGCCTTACTGCATGACCGGCAATTGCTTCGAGTGCCTGATCGAGATCGAAGGGCGCGCGGATCATTCGCGCGGAGCGCATCCTGCTTGCAACCGGTGCGCTGGAGCGGCCAGCCGCCGTGCCGGGATGGACATTGCCCGGCGTGATGGGCGTGGGCGCGGTGCAGGCGCTGCTCAAGGCGGCCGCGATGGTGCCCGACGTGCCGGTGGTGGTCGCCGGCTCCGGCCCGTTGATCTATCTGGTGGCAATCCGGTTGGCGCGCGCCGGCTGCACGGCGGCGGCACTGTTGATGACCACGCCGGCCAGCCGGATCGCGGGTGCGCTCAAGGAGCTGCCGCGCGCACTGCCCGCGGGCCGCGATCTCGTCAAGGGAGTGGGCTGGATGCGGCCGGCTTCGTGAGCTATGGCTCCGCCATGGGCGCGCGCAGCGTCCAGCAGCTTCGCGAAACGGCGATCGAACTTCAGCTCGCCCCGATTCGCTCATCGGTCCACATCCCTGTCGCCACCTTGTGGGCTCACTTCCAAGGCGGCGATGTGGACGCTGGACTGGCTGAGCTGGAGGCACCGGCCGGGACGATGATCGACGATCTGCTGTGGTGGACCGCCGCCTTGAAGACCGCGCGCGGTTCATGAGTTGACGCCTAGCCTAGCCACGGCGGACGCGGCACGTCAGGATACGCTTCCC
>CAVWFK010000040.1:0-22513 GCA_963754235.1 uncultured Alphaproteobacteria bacterium | reverse complement strand
ATGAGCGGAATGGGAACCTGCCTGTGCGCACGGACGTCTGGGGAGCCATAGAGGCGAGGGTGAAAATGAACCAGAACAGGCCGGCTCCGGCCGATCCGCCCCCCGGAGCCCACGACAGCCTTCCCGGCCGGCGCGCCGACCTGCCGGAGGGGACCTTGCGCCGCACCCCACCGGAGCCGCAGGGCGACGAAAACCGCGAGCCGCCTGCGATCGCTCCGACCGGGCCGGAACCGGTTCCTCGCGTGCCCCCGCCGCAGCCGCCCGCAAAGACCTGATGCGGGGCCTGGCGGCCGCGGTCGGGCAGTGGCTGGGGGCGGCCGCACTCTATCTCGGTTTTGCGGGTAGCGCGGAGACCGCGGAAATCATCGCGGCTGCGGTCACCGCAACGTTCATTGTCGGCTTTGTCTTCTGGTGCCGACATGCCCGCGCCACCGCGCTGCGAACCCAAATCTCTTGGCTGCACATCCTGCCCCGCGTGCCGCGCGCGGTCGCCATCGAGGCGGTCGTCGTCGGAGCGGCTCTGCCGCGAACGCTGGTGCGGGTGCCGGCGCAGGGTGAGATGCTCTCGCAATCGTTCGACCCCGGCGATCAGTCACCCCTCGCTGCAGGCCGGCGCGCGGTTGTGGCGCTTGCGGCGTCTGCGGCTCCTGATGGCTACGTTCTTGCGGTTAAGGAGGATTCGCTATTGCTGCATCGGCTAGTTCCTCGTTCGCCGGCCTCGGATCGTCGCTGGCCGGTATGACGGCATGGATCGTTTGTGGCGCCGCACTCGCGGCCTGCCTGATCTGGCCCGGACTGGTGCTGGTGCGCGCGCGGCTGGGCGCGGCGCTAGTGGCGGTGCAGGCGGCCAGCGTGCTCGCCAGCCTGGCGCTGTTCGCGCTCAGCCTCGGCTTCGGCCAGCCCGCGTTCGTGGATCTCTCGCTCGCTATGGCTCTGCTCAGCCTGCCGGGGGCGCTGGTGTTTGCCTACTTCGTCGAGCGCTGGCTATGAGCGGGTTCGTGCGCGACGTGTTGCTCGCGGCGCTGGTCGGGTTCGCGTTCCTTTCCGCGGCGTCGTTGGTCCGGCTCCGCTCGGGGCTCGACGCGCTGCACGCGCTCGGCTTCCTCGGTCTCGTGTGCGGTGCGTTGCTGCTGGTCGCGGTGCTGGTGTCGCAGGGGCTCGCAACGGTCGCGTTCAAGGCGGGCTTCCTATTCGCTGTGCTGCTGGGAGGTGGCGCCGCGGTGATGCACGCCACCGGCCGAGCCCTGTTCCTGCGCCGGACCTGGGAGGCGGATCAGTGACCATGCTGCTCACCATTCTTTATCTGCTGGCCACCCTCGGCGGGGCCGCCGTTGCCCTGACCCGCGAGCCGCGGCGACAGGTGCTGGCGATCTCGGTCAACGGGGCCGTTCTCGCGCTGCTTTTCTTCGCACTGCAAGCGCCGGACGTCGCCTTCTCGGAGATCGTGGTCGGGGGTGCGGCGCTCCCGCTGATGTTTCTGGTCACCTTGGCCAACGCGCGCGCTCGGCTCGGCAAGTCATGAGCCCACGCCTGCGCGTCGGCTTGCTTGCCGCGTCATTTGCCACGCTGGCAGTTCCCGCCTGGCGCACGATCGTCGCGGTGCCGCGCTTCGGCGCGCATCCGCTGCCATATGGAGACGCGATCAATGCGGCGGCCCCGGTGCAGCGGCACGTCACCAACATGGTGACCGCGGTGAACTTCGACTATCGCGGCTTCGACACGCTGGGCGAGGAGATGATGCTGCTCGCCGCCGTCACCGGCACCGCGGTCCTGCTGCGGAGCGAGCGGGATGAGGAGGAACGGCAGCGCCTTGGCCCGCCGCGTAGCATCTCCGGTCGCAGCGAGGCGATCACGCTCGCCGGCCGGATCACGGCACCGGTCACGCTGCTGTTCGGCCTCTATGTCGCGCTGCACGCGACGGTGACGCCGGGAGGCGGGTTTCAGGGCGGCGTGATCATGGCTTCATCGCTGCTGCTTATTTTCCTCGGCGAGGGCCATCGCACCTGGTCGCGGCTGATGCGTAGCGAATGGCTCGACGCCTGCGAGGGCATCGGCGGCGCCGCCTACGCGCTCGCCGGCATCGCCACCATGCTCGCGGGCGCCGCGTTCCTGCAAAACCTGCTGCCGCTGGGCACCCTCAAATCGATGATATCCGGCGGGCTGATGCTCGTGCTCAACGCCGCGGTGGCGCTCGCAGTGTTCGCCGGCTTTGCGACGCTGTTCGTGGAATTCCTTCAGGAGACCGCCGGATTGCAGGGTGAGGAGGAATGAACCTGCTGCCCTGGCTGGTTGCCGCGTGGCTCGCCGGCGTCGGCATCTACGGGCTTGTCACCAGTCGCCACGTCGTCCATTTGATCGGCTGCCTCGCGGTCGTGCAGTCGAGCACGTATGTGCTGCTGCTCTCGGTCGGCTACCGCGCGGGCGCGGCGGCGCCGATCTTCTATGACAAGCCGCCGGGCACGCGCGCGGTCGATCCCGTGGTGCAAGCCCTGGTGCTCACCGATATCGTGGTGGGTGCCACCGTCACCGCGCTGCTCCTCGCGATCGCATTGCAGCTCTGCCGCCGCAAAGGCACGCTCGATCCGGAGGCATTGCGGCCGCTGCGCCCGTGACGGCATCCCTGCACACGCTGGTGCCGGTGACGGTGGCGGTGCCACTCGCGATGGCGGGGCTGCTGCTCGCGCTCGCCGATTATCTGCCCGGGCGAATGCCGGACGTCATCGCGATCCTGACCGCGTCGGCGGTCGCGGCGATCGCGGCACTGCTGGCCCGCGGCAGTATCGTCGCACCGATTGCCTACTGGTTCGGTGGCTGGGCGCCGCAGGGCCACCAGGTGCTCGGCATTGGCTTCCTCGTCGATCCGGTCGGTGCCTCGCTCGCCGCGTTCGCGGGCCTGTTGTTTGCCCTGACCTTCGTGTTTGCCTGGGGCTTCTTCGCGGACACCGGCGCCCGCTTCCACGTTCTCTCGCTGGTGTTCCTCGCCGCCATGGTAGGGTTCTCGCTGACCCACGATCTGTTCAACCTGTTCGTCTGGTTCGAGGTGATGAGTGTCGCGGCGTTCGCGCTGACGGCATATGCTCTGAACCCCTCGGCGCTCGAGGGTGCGCTCACCTTCACCGTCACCAACAGCCTTGGCAGTTTCTTCATGCTGGGCGGGATCGGGCTGATCTATGCCCGCTTCGGCATGCTCGATTTCGGCGCGCTGGCGCGCGGCGTGGCGCAGGCGGGTGACGACCCGGCCATCCTCGCCGCGTTGTGCCTGCTGGCCATGGCGCTGCTGATCAAGGGCGCCATCGTGCCGCTGCATTTCTGGCTGTCCGACGCGCACGCGGTGGCCCCAAGCCCCGCCTCGGTCATCTTCTCGGCGATCATGGTGCCGCTCGGGCTGTTCGGCGTCGCACGTCTGCTCGACGCAGTGTTCGTCGCCTCGCCGGCGGTGCAGGGCATCGCCCACGGGCTTCTCGTCGATCTCGGCGCTGCGACCGCGATTCTGGGCGGCATTACCTGTCTGATGCAGCGGCACGTCAAACGGTTGCTCGCGTTCTCGACGATCGCGCACATGGGCGTGCTGCTCGCCGGGATCGCCTCGCTCTCCGCCGCCGGCATGGCCGGGGCATTTGCCTACGTGATCGGGCAGGGCCTGGTGAAGGGCGCGCTGTTCATGATCGCCGGCATCATGCTGGCAAGCCTGGGCGGGATCGACGAGATCGGACTGCGCGGCGCCGGGTGGGGCATCTGGCCAGTCGGGATCGCGTGCGCGCTGGCGGGGCTTCTGCTCGGCGGCGCGCCGTTCGGCGTGCTGGATGCCGGCACGCAGTTGATCGGCTCGGCACTCACGCCGCGTCCGCTGGTGCGCGCGGCGCTGGCCGCCGGCACTGGCTTCACCGGGGCGGCCGTGCTGCGGGTCGCGGGTCGCGGGTCGCGTGTTCGCGGGCCTTGGTCCGCGCGCTGGCGAGGAGGAACGCTCGCCCACCGAGCAAGAACGCGAGCAGGCCGACCGGCCGGTCTGGCTGATGTTCGCGCCCGTGCTCGTGTTGCTGGGGCTGGCGATCGCGCCGACAGCTTGGGTGGGGATGCGAGCGGGCGTTGCGGCCGCCGGCTTCCTGCGCGCGTCCGAACGCGCGGCGCCCGTGGCGCCGGCCACCCACTCCGCCGATGCGGCGGCCTGGGCGTCGCTCGCGCTGGCCTGCGCCGTGGCGGGCTTCGACCTGTTCCGACACCGTCTTCCTCGCCCGCTGCTCGCCGCGCTCGACGGCGCTTCCGTGCCGGTCGCCGGCCTGCTGCTTCGACTGCACAGCGGCCTGGTCGGCGACTACGTGGCCTGGATCGCCGCCGGCCTGGCGCTGCTGGCCGCATCGCTCGCACTGCGCTGACCGGCAACCTGGCGCTAGACGCGCCGTTGAGTCCCTGCAACCGTAGGAGTTTCCGATGTCGGACATTCCGCCCGCCGATTCCGGCCGCCGATTGCAGGCGCGCCGGCTCGCCGAGCGGGCGCTTGCGGCCCGGCGTGCCGGCGACCAGGACGAGGCCGACCGGTTGTTCGCCGAAGCCGATCGCATCGATCCCGAAGCTGCAGCCGACGTACTGGAAGAGGCGCCACCGAACCTTCGCGGCGGAGAGGCGGACTGATATGGAACCGGCGAGCCAGCGGGCGCTCGCGACCAGCCTCAACTCGCGCTGCGATCAGCGGCGCAGTAGCTGGCGTGGATGCGCGGACCGAGCCGCTCGACTAATCCCGCCCGGCCAGGCGCAGATTGCGCTTGACCGACCTCCCCCAATCTTCGGACGGTGGAGAGCCAACGGGAGTGGGACCATGCATCGGATCACCGTGCTGCTGGCCGTTCTGCTGCTTTCCGTCCGGCTCGCCCACGCGGCGGGTCCAAAGGTCGATCTGGCGCTGGTTCTGGTCGATGACGTTTCGGGCAGCATCAACGACGACGAGTTTGCGCTACAGAAGAAGGGTTACGTCGCCGCGTTCACCGACCCGCGCGTGATCGCCGCGATCGCCGGCGGCGAGGCGGGCGCGATCGCCGTCGCGTACGTGGAGTTTGCAAGCAACTACCAGGTCCGCACGGTGCTCGACTGGCACGTTATCAAGGACGCCGCCTCGGCCAAGGCGTTCGCCAACGCGCTGGGGGTCGCAGTGCGCTCGTATCGCGGGCACACCTCGATCAGCGCGGGCATCGACCAGGCGATGCACCTGTTGGAGCAAGCCGATTTCCGGGCCGACCGGAGGGTGATCGACGTCTGTGGCGACGGCACCAACAACTCCGGACGGGACGCGGCCGACGCTCGTGACGACGCGCTGAAGCAGGGGGTCATGATCAACGGCCTGGCGATCGCGAACGAGAGCGACGTGCCGTGGCTGCAGGAGCATACCCACCCGCCCGGCGGCCTCGCCAACTACTACCGGCGGAACGTGACCGGCGGCGAGGGCAGCTTCGTGCTCGAGGTCCACGACTACAAGAGCTTCGCCGAGGCAATCACGCGCAAGCTGATCAACGAGATCGCGCGGCTCCGCGCCTCGCCTGGAGGGGTGCGGGCAGGCTAACCGCGCCGTGGCCGATCGGCTACGCAGCATTGAGCACGGGTGCTGGACGGTTCGGGGTTTCGGCGATGGCGGCTGCGTGATGACGATCCGCTTCGGCCTGACCCGCCGCGGCACGCGAGTTCGCCGTAGTGGTGCGGCAAGCGGTCGCCGCGCCACAGGTCACCGCCACGCATGTCTGTGCGGCCGGCGCGCAGCGCTTCCGGCACGCACACGGCCGCGAACGCAGGTCGTTCCGACCTGCTTCCGCCACCCGGCTGGTTCGTGATGATGGAGGCGACCGACCCCGAGGCACTCGGCGGCCTGCTCCTCGAGTTGGCGGTGGGCGAGGGGGCGCCCTGCCGCCGCTTGCGCGTGGCATCTACCGGCTGGAACACCTCCTGGAGAACCAGGGCGCCTGACGCGGCCCCACCGGGTGGGGTCAAACCGGGGGCAGTACCGCACGCTCGCCCGTTGCGCTCCGCCGATGCCGCGACGTATCGTTCCGTAGCGATGGCGTGTCGGTCCCGGGCGGAAGCCGGTGCGCCGTCGGGGGAGAGGGCGCGCCGGAATGGCGCCCGCGTGCACCGGGCGGAAGCTGCTCCGCCCCGACAAGGAAGGCGGCGCTCCGATGCCCACAGGCACCGTGAAATGGTTCAATCCGACCAAGGGTTACGGGTTCATCGCTCCTGATTCCGGCGGCAAGGACGTCTTCGTCCACATCAGCGCCGTGCAGAAGGCCGGCTTGCGAACCCTCAACGAGGGCCAGAAGCTGGGCTTCGAGATCGAGCAGCAACAGAACGGCCGCACCGCGGCGGTCAATCTGTCGAAAGCCGACTGAGGCGCTTAGAGCCCGCCAGCTATGACCGGCGCGGGCTTGCCCTCGCCGGTCTGCCTCCCCTATTGGGGAGCACGCGGCAAGAACCGAACTCGTCGCCCCGCCGCTCCGAATCGGTTGCGGGCCGGTACAGCACGGCCGAAGGTCGCAACGTTCATCACATCGAGGGGGACCATCCGCATCGCCATGCAACGCCTGAGCCCTGCTCTGCAGCCACGGACCGGGCCGCGTGCGGCCCTTGACGCCGATGATGTGCGCGCCGCTTACCGGCGCTGGGCCGGCATCTATGACCAGGCATTCGGGGCGGTCTCGGCGAGCGGCCGCCGATGCGCCGCCGCCGCGGTCAACGCGCTGCCCGGCGCGCGGGTGCTGGAGGTGGGCGTGGGCACCGGGCTGGCGCTGCCGTGCTACCAGCCGGAGAAGCGGATCACCGGGATCGATCTTTCGGCGGAGATGCTCGACCGGGCACGACGGCGGGTCGTGACGGAGCGGCTCGCCCACGTCGCGGCACTCTATGAGATGGACGCGGAGGCGACCAGCTTCGCCGATGCCTCATTCGATATCGCGGTGGCGATGTTCGTTGCCTCTGTGGTGCCGAACCCGCAACGGCTGATGGCGGAGATGAAGCGGGTCGTGCGGCCGGGCGGCCAGATCCTGTTCGTCAACCATTTCGCCGCCGAGCGCGGGCCGCGCTGGTGGGCCGAGCGGGCGTTGGCACCGGCCTCGCGCGCGCTCGGTTGGCACCCGGATTTCGCGCTCGCAGCCCTGCTCGGGCCTGCCGATCGCGCACGCGCTCGGCTCGTGCCGGTGCCGCCGTTTGGCCTGTTCACGCTGGCGCGACTGGCGAACTGAGGCTGGCAAAGTGAAACCGTTCTGCCGCATGGCTTGATCTACGCCGGCACCTCCGATACCACGGTCTCGGTATGGTGCAGCGTGGGTCCGCCTCGGGAATTCGCGCCGACGCAGACAGCGGGACGGATACGACAGGCATGCAGTCTTTCCGGCGGCTTCTGGTCGCGACGTTTCTCGTCCTCGGCGTGGGCCTGGTGCTCCGCCATGCGGCATGGGCTCAAGTGCCGCATCCGTGGGAGATTGAACTGCAGCGCGGGTTCAGCCCGGTCAAGCGCGACATCATCGCCCTGAATGAGCTGGTCACGGTCATCATCGTGCTGATTACTGCCCTCGTTGCCGGCCTGCTCGGCTGGGTGATGTGGCGGTACAACGCCCGCCGCCATCCGGTGCCTAAGCCGGTCAGCCACAATACGCCGCTCGAGATCGCGTGGACGGTCGTGCCGATCCTGATCCTGGTGATAATCGCGATCCCCTCATTCCGGCTGGTCTATTACGAGGATCGCGCGCAGCACCCGGACATGACCATCAAGGTGACCGGCCACCAGTGGTTCTGGGAATACGCCTATCCCGACCAGGGCAACATCGACTTCGCCAGCAACATCATCCCCGACAACGAGATCAAACCGCCGGAGATCCGGTTGCTGTCTGTGAACCACCCGCTGGTGCTGCCGGTCGGGAAGGCGATCCGCATCCTCGAGACCTCGAGTGATGTGATCCACAGCTGGTTCATCCCCTCGCTCGGGGTGCAGCGCTACGCGATCCCGGGGCGGACGATCGAGACCTGGGTCCGAATCGACAAACCCGGCACCTACTATGGCGAATGCAACCAGATCTGCGGCACCAACCACAGCCGCATGCCGATCGAGGTGAAGGCGGTCAGCCCCGCGGATTTCGCCAAATGGGTGACGGTCGCCAAGAAGGAGTTCTCCGCCGAGGCCACCGACGGGAAAACGCCGGCCCAGCTTGCCTCGGCGGCACCATCGCGCTGATTCCGATTCGGAGCGGCGCACAGGAGCAGACGATGTCCGCGACCACCCACGACCACGCACACGAGCACCACGACCACCGCCCCGCCAGTTTCTTCGTGCGCTGGATGTGCAGCACGAACCACAAGGACATCGGCACGCTCTATCTGATCTTCGCGTGCTGCGCGGGGATCCTGGGCGGCGTGCTGTCGATGATCATGCGCGCGCAGCTGATGAACCCTGGGCAGCACATCGTCGCGACCGGGCAGGAGTGGAACGTGATCATCACGGCCCACGGATTGATTATGATCTTCTTTACCGTGATGCCGGCGCTGATCGGCGGCTTCGGGAACTGGTTCATCCCGATCATGATCGGCGCGCCCGACATGGCGTTTCCGCGCCTCAATAACATCAGCTTCTGGCTGCTGGTGCCGGCGGTTAGCTTGATCATTGCCGGGCTGTTAATGGGCGAGAGCGGCACCGGCTGGACGCTTTATCCGCCGTTGTCGAACGCGACCTACGAGCCCGGAATCGGGCAGGACTTTACCCTGTTTGCGCTTCACCTAGCCGGTATTTCCTCGCTGCTCTCGGCGATCAACTTCATCACGACGATTTTCAACATGCGCGCCCCGGGCATGACGCTGCACAAGATGCCGCTGTTCGTGTGGTCGCAGCTGGTCACCGCATTCCTGCTGCTGCTCGCGATCCCGGTGCTGGCGGGCGCCGTCACCATGCTGATCTGCGACCGCGATTTTGGTACCTCGTTTTTCAATCCGGCCGGCGGTGGCGACCCGGTGCTGTTCCAGCATCTGTTCTGGTTCTTTGGCCATCCCGAAGTTTACATCATGATCCTGCCTGCTTTCGGTATCGTTAGCCACGTCATCTCGACGTTCAGCAAGAAGCCCATCTTCGGCTATCTCGGCATGGCCTACGCGATGGTAGCGATCGGGGTGATCGGCTTCGTGGTGTGGGCGCATCACATGTTTATCTCGGGCATCAGCGTGAACACCCGTGCCTATTTCATGGCGGCGACCATGGTGATCGCGGTGCCGACCGGGATCAAGATCTTCTCCTGGATCGCCACCATGTGGGGCGGGTCGATTGAGTTCAAGACGCCGATGTTGTGGGCGGTCGGGTTCATCTTCCTGTTCACGATTGGTGGTGTTACTGGTGTCGTTCTCGCGAACGCCGGGATCGATCAGATCCTACACAACACCTACTACGTGATCGCGCACTTCCACTATGTGCTGAGCCTGGGTGCAGTGTTCGGCATCTTCGCCGGCTTTTATTACTGGATCGGCAAGATGAGCGGCCACCAGTATCCGGAGTTCTGGGGCAAGGTGCACTTCTGGATGACGTTCATTGGCGTCAACATCACCTTCTTCCCGCAGCACTTCCTGGGCGCCGCCGGGATGCCGCGGCGCTATCCCGACTACCCGGCCGCGTTCCACGGCTGGAACTTCGTCTCCTCGATCGGCGGCTTCATTTCCGGCGCCTCGGTGCTGGTGTTCCTCTACGTCGTGTTCCGTACCTTTACCTCGAAGGCGGAGGTGCCCGCCAACTACTGGGGCGATGGCGCCACGACGCTCGAGTGGTCGCTGACTTCGCCGCCGCCGTTCCACACCTACGAGGAGCTGCCGCGGATCCGGTGATGCGCAGGCCCAGCATGATGGCGCCGGCCGGGGCGGACGCGACCCCGCTCTCCGTTCCGGACGCGGCCCTTGGCGCCGAGGCGCGCGACTGGTTCGCGTTGCTCAAGCCGCGCGTGCTGACGCTGGTGGTGTTCACCGGGCTGGTTGGGCTGCTGGTGGCACCCGGTCGCATAAGCCCGGTGCTCGGCTTCGCCGCGATCGCGGCGATCACCGCCGCGGCGGGAGCGGCAGGCGCCATCAATATGTGGTACGACCGCGACATCGACGCGCTGATGCGTCGCACCGCACGCCGTCCGATCCCGGCGGGCCGCATCGAGCCGGGTGCCGCTCTCGGCTTCGGCGTCATGCTGGCCTGTGCCTCGGTGCTGGTGATGGCGTTCGCCACCAATCTGGTCGCGACCGGGCTGTTGGCGGCTTCAATTGGGTTTTACGTGTTCGTCTATACGATCTGGCTGAAGCGGCGGACGCCACAGAACATCGTCATCGGCGGCGCCGCCGGGGCGTTCCCGCCGCTGATCGGCTGGGCTGCGGTCACCGGCGCGACGGGCCTGCTGCCCTGGCTGATGTTCGCAATTATCTTTCTCTGGACGCCGCCGCATTTCTGGTCACTGTCCCTGTTCGCGAGCGGTGATTACGCGCGGGCCGGGGTGCCGATGCTGCCGGTGGTGCGGGGCGCGCGGTACACGCGATGGAACGTCCTGATCTACTCGGTCGTGCTGCTGCCGGTCTCGCTGCTGCCGTGGGCACTCGGCCGTGCCGGGCCGATATACGGGCTCGCGGCACTGGTGCTCGGCACGGGACTGCTCGTCAGCGGCTGGCGCGTGCTGCGCGACCGGCAGGATGCGGCGGGCATCAGCTTGTCGCGCGACGCTCCGGCCAAGGCGGCGTTCCGATATTCGCTGCTCTATCTGTTCGTGCTGTTCCTCGCCTTGGCGGTGGATCATTTCGTTGGCTGAGATCGTGCTCCCGGACGCGCCGCCGCCGATGAGCCCGCGCGAGGCGGCCGAGTTCCGCCGTCGCCGGCGCGGCCGCAACATCGCGCTGTTCGTTGTCCTGGCGGCGCTGGCGCTGCTGTTCTACGCCATGATCATCGCCAAGATCCTCAACGGCTTCAATCCGTTCCAGCAATGATATTCTTCCTTTCCCCGGCAGGTTCGGCATGAACACCGACATCGACATCCACCCGACAGCCGCCCCGGCGGGCTCGGGTCTCAAGCAGCCCTATCACTTGGTCGAGCCGAGCCCGTGGCCACTCCTGGGCGCAGTGGCCGGCCTCCTGACGGTGCTCGGCATAGTGTTCTGGGCGCATTACGGGGAGAAGGTAATCTTCGTGCTCGGCGTCGTGCTGATCTTGGCCACGATGTTTCTGTGGTGGCGCGACGTGCTGCGTGAGAGCCATGTCCCCGGCCTGCACTCGCCGGTGGCGCGGCTCAGCCTGCGCTACGGGATGACGCTGTTCATTGCCAGCGAAGTGATGTTCTTCGTCGGCTTCTTCTGGGCGTTCTTCAATTATGCCCTGTTCCCATCGAACGTCGCCGGTGCCACTACGCCGATGTGGCCACCGGCCGGCGTGCATACCTTCGCGCCGTTCCACACGCCCTTCATGAACACGTTGATTTTGCTGCTGTCGGGCACCACGATCACCTGGGCGCACCACAGCCTGATCGAGGGCGACCGCAAGGGCCTGATTACCGGGCTTGGGCTGACCATCCTGCTCGGGATGTCGTTCACGGGCTTGCAGTACATCGAGTATTCCCACGCGCCGTTCAAGTTCTACGGTGGAGGCATCTATCCGTCGGTGTTTTTCCTCGCCACCGGCTTCCACGGCTTCCACGTTATCGTCGGTACTACCTTCCTGATCGTCTGCTGGTTTCGGGCCAGGGCCGGAGGCTTTACCCCCGAGCGGCATTTCGGCTTCGAGGCCGCCGCGTGGTACTGGCATTTCGTGGACGTGGTGTGGCTGTTCTTGTTCGTCTGCATCTATTGGTATGGCGCCGGCCCGCCGCCCATTGGCGAATAAGCGGGGCGGCGCGGCTGCAGCGGCTGACCCGGTGCTGAAAGGTGGCTCGATTGTGAACCGAGGCCTGCTCGGGGCGGCGGTGAGCACGGCGCTGATGCTGGCGCTGCTGCTAGGCCTGGGGACGTGGCAAATCCAGCGGCTACATTGGAAGGAGGCGATCCTGGCGCGTATCGCAGCGGCGGAGCGGGATCCCGCCATCCCGCTGCCCCGCCATCCCGCACCGTTCACCAAGGTTCGCACTGCCGGCACGCTCGACAACGGCCGCGTCGCATGGCTCGGGGCCGAGGTGCAGGACACGCGGCAGGGCACTGCGCTCGGCGCACAGCTCATCGTGCCACTGCTGCGGCCCGGCGGCGCGCTGCCGGTGCTGGTGGATCGCGGTTGGGTGCCGACCGAGCCGCCTTTGCCCTACGGCGAACCCGTCGAGCCGGTGAGCATCAACGGGTTCATCCGTCTGCCCGAGCGCCCGGGCCTGTTCACGCCGGCCAACGATCCGGCACGGCGGCGCTTCTTCACAATCGATCCCGCGGCCATGGGGGGCGCGCTCGGCCTGCGGCACGTTGCCCCGTATGTACTGGTGGCGATGGGGCCGGCGCGGCCGGACGTCTATCCCGCGCCGGTGCAGCATCTGCCGCAGCCGCCAAACAACCATCTGGAATATGCGTTAACCTGGTACGGCCTGGCCGTGGTGCTGCTGATCACCTTCATTCGCTGGGTGACGAAGAACCCTCGCTCGTCCTCGGCAGTCGAGCCGCGCCATGCCGCCACCCAGCACCGCGTATGACCGCCTGAGCGCCCGTTTCGCCCGCATCGCCACCATCGGCGAAGCTGCGGGAGTGCTCGGCTGGGACGCCGCTGCGATGATGCCGCCCGGCGGGGCGGCCGCGCGCGGCGACCAGCTCGCGGTGCTGGCAGGGCTTTCGCACGGACTGCTGGTGGCGCCAGAAGTCCTGGACGATTTGGCGGACGCGGAGGCCCGCAACGAGGAGGATCCCTGGCGCGCGGCCAATCTGCGACTGATGCGCCACGCTCGGACCCGGGCGGGCGCACTGCCGCCCGATCTGGTGGAGGCCCAGGCGCGCGCCAACGCCGCCTGCGAGAAGGTTTGGCGTATCGCGCGTTCGGCATCTGATTACGGAATGGTGGCACCGCATTTCGCCGAAGTGCTGCGCCTCGTTCGTGAGGCGGCGGGAGCGTTCGGCCCGGCGCTTGGCCTCTCACCCTACGACGCGCTAATGGATGGATTCCAGCCTGGCGTCGGGACGGACGACGTGGCGCCGGTGTTCGCGCGTTTAGGGAAATTTCTCCGCGACGCCCTCCGCCGCGCCGAGGCGATCCAGGCCCGCCGCCCCGCCCCGCTTCGCCCCGAGGGACCGTTCCCGCCGGATGTGCAGGAGGCGCTGTGTCGCGACCTCGCAGCGCGCGCCGGTCTTGATTTCGCCCACGCGCGGCTGGACCGTTCCGCGCATCCGTTCTGCGGCGGCACGCCCACCGACGTGCGGATCACCACAAACTATCGCGAAGCCGATTTCGCCGGCGCGGTGCTTGGGGTGCTGCACGAGACCGGTCACGCCCTCTATGAGCGCGGGCTGCCGGCGCGGTGGGCGCGCCAGCCCGCCGGCGCATCGGCGGGGATGGCCGCGCACGAGAGCCAGTCGCTGATCGTCGAGATGCAGGCCTGCCGGTCGGACCCCTATCTCCGCTTCCTCGGCCCCGTGCTGCACGCGGCTTTCGGCGGCGCCGCGGAACCCTACGCGCCGGGCAATCTGGGCCGCCTGTGGCGGCGCATCGAGCGCGGGTTCATCCGCATCGAGGCTGACGAGATGACCTACCCGGCGCATGTTATCCTGCGCTTCGGGCTGGAGCAGGCGATGGTCGGCGGCGATCTGGAGGTGGCCGACCTGCCGGGCGCGTGGAACGATGGGATGCGCGACTTGCTCGCCGTCACGCCGCCCGACGACCGCCGCGGCTGCCTACAAGACATCCATTGGTACGATGGCGGGTTCGGCTATTTCCCGAGCTACACGCTGGGTGCAATGGCGGCGGCACAGCTGATGACGGCGGCCCGGCGTGCGCTGCCGGAGCTGGACGACGCTCTGGGGACGGGCGACCTTTCCCCGCTGGTCGGCTGGCTCGGGGCGCATGTTCACGCGAACGGAGCGCGACTTGGGTTCAATGATTTGTTGCAGGAGGCGACAGGCAAGCCGCTCGACGTGGCGGATTTCGAAGCGCATCTCACGACGCGGTATCTCGGCTGATCGTCACACAGTCGGCGTCCACGGGCCGGCCACGGGTATCGCCTCCTCCGCGCCCGGCCAGGGCGGGATTGTGACGCCCAACACAACGAGCGGCGTGCCACCATCGCAACGAAACTGGAACTGTGTGCCGGTCGGGATCGACAGTGAGATGCCCGCGCCGAGGTACGTGATATCCTCCTGCTCGCCGAGGCGGCGCCAGATCCGTCCCTGGCCGGCCAACACGTACCAGAGTTCCTCGACGCTACGATGCGCCACCGGGCGCGCGACGGCCCCAACCGGAAGCGTGAATAGCGCTAAGCCGCCCCCCGAGAGTCCGCAGAGTAGCCGCACCTCCGACCCGTCCGGCGCGATCGCGTCCGGCATGGCACCGGCCGTGCGAGTCTCGAAGCCACTCATACGTTGAACCGGAACAGCATCACGTCGCCGTCGCGCACGACGTAGTCGCGGCCTTCGACTCGCATCTTGCCTGCCTCCTTCGCCCCCGCCTCGCCGTTGCCGGCCACGTAATCGTCGTAGGCGATGGTCTCGGCGGCGATAAAGCCGTGCTCGAAATCGCCGTGTATCGTGCCGGCGGCCTGGGCCGCACGGGTGCCGCGCCCGATCGTCCAGGCGCGGCTTTCCTTCGGCCCGGCGGTGAAGAAGGTGATCAGACCCAGCAGCCCGTAGCCGGCGCGGATCACTCGATCGAGCCCACTGTCGTGCAGGCCGAGCCCCTCAAGGAACTCGCCCCGATCCGGCGCGGGCAGCAGGCTTACCTCCGCCTCGATCGCGGCGGAGATCACGACCACCGCTGCCCCCTCCGCCTCGGCGCGCGCTGCGGCACGGTCAGAGTAAACGTTTCCTCTCGCAGCCGCCGCCTCGTCGACGTTGCAGACATAAAGCACGGGCTTGGCAGTGAGCAGTTGCAGCCGCCGCGCCGCCTCGGCCTCACCGGGCGGGATCGCGGTGCGGGCAGGGTGGCCGGCGGCCAGCGCTGCCGCGATTGGCTTGATCAGTGCCAATTGGGCGGCGCTCTCGCGATCGCCGCCGCGGGCGCGCTTCTGCAAGCCGGGCAGGCGCTTCTCCAGGCTTTCGAGGTCGGCGAGCATCAGCTCGGTCTCGACCGTCTCGGCGTCGCGCACCGGATCGACGCCGCCCTCGACATGGGCGACGTCGGCATTCTCGAAGCAGCGCAGCACGTGAACAATCGCGTCCACCTCGCGGATGTTGGCGAGGAACTGGTTGCCCAGGCCCTCGCCGCGGCTTGCGCCGCGCACGAGGCCCGCGATGTCCACGAATTCGAGGCTGGTCGGCACGGTCCTGGCCGATTTCGCGATCCGGGCCAGCGTGTCCAGGCGCGGATCGGGCACCGCGACACGGCCCACATTCGGTTCGATGGTGCAGAACGGGTAGTTCGCGGCCTGCGCGGCGGCGGTCGCGGTCAGCGCGTTGAACAGCGTCGACTTGCCGACATTGGGCAGCCCGACGATGCCGCAGTTGAAGCCCATCAGCCGCCTGCCTCTCCTGCGGCTGGTGCAAGCAGGGCAACGCGGGTCATGAACTCCTCCGGCCTTGCTTGCGCCAGCAGGAGGGCGGCATCGGCGACGGCACCCAGCATCTCGGTCAGCCACTCCTGATCGGCGCGAGAAAACTCGGCGAGCACGTGGCCGAGCACGCGGTCCTTTTGACCGGGATGGCCGATGCCGAGACGGACACGCCAGTAATCCTGCCCGCCCAGCCGCCGATCGATGCTGCGCAGGCCGTTGTGCCCGGCCGCACCCCCGCCACGCTTCACCCGCACCTTGCCGGGGGCGAGGTCGAGATCGTCATGAAACACCGTGATCGCCTCCGGCGGCAGCTTGAAGAAAGCCGCTGCAGGCTGCACCGCATCGCCGCTGTCGTTCATGTAGGTGAGCGGCTTGAGTGCCAGCACCCTCTCGGCCCCGAGGCTGCCCTCGGCGATCACGCCCTTGAAGCGCTGCCGCCAGGGCGAAAAGCCGTGACGAGACGCGATCGCGTCCAGCGCCATGAAGCCGACGTTGTGGCGCTGGCGGAGCATGGCGGGCTTCGGGTTGCCGAGCCCGACCCAGAGCAGCATGGCGTTCCGCGATTAGCCTCTCTTGCCGCCGCCCCTGGGGGCGCCCGCACCGCCTCTGACGGGCGCGGCGGGGGCGGCGACCGGCGCGGCGACGACCGCGACGGGCGCGGCCGCGGTCGTAGTCTCCGCGGTCGCCTCGGCCATCTTCGTGGGCGGGGCCACGGTTGCGATCACGAAATCGCGATCAGTGATGGTCGGCCGCGCGCCCTCGGTGCCGCGCAGGTCGGAGAAGCGGATGTTGTCGTTGATGTCGAGGGTGCCGAGATCGGCCTCGAATTTCTCCGGGATACCGTCGGGGTCGCAGGAGACATCGACCGAGTGGCGCACAACGTTGAGCACGCCGCCGCGCTTCAGCCCCGGGCTGATTCCCTCGTTCAGGAACACGACCCGCACCGCGACGTGAATGCGCTCTCCAGCGGCAAGGCGCTGGAAATCGACATGGATCGGCTTGTCGCTTACGGGATCAAGCTGGACGTCGCGCATCAGCGCGCGGGTGGGCGTGCCATCGAGCGTCACCTCGTAGAGGCGGGACTGCCAGCCGGGACGCTGTATCTCGCGGACCACGGCACGCGGTTCAAGGGCGATCAGAGCGGGATCCTGGTGGGCGCCGTATATCACCGCCGGTACGCGGCCCGCGCGCCGGGTCGCACGCGCCGGTCCCTTGCCGGCCTGCGACCGTGCCTCGGCCTCGATGGTGACGAAACTGGCCATCCGCCTGCTCCCGAGAAACGCCAAACGCCGGCCTTGAGGCTGCCGGCGCGCGGCGGATGTAGCGTCGCGGCCGGGAGGGCGCAAGGCGGGGTCGCCGCCGGCCGGAGAACACGGCCGGGTCAGGCTCTCTGAGGCCCAAGAACAGGGCCGGATCAGGCTCGCCGATGGCCTGAGAACAGGGCTGGATCAGGGTCGCCACCTCTGAGTTCGCCACCGGCGTTGCCGACCCGCTGGGCATGAAACCGTGGCATCGTCATGTATGGACGGCCCCCGTCTGGCAAGGAGGTTTTGGCGGCGCTGGCGATTGGTCTGGAGCGGTCATGTATTCGGCCTGTTGCTGCGGTCGAATGCTGACCGCTGGCCCCGATGGGTTACGCGGGCCGGGTTCCAAGCATCGCGGCGCGCTGTGGGGCGCGATGACGAGACGGAGTGTCCCGGTCCAGGTCCTGACCATTTTGCCGTCGCTGCCTTCTGCTCCTTGCTGGGTCACTGGCTGCTCTTCAGGCGAGCGGCCAGAAAGGGGAAGGTTTCTTGGTTTGGCTGCTGCGGGGCGTTCCTTCGTCCCGGCCTTCGTCCCGGCCTGTGTGGTTGCGGGCGCCGCGCGCAGCGGCGGTCAAGGGGGGCCGGAGGCCCCCGCCGCAGGCGGCGCGCAGCGCCCTTGACGGCCGCGAGCACGGCACCACGCTGGAGTGGGCCGCAGCTGCGGCCATCATTGCGCCACCTGTGCCGCGGGGCGGCGATAGGTCTCACCGGAGATCAGCATCGCCCAGGCGATGCGGGCGGTTTTCGCCGCCTGCGCCAAGACCACGACCTTCACCGGCCGGCGAGCCAGGATGCCGCGCTGCCAGGCGGTGGCGCGATCGGTGCGGCTGCGGGCATAGCGCATGATCGTGCTGGCGCCGAGGGCCAACAGCTTGCGCAGCCGGATGTCGCCCTGGCGGCTGATGCCGCTCGCGCGCCGCTTGCCCGCACTCGAATGCTCAAGCGGTGTCAGGCCGCACCAGGCGGCGAAGTCGCGGGCGCTGCGGAACTGCCGACCGTCGCCGATTGCGGTGACGATGGCGTGGGCGGTGATCGGGCCAACGCCGGGGATGGTGGCCAGCCGGCGCATCACCGGGTGCTCGCGGGCGGCCGCGACGATGCGTTCCTCCAGCGCCGCAATGTCGCGCTGCAACCTCTCGATGGTCTTCACCATGATGCGCAGCGGCACCCGAAGCGGCTCCGGGATCGCAACCTCCGCCGTGTCGTCGACCCGCCGCGCCAGCTCGGCAAAGCCCCGCCGGCCCTGGGCGGCGATGATGCCGAACTCGGCCAGCAGGCTGCGCGCGCAGTTCGTCAGCTGGGTCTGCTGCTTCAGCAGCAGATCGCGCGCGCGTTCCAGGCCACGCGCGGCCTGCTGCTCGATGCTCTTGATCGGCACGAAGCGCATGTTCGGCCGGCACACCGCCGCGCAGATGGCTTCGGCATCACGCGCGTCGTTCTTGTTGCGCCTGACGAAGGGCTTCACATAGGCGGCCGGGATCAGCCGCACCTCATGGCCGAGCGCCCGCAGCTGGCGCGCCCAGTAATGCGCGCTGCCGCAGGCCTCGATCCCCACCAGGGCGGGCGACTGCTTGGTGAAGAACGGCTCGACCTGGGTCCGGCGCAGCTTCTTCTGCTCGATCACCTTGCCGGTGCTGTCGGCCACACGCACCTGGAACACAGACTTGGCGATATCCAGGCCGATTATGGTAGCGTTCATGACGGACGGTCTCCGTTGCTGGTTGGTCAAACCCCAGCTTGGCACATAGATGCCGTCAGGGGGCCGTCCACCCAGCATCGCGAGGCGCGGAGCGCCGTGGCGATCCAGGCGGGCCGCTCCGTGCCTCCCGCCTGGATCGCCACGCCGGCCTAGCGGCGGCTCGCGATGACAGCTGCGCCAGGCCGGTTTCTTTCTAGAACAGGGATAAAATCGTGCTTGCCGCAGCGGGTCGGGCGGCGGCTCCAGGTCCCGCTGCGTCGGGGGCCGGTCGCGTCCGGCTCTTGTCAGGCATAACGCCGCTCCGACATGGGCTCTCGCGCCACGGCCCAGTCGAGCGCGTCGGGGAAAGTGTTTGTGACTGGGCCGCATTGACACTTAGTCTAACAGAAAAGCGGCTTGTTGTCAAATAACTTCACAATGGCGCGGCTAGCTGTCGGAAGAGATTCGGCGCATGCGCTAGGCCGCTTGCGCCTGCTGCGCCAGCCGGGTGAGATTGCCCAGCACGTCGCGCGCCAGCCGGATGCGCTGCGCCACATCCATCTCGCGCGCGATCGCGAGCCGGTGATCCGGCCGCAGCCGCATCCCCGCCGCCTTGCCCTTGGCGCCAAGCCACGCCACCAGCCCCGCCGGGTTGCGGAACAGATTGCCGCGAAATGCCAGCACCATCCCCTTCGGCCCCGCCTCGAGCCGCTCGACACCGGCCTCGCGGCACAGTCGCTTCAGCGCCACGACTTGAAGCAAGTTGTCCACTTCCTCGGGCAGCTTGCCGAAGCGATCCACCAGTTCGGCAGCCATCGCGTCGCTCTCGGCGTCCGACGCCAGGTTGCCGATCCGCCGATAGAGGCCAAGCCGCACCGGAAGGTCGCGCACGTAATCCTCCGGGATCAGCACCGGCAGCCCGAGCGAGATGTTGGGCGTCCAGTCCCGCTCGTCGACCCGCCTGCGGCCGCGCTCGGCGCGCATCTCGGCGACCGCATCCTCCAGCATCTGCTGGTAGAGTTCGATCCCCACCTCGCGGATATGCCCTGACTGCTCGTCACCCAGAAGGTTGCCGGCGCCGCGGATGTCGAGGTCGTGGCTTGCCAGCGTGAACCCTGCACCCAGGCTGTCGAGCGTCTGCATCACCGTCAGCCGTTTTTCCGCTGCCCCCGACAGGCGATGATTGGCCGGCCAGGTCATGTAGGCGTAGCCGCGCTGCTTGCCGCGTCCCACCCGGCCACGAAGCTGATAGAGCTGACCAAGCCCGAACTGATCGGCGCGGTGGATCACCAGCGTGTTCACCGCCGGCATGTCGAGGCCGCTCTCGACGATGTTGGTGGAGAGCAGGATGTCGAACTTCCCGTCGCCGAACGCGCTCATCACCCGCTCGAGCTCGGTCGGCGGCAGCCGCCCGTGCGCCTGCGCCAGCCGCGCCTCCGGCACGATCTCGCGCAGCCGCTCGGCCATGCGATCGAGATCCTCGATATGCGGCACCACGCAGAACGCCTGGCCGCCGCGGAACCGCTCGCGCTGGATCGCCTCGCGCACCACCACACCGTCGAACGGCATTATGAACGTCCGTACCGCCAGCCGATCGACGGGGGGCGTTGCAATTACGCTCATCTCCCGCACCCCGGTCAGCGCGAGTTGCAGCGTGCGCGGGATCGGAGTCGCCGTCAGCGTCAGCACATGCACGTCTTCGCGAATCTGCTTCAGCTTCTCCTTATGGGCAACGCCGAAATGCTGCTCCTCGTCGATCACCAGCAGGGCCAGATCTCGGAATGCCACGGACTTGGCCAGCAATGCGTGCGTGCCGATCACCACGTTGACCGAGCCATCGGCGAGGCCGCGCCGCACCGCGGCCGCCTCCTTCGCCGCGACCATTCGCGACAGTTGTGCTACGTTCACCGGAAAGCCTCGGAAGCGTTCGGCGAAGGTGCGGAAATGCTGTCGTGCCAGCAGCGTCGTCGGCACCACCACCGCCACCTGCGAGCCGGACATCGCGGCCACGAACGCGGCCCGCAGCGCCACTTCCGTCTTGCCGAAACCAACGTCGCCGCAGATCAGCCGGTCCATCGGCCGCCCCGAGGCCATGTCCTCCAGCACGTCGGCGATCGCGCGCGCCTGGTCGTCGGTCTCGGCGTGCGGGAAGCGGGCGCAGAACTCGTCCCAGCTTCCCTCGGGCGGCGCCAGCGTCTCTGCCTCGCGCAGCCGGCGCGCGGCGGCGGTGCGGATCAGCTCGCCGGCCATGTCGCGAATGCGCTGCTTCGCGCGCGCCTTGCGAGTCTGCCACGCCGCGCCGCCGAGCTTGTCCAGCCCGACGCCCGCGCCTTCGCTGCCAAAGCGCGACAGCATCTCGATGTTCTCGACCGGAAGGAACAGCTTGTCGTCGCCGTCGTACTGGATGCGCAGGCAGTCGTGCGGCGCGCCGTCCACCGCCAGCGTCACCAGCCCGTCGTAGCGACCGATGCCGTGGTCCTGATGCACCACCAGGTCGCCGGCGGCGATTTCGGTCGCCTCCGCAATGAACTGGTCGGCCCGCTTGCGCCGCCGCGGCGGCCGGCTGATCCGCTCGCCAAGGAGATCCTGCTCGCCGACCACGGCCAGCCCCTCGGCGAGGAAGCCGCGCTCCAACCCCAGCACCACCAACGCCGCGGTGCCGGCCGGCAGGGCGCGTGCGCTCCCCCAGTCCTCGGCCGCTTCGGCCCTGATTCGGTGCTCGCCCAGCAGGGCTGCGATCCGCTCGCGCGAGCCGCGCGACCAGGCGGCGAGCACCGTGCGCCGCCCATCGCGCGCCCATGCCTGCGCCTGGTCGTGTAGCTGCTGCACGGCATTGACGTTCGCCTGTCCCGCCCTGGTGAAGATCACCCCCGGCCGACCGCCGGCATCGACGCCAGTCGCGGCCTCGGGCTTGCCATAGGGGCTGAACAGCAACAGCGGCCCATGCGCCAGCATCGCGTTCCAGCCGGCGCGATCGAGATAGAGCAGATCCGGCGGCAGCGGCCGGTACGGCACCTCGCCGTCGCGCGGCAGCGTCCGCCGCGCCTCGTAATGGTCGGCGATCATCTCCAGCCGCGATTTAAGAACTTCCTCGGCCTGGTGGTCGAGGCTCACCGTCGGCTGCGGCAGATAGTCGAGCAGCGTCTCCATCATGTCGAAAAAGAGCGGCGCCCAATGCTCCAACCCCGGATGGCGGCGCCCGTCCGAGACCGCCTGATAGATCGGGTCCTCCGCCGCTGCCGGGCCGAATTGCTCACGCCACCCGGCACGGAACCGCGCAACCGTCGCGGCATCGAGCGACACGCCCGAGACCGGGCGCACCTCCAGCCGCTCGACTTGCCGGTTGCTGCGCTGGGTCGCCGGGTCGAAGCGGCGGATGCTCTCGATCGGGTCGCCGAACAGGTCGAGTTGACGGCTCGGCCTCGCCGGCCGGGAAGATGTCGATGATGCCCCCGCGCACCGCGAACTCGCCCGGCTCCATCACCGTGCCGCTGCGGCTGTAGCCGTTCGCTTCGAGGAACCGGCCCAGCGCGTCGGGTTCGATGCTGTCGTTTGTGGCCAGCGTGCGGCTCTCGCCACGCAGCACATGCCGCGGCGGCACGCGCTGCACCAGCGCGTTCACCGTGGTCAGCACGATGCGCCGCGGCAACGCCGGCTCTAGCAGGCGTGCGAGTGTCGCCACGCGCTCCGAGACGATCGCCGGATTGGGCGAGACGCGATCGTAGGGCAGGCAGTCCCAGGCGGGGAAGCGCAGCACCTCGATCTCGGGGGTCGAAGAAGCCGATCGCCTCGGCCAGCCGCGCCATCCGCGCGTCGTCGCGCGCGACGTGCAGCACGCTGCCGGAGTGCTCGGTGTGACGGCGAGCGAGAAGCAGCGCGTCGAACCCCTCCGG
>CAVWFK010000039.1:0-52116 GCA_963754235.1 uncultured Alphaproteobacteria bacterium | reverse complement strand
CGAGGCGGCGCCAGATCCGTCCCTGGCCGGCCAACACGTACCAGAGTTCCTCGACGCTACGATGCGCCACCGGGCGCGCGACGGCCCCAACCGGAAGCGTGAATAGCGCTAGAGCCGCCCCCCGAGAGTCCGCAGAGCAGCCGCACCTCCGACCCGTCCGGCGCGATCGCGTCCGGCATGGCACCGGCCGTGCGAGTCTCGAAGCCGACTCATACGTTGAACCGGAACAGCATCACGTCGCCGTCGCGCACGACGTAGTCGCGGCCTTCGACTCGCATCTTGCCTGCCTCCTTCGCCCCCGCCTCGCCGTTGCCGGCCACGTAATCGTCGTAGGCGATGGTCTCGGCGGCGATAAAGCCGTGCTCGAAATCGCCGTGGATCGTGCCGGCGGCCTGGGCCGCACGGGTGCCGCGCCCGATCGTCCAGGCGCGGCTTTCCTTCGGCCCGGCGGTGAAGAAGGTGATCAGACCCAGCAGCCCGTAGCCGGCGCGGATCACTCGATCGAGCCCACTGTCGTGCAGGCCGAGCCCCTCAAGGAACTCGCCCCGATCCGGCGCGGGCAGCAGGCTTACCTCCGCCTCGATCGCGGCGGAGATCACGACCACCGCTGCCCCCTCCGCCTCGGCGCGCGCTGCGGCACGGTCAGAGTAAACGTTTCCTCTCGCAGCCGCCGCCTCGTCGACGTTGCAGACATAAAGCACGGGCTTGGCAGTGAGCAGTTGCAGCCGCCGCGCCGCCTCGGCCTCACCGGGCGGGATCGCGGTGCGGGCAGGGTGGCCGGCGGCCAGCGCTGCCGCGATTGGCTTGATCAGTGCCAATTGGGCGGCGCTCTCGCGATCGCCGCCGCGGGCGCGCTTCTGCAAGCCGGGCAGGCGCTTCTCCAGGCTTTCGAGGTCGGCGAGCATCAGCTCGGTCTCGACCGTCTCGGCGTCGCGCACCGGATCGACGCCGCCCTCGACATGGGCGACGTCGGCATTCTCGAAGCAGCGCAGCACGTGAACAATCGCGTCCACCTCGCGGATGTTGGCGAGGAACTGGTTGCCCAGGCCCTCGCCGCGGCTTGCGCCGCGCCGAGGCCCGCGATGTCCACGAATTCGAGGCTGGTCGGCACGGTCCTGGCCGATTTCGCGATCCGGGCCAGCGTGTCCAGGCGCGGATCGGGCACCGCGACACGGCCCACATTCGGTTCGATGGTGCAGAACGGGTAGTTCGCGGCCTGCGCGGCGGCGGTCGCGGTCAGCGCGTTGAACAGCGTCGACTTGCCGACATTGGGCAGCCCGACGATGCCGCAGTTCAAACCCATCAGCCGCCTGCCTCTCCTGCGGCTGGTGCAAGCAGGGCAACGCGGGTCATGAACTCCTCCGGCCTTGCTTGCGCGGGCAGGAGGGCGGCATCGGCGACGGCACCCAGCATCTCGGTCAGCCACTCCTGATCGGCGCGAGAAAACTCGGCGAGCACGTGGCCGAGCACGCGGTCCTTTTGACCGGGATGGCCGATGCCGAGACGGACACGCCAGTAATCCTGCCCGCCCAGCCGCCGATCGATGCTGCGCAGGCCGTTGTGCCCGGCCGCACCCCCGCCACGCTTCACCCGCACCTTGCCGGGGGCGAGGTCGAGATCGTCATGAAACACCGTGATCGCCTCCGGCGGCAGCTTGAAGAAAGCCGCTGCAGGCTGCACCGCATCGCCGCTGTCGTTCATGTAGGTGAGCGGCTTGAGTGCCAGCACCCTCTCGGCCCCGAGGCTGCCCTCGGCGATCACGCCCTTGAAGCGCTGCCGCCAGGGCGAAAAGCCGTGACGAGACGCGATCGCGTCCAGCGCCATGAAGCCGACGTTGTGGCGCTGGCGGAGCATGGCGGGCTTCGGGTTGCCGAGCCCGACCCAGAGCAGCATGGCGTTCCGCGATTAGCCTCTCTTGCCGCCGCCCCTGGGGGCGCCCGCACCGCCTCTGACGGGCGCGGCGGGGGCGGCGACCGGCGCGGCGACGACCGCGACGGGCGCGGCCGCGGTCGTAGTCTCCGCGGTCGCCTCGGCCATCTTCGTGGGCGGGGCCACGGTTGCGATCACGAAATCGCGATCAGTGATGGTCGGCCGCGCGCCCTCGGTGCCGCGCAGGTCGGAGAAGCGGATGTTGTCGTTGATGTCGAGGGTGCCGAGATCGGCCTCGAATTTCTCCGGGATACCGTCGGGGTCGCAGGAGACATCGACCGAGTGGCGCACAACGTTGAGCACGCCGCCGCGCTTCAGCCCCGGGCTGATTCCCTCGTTCAGGAACACGACCCGCACCGCGACGTGAATGCGCTCTCCAGCGGCAAGGCGCTGGAAATCGACATGGATCGGCTTGTCGCTTACGGGATCAAGCTGGACGTCGCGCATCAGCGCGCGGGTGGGCGTGCCATCGAGCGTCACCTCGTAGAGGCGGGACTGCCAGCCGGGACGCTGTATCTCGCGGACCACGGCACGCGGTTCAAGGGCGATCAGAGCGGGATCCTGGTGGGCGCCGTATATCACCGCCGGTACGCGGCCCGCGCGCCGGGTCGTACGCGCCGGTCCCTTGCCGGCCTGCGACCGTGCCTCGGCCTCGATGGTGACGAAACTGGCCATCCGCCTGCTCCCGAGAAACGCCAAACGCCGGCCTTGAGGCTGCCGGCGCGCGGCGGATGTAGCGTCGCGGCCGGGAGGGCGCAAGGCGGGGTCGCCGCCGGCCGGAGAACACGGCCGGGTCAGGCTCTCTGAGGCCCAAGAACAGGGCCGGATCAGGCTCGCCGATGGCCTGAGAACAGGGCTGGATCAGGGTCGCCACCTCTGAGTTCGCCACCGGCGTTGCCGACCCGCTGGGCATGAAACCGTGGCATCGTCATGTATGGACGGCCCCCGTCTGGCAAGGAGGTTTTGGCGGCGCTGGCGATTGGTCTGGAGCGGTCATGTATTCGGCCTGTTGCTGCGGTCGAATGCTGACCGCTGGCCCCGATGGGTTACGCGGGCCGGGTTCCAAGCATCGCGGCGCGCTGTGGGGCGCGATGACGAGACGGAGTGTCCCGGTCCAGGTCCTGACCATTTTGCCGTCGCTGCCTTCTGCTCCTTGCTGGGTCACTGGCTGCTCTTCAGGCGAGCGGCCAGAAAGGGGAAGGTTTCTTGGTTTGGCTGCTGCGGGGCGTTCCTTCGTCCCGGCCTTCGTCCCGGCCTGTGTGGTTGCGGGCGCCGCGCGCAGCGGCGGTCAAGGGGGGCCGGAGGCCCCCGCCGCAGGCGGCGCGCAGCGCCCTTGACGGCCGCGAGCACGGCACCACGCTGGAGTGGGCCGCAGCTGCGGCCATCATTGCGCCACCTGTGCCGCGGGGCGGCGATAGGTCTCACCGGAGATCAGCATCGCCCAGGCGATGCGGGCGGTTTTCGCCGCCTGCGCCAAGACCACGACCTTCACCGGCCGGCGAGCCAGGATGCCGCGCTGCCAGGCGGTGGCGCGATCGGTGCGGCTGCGGGCATAGCGCATGATCGTGCTGGCGCCGAGGGCCAACAGCTTGCGCAGCCGGATGTCGCCCTGGCGGCTGATGCCGCTCGCGCGCCGCTTGCCCGCACTCGAATGCTCAAGCGGTGTCAGGCCGCACCAGGCGGCGAAGTCGCGGGCGCTGCGGAACTGCCGACCGTCGCCGATTGCGGTGACGATGGCGAGGGCGGTGATCGGGCCAACGCCGGGGATGGTGGCCAGCCGGCGCATCACCGGGTGCTCGCGGGCGGCCGCGACGATGCGTTCCTCCAGCGCCGCAATGTCGCGCTGCAACCTCTCGATGGTCTTCACCATGATGCGCAGCGGCACCCGAAGCGGCTCCGGGATCGCAACCTCCGCCGTGTCGTCGACCCGCCGCGCCAGCTCGGCAAAGCCCCGCCGGCCCTGGGCGGCGATGATGCCGAACTCGGCCAGCAGGCTGCGCGCGCAGTTCGTCAGCTGGGTCTGCTGCTTCAGCAGCAGATCGCGCGCGCGTTCCAGGCCACGCGCGGCCTGCTGCTCGATGCTCTTGATCGGCACGAAGCGCATGTTCGGCCGGCACACCGCCGCGCAGATGGCTTCGGCATCACGCGCGTCGTTCTTGTTGCGCCTGACGAAGGGCTTCACATAGGCGGCCGGGATCAGCCGCACCTCATGGCCGAGCGCCCGCAGCTGGCGCGCCCAGTAATGCGCGCTGCCGCAGGCCTCGATCCCCACCAGGGCGGGCGACTGCTTGGTGAAGAACGGCTCGACCTGGGTCCGGCGCAGCTTCTTCTGCTCGATCACCTTGCCGGTGCTGTCGGCCACACGCACCTGGAACACAGACTTGGCGATATCCAGGCCGATTATGGTAGCGTTCATGACGGACGGTCTCCGTTGCTGGTTGGTCAAACCCCAGCTTGGCACATAGATGCCGTCAGGGGGCCGTCCACCCAGCATCGCGAGGCGCGGAGCGCCGTGGCGATCCAGGCGGGCCGCTCCGTGCCTCCCGCCTGGATCGCCACGCCGGCCTAGCGGCGGCTCGCGATGACAGCTGCGCCAGGCCGGTTTCTTTCTAGAACAGGGATAAAATCGTGCTTGCCGCAGCGGGTCGGGCGGCGGCTCCAGGTCCCGCTGCGTCGGGGGCCGGTCGCGTCCGGCTCTTGTCAGGCATAACGCCGCTCCGACCTGGGCTCTCGCGCCACGGCCCAGTCGAGCGCGTCGGGGAAAGTGTTTGTGACTGGGCCGCATTGACACTTAGTCTAACAGAAAAGCGGCTTGTTGTCAAATAACTTCACAATGGCGCGGCTAGCTGTCGGAAGAGATTCGGCGCATGCGCTAGGCCGCTTGCGCCTGCTGCGCCAGCCGGGTGAGATTGCCCAGCACGTCGCGCGCCAGCCGGATGCGCTGCGCCACATCCATCTCGCGCGCGATCGCGAGCCGGTGATCCGGCCGCAGCCGCATCCCCGCCGCCTTGCCCTTGGCGCCAAGCCACGCCACCAGCCCCGCCGGGTTGCGGAACAGATTGCCGCGAAATGCCAGCACCATCCCCTTCGGCCCCGCCTCGAGCCGCTCGACACCGGCCTCGCGGCACAGTCGCTTCAGCGCCACGACTTGAAGCAAGTTGTCCACTTCCTCGGGCAGCTTGCCGAAGCGATCCACCAGTTCGGCAGCCATCGCGTCGCTCTCGGCGTCCGACGCCAGGTTGCCGATCCGCCGATAGAGGCCAAGCCGCACCGGAAGGTCGCGCACGTAATCCTCCGGGATCAGCACCGGCAGCCCGAGCGAGATGTTGGGCGTCCAGTCCCGCTCGTCGACCCGCCTGCGGCCGCGCTCGGCGCGCATCTCGGCGACCGCATCCTCCAGCATCTGCTGGTAGAGTTCGATCCCCACCTCGCGGATATGCCCTGACTGCTCGTCACCCAGAAGGTTGCCGGCGCCGCGGATGTCGAGGTCGTGGCTTGCCAGCGTGAACCCTGCACCCAGGCTGTCGAGCGTCTGCATCACCGTCAGCCGTTTTTCCGCTGCCCCCGACAGGCGATGATTGGCCGGCCAGGTCATGTAGGCGTAGCCGCGCTGCTTGCCGCGTCCCACCCGGCCACGAAGCTGATAGAGCTGACCAAGCCCGAACTGATCGGCGCGGTGGATCACCAGCGTGTTCACCGCCGGCATGTCGAGGCCGCTCTCGACGATGTTGGTGGAGAGCAGGATGTCGAACTTCCCGTCGCCGAACGCGCTCATCACCCGCTCGAGCTCGGTCGGCGGCAGCCGCCCGTGCGCCTGCGCCAGCCGCGCCTCCGGCACGATCTCGCGCAGCCGCTCGGCCATGCGATCGAGATCCTCGATATGCGGCACCACGCAGAACGCCTGGCCGCCGCGGAACCGCTCGCGCTGGATCGCCTCGCGCACCACCACACCGTCGAACGGCATTATGAACGTCCGTACCGCCAGCCGATCGACGGGGGGCGTTGCAATTACGCTCATCTCCCGCACCCCGGTCAGCGCGAGTTGCAGCGTGCGCGGGATCGGAGTTGCCGTCAGCGTCAGCACATGCACGTCTTCGCGAATCTGCTTCAGCTTCTCCTTATGGGCAACGCCGAAATGCTGCTCCTCGTCGATCACCAGCAGGGCCAGATCTCGGAATGCCACGGACTTGGCCAGCAATGCGTGCGTGCCGATCACCACGTTGACCGAGCCATCGGCGAGGCCGCGCCGCACCGCGGCCGCCTCCTTCGCCGCGACCATTCGCGACAGTTGTGCTACGTTCACCGGAAAGCCTCGGAAGCGTTCGGCGAAGGTGCGGAAATGCTGTCGTGCCAGCAGCGTCGTCGGCACCACCACCGCCACCTGCGAGCCGGACATCGCGGCCACGAACGCGGCCCGCAGCGCCACTTCCGTCTTGCCGAAACCAACGTCGCCGCAGATCAGCCGGTCCATCGGCCGCCCCGAGGCCATGTCCTCCAGCACGTCGGCGATCGCGCGCGCCTGGTCGTCGGTCTCGGCGTGCGGGAAGCGGGCGCAGAACTCGTCCCAGCTTCCCTCGGGCGGCGCCAGCGTCTCTGCCTCGCGCAGCCGGCGCGCGGCGGCGGTGCGGATCAGCTCGCCGGCCATGTCGCGAATGCGCTGCTTCGCGCGCGCCTTGCGAGTTTGCCACGCCGCGCCGCCGAGCTTGTCCAGCCCGACGCCCGCGCCTTCGCTGCCAAAGCGCGACAGCATCTCGATGTTCTCGACCGGAAGGAACAGCTTGTCGTCGCCGTCGTACTGGATGCGCAGGCAGTCGTGCGGCGCGCCGTCCACCGCCAGCGTCACCAGCCCGTCGTAGCGACCGATGCCGTGGTCCTGATGCACCACCAGGTCGCCGGCGGCGATTTCGGTCGCCTCCGCAATGAACTGGTCGGCCCGCTTGCGCCGCCGCGGCGGCCGGCTGATCCGCTCGCCAAGGAGATCCTGCTCGCCGACCACGGCCAGCCCCTCGGCGAGGAAGCCGCGCTCCAACCCCAGCACCACCAACGCCGCGGTGCCGGCCGGCAGGGCGCGTGCGCTCCCCCAGTCCTCGGCCGCTTCGGCCCTGATTCGGTGCTCGCCCAGCAGGGCTGCGATCCGCTCGCGCGAGCCGCGCGACCAGGCGGCGAGCACCGTGCGCCGCCCATCGCGCGCCCATGCCTGCGCCTGGTCGTGTAGCTGCTGCACGGCATTGACGTTCGCCTGTCCCGCCCTGGTGAAGATCACCCCCGGCCGACCGCCGGCATCGACGCCAGTCGCGGCCTCGGGCTTGCCATAGGGGCTGAACAGCAACAGCGGCCCATGCGCCAGCATCGCGTTCCAGCCGGCGCGATCGAGATAGAGCAGATCCGGCGGCAGCGGCCGGTACGGCACCTCGCCGTCGCGCGGCAGCGTCCGCCGCGCCTCGTAATGGTCGGCGATCATCTCCAGCCGCGATTTAAGAACTTCCTCGGCCTGGTGGTCGAGGCTCACCGTCGGCTGCGGCAGATAGTCGAGCAGCGTCTCCATCATGTCGAAAAAGAGCGGCGCCCAATGCTCCAACCCCGGATGGCGGCGCCCGTCCGAGACCGCCTGATAGATCGGGTCCTCCGCCGCTGCCGGGCCGAATTGCTCACGCCACCCGGCACGGAACCGCGCAACCGTCGCGGCATCGAGCGACACGCCCGAGACCGGGCGCACCTCCAGCCGCTCGACTTGCCGGTTGCTGCGCTGGGTCGCCGGGTCGAAGCGGCGGATGCTCTCGATCGTGTCGCCGAACAGGTCGAGTTCGCACCGGCTCGGCCTCGCCGGCCGGGAAGATGTCGATGATGCCCCCGCGCACCGCGAACTCGCCCGGCTCCATCACCGTGCCGCTGCGGCCGTAGCCGTTCGCTTCGAGGAACCGGCCCAGCGCGTCGGGTTCGATGCTGTCGTTTGTGGCCAGCGTGCGGCTCTCGCCACGCAGCACATGCCGCGGCGGCACGCGCTGCACCAGCGCGTTCACCGTGGTCAGCACGATGCGCCGCGGCAACGCCGGCTCTAGCAGGCGTGCGAGTGTCGCCACGCGCTCCGAGACGATCGCCGGATTGGGCGAGACGCGATCGTAGGGCAGGCAGTCCCAGGCGGGGAAGCGCAGCACCTCGATCTCGGGGTCGAAGAAGCCGATCGCCTCGGCCAGCCGCGCCATCCGCGCGTCGTCGCGCGCGACGTGCAGCACGCTGCCGGAGTGCTCGGTGCGACGGCGAGCGAGAAGCAGCGCGTCGAACCCCTCCGGCGCGCCCCAGATCGTGGCGGCACTCATCGCGTAGCGGCCAGCATGGGCGTAGCGGCCAGCATGGCGCGCAGCATCTCGGTCTGCATGTCCTCGGGTACGGTGCGGTGGCCGGTCAGCCAGTCGGCAAGGTCCGTGTCGGGCAGCTCCAGCACCGCCTCGATCGCATCCAGCGCCGCTTCGTCCATGCCCGCGACGTGGCGAGCGACAAAACCGCCCACCAGCAGGTCGGCCTCCTTGGTGCCGCGATGCGTGGCCCGAAACAGAATGCGACGGCGGCGCGCGTCGAGGCCGAATCCGGTCAGAGTGGCGTCTGGCGGCATGTGGTCGCGCGTCATATAGCCTCGGTCCCGTGCAGTGTCAGCCCGCTCCGCCCGATCCGCTCGCGCCGCTGCTGGCCCCGCTCGGCAGCCTGCGCGGTGTCGGCCCCTCGGTTGCTTCCCTGATTGCGAAGGCGGCGGGCGGCGCGCAAATCCGCGACCTCCTGTTTCACCTACCCGAGCAATTCACGGACCGCCGGGCCCGCCCGACGATCCGCGAGGCGCTGCCGGGCAGCATTGCCACACTTGCGATCGAGGTCGTACGCCACGAGCCGCCGGCCAACGAGCGCCAACCCTGGCGGGTGGTCATCACCGACGGCACGGGTTTCGCCGAGATCGTGCTGTTCGGCCGCCACGGCCGCGACCGATTCCCGCCCGGCGCTCGCCTGCTGGTCTCCGGGCGGCTGGAACTCTTCAACGGCCGCCTCACTCTGCCGCACCCCGAACACGTGGTGCCAGCCGCCACGCCCGAGCTGCTGCCGTTGATCGAGCCGGTCTGGCCGCTCACCGCCGGGCTCTCCCCCAAGGCGCTGGGCAGGGCCATGCGCGAAGCGCTGGACCGAATTCCCGACCTGCCCGAGTGGCACGACCCGGCCCTCAAACGCCGCGAGAACTGGCCTGACTTCGCTGCCGCCCTGCGCGCCTTGCAAGCCCCCGAAAAACTGCCAAACGGGACGCCGCGCCGCCGCCTGGCCTATGACGAGCTGCTCGCCCAGCAGGCCGCGATCGCCTGGGCGCGCGCCCGCGAGCGTGATCGCCCCGGCCGCGCACTCGCCGGTGACGGCCGGTTGCGGCACGCCGCCCTGGCCCGCTTCGGCCATGCGCTCACCCCAGGACAAGCGGCGGTGCTAGCAGAAATCGACGCTGATCTCGCCGCGCCCCGCCGGATGCTGCGCTTGCTGCAAGGCGACGTTGGATCCGGCAAGACGCTGGTCGCCGCCCTGGCGATGCTTCGCGCCGCAGAGGCCGGCGCCCAGGCCGCCCTGATGGCGCCTACCGAGCTGCTGGCACGCCAGCACCACCGCACCCTCACCCGCATCTGCCCGGTGCCGGTTGCCCTGCTCACGGGCACGGTGAAGGGGAGTGCGCGCGAACGCCTGCTTGCGTACATCGCGTCCGGTGCCGCGCGCCTGATCGTGGGCACTCACGCGCTGTTTCAGGAGGGCGTCGCCTACCGCGACCTCGCTCTGGCGGTGATCGACGAGCAGCACCGCTTCGGCGTCGATCAGCGCCTGATGCTGGGGGCAAAGGGCGAGCGCACTGAGATCCTGGTGATGACCGCCACGCCGATCCCGCGCACCCTGCTGCTGACCCACTGGGCGGAGATGGAGGTCAGCCGGCTCGTGGGCCACCCCGGCGAGCGGCCGGCAATCCGCACCACGCTGCACGCGCTCGGCACGCTGCCCGAGGTCGCCGACGCCATCGCCCGCGCCATTGCCGGCGGCGCCCAGGTCTATTGGGTCTGCCCCCTGGTGAGCGAGAGCGAGGCGAGCGACCTCGCGGCCGCAGAGGCGCGCTTCGCCGATCTGCGCCGCCGCTTCGGCGCGGCGGTTGCCCTCGCCCACGGCCGCCAGGAGAGCGCGGTGCGCGAGCAGGCACTCGCGGATTTCCTGGCCGGGCGGATCCGCATCCTGGTCGCGACCACCGTGGTCGAGGTCGGCGTCGATGTGCCGGCGGCGAACGTGATGGTGATCGAGCACGCCGAGCGCTTCGGTCTTGCCCAGCTTCATCAGTTGCGCGGTCGTGTCGGTCGCGGCGATCGCGCTAGCTTTTGCCTGCTGCTGCACGACGATGTTCTGGCCGAGGCGGCGCGGCGGCGTCTGCTCCTGCTCCGCGACACGCAGGACGGGTTCGTGATCGCCGACGAGGATTTCCGGCTGCGCGGCCCGGGCGAGCTGCTCGGCACACGCCAGTCCGGCCTGCCCGGACTGCGCATCGCCGATCTCGTGGAGCATGAGGGTCTGCTGCACATGGCGACGAAGGACGCGGCCGTGCTGATCGCGCGCGACCCCAAGCTCGAGAGCGAGCGCGGCCGGGCGGTGCGGCTGCTGCTGCGCCTGTTCGAGCGCGGCCGGGCCGTGCGCACCTTGCAGGCAGGTTAAACCGCCGAAACCCAATGCGTGGTCCTGTTGCAAACACCCGTGATTGCTTTATTCCCGCGCCCTGGCACGAGCGGGGGAGAGCATGTGACCGATCTCATTGAGATCGACGGCCTGACCAAGCGATTCGGCAGCTTCACCGCGGTGGATCGCGTCTCCTTCCGGGTCGCGCGCGGCGAGGTGCTGGGCTTCCTCGGCCCCAACGGCGCCGGCAAATCGACCACCATGCGGATGCTGGCCGGGTTCATGACGCCGACTGAGGGAAGCGCCTGCATCTGCGGCCATGATGTGCAGGAAGATGCGCTGGCGGCGCGGCGCTCGCTCGGCTTTCTGCCCGAGGGCGCACCCACCTATCCCGAGATGACGGTGCAGGGCTTTCTCCGGTTCGTGGCCGCGGTGCGCGGCTTCCGGGGATCGGAGGCGCACACGCGTATCGAACGCGCTGTTGCCCTGACCACCCTGGATTTGGTGCTGCTGCAACCGGTCGAGACATTGTCGAAGGGCTTCAAGCGTCGCGTCGGTCTGGCGCAGGCGCTGCTGCATGATCCGCCGGTGCTCGTGCTCGACGAGCCGACCGACGGTCTTGATCCCAACCAGAAGCACGAGGTGCGTACACTGATCGCGCGGATGGCGCCGCAGAAGGCAATCGTGATCTCGACCCACATCCTCGAGGAGGTGGACGCGGTCTGCACGCGCGCCATCGTCATTGCCGACGGCCGCATTGTCGCCGATGCGACGCCGATGGCGCTAGCCGCCACGCACCCGTCCGGCCGGCTCGACGACGTGTTCCGCACGATCACCGCGCCCGCCGAGCACCGCCTGGCCGCCTGATGCGCAACGCGCTGCTGGTCGCGCGCCGGGAACTCGGCGGCCATTTCGCGACCCCGGTCGGGGCCGTGTTCATCGTCATTTTCCTCGTGCTGCAAGGGGTGCTGACCTTCAATCTCGGCGGCTTCTTTGCCCGCGGTCAGGCCGACCTCGTGCCGTTCTTCAACTTCCTGCCCTGGGTGCTGCTGCTGCTGGTACCGGCGCTCACCATGCGGCTGTGGGCCGAGGAGCGACGCAGCGGCACGATCGAGCTGCTGCTCACTTTGCCAATCACCAACACGGAAGCCGTGGTCGGCAAGTTCCTCGCCGCCTGGGCGTTCTGCATCCTGGCACTCGTGCTGACCTTCCCCTTCGTCATCACCGTCAACTTGCTGGGCGCACCCGATAACGGCGTGATCGTCGCAAGCTACGCGGGCGCCGTGCTGGTCGCGGGCGTGTTCCTCGCGATCGGCAGCGCCCTGTCGGCGGCGACCCGCAACCAGGTGATCGCCTTCGTGCTCGCGATCGCCGTCTGCTTCTTTTTCGCCGCGGCGAGCCTTCAGGTCGTCACCGACTTCCTCAGCAGCCACGCGCCCGGCGTCGCCGAGGCGGCCCGACGGATCGGCGTGCTGGAACGGTTCCAGTCGTTCATGCGCGGCGTGATCGAGCCGCGCGACCTGATCTACTTCGCCAGCCTGATCGGCTTCTGGCTGTTCGTGAACGTGGTCGTGGTCGAGAATAGGAAGACCGACTGATGCACGCGCGTGGCCCTGCCCGCACGCTCTGGGCCTCGATCGGCGGCGTGATCGGGCTGGCGGCGATTCTGATCGGCGTGAACATGATCGCTGATGCGCGAGTCGGCAATGCCCGGCTCGACCTCACGCAAGGGCACATCTACACCCTTGCCCGCGGCACGCGCACGGTACTGCGCGGCCTGCGCGAGACGGTGACGCTGAAACTCTATTACTCGCCGCAGCTCGGCGTGCGGCTACCGGCCTACGGCTCCTATGCCGACCGCGTGCGCGAGATGCTCCGCCGCTACGCCGCGATCTCGCACGGTATGGTGCGGCTGCAATTCCTCGACCCCGAGCCGTACAGCACCACCGAGGACCACGCGCTCGCCGACGGGATGCAGGGTGTGCCGATCGATCAGGGCGGTGATCAGGTCTATTTCGGCATCGCCGGCAGCAACATGGTCGATCAGCAGCGCACCATCACGTTCCTCAGCCCTGATCGCGCGCGTTTCCTGGAATACGATCTGACGAATCTGGTCTGGAATCTCTCCAGCCCGCACCGCGCGGTGGTCGGCGTAATGAGCTCGCTGCCGCTCGACGGCAATCCGCGACTGATGATGATGAGCCACGGCCAGGGCGATGCCGGCCAGCCCTGGGCGACCATGCAGGAGCTGCGCTCGACGTTCGACATCAAGCGCGTGCCGCTCGATGCGCAGGTGATCGGCCCCTCTGTCCAGGTGCTGCTGGTCGCCCAGGCGCAGCATCTCAGCCCGCCCACGCTCTATGCGATCGACCAGTTCGTGATGCGCGGCGGGCACTTGCTGGCGATGGTCGATCCGGCGAGCGAAGCCGAGGCGGCGATCCCCGGCCCCGACGGCCAGCCGCCCACCGAGACCAGCAGCGATCTGGCGCCGCTGTTCAAGGCCTGGGGCATTCGCTACGACCCCAACCGTATCGTCGGCGACCTCACGGGCGACTGGCGCGTGCGTGCCAGCGAGGACGAAAGCGCGCGGCCCACAAACTACATCGCCTGGTTCAACATCCGCGACGGCATCGACAAGAACGATCCTGCGATCGGCGATCTGCAGCAGGTGACGGTCGCCGCTGCCGGCGCGCTGGCGCCGGAGGTGGGTGCGAAGATCGACTTCACGCCGATCCTTTCCAGCAGCGGGCGTTCGCAGATGATCCCGGCCGCCGAGGTGCGCACCATCCCCGACCCCGGCAAGATCCTCGCGGCGTTCAAGCCGGACGGCAAGCCGCGCGTGATTGCGGCCCGGATCACCGGCGCGCTGCGTTCCGCATTCTCCGGCCCGCCGGCGCTGCCCAAAGGCGCCAAGCGCGCCGCCAACCTGCCGCCTTATATCGGGCAGACCAAGGCGGCGGCGAACCTCGTCGTTGTCGCCGATAGCGACATCCTGGCCGATCGCTTCTGGGTGCAGACGCAGGACTTCTTCGGGCAGCGCCAGGCGACGCCGTTCAGCGACAACGGGCCGTTCATCATCAACCTGATCGGGCAGCTTGCCGGCGGCGACGCGCTGATCGGGCTGCGCGGCCACGGCCCATCCGAGCGGCCGTTCACCCGCATCGACCGGATGCAGGCTGCCGCCGAAGCGCAGTTTCAGCACACCGCGCAGGCGCTGGAGGCGCATCTGGCCGACGTCCAGGCCAAACTGCGCACGCTGCGCACCGACGCCACCGGCAAGCAGGGCGTGATGGCGGCCGTGATCACGCCCGCGCAGCACGCCGAGATCGAGGCGGCGCGGACCGACATCGTGCGGACCCGCGAGCGGCTGCGCCTCGTGCAGCTTGACCTGCGCCGCAACATCGCAGGGCTGGAGACGGCGCTGAAGGTGCTCGACATCGCCGCGGTGCCGCTGCTGCTCGCGATCGCTGCGATGACACTCGGCGTCATCCGGCGCCAGCGCCGCGCCCGCGCCCGGCGAGCGCACGCATGAAGCCGCGCACCAGCCTGGTTCTGCTGGCACTCGGCATCGTCGCGCTGCTCGGCGGCTGGTATTTCGGCGCCCGCACGCAGCCGGCGGCCGGAGAGGTCGCGAGCGGCCGTCTCGCCTTCCCCGGTCTCGCTGCGAAGCTGCAATCCGCGGCGCGCGTCGAGATCGTGCATCACGGCAACACGCTGGTGATCGAGAAGCACGGCAAGAGCTGGGGGGTTGCGGATCGCGGCCTCTATCCGGTGCAGGGCGACAAGCTGCGCGCAGTGCTGACCGGCCTCACCGAGCTGCGGCTGGTGGGCAAGCGCACCGATCATCCTGGCGAGCTGGAGCTTCTCGGCCTCGGCCATCCCGCATCGGCGACATCGTCCGCCGACCTGCTGCGGGTGCTGCATGCCTCGGGCAAGCCGATCGCCGCGATCGTGCTCGGCCATCGCAAAGTGCTCACCGGCGGCGACGTGCCACAGGAAATCTACGTGCGCTGGCCCGGCCAGACGCAGGCCTGGCTCGCGGAAGGGACGGTGGAGATCGACGCCGATCCCTCGCTCTGGCTCGACCGCGACGTCGCCGACATCCAGCACGAGAAAATCAGATCAGTTGATATCAACACATCTGGCGAGCATCTTATTTTCACCAGCCATGACGGAAAACTCGTGCTCACCGCGCCGGCGCAGCATCCGGCGCTCGACCGCTACAAGATCGAGGACATGCAACGCGCGTTCGAGTATCTGACGTCCGAGGATGTGCGCCCCGGCCCCACGCTCCCCGGCAAGGCGGCGGGTCAGGCGGTGTTCACCACGACCGACGGAATGGTGGTCCACGTGAGGCTGAACGAAGGTGCCAAGCACGCCTGGGCTGTGTTCTCCGCCGCCGGCGGCAAGGGAGGAGCGGCGCTGGAGGCGCGCGTCAAGGGATGGGTCTATCAGCTCGGAAGCTGGAAGCGCACCGCCTTTGTCCCCACGCTCGCCGATCTCACCGCGAAGTCCGCGGCGGCGGCGAAGTGAGGAAGACAGGGGGATTGCCCTCACACTGAGCGACCGCGAATACCCTGGCCGCCCGATCGTCGGCATCGGTGTCGTCGTCCTGCGCCCCGATGCCGTGCTGCTGGTCCGCCGCGGCAGCGCGCCCGCGCTCGGGCAATGGAGTTTGCCCGGCGGCGCGCAGGAACTCGGCGAGACCGTCGAGGAGGCGGCGCGCCGCGAGCTTCGCGAGGAGACCGGCCTCACTGTCGGCCCGCTCACGCTGATCGCGCATGTGGACAGCATCCATCACGACCCCGACGGGCGCGTGCGCTTTCACTACACGATCCTCGATTTCGCCGCTCTCTGGATCGGCGGCGATGCGGTTGCAGGTGACGACGTGAGCGCGCTCGTCTGGGCGCCGTTTGACGCGCTCGCCGATCACGCATTATGGCCGGAGGCGATGCGGGTCATCAATCTCGCACGCACCCGCCTGGAACCCGGCTGAATGTCACGCCATGCGGCGGCCCTGCCAATCGCCTCCGCCGAACTGTGCCAGGTTGACCTCGCCCCGGTGGTGGTCGTTGGAGGTGCCGAACGCGACCGTCCCTCCCATCGCGTCATTCGAGGCCGTTCCGCGGAAGCGGTAAGTGATGTTGCTCCCCTCGTAGCGGGCCACGCAGTCGAAGCGAATCGTCTTCCCCTCGATCTGTCCCGACACCGGGCCAGCGAAATGCAGTGATTCGTGCGTGCCCGAAAGTGCAGACCCATTCTGTTGCAGCATCAACCGATGGCTCCGCTCGCCATGCAGGAACTGCGTCGTCAGCTCCCAGGTGCCCGAGACCTGGGCCGCCGCGGGCGCCGGCTCGCGCCGAACCGGCGGTGCGGCAAGCGCGCGCGCGATCGCACGGCCGACCTCCGCCGCCTCCCCCGGTTGCAGGCCGAACGGATCGATCGTCACGGAATCCGCCGTCGCACTCATGTCATCCAGCATCACCCGCGGCGCGCCTTCGAGCAGCGCGAGCCGCAGTTCATCGCCGTCGATCGGGTGCCTCGCGCGATCCCAGCGCACCCGAAGGTTCGGCACCCGCGCCACGCCTTGCGGCTCGATGACCTCGCACGCGGCGAGCGGAACCTCGCGTGCGATCGCCGCCAAATCAGCCCGCCATCGCCGCTGCTCCGCCACCGCATCGCGACTCTCGACCCAATACTCGAGGGCGGCGAGCACCCCGATCACATCTTCCTTCGAGACCTTCATCGGGCGGCCGATCGCCTGGTGCGGCGAGGCATTGCGCCACGCCGCCTGCACCAGCGCCTTGCGCCCGAGCAGCAGCCCGCTGGTCTGCGGCCCGCGCAGGAACTTGCCGCCGCTGTACACGACCAGATCGGCGCCGCGCACCAGCCACGGGCTCGGCCGTTCCAGGTGCTCGGATGCGGCATCGACCAGCACCGGGATGCCGCGCGGCCGCGCGGCCGCCACCAGATGCTCGAGCCGAAGCGAACCCTGCGCCTCGTGCGTGCCGAGTGCTGCGATCATCGCCACCGGCTTGGCGAGCGCGGCGTCTAGCTCGTCCGCGGTCTCGACCTCGACGATGCGCGTGCCGATCATGCGGATCGCCTGGTCGTAGGCAAAGCGCTGTGGGCGGACCATCACCACCCGATTGACCATTCCATCGGTGAACGGCAGCCGCAGCATCTTCACCGGATCATTGCCGGCAACACACGCGGCCGTCGCGAGCGAGAGTGCTGCGGCGCTGCCACACGTCACCATCCCCCACTCGGCGCCGGTGAGTTCGGCGAGCCGTGCCCCCGCCGCTTGCATCAGCTCGTCGAGATTGACGAACTGTTTGGACGCTTCCGCAATCGCCCGCCGCACCTGCGGCAGCATCAGGCTGCCACCATGCACGGTGCGGACCGCGCAGCAATTGATGTACGGCCGCACGCCGAGCGCTCGATAGGGATCAGCATTGCGTACCGGCATCACGTCGTCGGCCATTCGAAGCTCCCTGGACAATGATGCGGCAGCGTCGCCCCCCGCCGCTCGCCGGTCAACGGGCGCGCGCGATGCGAAGTCGCACCGAGCGCGGCGGGGCGAGAAACGGTGCTGACGTCAGCAGCACATCCGCCCCTGCCGCGGCATAGGCAGCCGCGTTGCCAGCATGAATACCGCCCGCCGCGACCAGCAGCGGCCGACGACGCATGCCCTCCAACGCCGCCGCGACCTGCGCCACCAGGTCCGGCGGAGCGCGCTCGAGTTGCACAGAGCCCACCCCGGCCTCGGCCAGCGCGATCGCCTGCTCCACGCTGCCGGCCACCACCACCGCCCGGCAGGTCGGTGCCACACGCCGCAGCTGCGCCAGCCGCGCCGCGAGTGCCGAATCGCTGTCGAAGAACGCGACATGTCCCGGCGTCACCACGACCGTCTCGGACAAGTTGAGCCGGTATGGCACCATCCCGCCGGCCGCGGCCGCCGCCATCGCCAGCCGCCGCAACCCAGGCGCGTGGCGGCGCGTGCCGGCGACGGTCGCATGTTCGCCGCCGGCGCGGGCGGCGGCAACCATGGCGGCGGCACGGGTCGCTATACCCGCCGCGTGCTCCAGCAGCGACTGCACGATGGGCAGCGCCCGATGCAGGTCGGCGGCAGTCCCCTCGGCCGAGACCAAGCGGACGTCCTTGGCCGCGCGGGCGCCGCTCTGCAGATGGCACGCGGCGCGGCAGCCGGCCAGTTCCAGCAGGCGAACCGCATCCTCGATGCAGGCAAGCGTCATCTCCTCGCCGGCTGTGAGCACCGCATGGCCCGCCAGCGCGCAGATGCCCAGCGCGTCGCTGGTGCGGTCGCCGCTCGGCGCGTCTTCCACCAGCCAGTGCAGCAGCTCGCGATCGGGAATGCGCGTCGGCACCCGATCCGCCCGCGTCTCAGCCCTGGCGCCGGAAGTGCAGGCCACGCGCCCGGCCGCCGTTCACCAGCAATCCGCTCACCCGGCCGCTGCGCTCGCGCAGCGCCCGTACATCGGCCCAGCCGCAATAAAGCACGCTCGGCGTTGCTACCCGTATGATGTCGCCTTCGATGGCAGAGACCCCCGAGGGCCCGGCATTGGCGAGCGGCCCGGCGATTCGGGCCACCATCGTTCCATCCAGTCCCGGCGCAATCGTCCAGACCGCGCCCAGCTCGTCGCATTCGTAGCGACCGGCCAGTCCATCAGGCAGCGCTGCGTCCTCGGGCGGCCGGTGCAGGCGAACGACGTACCCGGCGTCCAACGCCACCTCCAGCGCCGTATCGCGGGCCCTCGCGGTGAACGGGAAGCTCGTGCTGGCGGCGCGCAGCCCGCCGCCGGGCAGCGGCAGCAGTGCGAAAGCGACGCCGTTCTGGGTCGCCACGGCGAGTCCTTCCGAATCGAGGGACAGCTCGACGGTCGCCGGCGCGTCCGGCTCCACCCAGCGCCCGAGCATTGCCTCGATTGCCGCCGCATCCCGTGAAGTCGGTAGCTCATCAAGCCCGAGCGCCGCGTCCGCCACCTGGCGCGCTAAGCGCGCCGGGTCGATCGCGCCGTAATTGGCAAGGCAGATCACGGTCAACCCGCGCTCCGGCAGCCGCAGGAATTCGGTGCGATAGCCGGGCCACAGCCCGCCATGGCTTGCCGTCGCGATGCCGCGGTGCTCCGTCACTGCCAGCCCGCGCGCATAGGAATTCAGTACACCGTTGCTGAACGGCGCCCGCTCGGTCAGCGCCGCCGCCAGTGCCGCGCCACCGACACGCCCGCTAGCGAAATTGCGGTCCCACAATGCCAGGTCGGCCATGCAGGAAACGAGTCCGCCTTCGCCGCCCAGCGGAAAACCGTGCTGCGCCTTCACGAAACCGCCGCTTGGATCTGGCAGATATCCGGTGGCAAGCCCCGTCACCGTTTCGATCGTGCTCGCCGCCAGCCGCGTGTGGTTCATCCCAAGCGGCGCGAACACGCGCCGCTCGAGAAACGAACCAAGCGGCTCGCCCGCCACCTGCGCCACGATCTCGCCCAGCAGCAGGAATCCGGTGTTGCTGTAGAGAAAGCGGCTGCCCGGTAGGAAATTGAGCCCATGCTGGCGACCGATTGCCGCCATCAAGTCAGCCCGCGTGCAGGGCTGAGCAAGGTCGAGGCCGCCAAGCCGCATCAGATCGAGGAAGTCGCGCAAGCCGCTGGTATTGTGCATCAAGTGGTCGGGCGTGATGCGGGCACCAAAATCAGGCAGGTGTGGAAGATAGTCGTGGATGTCCGCATCCAGATGCAGTCGCCCCTCCTCGGCCAGCAGCAAGGCCGCGGTGCAGGTGAACTGCTTGCTGACCGAGGCAATGCGGAAGGTTGTCTCCTTTCCGATCGGCACGCCGAGATCGAGACTCGCCATCCCTGCCGAGCAATGCAGTACCAGCGCGCCGTCGCGCACCACGCCCACCGTGCAGCCTGGCGTTCCGGGTACTGTCCCAGCGTGCCAGCAGCCGCTCGACGCGGCGGTGCAGGCGCAGCAGGTCGAGGTCTTGCACGGCGACTCCGGTGATTGGCAAAGGCAGTCACAATTCAGCGCGAGCCGCATAATTGCAAGCCGGCCGATCTCCGGCAGTTTCGTTCCGCCTGCCGTTCCCGAGATGGGCAAGCCTTGCGAGTTGCCGGTGCGCGACCAGTGGTGGTGTCGCGCAAACGGAGCACCCTCACGCCCGACAGCCTGCTCGCCTTCCATGAAAACGGCGCGGTCGCGAGCTGGTGAAAACCCGATGCGGTGGTGGTGCTCGACAAGCTGCCTCACATCGCGACCGGCAAGCTGAACGAGCACGGCTTGCGAGAGCGCTGGCAGGACTATCTCCTCGTCGCCGCCGATTAACCGCTCCACACACGCGGCCTTGAGTTTGCACCGCGCGCACGCCGGCGCAGGGTGCGATTCTCCACGGCAGGAGCGAGTGCGACACCACCCGCATGACAGGGGAACGCATCCTTCTCGTCGAGGACGAATTCCTGGTGCGCCTGACGCTGGTCGAGGCGCTCACCGAAGAGGGCTTCCAGGTGGTCGAGGCCGCCACCGGGGACGAGGCGGCGGCGCTGTTCGAGAGCGAACCGTTGATCCGCCTGCTCATGACCGACATCCAGCTCCCCGGCAGCCTTGACGGCCGCGCGCTGGCCAAGCGCGTGCGCGCCATCCGGCCGGACCTACCGGTGATCTTCATGACCGGACGCCCCCAAGCGATGGACCCTGTGACCCCCAGCCAGCACGAGCTGTTCGTCGCCAAGCCCTACCTGCCATCGGAGATCTGCGCCGCCGCCCGCCGGCTGCTCGCCGCTCCGGATTGAGATCGAAGGGCGGGCGACCGGCGGGCTTTGCCGTCACGGCTTACGCTGCTCCGGCCGCGGTTGCGGATGCGGCGCCGGAGCCGGCGCGGCAGCGGGTCGCGGCGCCGGAGCCGGGGCCGGACGCGGTGCTGGGGCCGGGCGCGGCGCGGGCGCAGCCGGACGCGCCGCCGCCGGCGCCGGACGCGGTGCTGGGGCCGGGGCGGGGCGCGGCGCCGGTGCAGCCGGACGCGCCGGCGCCGGACGTGGTGCTGGGGCCGGGGCGGGGCGCGGCGCCGGTGCAGCCGGGCGCGCTGCCGCCGGCGCCGGACGCGGTGCCGGGGCCGGGTGCGGCGCGGGTGCCGCCGGCCGTGCCGCCGCCGGTGCCGCACGCGCCGGCTCTGCCGGACGCGGCACCGGAGCCGGGTGCGGCGCCGGTGCGGCCGGGCGCGCCGCCGCCGGTGCCGGACGCGCCGGCTCTGTCGGACGCGCCGGTGCAGCGCCCGGCCGGGCCGTCGCCGGCTGCGGGCTCACGGCCGGCAGCGTGCCGTGCTGGATTTCCGCAGGTGTGCGCAAAGCCGGCGCGCCGGGGCGTGCTGCGGCATTCGGCTCGCCCGGTTTCGGGGTGGCTGCCGGATTGCCCGGCCGGGCAGCCGCCGGTTGCGGATGCGGCACTGGCGGGGTGCCGTGTTGCACCTGTGCGGGCGTGCGCAGCGCCGGCGTGCCGGGCCGGGCCGCGGCCGGGGTGGGCGGCTGGCCGGGTCGCGGCGGGGGCGCGCCCGGCCGTGTGCTTGCCGGCTCGCCGGGCTTTCCAGGAGCGGCTGCCGCGGGTCGGCCGAGCGGCGTTGCGGCGGCAGGCCGCAGCGGCGGCCGCGCGCCGCGCAGCGGCTGCGCCGCCGCTTTCGGACCAGGTGCCACCGGGCGTGCCGGGGCGCCCTGCGGTGCCGGAGGCAGCCGAAGCTGCTGGGCGACGGGCCGGCCCACGCCGATCGTCTGCACCGCCGGGCGGATCGGCTGACGTGCCACGACCGGCTGCGCCCGAGCCAGCTCGGCGGGCGGCACGTGCACAACCGCCGCCCGCACCGGCCGCGAGTTCCACCATCGCTCGTGCCGGCACCACCGTCGCCGCGCGCTGAATGTTGACGTATTTGTTGACTTGGACGTTCTTGATGTAGGTGACGTTGTGGTAGTTATTGATGACTTGGTTGAGGTTTGTGACGTTATAGCGATTTACCCGCCCCAGATAGCCGTTGTTGACGCGATACCAGGGATAATACGGCTCGTGCCAACCGAGTGGCACCCAGCCCACATTGCCGCCGCTAAACGCGTAGCCGATCGCGGCGCCGACCGCTGCTCCCGCCGCAACCGCGGCACCGATGCCGAAGAAGCTAACCAGCGCCGGCGCGTACACCGGCGGCTCGCTGTAGGCGATGCCGGGCTCGACCGGCGCCCAGCCCCAGCGGTTCCCAGCATAGATCCAGCGCCCGTAATGGAATGGCGCGAACCCCCAGGGATCGCTGTCCACCCAGGTCCAACCCCAGGGCGCCACATAGGCCCAGCGCCCCTCGCGATAGGGCACCCAGCTCGATGCGACCTGCGGATACCAGACCGCGCCGTAGCTGCTGCTCTGCTGCCACGACCCGTACTGCTGAAGGTCCTGATATCCCGTCATCTCCTGCACCACCGGCGGCGGCGCTACGGAAGGGGCCGCGGGCGCTGGTGCCGGGCCGGTCGCCTGCGTCTGCACCGGCGGCGGGGGCGCGAGGAGCTGTTGCAGGCACGGGTCGGGGCCGGGTGCCGCTCCGACACTGCCCTGGAACGAATCCGCGCCGGAGATCGAGGCCATCTGGCCGGCGCCGACCTGCAGGGAGAGGTTGGTACCGGTGATCTGCGCCGCGCCGTTCTGCACGAGCACCGTGGTCGGGTTCTGGGTATCGCCGGCGACCACCGCGATATTGCCGGTCGCCGCGATCTGCACCAGGCCGCGCGGCGTCTGGAAGGCATAGGTGTCTCCGCCGGGAACGAACGAGAGCGCCATGCACACCTCGCCCTGCGGCAGCGTGGCGGCGAACGCGTGATCGTCGAGCTGCGTCACGTCGAGCTCGGTCGAGCTCATCATCATGAAGCGATTGCCCGAGAGTTCCAGCGCCGCCTGCGCCTGCGGCTCGGTCCAGAACGAATTGCCCGTGGTGACCGGGTAGTTCAGCACAGCCGGGCTCCACTGCGTGTCCTCGGCGGCGTGGAACGAGACCGTGCCGTTGATCTGCGCAAGCCGCCCGGCCCGCGTCGGCGGCACCTGGTTCAGGCCCGCGGCGGCGCTCTGCCCGGCCGCCGGCGGCGGCGGTGCCGCCTGCGCCCAGGCGGCGTCGGGCCAAATCGGCGCCAGCGTCAGGCTGCCGGCCGCGGCGATCGCGCACAGGCGGCACGGTAGGGAGTGGAGGCGCATGGACGATCTCCTTGCGGTACCCGCGCTGCCCCGGAGAGGATGGGGGATGGCATTGTGGAAGAGCAAGATGGCGAAACGAGGCCAGGGTGGAACGCACCAAAGTCACAATGGGTTGACCTGGAACGGAAGAGCAGAGCAGGCCCGCGCCTCCGTCCCGCCACAGAGCGCGCGTAACTGAGGCATCAGAGGAGAGAGCCATGAATCCTCGTACCCTATGCCGCCGCTGTGCCGCCATCGGCCTGCTCGGGCTGGTGTCCCTGGGCGGCTGCGCCTACTACCCGTATGGCTATGGCTACTACCCCGGCTATGCCTACGCGCCGTACGGGTATTACCCAGCCTATGCGGCGGCCGCCCCAGTCTATGGTAGCGTCGCAATTGGTTTCGGCGGCGGTTGGGGCGGTTGGCGCGGCGGCTGGCGGCGCTGAGCGCGACGCTCGGCGCAAGACCCAGCGGCCGGAATTGGCGAAGAAGCCGCCGGAACGCGGCTCCTGCCGGTTTCAGTCCTCCTCACCGCGCCGCAGCAGCACCTCGCGCTTGCCGACGTGGTTGGCGGGGCCGACCACCCCCTCCCTCTCCATCTGCTCGATCAGCTTGGCGGCGCGATTGTAACCGATCTGCAAATGTCGCTGGATAAATGAGGTCGAAGCCTTGCCCTCGCGCGAGATCAGCGCCACTGCCTGATCGAACAGGGCTATCTCACCGTCACTGGCCCCCGCGATCCCTGGCAATGCCAGCCCGGCGCCCCCTTCCTCGCCGTCATCGGACTCCGTCACCGCCTCGATATACGCGGGCTCGGCCTGCTCGCGAAGGAAGGCGACCACCTTCTCCACCTCACGGTCGGTCACGAACGGGCCGTGAACGCGTGTAATCCGCCCGCCACCCGCCATGTGCAGCATGTCACCTTGGCCGAGAAGCTGTTCTGCGCCCTGCTCGCCCAGGATTGTGCGACTGTCGAACTTGCTGATCACCTGGAAGCTGATGCGGGTGGGGAAATTGGCCTTGATGGTGCCGGTGATAACATCAACCGACGGCCGCTGAGTCGCCATCACCACGTGGATGCCGGCGGCGCGCGCCATCTGCGCCAGGCGCTGTACCGCCGCCTCGATCTCCTTGCCGGCAACCATCATCAGGTCGGCCATCTCGTCGATCACGACGACGATGAGCGGCAGCACTTCGAGCGTGAGCGGCTGCTCGTCGAACACCGGCCGACCGGTCTCGGCGTCGAAGCCGGTCTGCACCCGGCGCGTCACCACCTCGGCCTTCGCCAGCGCCTCGGCGACGCGCTCGTTATAGCTACTGATGTTGCGCACGCCGAGCTGGCTCATCGCCCGGTAGCGCCGCTCCATCTCGCGCACCGTCCATTTCAGCGCGGTGACGGCCTTTTTCGGCTCGGTCACCACTGGAGCCATCAGATGCGGGATGCTCTCATAAACCGAGAGTTCCAGCATCTTCGGATCGATCAGGATCAGCCGGCACTGGTCGGGCGAATGCCGATACAAGAGGCTTAGGATCATCGCATTCACGCCGACCGACTTACCCGAACCGGTGGTGCCGGCGATCAGCAAATGTGGCATCCGCGCGAGGTCGGCGACGATCGGCGCGCCGCTGATGTCTTTGCCGAGCGCCAGCGCCAACCGGCCGGGGTGCCGCACCCAATCCTCCGAACCTAGCAGCTCGGCGAGAAAGACGGTCTCGCGCCGCGCGTTGGGCACCTCGATGCCGATGACGTTACGGCCGGGTACGGTGGCGATACGCACGGCCGTCACCGAGAGGCTGCGCGCGACGTCGTCGGCCAGCCCGATCACGCGCGCGCTGCGGGTACCGGGCGCGGGCTCGAGTTCGTAGAGCGTTACCACCGGACCAGGGCGGATCTCGCGGATGGCCCCCTGCACGCCGTAATCGGACAGCACAGTTTCGAGCAGGCGGGCGTTGCTCTGCAGTGCTTCCTCGGTGGGGCCTGCGGCGGCGTGGGCCGGTGGGGACTTGAGCAATGAGAGCGGCGGGAACTGCCAGCCGCCCTCGGGCAGCGGCAAGCTCTCCTGACGCGGCGGTAGGCGTTTCGGGGATGTCGCAACGCGTGCAGAGGCGGCGGATGGCGGGGTTGCAATGCCGACCGCACGGGGTCGGACGGCATCGTCTGCCGGCATCGGCGGCACCAGTCGGTGAGCCGCGGGCCGGTCCTTGTCGGATGCGGCGAGCCGGCGCAGCGGCGCCCCCGCCCGCGCCGCCCCGCTCGCGATCCAGCTCAGCAGGCCCGCTGCGCACCGTCCGTATCGTAGCGAGAACCGCGCCGCCCCCGCCGTCCGCACTGCCACGACGCGCCATTCGCCCAACGCGAGGCCGAATGCCAGCAGCACCAGCCCGAGCGCCAGCGCCAACCCCAGCGCTGCCGCGACGGCAGCGCCGATTGGCCCGAGCACGCCGCGCGCTGCCGCGGCCACGCCCTGGCTCAAGGTCGCGCCCACCGCACCGCCCAGTCCCGCCGGCGTCGGCCACCCCGCAGTTCTGGCAATGGCGGCAAGCATGGCCGCGACCCCCGGTAGGGCGGCGAGCAAGGAGGCGACGCGCACGCCCACACGCAGCGGTCGCTGCGACGCGATCCGCCACGACCAGACCAGCAGGGCGACGCCCGGCAACGCGCCGGCGAGTCCGAAGCCCTGAAGCAGTAGGTCGGCAGCAGTCGCCCCCAGCGGCCCGGCGACATTGGCTACGGGTTGCGTGGTCGCGGTATCGAACGAGGGATCATGCGCGTGGTAGGATCCGAGCGCCACCAGGAGGGCCGCCCCGAGTAGGGCGACCGCGACGCCCGCCGCCTCCGATAGCCGCCGTGCCGCAATCGTGCGGAGCGTGGAGGAGGCGAGGCGGCTGTGGGTCGCAGCGGGCATCGGACCTCGCGGATTTAGGATTCGGCGGAAGTATAAGCCGGAAGCAGTTGAAACGAAACGCCTGAACGACCATCAAATATGCTCAGCCTGCGAGCGCCAGACGCGCTAAGAGATACGCCATGGATTGCATGGATCCACGAAACGGACGGTGTTGTCACGCCGGCGGGCCGCATTGGGCGCGAGGTCTGCCGATATGGACGAATTGCTGCCCGACTGATTTTGTTGGCCGGCCCGTAATCAGGCCTCGGCGCCGCGACGAGCCGCCGCAGTTACACTGAGGCACGCTCGAGCAGGCGGAACTTCGCACTCTGTCGGAGCTGATCCGCTCGTTCGTACGGGACGCCCGGAGACGCCATTCATGGGAGAGGTTGGTACGAAACGTTGTCTTCCACGACGTAATACCCCCACTCCCGTGCGACACGCCACCTTGGAATGACAGCATACCCAAACCCGGCAGTTTCGTCAGAACTGCAAGGCCACGTCAACCAAGTCATGGGCGGCAGTCGAGTGGCGCGCCGAATTGCCGTTAGCCGAAACCGAGGAAGCCGGGCATCTCCGAGATCGGCCGGGCGGCCCGCAATTTGTCCAGGTCTGGCACCGGCCGCGCCGTGCGCGGATCGTCCGCGAGCAGTCGTTCGAGCGCCGCTGCGATCGACAGGACTAGCTCATCGCCGCCGCGCGGCCCCACGATCTGCAATCCGAACGGCATCGCGTTGCGGTCACGACCCACCGGCAGGCACAGCGCCGGATGGCCAGGCAGTGTCACGGCATACGCGAGTGCCAGCCAGTGGAAATACGTGCGCGTCGGTCGACCATCGATCTCGGCAGGATACAGCTCGTGCCAGGGTCGTGGGCTGATCGTGATGGCGGGCGAGAGAATGACGTCGGTACTGGCCGAAGAACGCTTGCCAGCGATGATAGATGGCCGTCTGCGACGCCATCGCGTGCGCGACGTCTGCGGCGGAGTAGCGCAAGCCCTCCTCGACATTGGCACGCACATTCGGCCCCACTTGATCGGGGCGACGATGAACCTTGTCGGCGTGGGCGTGCAGGAAGCCCAGGGCGCGGAGCACCTCGAACGCCTCGTCGGCGCCAGTACAGTCCGGCGTGGTCTCGTCGGCGCGGGCGAAGACGTGCCGGAATCGGCCGCTCGCCTCGGCGAACACCTCGGCGATATGCCGCTCCGTCTGCGCGAAGCCGAAATCGGGCGTGAGTGCTACGCGCAACTGTGACAAGTCGCACGGTGCGGGTCGGGCATAGTCTTCGGCACGCCGGACGGCCTTCCCGTGGATGGTTGTGGCAAGTGGATCGTGTTGATCGTCCGACGTCATCGCCGAGAGCAGCAGTGCCGCGTCAGGTACATTGCGAGCCATCGGGCCAAGCACCGGCAGGTTCGACCAGCCGAGCCCGCGGTTAGGGTTGGGCACCAAGCCGGGCGACGGACGGAAGCCGACGACCCCGCAGAACGCGGCTGGGTTTCGGAGACTGCCGCCCGTATCGGAGCCGGTCGCGATCGGCATCATTCCACAGGCCAACGCGGCCGCCGAGCCCCCCGAGGAGCCGGCCGCGGACTTCTCCGGGTCAAACGGGTTTCCGGTAGCACCGTAGACCGCGTTGCGCGTGTTCGCGCCCGCGCCCCATTCCGGCGTGTTGGTTTTGCCGAGCACGATCCCTCCCGCGGTCCGGATGGCGGCAACGGAGCGCAAGTCGGCGTCCGGCACGAAGTTGCGGAATAGCGGGCTGCCGTAAGTGGTGCGCAGGCCTGCGGTTTCCTCCAGATCCTTTACGCCGAACGGCAGCCCGTGCAGTGGACCGAGCGCCTCTCCCGCCGTCACCGCCGCCTCGGCATCGCGCGCCGCCTTACGGGCGCGGTCGAAGTCCCGCGCGACAACGGCATTGACGGCATGATCCACCGCCTCGATCCGGGCAATGCAGCTCTCAACAAGCTCCACCGGCGAAAGCTGCTTTGCGCCGATCCGCGCACGCGCCTCGACGGCGCTCAGGTCGCAGGGTTCGCTCATGTCAGTACTCCGTCACCATGCCAATCTTCGAATCAGCGCCGCCAACGCCACCGCCCGGATCGCGGAAGGCCAATTTCCCCGCGGAAGTCCACGCTGCGATCGGCACGTGAACGTTGCGCGATCCTAAGCGGTTCATCCAGCCATTTCCTGACCGGCGGCTGACATACCACCGCCGCAGACACTGTGGATGCTCCGCCGTTGCTTGCACGCATAGTAGCAGTATACTGCGAGTCAGGGACGAAAGGAACAGCACCCTGACCATGATCGATTTCCAGAGGCATCCGGATAACTATCGTCACTGGCGCCTCGAGTACCGACGGGCCGGTCGCACATCTGATTATGGACGTCGATGCGGGAGCCAGTTTATTCCAAGGCTGCGAACTGAAGCTCAACTCGTACGATCTCGGCGTCGATATCGAGCTCGCCGACGCAGTGCAGCGGCTACGCTTCGAGCACCCCGAGGTGCGCGCGGTGGTTCTGCGCTCCGGCAAGGAGGGCGTGTTTTGCGCGGGGGCCAACATCCGGATGCTCGGTCGCGCGAGCCACACGCACAAGGTGAATTTCTGCAAGTTCACCAACGAGACCCGTTGTGCAATCGAGGACTGCAGCCGGCATTCCGGCCAGACCTGGCTCGCTGCGATTAGCGGCACGGCGGCAGGCGGGGGATACGAGCTAGCACTTGCGACCGAGCACATCATGCTGATCGACGATCGCCGCGCCAGCGTCTCGCTACCGGAAGTGCCTTTGCTCGCTGTGCTGCCCGGCACGGGCGGCCTTACCCGGCTCACGGATAAACGCCGTGTGCGCCGTGATCTCGCCGACCTGTTCTGCACTATAGAGGAGGGAGTGCGCGGGCGCCGTGCTGTCGCGTGGCGGATTGTGGACGAGGTCGTGCCTCCGACCGCCTGGGACCGCAGTGTGGGCGAGCGGGCGCTAGCGCTGGCGGCGCGCTCCGACCGACCGGACGGCGCCGTGGGCATTGAACTGCCCCCGTTAATCCGGCACTTTGCCGGCGACAAATTCGCCTATCCGTATCTTCGTGTGGACATCGACCGCGCTCGGCATTGTGCGGTCCTGACGATTGCCGCGCCATCGGCGCCGCTGCCCGGCGATATTGCCTCCATCCACGCGGCAGGTGCGGACTTCTGGCCACTAGCGGTCGCACGCGCCCTTGATGACGCGATCTTGCACCTGCGCTTTAATGAGCCGGAGCTTGGGTTGCTGGTATTGCGGACATTGGGTGAAGCCGACCGTGTGCTCGCCGCCGACGCGCTGCTCGACGCACACGCGAGCGACTGGCTTGTGCGAGAAATCCGCCTCTATCTCAAGCGCGTACTCTCACGCCTCGACCTGACGGCGCGCAGCCTGATCGTACTAATAGAGCCGGCAAGCTGCTTCGCCGGCACGCTCGCTGAGATCGCCTTCGCCGCCGATCGCGCGTTGGCCCACGAGGCCGCGTCGGTGGCGCTCTCGCGGCTGAATTTCGGTGCCTATCCAATGGCCAACGGACTGACCCGGCTCGCCGCCCGCTTCCTCGGCGAATCTGACAACCTCGCGAGCGCTCAGACACGGATCGGCGTCACGATTCCCGCTCCGGACGCCGCGCAGGCTGGCCTCGTTACGCTCGCCTGTGATGCGATCGACTGGGATGACGAGGTTCGCATCATGCTGGAGGAACGCGCGAGCTTCTCGCCGGATGCGCTGACGGCAATGGAGGCGAACCTGCGCTTTGCCGGGCCGGAGACGATGGAGACGCGCATCTTTGGACGGCTCACCGCTTGGCAGAACTGGATCTTTCAACGCCCCAACGCCGTCGGCGAACGGGGCGCACTCAGGCGTTATGGCAGTGGCGTCAAGGCGAGCTTCGACACGAATCGGGTTTAGGGAGGCAGTGATGCTGGACGGCACTCGGGTGGATTACGATGGCCTGATCCCGAACAATGTCGGGCTGAAAGACGATCTGCGGGTGCGCAAGGCGCTGGAGACATGGCATCCCGGCTACATCGACTGGTGGCGCCACATGGGCCCCGAAGGCTTCCAGGAGAGTCTCGTCTATCTTCGGACCGCAATCAGCGTCGATCCAGGCGGCTGGGCGCAGTTCGATTACGTACGGATGCCGGAGTACAAATGGGGCATTTTGCTCGCTACTCCCGTCCAAGGGCGCGTCATCCCGTTCGGCACCCATAAAGGGGAGCCGGCATGGCAAGAGGTCCCCGGCGAGTATCGCGCAATGCTACGCCGCCTATTGGTGATCCAGGGTGATACCGAGCCCGCATCCGTCGAGCAGCAGCGGCATCTGGGTGCAACCGCGCCCTCGCTCTATGACATGCGCAACCTGTTCCAGGTCAATGTTGAGGAAGGTCGCCACCTCTGGGCGGTGGTCTATCTGCTGCAGAAATACTTCGGCCGCGACGGGCGCGAGGAAGCGGAGGACCTGCTGCGACGGCGGTCGGGCGACACGGATCAGCCGCGGATGCTCGGCGCCTTCAACGAGCGGACGCCGGACTGGCTCAGCTTCTTCATGTTTACGACTTTTACGGATCGCGACGGCAAGATGCAGCTCGCAGCCTTGGCACATTCGGGCTTCGATCCGCTGAGCCGCACCTGCCGATTTATGCTGACCGAGGAAGCGCACCACATGTTTGTAGGTGAGACCGGAGTTGCGCGCATCATCGAGCGTACTTGTCACGCGATGCGGCACGCGGGGCTCGATGATGCGACCGACGTTGAGAGCGTCCGACGGCTCGGCGTGATCGATCTGCCCACGATTTAGAAGAAGGCGAACTTGCACTTCTCGCTGACGCTCGATTTGTTTGGCAACGAGATCAGCACGAACGCTGCGAATGCCTTCAATGCCAGCCTAAAGGGCCGATATCGCGAGGAGAAGATCACAGACGATCATCGGCTGCTCGATGCGGTCTACGCGGTGTTACGGCTTAGCAATGGCATGATCGCGTTAGAGCAAGTGCCCGCGCTCTCTGCGCTGAACATGCGACTACGCGATGACTATCTCAACGACTGCAATGGCGGGGTCTGGCGCTGGAACAAGGTTATCGAGCGCAGCGGGTTCGACTTCCGCCTGCGCTTGCCACATGTCGCGTTCAATCGTCGCATCGGCGGGTTTGCCACGATCGAGGCCGACCCTGACGGACACTTGATGCACGCGGCCGAGTGGGCGCGGCGATGGGAAGAGTTCCTGCCGTCGACTTCCGACAATGAATATCTGGCCAGCTTGATGCGCCCGGTGCGCGACGTAGGGGCGTTCGCCAGCTGGATCGCGCCACCCAGGGCCGGGATCGACAACCGGCCGGGCGACTTCGAATATGTGAAGATCGAAGCGTAAACCGAGGCCGCGCACTAGGGCCTGTCGTCAATTGAGCCAAATCGCGCTGGCAGCGAGATAGATGGCGGCGAGGAAGTTTCGCGCGGTCTTATCGTAGCGGGTGGCGATGGGTAACCGGGGCATAACCCCGGGCGGGCGTGGCGTCAGGCGGGCTAGACTAGCCCGCCCGCCTGCTGCGCGATCAGGGCCACCCCGCCGACGCCACCGCCTGCCTCCAGCCGATCTACGATCGCTTCACGGAGGGTTTCGGTACAGCCGATCTTATCGCGGCGAAACAGTTACTAGATGACCTCGGCGTTGCTGGACACCGCTGACGACGCCGAGAATCACCTGATGGCTGCGGTGAACTACGATCGTAGTCATTGGTGTTGGCGGCTCCGCCGCTATGCGCCACGGTCTTAATGACCATGCTCCTTTGACCCATCTTCGACAGTGACCTTTGCCAAGCAATTGAATAGGCGCGAGGATTCGCGCCGCGGCGGCGGCTTGGCACTACATTCCCGATGATGGCGATCAGCTTGTGGCGAGTGCCTGCACGGTCGGCGGCAGGGCCACACCCGCCGCGCGCAGTGCGAGGCTGGCGGCAGGTCTGGGAGCGGAGCGCAGCAGGAAACGCTTGCCGTGCTGCTCGACCTCCGTTTCGGTCAGGGCGTCGAGATCGGTGATGATGGCCGGCCATGATCCGTGGTGGCCGAGTGCGGCGATGCGGGCGTCCAGTTCGGCCTTGATCACGAGGGCGAGAAAGCTGCAGAACACATGGCCGCGGATGGTCTCGTCCAGCTTGTGGAAGATCGGCCGTGTGGTGAGCAGGTGCTTGGCGGTGCGGAAAGTTTGCTCGACGGTCCAGAGCTGCTTGTAGCGCAGCATCGCAGCGAGCGGGTTGAGATCGGTGTTGGTGCGCAGCACGAACACGCCAGCGAAGCGTGCGTCTTCCTCAGCCTTGGCGCGATCGATCGCGAAGTGACCCTCGCCCACGGTCTTGAGGAAGCGGCGATAGCCGGCATTGCCGACCAGCGCCTTGTCGCCTCTGTGCAGTTGGCGCTCCAATGCCGTGAGGATAGCGGCGCGCTCGGCGGCGTCCTTCTCCGCCTCCTGGTGATTGATGCAAACGATGTAGCGCTGGCCGCCCAGCCCAACCGCCTTGGCGCCGTAGTCGGTGTCCCGGCCGCGCTTCTCCATGGTGAGCGGCACGAAGGGAGCGGCATCGTTGAGCACGACATCGCGCACCAGCTTGTCGGTTCGCTCGCGTACGCCGAGGATGTAGAGCAGACCTCGCGCCTCCAACGCTGCGATCGTCGCGGCGCTGCGGGAACCCAACGCGCTCGCGCGTTGGGGCCCGATCATACCGCGATCAGCGACGATGCAGACGCGGCCGATGGCGAAGCGCCGACGCAGGCGGTCGATCACCGGCACCAGGCTGATCACATCGGCGGTGTTGCCGGGCCACATCTCCGAGCACACCGGCCGGCCGTCGCCGTCAATCAGCACGGCGAGGATCATCTGCCGCAGATCCGGCCGGTGGTCCTTGCTGTAGCCGTGCTGTCCCAGCGTTTGCCCGCCCTGGCCTTCGAAGGAGAGGCTGGTGGTGTCCATGAACACCAGGTCGAGCCGGCTGAACAGGTCACGCCGATGCGCGAACAATCGCTCCTCGATCAGGTCCTTGGTGCAGCGGGGCGCGAACGGCGTGGCGCCGTCCTGCTGACCCGCCGGCAGCTCTTCGCCCAGCCAGGCCATCGCCCGATACAGCTGGTGCAGCTCCAGGCCGTCGGCGCCGGCGATCCGGTAGTCCTCGCGCCAGCGATCGGCGGCCAGATCCGAGCCGCCGCGCATCAGGCGGTGCAGCACGGTCAGAAACACCGCGCGCTCCAGCGCGAACCGGTGGCCGCGGCGGCGGGCCAAGGCCGCGATCACGGTCCGACAGCCGCTCTCCTCCCACAGCCGCTCGAACAGCAGTGCCGGGCCGATGCGGCGCACCGCGACCGCCGGAGCGTCGCCATTCCTGGCCGCATCCAAAACCAGCGCCTGTTGGACGAAGCGGGCGCCGGAGCGCAACAGCCGGTCGAGCTGTCCGCTCGCTTCGAGTTCATCGAGGCGGCCCAAGGTCGCGATCACCCGCTGACGCACTTGATCGCCGGTCCTCTGGCTTTCCACGATCTGCAGATAGATGCGTCCCTGCGACTGCTTTCTGCGGAAGTACATGTCCGACTCGATGTGGTGCGCACACGATAAGGGAAACACTCCACGTGTCCAGAGCTAATGCCGCATTGCGTGGCACTACACCTCAAGCCAAACACCCCTTCCGTCTCAACGAAATCAGTTACTTACCCCCCCATCCGGAGCGCCAAACTGTCAAAGATGGGCCAAACGCAAAACCGCCGCACCTGGTGACGGTGACGCGGATCGACCGACTTGCCGGCTCGACCTTCGACGTGTTCGCCATCGTCAAGCAGATCGTGGACGCGGGCGGGCAATTCCGCTTTTGTGGGTGCGGCGACGATTTCGAGATTGACGGCATAGCGCGCGGCCCGCTCGTTGCATGTTGACACGATACGGGTTCCCTGGACCGCCGCGCACCAATCTCGGCGTCAGCGACCGCCATCTCCTGGTCGAGGAGACCGGCGGCCCGGCGCGCGGCGACAATGGCGGCAACGTCCTGCTCGCCTCGCTCGCCGAAGCGTTGGTGTTCGAGCCTGGAACGCTCGCCCGGCTCGGACTTGGGTTGGTGGGGATCGGGCTCGCGCGCCGTCGCTGAACGGATGGTGCTTCTCCCAAGCGGCGACGCTCAACTCCCTCTCCGCCCCTCGGGGCGGAGAGGGCCGGGGTGAGCAACTGTCTTTTTCGTTCCGCTGTTGCGCCCGCCTGGGGCGAGGCTGGCCCCGTGCTCGGGGCCGTCAATGACGCTGCGCGCCGCCTGCGGCGGTGGCCTTCGGCCATCATTGACCGCCCCTGTGCGCGGGGCCTTGGGGGATCGCAGGCCGGGACGAAGAGACGGCGCTCAGCCGAACCAAGAAACGCTCTCATACGGCGGCTGGCTGGCGCCAGGTCTGGCCATCGCGCAGCATGGCATTGGCGGTGGTCAGCAGCTTGCGCATGACCGCGACGATGGCGACCTTGGGCGTCTTGCCGGCGGCCAGCAGGCGTTGCTTGAAGGCCTTCATGACCGGGTTCCAGAGGGCGGCCGCCTGGGCCGCCATGAACAGGACCCGGCGAACTCTGGCCCGGCCGCCGAAGATGCAGCGCAGGCCTTTCATCCTGCCACTGTCGAAGGCGTAGGGCACGACCCCGACCAGGGCGCCGATCTGGCGGTTGCTGATGCGGCCCAGCTCGGGCAGCAACGCCAGCAAGGTGGCGGCGAGCACCGGGCCGACCCCCGGCATCGAGCGGAGCAGCTTGTCACGCGCGGCGAACGCCGGAACCGCGGCGATCGCCGCGACGATGCGCCGATCGAGGCGCACCACGCCGGCGTCGATCTGACGGATGTGGCGCTGCTGCATCCGGCGCAGCGCGGCATCCCGCAGGTGCTCGAGCTGATTGTCGCACTGCTGCTTGAAATCCACCATCTGGCGGCGCGCGTTGACCAGCTCGGCCAGATGTTCGCGGGCCGGATCGCGTTGCACCGCGCGGCACGCCAGCGTGGCGACGAACAGAGCGATGGCCCGCGCGTCCAGCCGGTCGTTTTTCGCCAACATCCCCGCCGCCTTGGCGAACTGGCGCAAGTTCCACGGATTGACCGAGCGCACCGGCAAGCCGGCGTCCAGCAAGGCGCCGATCACACCGCATTCGTAGCCGCCGCTCGCCTCGATGCCGATCGCGCGCACGCCGAGCGGCCGCAGCCGCCGGCACAGCTCGCGCCAGCCCGCGGCATCATTGCCGACGCTGAACTGCGCGCCGTCCGGATGCAGCGCGACATCCAGCCGCTCCTTGGAAACATCGACTCCCACGCTCGGGGCCATCTGTGCCATCTTCTTGCTTCCCTGCCCTGTGGTGCGGGCTCCGGGCCGTGCCAGGGGATCGGATCAAGGCCGATCCCCTGGCACCCTCATTCTGCCCGATTCCGAAGACACAAGGTGGGGGGATGCTTCCCGCAGCGCGAACCCTCCGCAAGACCCCGTCCCGGTTCTCGCTCAGGTCTGTATTCCAAAAGCGGATCACGCGATGGGTAAGGCCATCGCCGCTGACCCCCACCTCTCCCCAACCCTCTCCGCTTCCAAGGGTGGAGAGGGAGTGCGCCGCTCACCGATACTGGTCATTGCGGGAAAGATTGGGTGAATCCCGTGGCCTTGCGGAAAGGGGAGATCGGTGGCTTCAGGCGACAGCCTCCCGCCCCATCGCGAGGAACTTTTCGCGCCGCTTCGCCTTCAGCGCCGCCGGCCCGAATTCGAGCAGGGGCGCCAACTGGGCCGAAACCGCCTCTCGGATCGCCGCGATCGTGGCCTGCGGGTCGCGATGCGCGCCGCCCATCGGCTCGGCGATCACCTGATCGACCAACGCCAGCCGATCCAGATCCTCCGCGGTCAGCCGCAACGCCTCCGCTGCGGCCGGCGCCTGCGCGGCATCCCGCCACAGGATCGAGGCGCAGCCCTCCGGCGAGATCACCGAATAGATCGCGTGCTCCAGCATCAGCACCCGATCGCCGGCGGCGAGCGCGATGGCACCCCCCGAGCCGCCCTCGCCGATGATGGTCGCGATGATCGGCACCGGCGCCTCCAGGCACGCCTCGATCGCGCGCGCGATCGCCTCGGCCTGGCCGCGCGCCTCGGCATCGACGCCGGGATAGGCGCCGGAGGTATCGACGAAGGTCAGCAGCGGCAGGCCGAAATGGCCCGCCAACTCCACCAGCCGCCGCGCCTTGCGGTAGCCCTCAGGTCGCGCCGCGCCGAAATTGTGCTCGATGCGGGTATCGGTGTCGGCGCCCTTCTCGGTGCCGATCACCACCACCGAGCGGCCCTGAAACCGCCCGAGCCCGCCCACCACCGCCGCGTCCTCGGCAAAGGCGCGGTCGCCGGCGAGCGGGGTGAAGCCGTCGATCAGCCCTCCGATCACCGCCAGCGCGTGCGGCCGGTCCGGGTGGCGCGCAACCTGCGTCTTCTGCCAGGGCGTAAGCTTCGCGTAGGTGGCGCGGAGCTGGCGATCGACCTTCTCGGTCAGCCGCCCGACCTCGTCGGCGATGTTGATGCTGTCGGGCTCCGACATCCGGCGAAGCTCCTCGATCTTGCTTTCGAGCTCGGCAATCGGCTTCTCGAAGTCCAGAAAATGGCGCATGGGGCCGGGCTCATAGCCGGAAGCGGGAGTGTCGGCCAGGGCAGGAACAGTCGCGGCCTACGACCGGGCCAGCGGGTGGTGCGCCTCGACCAGTCGTGCCAGCCGCTCGGCGAGCACGTGGGTGTAGATCTGCGTGGTCGCGATATCGGCATGGCCGAGCAGCAGTTGCAGGCTGCGCAGGTCGGCGCCGCGGGCCAGCATGTGCGAGGCGAAGGAGTGGCGCAGCACGTGCGGTGAGACCCGGCGCGGTTCGATCCCCGCCCCCAGCGCCACCTGCTTGAGCAGCCGCGCGCAGCCTTGCCGCGACATCGCCGCGCGTCCGCGCCCGCCGAACAGGTATGGCCCGCGCGCCGGCCCAGCCGCCGCCAGCGCCGCCGCCGCGCGCTTTGCTGCCTCCGACAGCGGCACCACCCGCTCGCGTCCGCCCTTGCCGCGCACGAGCAGCAGGGCCGCGTCCGGGGCCAGTGCCGCGCGGGGCAGGGCCAGCAGTTCGGAGACGCGCAGCCCTGTGGCATACATGATTTCGAGCGCCGCCACGGCGAGCAGCCCGGACCGGCCCGGCCGGCGCGCGGCCGCGGCGAGCAGCGCATCGACCTCCGCTTCGGAGAGGTATTTCGGCAGGCTGCGCGGCAGGCGCGGCGGATCGAGGGAGGCGCTGGGATCGCCGTCGCGCACGCCCTCGGCGGCGAGGAAGCGGAAGAATTGCCGCAGCGCCGACCGTCGGCGGGCGAGCGTGCGCGGCCCGGCGCCGGCTGCGGCCTCCGCTCGCATAAACGCCTGCAAGGTTTCGGCCGATGCGGCGCCCGGCCGCTCACCGCGGCGGGCCGCGTGGGCGGCGAACCGGGACAGATCGCCGGCATAGGCCGCGAGCGTGTTGCGCGCCGCCCCCCGCTCGGCGGCGAGCATTTCCAGGAACGCCTCGATATGGCGATCCATGCGCGAGACGGCCTCAGGAGTGCGGCTGGAACGAGCTGTTCGGCAGCACGTGCTTGACCGCAGTGGGATGCGGCGCCGGCGGGAAGGCGCCGAGCACCAGCACCGCGATCACCGCCGCGATGATGCCTAGCCCCAGCACGACCAGGAACACCCGCATCTTTGCCGCCCCCGCTGGCATCCTCGCGCGCACGCGGTTGTGCTAGCGTCGCGCGCCATGACACGCAACCTCATGCTACGCGACGGCGCGCATGGTCCCGCGCTGGTCGAGCCCAGCCTCCCTCCTGCCGCGCTCGACCGCAGCATCGTGCTGGTCGGGCTGATGGGGGCCGGCAAGACCTCGATCGGCCGGCGGCTCGCGGCGCGCCTGGGGCTGCCGTTCCGCGATGCCGACCAGGAGATCGAGCTCGCCGCCGGCTGCACCATCCCCGAGCTGTTCGACCGCTACGGCGAGCGCGAGTTCCGCGACGGCGAGCGCCGCGTGATCCGCCGCCTGCTGTCGGGCGACCCGATCGTGCTGGCGACGGGTGGCGGCGCCTTCATGGACCCGCGGACGCGCAGTGCCATCCGCGCCGAGGCGATCTCGATCTGGCTGCGCTGTCGGCTGACCACGCTGCTGCGCCGGGTCGCGACCCGCGGCAACCGTCCGCTGCTCGTCGATACCGACCCCGCCGAGGTGCTGGAGCGGCTGATGGCACAGCGCCACCCGGTCTATGCCGAGGCCGATATGGTGGTCGATTGCGGCGACGAGAACCCGGATACCACCACCGCCCAGGTGCTCGCCGCCCTGGCCGCCTGGACGCCGCCGCGGCGGCTTGCGGTCGCACTCGGCCGCGACGGCTACGAGGTGGTGGTGGGCGAGGGGCTGCTGGCGCGGGCGGGGGCGCTGCTCGCCCCGGTGCTGTCGCAGAAGCGCGCGGTCGTGGTCACCGACGCGACGGTGGCGCGGCTGCATCTGCCGGCTTTGCTCGAAGGCCTCGCCGAGACCGCGATCGCCGCCCAGCCGATCGTGGTCGGGGTGGGCGAGACCGAGAAGTCGATCGAGGCGTACGCGCGCCTCGTCGATGGCCTGCTGGAAGCGGGCGTCGAGCGGCGGACCGCGGTCATCGCGCTCGGCGGCGGGGTGGTCGGCGACCTCGCCGGCTTTGCCGCGGCAACGACGCTGCGCGGCCTGCCCTTCGTGCAGGTGCCGACCACGCTGCTCGCACAGGTCGACAGCAGCGTCGGCGGCAAGACCGGGGTGAACACGAGGCGAGGGAAGAACCTGGTCGGTGCCTTCCACCAGCCGCGCATGGTGCTGGCCGATACCGCGACTCTCGCCAGCCTGCCGCCACGCGAGCTGCGCGCGGGCTACGCCGAGATCGCCAAGGCCGGGCTGATTGCCGATGCCGCCCTGTTCGCCTGGTGCGAGGCCAACGGTGCCGCGCTGGTGCATGGCGAGCGCGCGATCCAGGCCGAGGCGGTGATGCGCGCCTGCGCGTTCAAGGCGGCCGTGGTCGGCGACGACGAGCGGGAGGAAAAGCCCTCGGACGGCCGCGCGCTGCTCAATCTCGGCCATACCTTCGCCCATGCGCTGGAGGCCGAATGCGGCTACGGGGCGCTGCTGCACGGCGAGGCGGTGGCGGTCGGGCTGGGACTTGCCTTCCGGCTCTCGGTCCGGCTCGGACTCTGCCCGGAGGGGGATGCGGCGCGGGTGGCGAGGCACCTCGATGCGGTCGGGCTGCCGTCGGAGCTGCGGGTCCTGAATCGGCGCCTCTCGGCCGAGCGGCTGATCGCGCACATGCGCCTTGACAAGAAGACGCGCGACGGTCGGATGATCTTCGTTCTCGCACGCGGGATCGGGGCGGCGTTCACCAGCGCCGACGTGCCGGCGGAGGCGGTGGCGGCGCTGCTGGCGGAGGAGGGATGCGTGACGTAGGACACCCTCTCGGCTCGAGGAGGACCGGAGAGCTACGGCTGATCAGCGGCGCGCGACCGTCCGGCCGCCAAAATTGCCAGGATCTCGGCCATCACCGTGGCGGCCAGCAGCGCCGTGACCTGCCCAGGCCCGTCGTACAACGGGTTCATCTCCACCACATCCGCGCCGGCCAGGACCAGCGGGGGCAGGGCGCGCAGCAGCGCCAGCACCGTGGCTGAACTCGGGCCGCCCGCCTCGGGCGTTTGCACGCCCGGCGCAAAAGCAGGATCGACGAAGTCGAGGTCGAATGTGAGATAGCATGGCACCCCACCGACGCGCTCCGCCACGGCACGCGCCACGGCCGTGGTGCCCATTGCCGATACCTGGTCTGTGGTCAGGACGGCATAGCCGAGCGCTTCCGACTGACTGACATCATCCGGGCGGAACAGGGAGCCGCGCATGCCGATTTGGATGGATCGCCTCGGATCGACGAGGCCCTCCTCGGCCGCGCGACGGAAAGGAGTACCGGCGCTATGGCGCTTGTCGGCGAAATAGCGGTCCCAGGTGTCGGTATGGCTGTCGAAGTGGACCAGAGCCAACGCCCCGTGCCGTCGCGCCAGTGCTCGCAACGCGGGCAGAGAGACGGAATGATCGCCGCCGAGGCAGAGTGGTACTACGCCCGCCGCGACCAGCCGGCCGACCCCGCTTTCCAGAGCCGCGAGCGTTTCCTCCTGATAGCCCGGCACCACCGATGCGTCGCCCGCGTCGGCCACACGCAGCGCCGCGAACAGGTTCAATCCGCCGCGGTACGGGTTGATCGGTCGCAGCATCACCGACATCGCACGGATCGCGTTCGGTCCGAACCGCGCCCCGGTCCGGAACGGAGAACCACTATCGGCCGGAAGGCCGAGCACCGCGGCGTCCAGCTCCTCCAGTCGCTCCGCCAACGGCAGCCGCATGAAGGTCGGGACGCCGCAGAAGCGAGGGGTGTCGAGCGAGTCGACGGGCAGGTTCGTCGCTCCCCCGGGGGACGGATCGCGTGTCACCCGAGCACGCGCACGGCAAGCTCGCTCGGCCGGCGCGCCGCTCCGTTGATCGGTGTCACGTCCTGCGGGCATGCGGAGAAGACGACAATAAGATCCATCCGGGACGCAAGCCGGACACGATCGCCGGGCCGGGCCAGCGGAGGCGCGCGATCCAGCGTCCCGTCAGGTGCCACCGGCACGTTCATGAAGAGATTGAACGGAGCCGGGGTGAACGGGATCGAAAGGCCTAGTGCGCTCAGCGCCTCATGCAGATTCTGCTCACAGCTCCGGTGATCCGGGGTGCAGCCCAGTTCGCGGTAGATTGCCGCATTGCACGGGCAGAGCAGGGTGTCGTGGATGCCGGGAGACGTATCCTCCTCCAGTTCTAGCATGGAGTTGCGGCGGTTGCTGACCAGCGCCATGCCGCGCCGGATCTGGATCGTGCTGTTGACGGAACGTGTCTGATCCATCGCAAGATGCTCGAAGAGATCGTGCCGATTGAACGCCCAGGTATCGGCGACCTGAGAGCCTTGCACGGTCACGATCTCGATCGATTGTCCCGTAGACAAGGGGAAGGCACGTCCAAAGCAGGCAGGAATGACCTCCATTCCGCGCTCCATCCCTTGGCTCGACGGTAGGGCATCTGATTGGCGGTGACAATCGGCGCTTCGCGCAGAATTTGGCTTCACGCGCCGCACCCACGGCTTCTAAGATGCAATTGGGGCCTCGCCTCGGATTGTTGCCAAGGAGTGCTGCCATGACGCGCCACCGCATCGCCCTGCGCCGGCTTGCCGCGCGGCTTTGCCTCGCAACCGCGGCGTTCGCTCTCGCTGGCGCCGCCGATGGCAGGTCGGCGGATCTGCTCGGTCGGGTCCGCCAGGACAAGGTACTGGTCATCGGCACCTCGAATGACGCCCCGCTGTCCTATGTCGACCAAACAACGAAGCAGGCGGCGGGAGCGCTGCCGGATCTCTTGCGGGAGTTCCTGCATCGCCAGGGAATCGACGCGAAGCTGCAGGTCATTGCGATGCCTTTCGCCAGCCTCATTCCATCGATTCAGAGCGATCGGATCGGCTTGATCGGAGATGCCATGTATATCCGTCCAGCGCGGCAGAAGGTAATCGACTTCACCGCGATCACGTTCTACAATCCGGAGGCCTTGGACGTAGCGAAAGGCAACCCTAAGAATTTGCATTCACTCGCCGATCTCTGCGGTCGCTCGGCGGGAACGTATCAAGGTACTGACGTACGCGGAGCTGCTCAAGCAGACGAGCGCCGCCTGCTCCGCCGGCAAGCCGATCGCGATTCAGCTCTATCCGACGATTCAGAACGTCTTCGCGGATCTCTCGGCCGGCCGGATCGACGCAGCGGTTGTGGATGCATCGCTGTCCGCCTACGCGCTGAAGCAGAATCCCGCTCTGGCATTCGCTCTGGTCGCCGACTACCGCCCGCAGGACAAAGTAAGTTCCGGCTGCGCATTTGGCGTGGCCAAGGGCAATGAGGCATTCGTCTCCGCATTCAATCAAACCTATGACGCAATGAAGAAGGACGGCGCGGCCGCACGCATTCTCGCGAAGTGGGGCCTACAGCCCACCGGTTTCTTTCTGAACCCGTAGCGGCTTTAGGCTTGGGGAGAGTAGGTGCACAGGGCCTCCGGCGAGAATTCATGTAACCGATGTCCGCCTTCAAGGATTTGATCGCCTGGGGACCGGACTTGCTGCGCGGGACCGAGATCACGGTTTTCCTGACGCTGGTCAGCATGGCGGTGGCATTGGTGTTTGGCCTGTTGCTCGCGCTGGCGCGCCTCTCGCCTCGCCGCATTCTGTTTGTTCCGGCCTCGGTTTTCGTCGAAATCATCCGGGGAAGCCCGCTGCTTCTGCAATTATTCTACATCTTCTATGTATTCCCCTTCTTTGGTGTTCGCTTCGACCGGATCGAGGCCGGGATCGCCGGCCTCGCCATCAACTACGGTGCCTATCTCAGCGAGGTCTTCCGGGCGGGTATCCAGGCGGTCGAAAAGGGTCAATGGGAAGCAGCTTTGGCGCTCGGGATGCATCGCCGGATGACGCTGCGTCTGGTGATCCTTCCGCAGGCTATAAGAATTGTGATTCCTCCAGTTGGCAACTATTTCATTTCGCTGTTCAAGGACACCGCGCTGGTTTCCACCATATCGATCAGCGAACTGATTTTCACCGGCCAACTGATTGCGGCCGACACGTTCAAATACCTGCAAGTGTACACTTTTATCTTCTTCATCTATCTTGCGATCAGCTATCCGGCGAGCATGTGCGTGCGCTGGCTGGAACGCCGGCTGGCCCCGGATTCCGGGCATCGGGCTGCGAGATTGCAGGGGGCGGCCCGCCACAGGGCGGCTGTCGCCTGATGCCGCTCCGCACCCGCCGCCTCATCCTGCGCTACTGGAGCGACGATGACCTTCCCGCCTTCGCCGCCATGAACGCCGACACGGCGGTGATGGCGCACTTCCCCGCCCTCCTTGATCGCGCCGCCAGCGACGCCCTCGCCGCCCGCAAGCGCGCGCACCTCGCCGCGCACGGCTGGGGCTCCTGGGCGGTCGAGGTGCGGGGCGAGGCGGAGTTCATCGGGTACGTTGGCCTCCAGCCGGTCCCCTTCGAAGCCGCCTTCACCCCCGCCGTCGAGATCGGCTGGCGGCTCTCCCAAGCCCACTGGGGTCGCGGGTTTGCCACCGAAGCGGCTCGCGCCGCGATTGCCTTCGGCTTCGAGCAACTGGACCTCTCCGAGATCGTGTCTTTCACCGTCCCCGCCAACGCGCGCTCGCGCGCGGTGATGCGGCGGCTCGGCATGACCCGCGATCCGGCCGACGATTTCGTCCATCCCCGCCTGCCGGAGGGCCATGCACTGCGCCGCCACGTCCTCTATCGCATGGCGCGTGCGCGCTGGCCGGGTGCCTCGTCCGTCTAGCCCATCTTCGACAGTGACCCAAGCAATTGAATAGGCGCGAGGATTCGCGCCGCGGCGGCGGCTTGGCACTACATTCCCGATGATGGCGATCAGCTTGTGGCGAGTGCCTGCACGGTCGGCGGCAGGGCCACACCCGCCGCGCGCAGTGCGAGGCTGGCGGCAGGTCTGGGAGCGGAGCGCAGCAGGAAACGCTTGCCGTGCTGCTCGACCTCCGTTTCGGTCAGGGCGTCGAGATCGGTGATGATGGCCGGCCATGATCCGTGGTGGCCGAGTGCGGCGATGCGGGCGTCCAGTTCGGCCTTGATCACGAGGGCGAGAAAGCTGCAGAACACATGGCCGCGGATGGTCTCGTCCAGCTTGTGGAAGATCGGCCGTGTGGTGAGCAGGTGCTTGGCGGTGCGGAAAGTTTGCTCGACGGTCCAGAGCTGCTTGTAGCGCAGCATCGCAGCGAGCGGGTTGAGATCGGTGTTGGTGCGCAGCACGAACACGCCAGCGAAGCGTGCGTCTTCCTCAGCCTTGGCGCGATCGATCGCGAAGTGACCCTCGCCCACGGTCTTGAGGAAGCGGCGATAGCCGGCATTGCCGACCAGCGCCTTGTCGCCTCTGTGCAGTTGGCGCTCCAATGCCGTGAGGATAGCGGCGCGCTCGGCGGCGTCCTTCTCCGCCTCCTGGTGATTGATGCAAACGATGTAGCGCTGGCCGCCCAGCCCAACCGCCTTGGCGCCGTAGTCGGTGTCCCGGCCGCGCTTCTCCATGGTGAGCGGCACGAAGGGAGCGGCATCGTTGAGCACGACATCGCGCACCAGCTTGTCGGTTCGCTCGCGTACGCCGAGGATGTAGAGCAGACCTCGCGCCTCCAACGCTGCGATCGTCGCGGCGCTGCGGGAACCCAACGCGCTCGCGCGTTGGGGCCCGATCATACCGCGATCAGCGACGATGCAGACGCGGCCGATGGCGAAGCGCCGACGCAGGCGGTCGATCACCGGCACCAGGCTGATCACATCGGCGGTGTTGCCGGGCCACATCTCCGAGCACACCGGCCGGCCGTCGCCGTCAATCAGCACGGCGAGGATCATCTGCCGCAGATCCGGCCGGTGGTCCTTGCTGTAGCCGTGCTGTCCCAGCGTTTGCCCGCCCTGGCCTTCGAAGGAGAGGCTGGTGGTGTCCATGAACACCAGGTCGAGCCGGCTGAACAGGTCACGCCGATGCGCGAACAATCGCTCCTCGATCAGGTCCTTGGTGCAGCGGGGCGCGAACGGCGTGGCGCCGTCCTGCTGACCCGCCGGCAGCTCTTCGCCCAGCCAGGCCATCGCCCGATACAGCTGGTGCAGCTCCAGGCCGTCGGCGCCGTCGATGTGATAGGCATCCAGCCATTTCTCGCCGGCGCGATCGGAGCCGGAGACCACCAGCCGATGCAGCACGCTGGCAAACACCGCGCGTTCCAGCGCAAAGCAGAAGCCGCGCCCGGCGGCGAGCCGCTCGATCACCGCGCGACAGCCGGTCTGTTCCCACAACCGGCCGAAGACCATCGGCGCGCCGATGCGCACACTGGCGCTGGTCTGCAGCGTTCCGGCCTGTAGGCTGGAGATCAGCATGGCGGTCTCGCAGAAGCGGGCGCCCGAGCGCAGCAGGGCATCGAGCTTGCCGTCGGCTCCGAGGTCCTCGACGCGGCCGAGGGTGGCCAGCACGCGCTGCACCGTGCGGGCGCCGTCGCGCGGGTTCTCGACGATCTGCAGGTAACGGCGCTCTCCGGACGGCTTGATGCGGAAGAACATGCGGCACTCGATCGTGACACCGCACGCCTAGGCCAATTTGCCACGTCCATGCAACCACTTTCGCCGACATAAACGCTGCGACGTGGCACCGCAACCCAGCAGAAATTCCGACCGACGCCGTAAGAGGGGCAAAACCCCGGGCCGGCAGGATTATGCGGGCTGGCCCCGGCAGCGGATGAGGTCTGGCAGGGACGGGACGATCGGTTGGCCCGGGACGGAAAGCCTGCTGCCGAGGTAATCCCAGAAGGCGACGCCGAGCTTGGCGCAAGTCTTGGCCAAGCCGAGGAAGGCATCGCGACAGGTACGGCCGTCATCGCTGCGAGTGCCACCGCTGACCTTGCGCTTGGTGACATGGCAGCGGATGTCGCGCTCTGAGCCATTGGTATGCAGTGGGATTTCTGGACAGTCGAGGACGGCCAACAGCTCGGCCTTGTTGGCGTGCAGCCGCGCGAGCAGGCGATCGAGGGTGACGAAGCCGGTGCGGCGGCGGAAGATGCGGTCGAAACGGGCACGGAGTTGGCGGCGGCGGCGCGGTGCCGGGTCGGTGCGGTAGGCTTTCAGGTCGGCGTAGAACTTCCAGATCAGGTCGCGGACGCGCTGCTGCGCGGCGTGCTGGGCGTCGGTGAAGGTGTCGAGCTTGTGCACCAGCCGCTCGGCGTGAATGCGGAATCCGAGCCAAGGCGGACAGTCATTCCGACGCAAGGCGGACACTGATTCCGACGGAAGCCGGACAGTGATTTCGATCGATCCCGGACGGCCCTGAGGAGGGGCATCCGGGGCCGAAGTCGGCGATCCCATGACCGGTAGCGTGGTCCTCCGACCAAGGGGGACACGATGCCAGCCGAGAGATTGTCGATGCGGAAAGTACGAGAGGTTTTGCGGCTGCGGCACGCGTGCGGCGCGAGCGTTCGGACGATCGCGCGGTCGGTCGGGGTCGGGCACACGACGGTCGCCGAATACCTGCGGCGGACGTCGGTGATCGGGATTACCTGGCCGGTGCCGGCGGAGATCGACGACGCCGAGCTGGAGCGGCGGCTGTTCACGCCCGCGGGCTTCTACAAGGCGCCGACGCGGGTCATGCCCGACTGGAACCACGTCCATGCGGAGCTGCGGCGCCGGGGCGTGACCCTGGTTCTGCTGTGGGAGGAATACAGGGCCGAGCACGCGGACGGCTACGGCTACAGCCGGTTCTGTGACCTTTACATCGATTGGCGGCGGGGCGTCAGCGCGACGATGCGCCAGACCCACGTCGCCGGCGAGAAGCTGTTCGTCGACTACGCCGGCGACACGGTGCCGGTGTTTGACGGGGCGACCGGAGAGGAGCGGCGGGCGCACGTGTTCGTCGCCGTGCTGGGTGCGTCGAACTACACCTACGCGGAGGCTCGCTGGAGCGAGGGGCTGGCCGACTGGATCGGGGCGCACGTCAATGCGCTGGCGTTCCTCGGCGGCGTGCCGAAGCTGCTGGTATGCGACAACCTGCGCGCCGGGGTGACGACGACTTGCCGCTACGAACCCGGTATCAACCGCACCTACCAGGAGATGGCGGGCCACTATAGCACGGCAGTGCTGCCGACCCGGGTCCGCCGCCCACGCGACAAAGCCAAGGTCGAAGTCGCGGTGCTGATCGTCGAGCGGTTCATCCTGGCGCGGCTGCGCAACCGCCGGTGCCTGTCGCTGGGTGAGCTGAACGAGGCGATCCGCGAGGTGCTGGGAGATCTGAACGCCCGGCTGATGCGCAGGCTCGGTGCCAGTCGCCGCGAGTTCTTCGAGACGATCGATCGGCCGGCGCTGCTGCCGCTGCCGCCCGAGCCGTACGCCTATGCCGAGTGGCGGCGCTGCCGAGTGGCCCCGGACTACCACGTCGAGGTGCACGGACATTTCTACTCGGTGCCGTCGCGGCTGATCCGCGAGGTGGTCGAGGCGCGCGTCACCGACACCACGATCGAGGTGTTCCACGCCGGCACGCGTGTTGCGGCCCATCTGCGATCGACGCTGCGGCGGCGGCACACGACGACAGCCGAGCACATGCCAAGCGCACATCGGCGCTACGCCAGCTGGACGCCGGCGCGACTGCTGTCCTTTGCCGCCCAGGTCGGGCCAGGCACGGCGGCCCTGGTCGAGACGATCATGCGCACCAAGCCGCACCCCGAGCAGGGCTTCCGGGCATGCCTGGGCATCCTGCAGCTGGCCAAGACCTACGGCGAGCCCAGGCTTGAAGCGGCCTGCCAGCGCGGGCTGACGATCGGCGCGCGAACCTACGGGTCGATCGCCTCGATCCTGCGCACCGGCCTGGACCGGGCTTTCCACGAGGATCCGGCGCCTGAGCCCGCTCCCCTGCTGCACGCGAACATCCGCGGCCGCGGCTACTACCACTGAAGGAGGACCCCGATGCTCGCCCACCCCACGCAAGAACGCCTGCTCGCCCTCGGCCTGACCGGCATGGCTCGCGCGCTCGATGATCAGCGGCGACAGCCCGACATCGCCGCCTTGAGCTTCGAGGAACGGCTCGCGCTGCTGCTCGACCGCGAGGCGATGGAGCGAGAGAACAAGCGGCTGGTCGCGCGGCTGCGGTTTGCCGCCCTGCGCCAGGAAGCCGTCGTGGAGGACGTCGACCTGCGGGCGGTCCGTGGTCTCGACCGCACGCTGTTCCAGAAGCTGGCGGCTGGCGACTGGATCGATCGCAAGCAGAACCTGCTGGTCATCGGCCCGACCGGCGTCGGCAAGTCCTGGATCGCCTGTGCGCTCGGCCATAAGGCGTGCCGGGACAACCGCTCGGTCGTCTATCACCGTGTCCCCAGGCTGCTTGAGACGCTGGCGTTGGCTCGCGGCGATGGGCGCTACGGACGGCTGTTGAAGGCGCTCGGCCGGGTGCAACTGCTGATTTTGGACGACTGGGGTCTGGCGCCGCTCACCAGCGAGCAACGCCGTGACCTGCTGGAGATCATGGACGACCGCCATGACCGCAGCTCAACCATCGTCACCAGCCAGGTGCCGGTCGACCACTGGCACGAGGTGATCGGCGATCCGACGATCGCGGACGCCGTGCTGGACCGGCTTGTCCACAATGCACACCGCTTGGTGCTGAAGGGAGAGTCACTGCGAAAGCGGGCGGCCAAGGCGCTCATGCTTGACGCCGAAGCCGTCGCCTGACCTCATAGCCACGCCGATGACGACCCTGGCCGGGATCCGTTGGAATCCCTGTCCGCCTTGGATCGGAATCACTGGACGGCTTCAATCGGAATCGCCGTCCGCCATCATCGGAATCCGCAGCGTGAACCCAGCACAACGCGTGCTGGCCGACGGCGAACTGGCCCGCATCATCGCTGACAATCACGGTGTCCCGCAGGAAGTCGTGCGCCTGCACGCTACCCCACAGGGCGCCCTCGGTCGCGACCCGCACCGGGTCAGGAGTGACGTTCAGCTGGGTGATGCCGAGCCGATCGAGATGGGCCTGCCAGGCCGCCGGGCCGGCGAAATGCGTCTCGGCATGTCCGGCCAGGGCGGCGATCACCGGCCCGGCCAGCGCGTGCTGGCGCATGTAGGTCAGCGCCGCGTTGTTGACCACGTAGTCGGTGTGGCCGGCGCGCAGCAGGTCGAGGAAGTTCAGCCGGCTCTTGCTGTTCGTGGTGCCGAACCAGGCGAAGTCGTCATTGCCGATCTGCGTGCAGACGCCATTGGCGCCTTTGTGGCGCGCGCCGGTGTCGTCCACCGTGACCCAGTTGGCGGTCTCCAAGCCGGCGCGCAGCACGTCACGGGCTTCGGTGAGGAACCCTTCCTGCCCCGCAATCAGCGGGCGCATGATCTGCCGCTTGGAGATGCTGACGCCGATCGCCTGGAGTTGCGCCATCAGCCGGGGCACGGTGACCTGTCCCTGGTGGTGTTGTGCCAGCACGAAGCGCTGCAGCTCCGGACCGAAATGGCCCGCCACGCCGGCCGGCAACGGCGCGATCACCGTTCGTCCATCCGGCGTCAGCCAGCGCTCGCGGCGATAGCGAGTGACCTCGACCCGCAGCACCAAATCCTGCACCACGAAATCCTCGTAGCCCTTGAACCGAGAGCCGGCCGGCACCTCCGCCTTGAGGATCCGTTCCTCCACCCTGACCCAAGGCGTCGCCTTGCCGCGACCACGCCGCCGGGCTCGCTTGCCCGCCGGCTTGGGCGTGGTCCCCTTCTCCATCCCGCTCGGCTTGATCCGCGGTCGGCCCTTCAGTCCCTTCAGCTGCGCGATCTCCTCGCGTAGCTCTGCTATCATGCGTTTCTGCGCCGCGTTCTCGTCCAGCAACGCCAGCACCAGCTGCTTCAGCTCGGCAAGCGACAGCTCATCGATGTCAGGCGGGGTGACCACATCGACGTTGAATCGAACCGCCCCGCGTCGGCGCAAGCGAAAATCGACCCCGGCCCGGGGTTTTGCCCCTCTTACCCGACGCCCAGCCAATCCCTTGAAATGACCTCGCTTCCGCTCTCGCTACAGCGCGGCGAACTGTCCAACTTGAGACAAAGCTGACCATCTACGAATCGAATAATCCGCCGCGCCGGAATCGGACATTCGTATCCTACTGATTTGCTGCTAGATGTTGCAATCTGAACCCGGCCTAGTCCGAGCGAGAACCGCTGCCCGATCCCTATTTGACGACAGGCAGTAGAGTAAGCACTGCTTTGGTGGGGCTTCTGGCTCGAATCGTGCACACCGCGTCAATTGTACAGAAACACGTCGGGCCGGCGAGAATTATCTGGTGGATCACTCTTGATTCACGTATCTAGTTGGTTCGAATAGGCCATCCTGCGCTCTATGCTCGCCCGGCTTCTCGGCCGTACCTTGGCAGCCGGGATCGAGCGACAGACGATCTGAAACGACGCCAGACGAGGCTAACGTGGATACGCTCCAAACCAGTTGCCCGGGGCCCCGCGAGGGGGACACTGGGCCTCAGCGACATTATCGAAGGCTGTCTGACAAAGTTCTAATTGCTTTCCACCACGCGTGTGATATCGGCGACTTCGAGACGGCGGACGATCTCCTTCGAATTCTTGGACGAATCCTTGGCCGCCGGCCCAACCTCCTGAGGCCAACCGTCGCCGAAGTCTGGAAAACCTGGTCGCCGCCCATGAGCGGCTCTGGCACTTGCGTCACCCGAACGTCGCTTAGGTCGCCCCCATCGCTGGCACGCGACAAGGGCCCGCCCCGCTATTGCCGCCCGCTCAGGCCGATCGCATCGTTGCGGCCGCGAATTCGTAATTAGCGATCCTGTCGAGCCAGTTTTGCACGTAGTCAGGCCGCCGGTTACGGAAATCGAGGTAGTAGCTATGCTCCCAAACATCGCATCCCAGCAGGGCCCGTCCTTCTCCGGTGGCCAGCGGATTGGACCCGTTGGGCGTCTTAGTGACCTCCAGTTTGCCGTCTCTGCCCAGCACCAGCCACGCCCAGCCTGAGCCGAACTACCAACCGCGGCAGCCTTGAACGCCTCCTTGAACTTATCCACCCCGCCGAAATCCTCGACAAGCTTCTTTTCCATAGCGCCCGGAATGCCGCCACCTTGCGGCGCCATCGCTTGCCAAAACAGTATGTGGTTCCAATGTTGGCCGGCATTGTTGAACACCGCCGACTTCGATGCGTCATTGTGTGTCGTCTTAATAATCACATCGAGCGACTTGCCCCGCAGTGACGGTTCCTTTTCGACGAAGCCGTTCAGGGCAGTGACATAGGCTTGGTGGTGTTTGTCGTGGTGTAGCTCCATCGTCTCGCGGCACATGCCGCGTGCCGAGAGCGCGTCGTGGGAGTAGGGGAGCGGGGGGAGCTCAAAGCCATCGTGTGTTCTCCGATCTGGTCTGAGCCGATCTGGTCTGAGCCGATGCCGGCAGGCGTTGGGCTGGCAATCGGGGTAGGCTACGGCCGTCGTGCGGGACGAACCACAGGTAAGAGCTATGGCCGGCGCCCCCGAGCGTCAAGCTTGCACGACCGCCCTGCGGGCATCATCTCAGTTCGCCACCGGCATTGCCGACCCCAGGACATGAAACCTGTGGTATTGATCGGCGGCGTCGTCGGCAGCGAGATCGGTGTTTCCTTGGTGCGTGAGAGCCCGTTTTCTCAGTTGGATCCGGGACGTCTGAGCACCCCTGATTGTGCCACGAGCCGGCGACGGCTCCGGAGCACGTTTTTTAGAGTTCTTCTGACGGACGTCCCACGCCGGCGGCGCGCCAGGAGGATGACATGGAAGTTCTCTACCCGCACTGCGCCGGCCTCGACGTCCACAAGAGCCTGCCCCCGCGAAAGCGGGGGAGACGGTCGTCGCCTGTGTGCGCCACATGACGAACGGCACGGTCAAGCGCGAGGTCCGCACGTTCAAGACCACGACCACCGATCTGCTGGCCTTGTCGGAGTGGCTGGCATCGGAGGCGTGCACCCATGTCGCGATGGAGGCGACCGGGGTCTACTGGAAGCCGGTCTGGCACATCCTGAGCGACGGCGACTTCGCGCTGACGCTGGCCAACGCGGCGCACGTCAAGGCCGTGCCGGGTCGCAAGACCGACGTCAACGACGCGACCTGGCTCGCCGATCTGCTGGCGCATGGCCTGATCCGCGGCAGTTTCGTCCCCGACGCCGCAACCCAGGAGCAACGCGGGCTGCTGCGCACCCGCAAGCAACTGGTGCGCGAGCGGACCAGCCACGTCCAGCGGCTGCAACGGACCCTGGAAGATGCCAACATCAAGCTCAACTCGGCGGTCTCCAACATCACCGGGGTCAGCGGGCGGGCCATGATCGAGGCACTGATCGCCGGCGAGACCGACCCCGCCAGGCTGGCCGAGCTGGCCCATCGGCGGATCAAATCCTCGCCCGAGACCCTGCGCGAGGCGTTGCGGGGGCGGGTCACCAGCCACCACCGCTTCCTGCTCGCCCTCCACCTCAAGCAGATCGACGCCCTCGACGAAGCCATCGCCGGGATCGACGCGGAGGTCGACGCCCATGTCGAACCCTTTCGCGCCGCGATCGCCCAGTTGAAGACCATTCCGGGCATCGGCGATCTCGGCGCCTGCGTGATCCTGGCCGAGATCGGCACCGACATGAGCCGCTTCCCGACCCAGGGGCACCTGATCTCCTGGGCCGGAGCTGTGTCCGAAGAACGACGAGAGTGCCGGCAAGCGCCGCTCCAGCCGGATGCGCAAGGGAGCGCCCTGGCTGAAGACCACGCTTGATCCAATGCGCCTGGGCGGCCGCG
>CAVWFK010000038.1:0-40374 GCA_963754235.1 uncultured Alphaproteobacteria bacterium | reverse complement strand
GCGAAATCGTGGATACTCGGCCGGTCCTGTTGCCGGCCACTCGCCTGCGGCAAACTGCGTCGATGCGGCTTCCCGATTCGCCGATCCATCGCACGCTGCCCGACGAAGCGGCGACCGCCTCCCTCGCCCGTGCGGTCGCCAACCTCGTGCAGCCGGGCGACGTGGTGCTGCTCGAAGGCCCGCTGGGCGCCGGCAAGACCGCATTCGCCCGCGCCGCCCTCCGCCACCTCGCGGGCGACCCGGCCCTCGAAGTGCCCAGCCCCAGCTACACCCTGCTGCAATCCTACGACACGCCGCTTGGTCCCGTGCATCACTACGATCTATGGCGGCTCAACGGGCCGGCCGACCTCGCCGAGCTGGGCTGGGAGGAGGCGCGCGCGGACATCGTGCTGGTCGAGTGGCCGGACCGGCTCGGCCCGCTGCGGCCTGCCGACGCTTTGACCATCATGCTCCGCCACGCCGGGGGCGACGCGCGCGCGGCCGTGCTCACCGGCTGGCCGGGCCGGCTTGCGGCGCTGTGATGCGCGTCCAAAACATCCCGCCGCATCTTCCGTTCCTCGACACGCTGGCGGCACTCTGGCTCGCCTCGACCGGGAGCACGCCGGCCGAGGGTCTGATCCTGCTGCCGACCCGCCGGGCGGCGCGCGCGCTCGCCGAGGCGTTCCTGCGCGCCGCCGGCGGCCGGCCGCTGCTGCTGCCGCGGATCACCGCGCTGGGCGGAATTGACGAGACCCCGCTGGCCCTCGCCGGCGCGCTTCTTCTTCCCCCGGCGGTCGATCCGCAGCTTCGGCTCGCGGTGCTGAGCCGGATGATCCTGGCGATGCGCGGCGAGGGCGGTGCCCCGACCACGGCCGACCGCGCGTGGCTGCTGGCGCGGGAGCTGGCGATCCTTCTGGACGAGGCCGCACGCGCCGAAATCGACCTTGCGGCAAGGTTGCCCGACGCCGCCGCTTCCGGCTTCGCCGCGCACTGGCAGTTGACGCTGCGCTTCCTCGCCATCGTGACCGAGGCGTGGCCGCGCTGGCTTGCCGAAACCGGGCTGATGGATGTGGCGGCCCGGCCGCTGGCGCTGCTGGACGCGCAGGCCCGCGCCTGGGCGGAAGCGCCGCCACCGCACCCGGTCTGGATCGCCGGCACCACCGGCGCGATCCCTGCCGTCGCCCGCCTGATCGGGGTGGTCGGAAAGGCGCCGCTCGGTCGGGTGGTGTTGGCGGGGCTGGACCGGGCGATGCCGGACGCCGCCTGGGCATGTCTGCCGGAGTCGCATCCGCAGGCCGGGATCGCGGCGCTGCTCGCCGGCCTCGGATTCGCGCGCGGCGATGTCGCGGAGCTTGCGGAGCAGCCGGCAGCCGTGTCCCCCGCACGGGTAGCGACCCTGCAACGCGCGCTGCTGCCGGCCGAGGCGTTGGCCGAGTGGCAGGGCCAGGGCGCACTCGACATCTCCGGCATCGCCCGCCTGGCCCCCGCCGACCAGCAGGAAGAAGCCGTCGCGATCGCGCTGGTGCTACGCCAGGCGATCGAGACGCCGGGCGCGCGGGCGGCGCTGGTCACGCCGGACCGGGCGCTGGCGGCACGGGTCGCAGCCGAGCTGCTGCGCTACGGCGTCGTCGCAGACGACAGCGCCGGCGAGCCGCTCGCCGAGACGCCGCCCGCCGTGTTCCTGCGCCTGCTTGCGACGGCTCTCGCCGAGGGCCTGGCGCCGGTGCCGCTGCTGGGGCTGCTCAAGCATCCGCTGGCAGCCCTCGGGCTATCCCCGCGCGCGTGCCGCACGGCCGCGCGCGCACTGGAACGCGCCTGCCTGCGCGGCCCGCGCCCGGCACCGGGAATCGCCGGGCTGCGCGCCGCCCTCGCGCGGGCCGATGCGCCGGCCGCGGGCGCGGATTTGCTGGAGCGGCTCGCAGCGCGGCTCGCCCCGGCGCTCGACATCGCGGCGCGCGAGACCGCGGCGCCGGATGCCGCACTCGCCGCCCTGATCGCCGCCGCCGAGGGGCTGGCAGAGACCGACGCATCCGAGGGGGCGGCGCGGCTGTGGGCGGGTGAGGAGGGGGAGGCGCTGGCGGGCCTGCTCGACGCCCTGCTCGCGGCCCTGCCCACCCTGCCGCCCGAATTGCCCGCGCGCCTGCCGGGGCTGCTGGAGGCGGCGCTGGCCGGCGCGGTGGTGCGCAGCCGCCGGAGCCTGCGCGGGCGCGGCGGCGCCGAGCATCCGCGCGTGTTCATCTGGGGGCTGCTGGAGGCGCGCTTGCAGAGCGTGGAGGTCGCCGTGCTCGGCGGCCTCGCGGAAGGCGTCTGGCCGCCGGCGACCGATCCCGGCCCCTGGCTCAGCCGCACGCTGCGCGCCGCCATCGGCCTGCCCTCGCCGGAGGTCGCGGTCGGGCAGATGGCGCATGATTTCGTCATGGCGGCGTGCGGTGCACCGCGCGTGGTGCTGAGCTGCCCGCACCGGCGCGACGGCGCGCCCGCGGTGCCCGCACGCTGGCTGGTGCGCCTGGATGCGCTGCTGCGCGGCCACGGCCGCGCGATCCCCGAGCATCCGGCGGTCGGCTGGGCGCGGGCGCTCGATCAGCCTCATGGCCCGCCGCGCGCGGTGCGCCCGCCGCAGCCTCGCCCGCCGGTCCACCTTCGCCCGCGCAAGCTGAGCGTGACCGAGATCGAGGCGTGGCTGCGCGACCCTTACGCGATCCACGCGCGCCACGTGCTGCGGCTCCGCCCGCTCCCGGCGTTGGACGAGGCAATCGACGCGGTCGATTACGGCAGCATCGTCCATGACGGGATGCGCCGTTTCCTGGAAGCAACCGGCGCCGGCTGGACCGCGGACGCGCCGGCGCGGCTGGAGGCGGCGCTGCTGGCGGCGCTGGATGGGCGGGGCTTGCGTCCCGCGCTGCTCGCTTGGTGGCGGCCGCGCCTGTGTCGCATCGCCGCCTGGGTCGCCGCGACCGAGATCGACCGGCGAAAAGACGCGCCGCCGGCGCAGATCGCCGCCGAGGTCCGAGGGCGGTTGACGCTGCCCGGCCCGGCCGGCCCGTTCGAGCTCGTCGCCCGCGCCGACCGGATCGAGCGGCGTGCCGACGGGCGCCTCGCCATCCTCGACTACAAGACCGGGCAGCCGCCGAAGTCCGAGGACGTCCGCCGGGGCCACGCCCCGCAACTGACGCTGGAGGCGGCGATGGCGGCCGCCGGCGGGTTCGGCGACGATCTCGCGGGCGACGTGGCGGAACTCGCGTACTGGTGCATGACCGGCGCCACGCCTCCCGGGAACGCGCTGACGCCGGTCAAGCCGGAGGACGTTGCCGCGGCGGCGGTGATGGTGCGCGGCAACCTGATCGACCGCATCGCCGCCTTCGACGATCCCCGCCAGCCCTATCTCTCACGGCCGCATCCGGCCGCGGCGCCGCGCTTTTCGGATTACGGACGGCTTGCGCGGGTCGCGGAATGGGCGGCGGCGGAGGAGGGGGAGTGACGGCGGGGTAATCCCGAAAGCGATTCGCGGCCCCCGCTTGCCTGCCGCCGCCGCCGCAGTGTAAGCCTCCGTACATTCGCAACGTCCCAGATCGCTTTTGCGCAGAATGGCGGCCACCATCTCGACGGAATTGCAGTGAGGCCGTCCATGCGCATCTCGATCTTCGGCATCGGCTATGTCGGCGCCGTCTCCGGCGCCTGCCTCGCCGCCCTCGGCCACGAGGTGGTGGGCGTCGATGTCGCCGCCGACAAGGTGGCGAGGCTGAACGCCGGCCGCTCGCCGATCGTCGAGGAGGAGATCGACCGTATCATCGCCGAGACGGTCGCCGCCGGGCATCTGCGCGCCACCGCCGACGCGGCCGGGGCGGTTGCCGCCACCGAGGTCTCGTTCATCTCCGTCGGCACCCCGAGTGCGGCGAACGGCACCGCGGATTTGCGTGCGGTCGATCAGGTCGCCGCCGCGATCGGCCGTGCGATCGCGGTGAAGCCGGGCAGCCACGCGGTCGTGATGCGCTCCACCGTGCCGCCCGGCACCGCCGAGGAGCGCGTCATCCCGATCCTGGAGCAGGAATCCGGCCGACGGCTGGGCGAGGGTTTCGGCTACTACAGCAATCCCGAGTTCCTCCGCGAAGGCAGCTCGGTGCGCGATTTCCGGGCACCGCCCTTCACCCTGATCGGCGCCGCCGCCGGCGACGAGGCGGCACCGTTGCGCGAAATCTACGCGTCTGTCGCCGCACCCTTTCACGTCGTGCCGTATCGCGTCGCCGAGAGCGTGAAATACCTCAGCAACGTCTATCACGCGGTCAAGCTCGCCTTCGCCAACGAGGCGGGGGCGGTGCTGGCCGCCCACGGCGTCGATGCGCGCGCGGCGTTCCGGCTGTTCTGCGAGGACCGGGAGCTGAACGTCTCCGCGGCCTACCTGCGGCCCGGCTTCGCCTTCGGCGGGTCCTGCCTGCCCAAGGACATCCGCAGCTTCCTCGCCCTCGGGGTCGCGCGCGACGTCGCGACCCCGTTCCTGGACCAGGTGCTGCCGAGCAACCAGGCGGTGGTCGAGCGCGCTTACGCTGCGATCGCACGCCACGGGAGGCAGCTTGTGAGCCTGTTCGGGCTGGCCTTCAAACAGGGCACCGACGATCTGCGCGAATCGCCCTTCGTGCAGCTCGCCGAGCGGCTGATCGGGCGCGGCTTCACGTTGCGCATCTTCGACCGCTCGGTCGATCTCGCGCGTCTCACCGGCGCCAACCGCAGCTACATCGACCGCGAGATCCCGCATCTCGAACGGCTGCTGGCCGGCAGCCCGGAGGCGGCGCTGGAAGGCAGCCGGATCGCGGTGATCGGGCATGTCGGGGCGGAGGACCGGCCGGCGCTGCTCGCCGCCCTCGACGGCCATGCGGTGATCGACCTGGCCGGGATCGAGGCGCTGCGGGGTTGCCCCGGCGTGACCTATGAGGGCATCTGCTGGTGAGTTGTCCGCGTCTGCTTGCGGTCAGTCCCCGGTTCCTGTTCCCGCTCGACCAGGGCGGCAAGATACGCACGGCCAACATTCTGCGCCGGATGAAGAGCGGCGCGTTCGAGATCGCGCTCGCCTCGCCGGTGCCGGCCGACGTCGCCAAGTTCGAGGCCGACATCGCCGGCCTGTGCGACCGCTTCGTCTCCTGGGCGGCGCCGCGCGGGATGCGGCTGCGGCGGCTGCTGGCGCTGGCCGGCCGGTTGCCGGTCGCGGTCGCGACCGACCGCACGCGCGCCGGGCGGCGGGCGGTGGCGGCGGCGCTGGCCGATCAGCCCGATCTCGTGCTGGTCGATTTCCCGCATGCGGCCGTGCTGCTGCCGCAGCGGCTTGCGGGCGCCTCGGCGATCTTCACCCACAACGTGGAGGCGGAAATCTTCGAGCGCCACGCCGAGGTCGCGGCCGGCCCCTGGCGCCGGCTGTGGCGCAGCCAGGCCCGCAAAATGCGCGCCTTCGAGGGCGCGGCGCTGCGCCGCTTCGATACCGTGATCGCGGTCTCCGAGCGCGACGCAGCGGCGCTGCGCGCGGCGTACGGCCTCGGTGCGATCGAGCGGATCGACACCGGCGTCGATCCCGAGTTCTACGCCTTCTCCCCACCCGGCTCCGCGCCGCCGGTGCCTTTGCAGGGCGGCACGATCGTATTCACCGGGGCGATGGACTGGCGGGCGAACAGCGACGGCATCGGCTTTCTGATGGACGAGATATGGCCGACCGTGCTGCGCGCGCGTCCGCGCGCGCGCGCCCTGATCGTCGGCCGCAACCCGCCGGAGGGCCTGATCGCGCGCGCCCGCGATCGCGGGCTTGCCTGGCGCTTCACCGGCTACGTGGACGATATCCGGCCGCTGGTCGCCGAGGCGCACGTCTATGTCATTCCGCTGCGCGTCGGCAGCGGCACGCGGATCAAGGCCTTCGAGGCGATGGCGATGGGGCGGCCGGTGGTCTCCACCGGCGTCGGCGTGGAAGGGCTCGACGTGGTGCCCGGCCGGCATTTCCTGCTCGCCGATGAGGCGGACCCGTTCGCCGAGGCAATCCTGCGCCTGCTTGCCGATGGCGGCCTGCGGGCGCGAATGGCCGCGGCGGGGCGCGCGCTGGTCGAGGCGCGGTTCTCCTGGGCCAACGTCGCGCGCGGCTTCGAGTTCGATCTGCCTGCGCACGCTGGAGCGGCGGCGAGGCTGAGTTGGGCTTTGTGGATCGGTTCAGGCGCCAAGCAGGGCCGCGATCTCGTCCCGCCAGCGTTTGGAGGCGGCAATCATGCAAGCCCTGCCAGTGCGTCGATCGATGATCTCCGGATCCAGATCGGCGTCCAGGATAACCGCCGCTCTGGCACGCTGAAGCGCCTCCTCCAACGTCTGATATTCCCCGCAGATGCGTCCGCTGATACGGAACTCGTAATACAGCATTGGCCTTCCTCCCGGCCGGGACGGTCCCCCTCGCGGAATACGATAGCAGATGCGAGTGCACCACGGCTCACACGTGACCGGCCCCACGCCGTTTTTACTCTGATTTGAAATCGCGACGGCAGGCGGGTCGTCCCGAGCTGTACAACCCGCTGATCTTCCGTTTGATACCAAGCGCCGCCACCGCCACCTTTCGCCCCCCTCCCGCAAGGGATGTTCCCGACACCGAGAGAGTTGTCGCGAATTACCGCGGGCATCACGCTGGCATAATGATGGGCAAGCGGTTCATACAACAACCCTGCTCATCGCCGATTTGCCTGGAACAGTACCGGCCGCGGTTCGAAGGGCGGATCGCCGTCAAGCGGATAGATCGGGCGACGGCAGATCGTGTGGCCGAGGCTGTTCAGGTCGGCCGAGGTCGCGCCCGGCGCGTCGATGTTGAAGTTCTTTTCCACCCAGGCGTCGTACATGTGGTACTCGGTGTGCGGGCATTTCACCACGATCAGGTCGAAGCTGCGCGGATCGAGGCCGTTGGCGTAATAGAGTGCGCGGTCGATCAGGCCGACGGTGCGGCTGATCACCACGACCGTGAAATTGTCGAAGCTCAGCACGGCGGTCGGACCGGCATCGAAGCTCGATCCCATCGTCTCGAGCCGCCCGTGCCCGCGCGACAGCGATTCCACGGTCGCCGTCACCGGCATCGGCCGGTAGCGACGCTGATCGAGCGCGCCACCCAGCCCGACGGTGATGGTGGCGCCGACACCGGCCGCATGCGCCGCCGCCGCCGCTGGCGCATCGACGATCTGCGCCAGCACGCGCTTGTCATAGCCGGCCTCGCGCAAGCCCAGGATGACGGCGTTCGAATCGCCGGTGGCGCCCGAGGAGGTCGCGTCCGCCGCGTCGGTGAACACCACCGGCCCCGCCATCCAGCGCGCCTGCGCGATCGCGCGGTCGAGCGCGATCAGCTTGCCCTGCATCCGGTGGCGCAGTGGCCAGAACTCGGAGGCGAGGCGCACCGCTTCGCGCCCGGCCCAGGCGCCGTCGCGCTCCGCCACGATCAGCACCTGGCTGCACAGCTCCGGCACGTCGGTGAACGGGTTGCCGATCATGATGCCGGCCGCCAGCGCCCTTCCCTCGCGTTCGAGGCGCTGCGTCTCCCGGATCAGATCGCCGTAGCAGCCGGTGCGGGTGATCAGCTCGTCGCCGCGCACCAGCGCCGGGATGGTGACGCGCGCGATTACCGGATCGAGTTGCCGGTCGATGATGTCCAGCAGCAGTCGCGCGGCGCGCGCGCCGGTGTCGGCGAAATCGACGTGCGGATAGGTGTGATAGATCGCCAGCCCGTCGATCTGGCGCAGCATGCGCTCGGTCAGGATGCCGTGCAGATCGAGCGAGACCACGATCGGCATCGCAGGACCCGCCATCTCGCGGATCGCCGTGAGCAGGGCACCTTCCGGATCGAGTTCGCCGCTCGCGCCCATCGCGCCGTGCAGCGAGACGTAGATCGCATCCACCTCGCCGATGCGCGCGCGCACGGCTTCCAGCAATTCCGACGACAAGCGCTGCCAGCCCGCCGCCGACAGCAGGCCGGCGCTGCCGGAACGCGCGGCGTAGGTCGGCACCACCACGACATCGCGGCGCTGCTCGAACACCGCCAGCGCGCCGCCGATCGCCAGATTGCGCCCGCGTTGCGCCAGCATCTCGTCGCCGCGCTGGATGCGGAAATACTCGTACCCCGACGGCACCGGATTGAACGAGGAGATTTCCTGCATGCACTCGGCGATCAGGATACGGGGCATCGGCTTTCCTCCATGATGGTTCGTCTCCGGCGGCGGCAGCGTGCCGTCGGCGGCCGGCAGGCACGCGACGTGGCGGCCGTCGGCGAGCCGGACCAGCGGCGGGTCCACTTCGCGGCAACGCGGCTCGACGAAGCGGCAGCGCGGGGCGAAGCGGCAGCCTTTCGGCACCGCGGTCGGGCTCGGCACGTCGCCGCGCAGCACATCGCGGTGCCGCGGCGCGTCGGGATGCGCGACCGGCACCGCCGACAGCAGCGCCCGCGTGTAGGGATGCATCGGGCGCGCGAACAGCGCTTCTGTTTCCGCCAGCTCCACGATCCGGCCGAGATACATCACCGCGATCCGATTGGAGATATGGCGGTTCACGGCAAGATTGTGCGAGATGAACAGATATGTCAGCCCGAGCTGCTGTTGCAGATCTTGCATCAGGTTGATGATCTGCGACTGCACCGATACATCGAGTGCCGAGACCGCTTCGTCGCAGACCACGAACTCCGGCCGCAAGCGCCAGCGCGCGCGCGATGCCGACGCGCTGGCGCTGGCCGCCGGAGAACTCGTGCGGATAGCGGGTGGCCGCGTCGCGCGGCAGCGCCACCAAATCCAGCATCCCGCCAACCCGCCGCGCCCGCTCGCGGCGGCTGCCGAGGTGGTGGATCGCATAGGCCTCGGCGATGATGGCACCCACCGTCTTGCGCGGATTGAGCGAGCCGAACGGGTCCTGGAAGATGATCTGCAAGTCGCGCCGGCGTTCGCGCAGTGCGCGGCGGGGCAGGGCGGTCAGCTCGATCCCCTTGTGGATGATCGTGCCCGCGCTGGGCTCGATCAGCCGCAGGAACAGGCGCCCGAGCGTCGATTTGCCGCAGCCGGACTCGCCCACCAGCCCCAGCGTCTCGCCTCGGCCGATGGCGAGATCGACGCCATCCACCGCGCGCACCGGCGGCGCCGCGCCGAAGCCGCCATGCCGCGACGGGAAGTGCTTGTGCAAATTGGTGCAGGCGATCAGGGTTTCGCTCACCCCACCGCCTCCGTCGCGACTTCGGCCGCCGCGTGGTAGCCGAACGGCCGCAGGCAGCCCACGGTGTGCGCCGGACCGAGCGCGCGCAATTCCGGTGGCGCCTGCTCGCACACCTCGCGCCGATACGGGCAGCGGGGCGCGAAGCGGCAGCCCGGCGGCATCTCCAGCGCGCCCGGCACCGTGCCCGGGATGGTTGCCAGGCGGTGCCGCCGCGGCCCGAGATCGGGGATCGAGGCGCGCAGCACTTGCGTGTACGGATGGGCCGGCGCATCGAAGATCGTGCGCACGGGCGCCACTTCCGCGACGCGTCCGGCGTACAGCACCATCACCCGGTCGGCGACCTCCGCGATCACGCCGAGATCGTGAGTGATCAGGATCAGCGCCAGCCCGGTCTGCCGCTGCAAGCTGCGCAGCAGCTCCAGAATCTGCGCCTGCACGGTGACGTCGAGCGCGGTCGTCGGTTCGTCGGCGATCAGCAGCCTGGGGCTGGCGGCCAGCGCGATCGCGATCATCACCCGCTGGCGCATGCCGCCCGATAGTTCATGCGGGTAAGCCAGAAGGCGGCTCTCCGGTGCCGGGATTTCCACCTGCTCGAGCAGCCGGATCGCCTGGCGCCGCGCGGCGCGGCGGCCGACCCGCCCGCGCCAGCGCAGCACCTCCTCGATCTGGGTGCCGATGCGCATCACCGGATTGAGCGAGGTCATCGGCTCCTGGAAGATCATCGCCATGTCACGGCCGCGATGCGCGCGCCACGCTGCGCGCGGCTTGCCTGCGAGGTCGTGGCCGAACAGGTTCACATGCCGCGCCGACATCGCCAGTGCCGGCGGCAGCAATCCCATCAGCGACAGCGCGAGCACGCTCTTGCCGCTGCCGGACTCGCCGACGATGCCCAGCACCTCCCCCGGTGCGACCGCGAAGCCGACATCGTCGAGGATCGAGGAGCGCTCGCCCGCCGCGGCCAGTCGCACCGTCAGGCCCTCCACCGCGACCAGCGGCGGCACGGCACTACAGCTTCATGCGCGGGTCGAGCACGTCGCGCAGCCCGTCGCCCAGCAGGTTCAATCCCAGCACGGAGATCACGATTGCAACACCGGGGAAGATCATCACCCAGGGGGCCGCGGTCATGAAGTCGCGCCCGCCGGCGATGATGTTGCCGAAGGTCGCGGTCGGCGGCGGCGGGCCGACGCCGATATAGGACAGCACCGCTTCGGCCAGGATGGCGATGGCGAACACGTAGGTCAGGCGCACGATCAGCGGCGTCAGCGCATTGACCAGCACGTGGCCGAACAGCAGCCGCAGATCGCCGGCGCCGAGCGCGCGCGCCGCCTCCACATACTCCATCTCGCGCACCACCAGCACCGAGCCGCGCACGATGCGCGCGGTGTGCGGCGTGGTGGCGATGGCAAGCGCAATCACGGCGTTGACCACCGAGGCGCCGAGCGTCGCACTGATGACGATCGCGAGCAGGATGGCGGGAAACGCCATCATTGCGTCCATCAGCCGCATCAGCGGATTGTCCAGGCGGCGGAAGTAGCCGGCGAAGGTCCCGATGGCGGTGCCCGCGATGCCGCACAACACCACCACCAGAAAGCCGATCTCCAGCGATACGCGTCCGCCGTACATCACCCGCGAGAGCACGTCGCGGCCGAAATTGTCGGTGCCGAACCAGTGTGCCGCACTCGGTGCCGCCAAACGGTCGCGAAAATTGCTGCGCAGCGGGTCGTACGGCGCGAGCACCGAGGCCAGGATCGCGATCACCGCCACGAACAGCACCAGGGCGGCGCCGATGACGAAGGATCGGTTGGCAAGCAGACGGCGCAGTGCCGGCGCGATGCGGCCCGCAGGCCGGCCAACCAGGGGGGCGGTGCCGACAGTTGCGCTAGACAAGCCGCACCCGCGGATCGAACAGCGCGTACAGCATATCGACGATCAGGTTCACCACCAGATAGATCACCGCGAGGAACAGCAGGCCGCCCTGGATCACCGGGAAGTCGCGGCTGAGGATCGCGTCGATGATCAGCCGTCCGACGCCGGGGAGAGAAAAAACCTGCTCCACCACCACGGCGCCGCCCAGCAGGCCGCCGGTGATGATGCCGATCACGGTCAGGATCGGGACCAGCGCGTTCGGCAGCCCGTGGCGCACCAGCACGACGCCGCGCGGCAGCCCCTTGGCGTCGGCGGTGCGGATGAAATCCTGATGCAGCACGTCCAGCATCGCCGCGCGCGTCATCCGGGCGATGAAGCCCACCTGCACCACCGCCAGCGTGAAGGCGGGCAGCGCCATGCTGTGCCACCAGCCGGCGACGCTTTGCCGGATCGGCACGTAGCCGCCCGCGGGGAACCAGCGCAGATCGACGGCAAAACCGAAAATGAGCATCAGGCCGAGCCAGAACTCGGGGATCGAGAGACCGACCAGCGCCAAGGTCACGATCGACTGGTCGGCCCAGCTCTGGTGCTTCATCGCCGCCAGCAGCCCGGCGGCGATGCCGACCACCACCGCAAAGCAAAGCGCCAGCCCGGTCAGCGAGAGCGTCACCGGCAGCCGCTCGATGATGGCGCCGGTGACGCCGCGGCGGAGCAGGATGGACTGGCCGAGATTGCCGCGCAGGATGCGCCCGTACCAGTCCACCATCTGCAGCCACACGGGCTGATCCAGGCCCAGCTCCTGGCGCATGTGGGCAAGCTGTGCCGAGGTCGCGCCGGGGCCGAGAAACACCGAAGCCGGGTCGCCCGGCACGAGCCAGATCACGCCGAAGGCGAGCAGCGACACCAGTGCCAGCACCGGCACCGAGCTCACCAGCCGGCGCAGGATGAACCGCAGCACCGCTCAGCTTAGCCAGTCGCCCCACAGCCGGGGGATCCGGTACGGCGCGAAGTTCTGCAACCGGCTGTTGATCACCTGGAACAGGCCGAAATCGCCGAGCTGCAATGCCACCGCATCCTCCCACATGTGGGCCTGGAACTTGGCGAAGATCTCCTTCTGTCGGGCCTGGTCCATCTCCGCCTCGAACTCGGCGAACAGCTTGTCGATCACCGGATCGTCCTTCTGTTGCGACAGCCCGTTCACCCACACGCCCATGACGGTGGCTGGGCCTTCGTATGGCTCGATGCCGAAGCCGTGCGTCCAGAAGTGCCAGCCCTGCGGCCCCAAGCCGATCTTCGATACGGTCGGCCAGTCGGCCACGCGAAGGTCGATGTGCACGCCGATCTGTGCCAACTGCTGGGTGATGTCGGTCGCGGCATCGGTATCGCTGCTGGTGTTATCGACGATGAAGGTGAGCTTCTCGCCCTTGTACGACGATTTCGCCAGCAGCGCGCGGGCCTTTGCCGGATCGTTCTGGTTGTACAGATCGAGTCCCGCCTTGGTGTGATAGGGCGAGTTCGGGAACACCCAGCTACCGTCCAGCTCATTGATGTCGGGATACGCGATCGCCATCGTCTCTTCCATGTTGAGGCAGGCGGTGACGGCGCGGCGGAAGTTCACGTCCCCGCAGGGTGCGACGGCGTGGTTGAACTTGAACACTTGCAGCAGGAACGGCAGGACCTTCAGCACCTTGTACTGCGGCTTGCCCGCGAGCTGCTTCGCCTGCGATCCGTTCACGGTCTCCGCGATCGTCGCCTCGCCGGTTTCCATCGCCGCGAGGCGGGCCCCCGATTCCGGCATGAAGCGCCAGATGCCGCGGTCGATATAGACCACCTTGTGTCCGGCGAAACCGTCCCGCTTCGTGTAGTTGGGATTGGCCGTGTAGCCGTCGAAGCGCTCCAGGGTCACGTGGCTGTCCGGCGCGTATTCGACGAACTTGAATGGACCGGTGCCGATGTAGCTGAAATCCTTCAGCGGCTTTGTCGCTTCCTCGGCCGGGTAGATCGCGATCGGTGCGCGCGGCGAGGAGATGCTGTCGATGAAGCTCGACTGGCCGCGCTTGAGGCGGATCGTCACCTCCAGCGGACCGCTGGCCTCGATGCGGTCCACCGCGCCGAGCAGCGCCGGTGAGGCGCCCACCTTGCGGTAGCGTTCGAGGGAGGCAAGGACATCGGCCGACCCCATCGTCTTGCCGTTGTGGAACCGCACGCCCGGACGCAGCGTGAAGACATAGGTCAGGCCGTCCTTGGAGATCTGCGCGCCCTGGGCGAGGTCGGGCACCGGCGAGGCGTTCTCGTCGCGCGCGTAGAGTGTTTCGTACATGTGCAGGTTGATGTCGCGCGCCTCCTGCGCCGACGTGATCTGCGCATCGAGCGAGGGCGGCGCCGCGTCTGTCGCGACGACAACGGTGCCGCCCCGCTTTGGCTGTGATGCTTGCGCGAACGCCTGCCCGGACGGCACGGCCAGGGCCGCCACTCCCGCCGTGCCGGCCCGCAGCACTCCGCGACGCGTCAGATCGGTCATGGTAGCCCCTCCTCTCCGGATTTGTCGTTATTGCCCGATCACCCGTTTGCCGGCGCCCTCGGACTATCGCACAGCTTCGTATAAAGGTATACGAGCCGTCAATCGCCTTCCGCGTGGTCAGGCGACCCGAGCCAGGAAGGCGCGCAGCCGCTCGCTCGAGGGGTTGCCGAGCACTTCCTCGGGCGTGCCGGCGAGTGCCACGCGCCCGCCATCCATGAACACGATGCGCGAACCGACATCGCGCGCGAACGCCATCTCGTGCGTCACCAGGATCATCGTGATGCCGTCGCGCGCCAGCTCGCGAACGACGCCGAGCACTTCTCCGACCAGCTCGGGATCGAGGGCGGAGGTGATCTCGTCGAGCAGCAGCACCTTCGGTCCCATCGCGACGGCGCGCGCGATGCCGACGCGCTGCTGCTGACCGCCGGAAAGCTCGATCGGCAAGCTGTCGAACTTGTCGCCAAGCCCCACCCGCACCAGCCATTGCTCGGCGCGCCGCCGCGCCTCGGCCTTCGGCAGCCGCCGGACCTTGCGCAACCCCAGCATCACGTTCTCGATCGCGCTCAAATGCGGGAACAGGTTGAACAACTGGAACACCATGCCGATGTCGGCGCGGATCGGCGCCAGTTCGCGCTCGCCTCGGCGGCGCCTGGTCCCGCCCGCCTCGCGAAAGCCGATCTCCACCCCATCGACCCGGATCGAGCCGGCATCGTAGGTCTCGAGCAGGTTGATGCAGCGCAGCAGCGTGGTCTTGCCGCTGCCGCTGGCGCCGATCAGCCCGACCACATCGCCCTTGTGTACGTCGAGATCGATGCCCTTCAGCACTTCGGTGGTACCGAACGATTTCTTCAGCCCGCGCACCTGAACCAGCGGATCGGCCACCGCGCCCCTCCTATTCCCGGATATAGGCGAACCGCGCCTCGAGCCGGCGGCTGGTCAAGGACAGCACGTAGTTGATCGCGAAATAGATCAGCGCGCCGAGCACATAGAGCGGCATCGGGTCGAAGGTGCGCCCGATCACCTGCTGGATCGAAAGCATGAGATCGACGATGCCGACCAGCGAGAGCAGGGCGCTGCCCTTCACCGTATCGACGACGGTGTTGATCCAGGGCGGCAGGAAGCGGCGCAGTGCCTGTGGGAACACCACGTAGAGCATGCGCTGCTCGAAGGTGAGCCCGATCGACTTGCCGGCCTCGTTCTGGCCGGGGTGGATCGATTGCAGCGCCCCGCGCGCCACCTCCAGCACGTGCGCCGTCTCGAACAGCGCGAGTGCCGTGGTCGCGGCCCACAGGCTGCCCAGATTCCACCCGGTGAGTGGCAGCGCATAATAGACGAAGAAGATCAGAACCAGCACCGGTATGCCGCGCAGCACGTCGCTGAAGGCACGGATCGGCAGCCGCACCCAGATTGGCCCGTAGGTGATGCCGACCCCGAAAATGACGCCGGCCACCAATGCCACCGCGACCGCGATGGCCGATACTTCGAGCGTCACCAGAAGCCCGGCCCAGAGAAACGGCAACGCCTTGAACGCGACAATCATTGGCGCGCCCGGATCGCGTAGCGCGCTTCCAGGCGGCGCAACCCGAACAGCAGCACATAGCCGGTCACCAGGTACATCGGCGTCACCACCGCATACACCTCGACGATGCGGAAGGTATTGGTGTAGATCCAGTTCGCGCCGTAGGTCAGCTCCGGCACCGCGATCACGGACGCGATCGAGGTGTCCTTGAACAGCGAGATGAAGGCGTTGCTGAGCGAGGGCAGCACGATGCGGAACATGGTCGGCAGCCGCACCGAGAGCACCCGCTGCCACGGCGTGAGGCCGATCGCCTTGCCGGCGTCGATCAGCCCCCTCGGCACCGCCGCCAGCCCGGCGCGGAACACCTCCACCAGATAGGCGCCGGCATAGACCGAGAGTGTCGCGACGAAGCTGGTCGTCGCACTGTAGGCGAAGCCGCCGATGCTGGGGATGCCATAGAACACCAGATAGACCAGCAGCAGCAGCGGGACATTGCGGATGAACTCGACATAGGCGGCGATCACCGCGCGCACGCCGCGGCCAGCCGAGGTCGCGAGCAGCGCGAGCGCGAGCCCGATCACGATGCCGATCAGCACGCTGACGACCGCGAGCTCGAGACTTAGCGCCAGCCCCCAGTAGAGCTTGCCGAAATACTTCCAGACGAAGTTGAAGTTCAGGTGGTACTGCAAGCTAAAGGCAAGGGGCTCCGCCCCTTGACCCAGCTGGGGCCGCAGGCCCCAGACCCCGATTCCTTAAATCATGGATTCCAAAGGCTGCGCCTTTGGCGGGGTTCGGGGCGGAGCCCCGACCCTCCTTGCTCCGCACTGCTAGTATGGCGGAAAGCCCGGCTTCTGCACGGGCGGCTTCTCGCCGAAGAATTCTTCGAAGGCGGCGGTGTAGATCTCCGGCTCGTTGCCGTGCATGGCGGCATTGAAGCAGGTGTCGATCCAGTGCAGCCAGTCGAAGTCGTTCTGCCGCACCGCGGCACTGTAGAGCTGCGCCTCATAGGCATGGCCCGGATTGGTGTAGACGCCGGGATGGCGCTTGACCAGCCATTTCACCGTCGAGGCATCAACCACGGCCACGTCGGCGCGCCCCGCCTCGACCGCCTGGATCACGTTCGCCTGCGTGTCGAGCTGCATCGACTGCGCGTCGGGCAGCGCCGCATGCACCAGATCGTCGGCACCGACGTTCTGCAGCACCGACGCGCGGACCTGCTTGCCCGCCGCCTTGAGCGCCTGATAGGTCTGCCACTTGCTCTTGGGCACGGTCAGTAGCGCCGCGCCCTCCACGTAATAGGGCCGCGAGAAGTTCACGAGCTGTGCCCGGGCCGATGTCACGGTCATGAACTGGATGACCACGTCCACCTTGCCGGTCGCGATGTTCGGAATCCGCGCCGCCGGGTCCTGCTGCACGAAGTCGATCTTCTTCGGGTCGTCGAACAGCCCCTTGGCGAGGATATGGGCCATGGCGATGTCCATGCCGGTCAGCTCGCCCTTCTCGTTCTCGAAATGCCAGGGCGGATTGGTGGAGCCGGTGCCGACGATCAGGCGGCCGCGATTGAGCACCTTGCGGAGCAGACTCTCCGGCGCGGCCTGCGCCGCCGCACGCTGCGGATCGAGCACGCCGGCGGCGGCCAGTGCGGCGCCGACGCCGCCGAGCCGAAGGAAAACGCGACGCTGCTCGCGGGATGTCATGGCTCAATTCCTCCTCGCCGGCGGTGCTCCGGCGATTGGCGCCGTGCCGCGGTCGGCAAACAGTGCAAAGACCCGCGGCCGGTTGTCAACCGAGGCAGCGGCCGTCACTCGGTGAACCGTCGGGCGTGCGTGAACACGGCGGGCACACCGCCGGTATGGATGAACACGACCGCCTCGTCCGCTCCGAACCGGCCGCGGCGGATGTGGTCGATCAGCGCCGCCGCCGCCTTGCCGGTATAGACGGGATCGAGAAGGATACCTTCCGTGCGCGCGAACAGCCGAACCGCTTCGATCGCCGCGGCTGAAGGAACCCCGTAGCCCTCGCCCACGAACTCGGCGTGACTGGTGACCTCGGCCGGCGCGATCCTCAGTCCGAGGTCGAGCTCGTCGACTACCTGGGCGGCAATCGCTGCGGTGCGTTCCGGCACCTGCCATTCCGCGGTCGCGGTCACGCCGTGCACGCAGAACGCGCGGCCGAATGCCTGCTCGACGATCGCAAGGCCCGCCAGCGCCTTGCCGCCGGAGCAGATATAGACATGGCGCGGCTCGACCTGCATTGCCGCTGCCTGCTCCAGCAGCTCGAGCATCGCTTCGATGTAGGCGACCGCCGAGGCGAGGGCGAAGCGTGGGCTGTCGTTCACGATCGTCGCGCGCCGGCCGGCAGCGCGTTCGCGCTGCGCGAGCGCGTCGAGCAGGGCACGCTGCTCCGCACGATGCGCCGCGAAGTGCAGCTCCGCGCCCAGCAGATAGTCGATCAGCAGATTGCCCTGCACCGTCGCCGGCCTCTGCCCCTCGAGGACCAGGATCGTGCGGATGCCGCCGATCAGGCAGGCGGCAATGGACTGCCGCGCGGAGTTGGATTGCACATCAAGCCCGATCAGGGCCACTTCGGTCTGCGCCGCCTGCAGCTCGGCGAGCCGATATTCCCAATTGCGCACCTTGTTGCCGCCAAGGGCCAGGCCGGTCAGATCGTCGCGCTTGATCAGCAGTCGCGGACCACCGAGCGCGCGTGCGAGTCGCGGCATCTCGTGCAGCGGCGTCGGCAGGCAGGCGAGCCTCGTGCGGGCAACCCCGCCAAGGCTCGCCCGCAGCGCGGCGGCGATGGCCTGCCGCGCCGCGGACGAGGGATGGGCGGGCTGTGGCATCCTCAGAACTTCAGTTTCGCATACAATTCCTTCGCGTTGCCCGGATCGACACGCTGCGTCGGCACCGTCACCGTCTTCGGCACCGCGGTGGCGCAGTCGATCAGGATCTTCTTCGCGATATCGAGCGCCTGGGCGGCGCCCGTGGGATAGACATAGGTCGCGGCCCATTGCCCCTCCGCCACCGCGCGGATGCCGCCTGCCGGCCCGGGCAATCCGTCGGTGCCGATGATCTTTACCTGGCCGAGCTTGCCCGCCCCTTTTGCGGCGATATAGGCGCCCGCCGCGGCCAGATCGTTGCTTGTATAGACCAGCTTGATGTCGGGATGCGCCTGCAACATCGCCGCAAAGACGGTGACCGCCTTGTCCTCCAGCCAATCCACCGGCTGCACGGCGACGACCTTCAGCTTCGGATTGCCGGCGATGCCCGCCTTGAAACCGGCCAACCGCTCGGTCGCGGGCGAGGAGCTGGGCAGCCCTTCCAGGATCGCGATGTCGCCGCCCTGCGGCAGCAGCGTCTTGGCAGCGTACTCCCCGGCCTGCTTGGCGATCTGGAAATTGTCGCCGCCGACGAAGGTCGTGTAGTCGTTGCCCAGCGTCTTGCGATCCAGTGTCACCACCGGAATCCCAGCCTTGTAGGCGCGGCTGACCACCGGGGTGAGCGGTGCCGACTCGTAGGGCGAGATGAACAGCATGTCCACGCGTTGGGTGATGAAATTCTCCACCTGAGAGGTCTGCGTGTTGACGCTTGCCTGCCCGTCCGCGATCACCAGCTTGAACTGGGGATACTGCTTCATGAGCTCCTGCATCTGGTTATCGACATGCTGGCGGTACGGCTCGGTGAAATCGACCTGCGAAAAGCCGATCACGTAGTGGTCTTTCGGCCCGCAGGTCTGGGCGATCGGCTTGCCGGCCGCCGCAAAAGCCGCGGATGCGCCGCCCACGAGCGGCACCGCCATCGCAACGGCCAAGGCCGGCAAAGCCACTTTCAGCATCGTCACGCTTCCGTATGATTGCACCACCGTGTCTCCTTCGTTGTGGTTGCCCTTCGATCTCCCGCCGCACTCAGCCTGACCCCTCGCGGTCACGACGGCCGACGAAGCTCTGCAGCGCCGCGGCGGCGACGATGATCGCCCCGGTCGCCAGCAACTGCATGGCCGCGCTCACGTCGTTCAGCTGCAGGATGTTCGCGAGTGCGCCGAGCATGATGCTGCCGGCGATGGTGCCGACCATGGTCCCCGACCCGCCGAAGAGATCGGTGCCCCCGATCACCACGGCGGCGATCGCCGTCAGCTCGTAGCCCGCCCCGTCATTTGGGCTGCCGAAACTGAACTGCCCGGCATGCACGATGCCCGCGATTGCTGAGGCAAGGCCCGTGATGGAATAGACCGCGATCTTCACGCGGGCCACCGGAATGCCGGACAGCCGCGCCGCCCGCTCGTTGCCACCGACGGCATAAATGTAGCGGCCGAAGCGGGTGGTGTTCAGCACCAGTGCCGCCACCACCGCCAGGGCCAGGAACACCAGTGCCGCGACCGGGAAGATGTTGTCAAACAGCCGGTCCCCCAGCACGCCGAATTCCGGCGGCGCGAACCCTGCTCCATGGCCGTACGAGATGTTGATGAAATTGTCGTGGGAAGCGACGAGAGCGAGGCCGCGCGCCGCCTGCAATCCGGCGAGGGTGACGATGAACGGCTGCAGCCCAAAGCGCGTGGAGATCGCCCCTTGCAAGGTGCCGAACAGCGTGCCCGCCGCCAGCACCGCGAGCAGCGTGGCCGTGATCCCCCAGCCCGCGTTGATCATCAGCGATGCCGTGAGCACGCTGCACAGGCCGAGGATCGCCCCCACCGACAGGTCGATCCCGGCGGAGATGATGACGAAGGTCATCCCAAGCGCGATGATGCCGGTCTCCGAGATCGAGCGGATGATGTTGCCGACGTTATCCGGTGCCAGGAACAGTATTTGCCCGTGCCGTCGCGGCGAGAACACCACACCCCCGGCCAGCACTACCACCAGCCCGATCAGGCTCTGGAAGCGGACGAAATAGGCCAGCGGGTTGCGCCGCTTCGTCCGCGCCGGCGCCGGCCGTACCAGTTGCTCGCTCATCCGGCTTGCTCGCTCATGCGGCCGCCGCCTCGCCCGCACTCGCCGCCCGCAAGGCGGCCTCGTCTGCGCCGCCGGCAAACTCCGCGACACTCGCGCCGCCACGCAGCACGACGATGCGATCGCACAGCCCGATCAGCTCCGGCAGTTCGGATGATGCCACCAGCACCCCCAGCCCCTGATCGGCCAGCGTTCGCAGCCGATGGTAGATCTCGCTCTTCGCCCCCACGTCCACGCCGCGTGTCGGCTCGTCCAGCAGCAGCAGGCGCGGCTCGGTCAGCAGCTCCTTCGCAAACACCACCTTCTGCTGATTGCCGCCCGACAGCGTGCGCACCGCCGCCTCGGCGCGGCGGGGGCGAATGTCGAGGACACTGATCGCACGATTGACGGCAGTCGCTTCCGCGGCGCGCGAGATCAGCCCGAACGGCGTAAGGCGGCGCAGCGTGGACATGACGATGTTCCACCCCACCGATTGCCCGAGCACCAATCCGCTGCCGCGCCGGTCATCGGTCACGAAGGCGAGGCCGGCGCGTCGCGCGGCGCCGATCGAGCCGAGCTGCGCGGGTCGCTCGGAAATGCTGATCCGTCCCGCCCACCGTCCGCGCGGGCCGGCGCCGTACAGGGCAGACAGCAGCTCGGTCCGGCCCGCCCCCATCAGCCCGGCAAGGCCGACGATCTCGCCGCCATGCACGACAAGGCTCACATCCCGCGGTGCCTGCCAGCCAGCCCGCCCGGCGCGCGGGATAAAGCGCGCGTGATCGAGCCGCAGCAGCTCCGGCCCGAGGGTTTGCGCGCGCGGTGGAAACAGCTCCTCGAAGCGGCGGCCCACCAGCATGCGCACCAGCTCGGCTTGGGGCGCGTCGGCGCCGGTTTCGCCCACCACCGCACCATCACGCAGCACCGTCACGCGGTCGGCGACGCGCGCGACCTCCTCCAGCCGATGCGAGATGTAGATCACCCCCACCCCGCGCCCGCTCAGCTCCCGCACCACACCGAACAGATGCTCCGCCTCCGCGGCCGACAGGGCGGCGGTGGGCTCGTCCATCACCAGGATGCGCGCCGCCGCCGACAGCGCCTTCGCGATCGCCACCAACTGGCGCTCGCCGATGCGCAGCTCCGCCACCGGCCGCGCCGCATCCAATGCCACGCCCGCCGTCCGCAGCCGTTCCTGCGCCGCGCGCAGCATGGAACGGCTGTCGAGCATCCCCAGCGCGGTCAGCTTCTCATGCCCGAGGAACAGGTTCGCCGCGATGTCGAGGCCCGGGATCAGGTCGAGCTCCTGCGGGATCATTGCGATCCCCGCTGCCTGCGCCTCGCGCGGACTGGCGAACCGCACCGGCGCACCATCGATCGTCATGTCCCCCCGATCGGGTGTCACGGCACCGGAGAGAATGCCCATCAGCGTGCTCTTCCCCGCCCCGTTCTCGCCCAACAGCGCATGGACTTCGCCGGCACGCAGGTCGAAATCAACTCCCCGCAGCGCATGCACGCCGCCGAAATGCTTCTGCACCCCGCGCATCCGCAGCAGCATCTCGCTCATCGGATCAGCGGTGCGTCCGGGGCTGCGACGCGCGCCAGCCGCACAGGGATGGCGACCTCGCCCGTCCGCTCTCGCCGCGGCCGCCGGCCGGCCGAGAGGGGATCAAGGTGATAGCCAGCGGCTGCCCCGAAGCGTCCACGACCAAGCCTAGGGCGATGCACTCCCGGTCGTCCATGCCTGCGCCGCAGGGGCATGGAGGTTGCGTTGCCGATCCGAGAGACGACGGCGATTGCGCCTGAGGTGCATCCGGTGTGTAGTCAATCCTGGGTGGAAATCGACGAGAGGGCGTCTCATGGACGACTACAGCGTTCATCTCCTGGATGAATTTCGCGCGGGTCGCCTCACGCGACGTGGGCTGCTGCAACGTGCATCGGTTGCGGGGCTGTCGCTCGCCACCCTTCGCATCACTGCTCGGCGCTCGCGCCTGGGCGGCGAATGCCGGGCCCGCCGCCGCGGTCAAGCGTGGCGGCACGATCCGGCTGGCCGCGCAGATCCCCTCGGCCAACCCGCAGCCGGTGACGGCGTCGAACGCCGGCGAGGTTTTCACCTTTCAGCCTTCGCTGGAATATCTCTGCTACCCGCGCGCCGACTGGACGCTCGATCCCCGCCTTGCGACCGGATGGAAGGCCGCGCCGGACCCGAAGACCTGGACGTTCACCCTCCGCCAGGGTGTCACGTGGCACGATGGCTCGCCGTTCACGGCGGATGACGTCGTGGCCACCTTCGAGCGGCTGCTCGATCCGAAGGTGGGGTCGTCGGCGGGGTCGATCTATCACGGCGTCCTCTCGCACGGAAACGTCGAGAAAGTCGGCCAATCCGACGTGCGCTTCCACCTCGATACCGCATTCGTGGACTTCCCGTATCTCGTGTCGGCCTTCGCCTACCAATCGGCGATCCTGCCGAAGAACTACGAAATGGGGTCTTTCACCAAGGGCGGTATCGGGACCGGCGCATTTATCCTGCGGCAATATGTGCCCCAGCAATCCGCGACCTACGAGGCCAATCCGCACTACTGGGCCAAGGGAATGCCGTACGCTGCGGCCCTGAAGGTCGCATTTTTCGGCGACGAGTTATCCGCCGTTCTCGCCATGCAAGCCGGCGATGTCGATATCTATCCCGTCGTTCCCCTGAAGGGCGCCGAGGCGCTGCTGCGCAGCTCCAAGATCGACATCCTCACCCATGCCTCGGCGGATTATCGTTCGCTGCACATGCGGGTGGACCAGCCGCCGTTCAACGACAAGCGGGTGCGGCAGGCAGTGGCACTATGTCTCGACCGGGAAGCGATCGTGAAGTCGCTGTTCAACGGCGCCGCCACCGTCGCCAATGACCACAGCTTCGCGCCGGTCTATGTCGATACCCAACTCGCGGTCCGCGATGTGTCGCAGCGCAAGCAGGACTACCAGAAGGCAAAGGCGCTGCTGGCCCAGGCCGGCCACGCGAAGGGCCTGACGGTGACACTCACTACCGAGAACCTGCTGGAGATGCCGCAGTACGCGGTGGCCATCAAGGCCTATTGTGCTCCGGCCGGGATCAACGTGAACCTGAACATCATGCCGAGCGCCCAGTATTACGGGGCGGGCGCCAACCAGCCGTGGCTCGTGGTGCCGTTCGGCATGACCGACTGGGCGGCCCGAGGCACGGCCAGCCAGGCGATCATTCCCGAGTTTCCCTGCGGTGCCGCGTGGAACTCCGCGCACTGGTGCGACAAGACATTCGACAGCGCCTTTGCCAGCTACAACGCGGAGCTCGATCATCAGAAACGGCAGAAGCTCGCCGCGCAGATGGCGACGATCCAGAACGAGGAGGTGCCGGTCGCGATCGGCTACTGGATTTCGGCACGCCGGGCGACGGCCAAGTCGGTCCACGGGCTGGCGGCGGCGCCGGACAACTTTCTCGACCTGCGGGGGGTCTGGCTCTCGTAAGCGGCGGCCCGCGCACCGCCATGCTGCGATTCCTGGTCCGGCGCGCGGGGCTTGCGCTGGTCACGCTCGTTCTTGTCTCGCTCATCCTGTTCACGATCGCGCAGATCCTTCCGGGCGACGTGGGGCGAACGATCCTGGGCCCCTATGCCACGAACGCGCAGGTCGCAGCACTCGATCAGCAGCTTGGCGTCGATCGCCCGCTGATCGTGCGCTACTGGGCATGGCTGACCGGCTTCCTCACCGGGCACTGGGGCAATTCGTTCCTGTTCGACGTCCCGGTGCTCTCATTGGTGCTCGGGCGGCTGGCGAACTCGGCGGAACTCGCCGGCTTCGCGCTCTGCATCATCGTGCCGCTCTCGATCGGCCTCGGCGTCGTTGCGGCGCTGCACGACGGGCGCTGGTTCGACCGGCTGCTCGCGATCGTCGGCCTCTCGCTGATCGCGCTGCCGGAGTTCGCGAGCGGTGTCATGGTGCTCGTGGTCTTCGCGGTCGAGCTGCGCTGGCTGCCGGTGGCCTCGCACCCGCCGAACCTCGACCCGCTCGACTGGTTCCGCCAGCTCCTGTTGCCCTCCGTGCCGCTGATGTTCGTGCTGTTCGGCTATATCTCGCGCATGGCCCGCGCCGGCACCGTCGAGGCGCTGCGTGCCAACTACACGCGCACCGCAATTCTGAAAGGGTTGCCGCGCTCGGTCGTGATCCGCAACCACGTGCTGCGCAACTCCCTGCTGCCCACGATCACCGTGGTCAGCGTGCAGATCGGCTACGTCGTGGGCGGGCTGGTGGTGACGGAGACGCTGTTCAGCTATCCGGGGATCGGCAAGTTGATTTTCGATTCCGCGGTCGGCCACGATCTGCCGGTGCTGCAGGCCGCGGTGCTGCTGATCGCCTGTCTCTACATGGCCACCACGCTGACCGCCGACGTGCTGTACACGTTGCTCAATCCGCGCGTCCGGCTCGCGCGCTAGATGGCGGAAGGCGGCCCTGTGCCGGCGGCGACGCTCCCGGCCGACGGCGGCGTCGAGCCGGCGGCGAGGCCGCGGTCGCGTGCCGAACAACTGGCGGAATTCGCGCTCGCGCTGCTCACCACCGGCACCTTCGCGACCGGCGGCGCCATCGTGCTGTTCTGGATCATCGACGCGATCTTCTGGCCCCTTCTGGTGCCGCAGAATCCGCAGGCGCTGAATCCGGTGCTTACACTCGCGCCGCCATCCGCCGCGCACTGGTTCGGCACCGACGATCTCGGACGCGACGTCTTCGCCCGCACGCTCGCGGGGGCCGCCTCGGTGCTGACCGTGGCGCCGGCGGGCACGCTGCTTGGGCTGGCCGGGGGCACCCTCATCGGCCTCTGCACGGGCTATTTTCGCGGCGCCACCGACGAGGTGGTGATGCGTGTGGTCGATGCCGTGCTCGCCTTTCCGCTGATCGTCATCGCGGTGCTTGTGCTCGCCGTTCTCGGTCCGTCCGTGATCAACGTGATCCTGGTGATCGGCTTCGTGTTCATGCCGTACGTCGCGCGGACGGTGCGTGCCGCCGTGCTCGTCGAACGCGAGCGAGAGTATGTCGCGGCGGCGCGGCTGCTCGGCAGCTCCCGCCTCTATATCATGTTCGCCGAGATCCTGCCGAACATCACCGGCCCGCTTGCAGTCGAGGTCACGATCCGCTTCGGCTATGCGATCTTCACCTCGGCGACGCTGTCCTTCCTCTCGCTCGGCGTGCAACAGCCTTCACCGGATTGGGGTCTTTCGATCAGCCTCGGACGCGCCAGCCTGCAAGTCGCGCCCTGGATCGTCCTGTTCCCCGCGGCTGCCCTCGCCACCCTCATCATCGCCGTCAATCTGGTGGCGGACGGGCTGCGGCAGGTGCTGCAGGAATGACCGTGCCCCCGGTGCTGGCGATCGAGGGGATGACGGTCGGCTATCGCCGGCGCGGCCGCCTTCTGCGCGTGCTCGCCGATATCTCGCTCGCGATCGCGGGCGGCGAGGCGTACGGGCTGGTGGGCGAGTTGGGCTGCGGCAAAACCACCGTCGCGATGGCGGTGATGCGCTACCTGCCGTCGAACGCGGTCGTGGAACACGGTCGGATCATCTTCCGCGGCCAGAACCTCCTCGCCGTCTCCGAGCGGGAACTGCGGCGCGTGCGGGGCAACCGGATCGCGATGGTCTACCAGGACCCCGGCAGCGCGCTGAACCCGTCGCTGACCGTCGGGCGGCAGGTCGCGGAGGTGTTCCGCTTCCACGCCAATCTCGGTGCGCGGCAGGGGCGGGACGCCGCCGCCCACATGCTGGAGCTGGTGCAGATCCCGGACCCCGCGCGGATGCTGCGCCGCTACCCGCACGAACTCTCCGGCGGCCAGCAGCAGCGGATCATGTTCGCCATGGCGCTGGCGAGCGATCCCGATCTGCTGGTTCTCGACGAGCCGACCACGGGCCTGGACGCGACGGTCGAGGCCGAAGTGCTCGATCTGGTGGAGCAGTTGCGTAGCCGGCTCAGCGCGGCGATCCTGTTCATCAGCCACAATCTCGGCATCGTCGCGCGGCTGTGCGACCGGGTGGGCGTGCTCTATGCCGGGCGGCTGATCGAGGAAGGCCCGGCGCGCCGGCTATTCGAGGACCCTCGCCACCCCTACACGCTGGGCCTGACGCACTGCGTGCCGCGTCTGGGGATGCGCAAGGGCGCGCAGCGGCTCGATCCGATCGCCGGGTCGCTTCCGGCCCCCGGCACCGTGCCCCCCGGGTGCGTGTACGCGCCGCGCTGCCCCATCGCGCGCGCCGAGTGCCTGGCCGCCATGCCGCCGCGCCTCGATGCCGGTCCGGGGCGGATCAGCCGCTGCCTGTTCCATGCCGAGGTGCCCGCCATTGCGGCGCGCGTAGCCGGCGCGGAGGAGCCGGCGCGTGGCCCGGAGCGGGAGGCAGTCCTCCACATCGAGGACGTCATCAAGCGCTACGCTCGGCGTGGCGCGAAGCTGACGGCACTCAACGGCGTCTCGTTCGAGGTGCGGCGCGGCGAAACGCTCGGGCTCGTCGGCGAATCGGGCAGCGGCAAATCGACCCTCGCCAAATGCGTGGTGGGACTCGAAGCTCTGTCCGGCGGCGCCATCGAACTCGGTGGGCACGCTCTGCCCGCGGGTGCCGGACGCAGTCACGATCTGCGGCGACAAATCCAGATGGTGTTCCAGAACCCGGATACGGCGCTGAACCCGAGCCACACCGTCCGCCGCATCCTGGGCCGTGCGGTGCGGCTGCTGTCCGGCACACGGGGCCACGCACTCCACGCGCGCGTGCATGAACTCGCCCGCGCCGTGAACCTGTCGCCGCGGCATCTCGAACTCAGGCCGGCCTCGCTCTCGGGTGGCCTCAAGCAGCGCGTCGCGATCGCCCGCGCCTTTGCCGGCCAGCCGACGCTCGTGCTGTGCGACGAGCCGACCTCGGCACTCGATGTGTCGGTGCAGGCGGTGATCCTCAACCTGCTGATCGATCTGCAATTGCGCGAGCACGTGTCGTACGTCTTCATCTCCCACGATCTCGGGCTGGTCGGCTACCTCGCCGACCGGATTGCGGTCATGTATCTTGGCGAGGTGGTGGAGATCGGCACGACGGACGCGGTGTTCGCGGCACCCCACCACCCGTACACCGAGGCATTGCTGTCGGCGGTCGCGACGCTCGATCCGATGGAGGGAGAGCGCATCCGGCTCACCGGCACCATCCCAAGTCCGTTCGACCGGCCGGGCGGCTGCCCCTTCCACACGCGCTGCCCGCGCTTTCTCGGCGAGGTGTGCGTGCGCGAGGCGCCGCCCTGGCAGCACGATGCGCGCGAGCACCGCTACCGCTGTCACATCCCGCCCGCAGAGCTGCGGGATGCGCAGCTTCAGGGCCGCTCGCCCACGCTGCAACCCACTGTCTCGGAGGAATGAGGATGATCGAACAGGCCGATGCGGTCGTCATCGGGTCCGGCGCTCTCGGCGCGAGCACCGCGTTCCATCTGCTCAAGGCCGGTATGACGAAAGTCGCGCTGCTCGACCAGCACGCGATCGGCTCGCAGACCTCGCCCCGTGCGGCCGGGCTCACGCAGCAGGTGCGCGAGTCCGAGCTGATGACCGATCTTGCCCGGCGCGCCGTCGAAAAAATATGTCGCTTCGAGCAAGAGACCGGCGAGCCGCTCGTCTTTCACCAGTCGGGTTCGCTGAAGATCGCGCGCACGCCCGACCATGCGCGGCAGCTGCGCGACGAAGTGGCCCGCGGGCAGCGTCTCGGCATCGACATTGATTTCGTCGCACCGGAGGAAGCAACGCGGCTCATGCCGTTCTTCAGGCCGGTGGGTGTGGCGGCAATCTCGTACGCGCGGACCGATCTCTACCTTGAGCCGAGCCAGATTCCGCTCGGCTATGCGCGCGCCTTCGCCCGCCTGGGCGGGGCGGTGATGCCGGACACGCGGGTCGAGCGCATCCTGATCGGCGATGGTGGGGTGCGCGGCGTCCAGACCGGCCGTGGCGAAATCCAGGCCCCCGTCGTCGTCGATGCCGGCGGCGCCTGGTTGCGGCAGATCGGGCAGACCGCGGGGGCGCGGGCGGGTGCCGTGCCCATGCGGCACCAGTTATTCATCACCGAGCCGATCGAGGGCGTCGATCCGATGCAGCCGATCGCGCGCGTCATCGACGCCTGCGTCTATATCCGGCCGGCCGATGGCGGGCTGATGCTCGGCGGCTACGAAAACGATCCGCTGGCGTTCGACATGGCCCGCGAGGCGTCCGGCTTCTCGATCGACCAGATGCCGCTCGACTTCACGGTGCTGAAGGCGCTCAGGGAGCAGGTCCTGCCGCAGTTCCCGGTGTTCGCGGACGCGAAGATACGCGAGCATCGTGGCGGGCTGCCGACGATGACGGCGGACGGCGAGCATATCGTCGGCCCCTGGCCGGGCATCTCGGGTCTTTATCTGATTGGCGGCTGCTGCGTCGGCGGCCTCTCGATTTCGCCGATTCTCGGCGAATTGTTGGCCGGATGGATCGTCTCGGGAAAGCCGGGCGCGGATTTCTCGGCGATGGCTCCGGGACGCCGCCGCGGTCGCGGAGATCGACGAGCAGAACTTGCAGGAGGGCGCCCGGCGGCGCTACGCCCGGCATTATTGGAGCGAAGGCGGGAAGGCGTAAGGACACCGGGCGCAGCCTGAAAGCCGCGAGCAGGATCAGACATCCACCACGATATAGTTCTCCTCCACGCGCACCGGAACCGTCTCCGCGACGTACGGACCTGCCATCACGGTCGCACCCGGCGTGCTTTCCACGGGGTAGGTCCTGGCGCGGATGCGCGCCGGATCGCAGTAGGACTGTCCGGTGCGGATATCGAACTCCCAGCCGTGCCAGGGGCACCGCACGATCTCGCCCTTGCGGGTATAGACGTATGTCCCGGGCGTGGGCGATTGCAGCAGCCCCGTCACGATCCCGTCGCACAGGCTGCCGCCCTGGTGCGGGCAGCGGTTCAGCAGGCCGTAATAGGCACCGCCCAGGTTGAAGATCGCGATCGGGCGGCCCTCGATCGTGAACAGTTTGCGGCTGCCGGGCGGGATGTCCCGGGCGGGGGCGACAACGTGGCGGCCCACTGGCGTACCTTCGAAGTGGAGGATCGGAAACGGTCGCGTCGGCGGAGATCAGTGTTGGTAGTATATACTGCCCCAGCCGATGATGGCGATGGGGGCGGGTGAGATGATTATCCGTGATTTGGTGTGCGCCGCCGGGCGGGCCGGGTATTTCAACAAGGATTTGAAGGCGATCAAGCAGGGCCGGGCGGCGGACGGGTTCGCCTACCGCGGCAACCCGGTAAGTCCCGGCTTTTACCAGATCATCCAGCCCGGTGAAGCCGTCTCCGTCATGCTGATCCTGGAAGACGGGCAGGTCGCGATCGGCGATTGCGTCGACGTCATTCTGGCCGGCCTCGCCGGGCGCGATCCGGTGTTCCGGGCGTCGGACCATGTGGCGCTGCTGCAGACGGAGCTTCGGGATTTTCTGCGCGGGCGCTCCGTGGATCGCTTCATCCCCCTGGCCGGCGAGATCGAGCAGTATCGGCACGAGGGGGTGCGGCTGCACACCGCGGTGCGCTATGGCCTGAGCCAGGCGCTGTTGCACGCGGCAGCCCTGGCCAACCGAATGACGATCGCCGAGGTGATCGTGGCCGAGTACGGCGGCACGCTTCCGACCAAGCCCGTGCCGATGCTGGCATCGTGCCTCACCCATGACTACGACCAGATCGATCGCATGATCATGAAACGGGCTGAACTGCTGCCGCATTCGTCGTTCCATGTTGCGGAGCGCGACCTCGGGCGGGACGGCGGCAGGCTGCTGGAATACGGCCGAAGACTGGCGCAGCGCGTTCGCGATCTGGGCGGAGACGACTACCGTCCGCGGATCCATCTGGATGTGTACGGCACCATCGGCGAGTTGTTCGAGATGAACATCCCGGCCATCACGGATTATCTCGGCCGGCTGAAGGCTGCGGTCGCGCCACTCGACCTGCTGGTGGAAACCCCGGTCCTGACCGACTCGAAAGCCGCACAGATCGCGGCATTCCGAGCCTTGCGGCGGTCACTCAAGCAGGCCGGCCATGCGGTCGCAATCATCGCTGACGAGTGGTGCAATACGCTCGAGGACATCAAGGAATTCGCCGATTCGGGCGCCACCGACTACGCCCAGATCAAGACGCCCGACCTTGGCGGCATCGGCAACACGATCGAGGCGATCCTGTACTGCCGCCGCGCCGGGGTCGGCAGCTATGTCGGCGGCAGCGGCAACGAAACGGACCATTCCGCCCGCATATCGGCGCAGGTGGCGCTGGCGTGCCAGGCCGACTTCCTGCTCTCGAAACCGGGCTTCGGCGGCGACGAGGGGATCATGATCGCGGCCAACGAAATGGCGAGAACGCTGGCGCTGATCGGCGCCCGGGAGCCACCGTCGCCGGTGTCATAGAATCCCGGGCAGGTCCAGATGATGCGCGCGCGCGCAGTCCAGCGCCGCCGGGTAGCCGGCATCGGCATGTCGCATCACGCCGCTCGCGGGATCGTTCCACAGCACCCGCCCGATGCGCCGGGCCGCGTCTTCGGTGCCGTCGCACACGATGACCATGCCGGCATGTTGCGAATAGCCGATGCCGACGCCGCCGCCGTGATGGATGGAGACCCAGGTGGCGCCGCTGGCGCAGTTCAGCAGCGCGTTCAAGAGCGGCCAGTCGGAGACGGCATCGGAGCCATCGCGCATCGCCTCCGTCTCGCGGGTCGGCGATGCGACGGAGCCGGCGTCGAGATGGTCGCGGCCGATGACCACCGGGGCCTTCAACTCCCCGCTCGCCACCATGGCGTTGAAGGCCAGCCCGATCCGATGGCGATCACCCAGCCCGACCCAGCAGATGCGCGCCGGCAGGCCCTGGAACCGGATGCGCGTGCGCGCCATCTCGAGCCAGTTGTGCAGCGCCGTGTTGTCGGGCAGCAATTCGCGAACGCGGGCGTCGGTGCGGTAGATGTCCTCCGGGTCGCCCGACAGCGCGGCCCAGCGGAACGGGCCGATACCGCGGCAGAACAGCGGCCGGATATAGGCGGGCACGAAGCCGGGGAACGCGAATGCGTCGGCCACACCTTGCTCTTTCGCCACTTGCCGGATGTTGTTGCCGTAATCCACCGTCGGCACGCCCAAGCGATGGAATTCAAGCATCGCGCGCACGTGCTCGCAGATCGACCGGCGCGCCGCCGCGTCCACCTCCGCGGGCGCCCGTTCCTTGCGGGATTCCCACTCCGCCACCGTCCAGCCCTTCGGCAGATAGCCGTGGCCGGGGTCGTGCGACGAGGTCTGGTCGGTCACGACGTCCGGCCGCACGCCACGGCGCAACAACTCGGGCAGCACGTCGGCGGCGTTGCCCAGCAGCGCCACCGAAACCGGCTTGCGCTGCTGGCAGGAGCGCTCGATGATCGTCAGCGCCTCGTCCAGGTCGCCAGCCTGGATATCGACGTAGCCGGTCTTCAGCCGCATCTCGATCCGGCTGGCCTGACATTCGACGGCAAGCAGCGACGCGCCTGCCATGGTGGCGGCCAGCGGCTGCGCGCCACCCATGCCGCCCAGGCCTGCGGTCAGAATCCAACGCCCGGCCAAGCTGCCGCCGTAATGCTGGCGGCCGATCTCGGCAAAGGTCTCGTAGGTGCCCTGAACGATTCCCTGGCTGCCGATGTAGATCCAGGAGCCGGCCGTCATCTGGCCGTACATCATCAACCCTTTGCGATCGAGCTCGTTGAAATGGCTCCAGGTCGCCCAGTGCGGCACCAGGTTGGAATTGGCGATAAGCACGCGCGGCGCATCGGCATGGGTGCGGAACACACCGACCGGCTTGCCGGATTGCACCAGCAACGTCTGGTCCGCCTCGAGCCGGCGCAATGCCACGGCGATGCGATCGAAGCTGTCCCAGTCGCGCGCGGCACGGCCGATGCCGCCATAGACCACCAGCTCGCCCGGCCGTTCGGCGACATCGGGATCGAGATTGTTCATCAACATGCGCAGCGGCGCTTCGGTCAACCAGGATTTTGCCGTGAGCTCGGTGCCGCGTGCGGCGCGGACGGTCCGCATGTTGTCGATGCGATTCATAACGGTCCTCCGAAACGGGCGCGGCCCGGCCGAGGCCCCGGCTGGCCGTACCTTGCACCTTGATATGTCTATACATACAGTCGGGCGGCGAGCGTGTCCAGGTGCCCGCCGCCGGTGATAGGCTGCCGAGAGGAGCAACAACTTCGATGAGCCGCAAACTTCCGCCCGGCACCGCTTCGCCGTGCCGGCATGGTCCTGGGACGACGTGAACGATTTTGGCGCGCCGCCGCTCGGCGAACGCATCCGGACCGAGCTTGAGACCCGCATCATCTCCGGCGAGTGGCCGCCCGGCCACCGGATTCCGTCGGAACACGACCTGATGGCGGAGTATTCGTGTTCGCGCATGACGATGAACAAGGTGCTGTCGGGCATGGCTGCGACCGGCCTGATCACCCGGCGTCGCCGGGCCGGCTCGTTCGTGGCCTCGCCAACCGGCGAGCGCGCGGTGATGGAAATCCAGGATTTCGCGACCGAAGCGACACGGCTGGGTCATGTCTACCGTCACGAAGTGCTGAGCCGTCGGCTGGAACAGCCCGACAAGGCGCGTGCCGAGGCACTGGCGCTGCCGGCCGCCGGCAAAGTGGTGCATGTGCGCTGTCTGCACCGGACGAACGACGTGCCGAACGCCTATGAGGATCGCATCATCTCGGTGGCATCGGTGCCGGCGGTGCAACGGGAGAGCTTCCGGCACGTGCCGCCGGGTACCTGGCTGCTGCAGAATGTGCCGTGGACGCAGGCCGAGCACGTGATCCGCGCCCGCAACGCGGACGTCCGCCTGAGTGGCATGCTGCGCCTCAAGCCGGGGGCTGCCTGTTTGGTGCTGGAGCGGCGCACCTGGCATCAGGGTGCCCTCGTCACCGCGGTGACGATCACCTACCCCGGCGACCGGCACTGGTTCATCGGCCGGTTTTCCCCGACCGCGGGTGGCTGATCACGCGGCTGCAAGATCGTGGGCGTCACGCGCTAGCGGGCGAGACCCGGCCCCAAGGCCACTTGACCCTGGCCACCCTTGTTTTGTATAGGCAAAAGCAGCCGCGCCGACGTGCCGGCCATGGAGACGACGACTGGAGTTCTGCCAGTTCGGGGGAACACGATGTCGTATCGACCGCTTCCGCCGCTTGCCCGGCTCAGTCTGGCCACCGCGGTATCTCGTGCTCGGCCTGGCCGTGCCGGCTGCCGCGGCCACTGGCTACGGCAATTGCGAGGTCACTGGCACAGAAGGGCGCCTACCACATCACGCCGATGGTGCCAGGCCAGCTCACGGTTCGGGCCAATCTGCCGGCCCCGGGCTGGTGGAACGGCGACACGCCGGGTGCGGTCAAGGACGGCTACGAATACTGCATGGCGGCCGATATCGCCTATCGTGCCGGCCTTGATAAGGTGATCGTCGTTCTGGCTGCATGGCCCCAGGTGATCTCCGGAGCCGCCCGGAAGTTCGACCTGGCCCTCTCGCAGGCCTCCATCACCGAGGCGCGCAAGAAGACCGTCGATTTCTCGGTTCCTTATTTCAGCTCCGACATCGGCATCATCGTGAAGAAGGGGACCAAGGTTGACGGCGCGAGCGTGAAGAGTTTGCGCATCGGCGTCTATCAGGCGACGACGGGTGCCGCCTTCGTGGCCAACGTGCTGAAGCCGAGCCGGCCGATCAAGGTTTATCCCAATGTTCCGGCCATGATTGCGGCACTCACCGCCGGCCAGATCGACGCCGCCATGGACGACACCGCGGACATGCTGGGGGTGGCGTCGAATTCGCATGGCACCCTGGTCGTGGTCGGCCAGTCCCACACCGGCGAGAGCTATGGTGCGATCTATCCCAAGGGCTCGATCAACGAAGCGGTATTCGACAAGGTCATCCAGTCGCTGAAGGACGACGGCACGCTGCAGAAGCTGGCCACCAGATATCTCGCCAAGGCATGGGGCGCCGATCCAACCAAGATCCCGTATTTCACACCGTGACGATTGGGCGTCCCGTAGGGAGGGAGATTATCCTCAAGCCGGGCGATGCCACGATCGACGACTGGCGCGCCGTCTACCGTGGCGCGGCGGCATCGCTGGATCAGGGCTGTTATCCGGCGGTGGCGCGCAGTGCCGGGATCATCGACACGATTCTGGCCCGTGGCGAACCCGTCTACGGCATCAACACCGGATTCGGCAAATTGGCGAGCATCCGGATCGACACTGCGGATCTCGCGACACTGCAACGCAACCTCGTGCTGTCGCATTCCGCCGGCGTGGGTGCGCCGATGCCGATGCCGGTGGTCCGTCTGATGCTGGCGTTGAAGCTGGCCAGCCTGGCACAGGGCGCCTCCGGCGTACGCACCGAGACGGTGCGGCTGCTGGAGGCGATGCTGGCGCGCGACCTGCTGCCGCTGGTGCCGTGCCAGGGCTCCGTCGGCGCCTCCGGCGATCTCGCCCCGCTCGCGCACATGGCCGCCGCCATGCTCGGCGTTGGCGACATCGCCCTGGGCGGCGTTGCCATGCCGGCCGTGGCGGCACTGGCGCAGGCCGGGCTTTCGCCGGTGGCACTTGGGCCGAAGGAGGGGCTGGCGCTGCTGAACGGCACCCAGTTCTCCACCGCCTATGCGCTCGCCGGGCTGTTCGAGGCGGAACTGCTGCTGCAGGCGGGTCTCGCGACTGGCGCCTTGTCCACCGATGCGGCACGCGGCTCCGACACGCCGTTCGATCCGCGCATCCACGTGTTGCGCCGGCATCGCGGCCAGATCGAGGTGGCGCGTGCGCTGCGCGAGCTGATCGCCGGCAGTGCGATCCGCGCCTCGCACCTCACCGGCGATGACCGCGTGCAGGACCCTTATTGCCTGCGCTGTCAGCCGCAGGTGATGGGCGCGGTGCTCGGCCTGCTGCGCCAGGCGGCGGCGACGCTGGCGGACGAGGCAAACGGCGTCTCCGACAATCCGCTGATCTTCGCCGACACGATCGAGGCGCTGTCGGGCGGCAATTTTCATGGCGAGCCTGTCGCCTTCGCCGCCGATATGATCGCGCTCGGCCTGTGCGAGATCGGCGCGCTGTCCGAACGCCGGATTGCCATGCTGGTCGATCCCTCTCTCTCGGGCCTTCCGGCCTTCCTGACGCCCCGACCCGGCCTCAATTCCGGGTTCATGATCGCACAGGTCACCGCCGCCGCGCTGGTCTCGGAGAACCGCCAGCGCGCGACGCCGGCCAGCGTCGATTCGATTCCAACCTGCGCCAATCAGGAAGATCACGTGTCGATGTCGGCCCATGCGGCGCGGCGGCTGCTGGCGATGGCGGACAACACGGCGGCGATCCTTGCCATCGAGCTGCTGGCCGCCGCCCAGGGCTGCGACTTCCACGCGCCGCTCGCCTCAAGTGCGGCGCTGGAACGGTTGCGCGCCCTGCTGCGCGCCGAGGTGCCGCATCTCGACGAGGACCGCCACTTGGCGCCCGACATCGCGAAGGCGATCGCGCTGGTGCGGTCGGGGCGGCTGACCCGCGTCGCCGGCGAGACGGCGCTGCCCGGGGTCGCCCAGCCTGGGGTCGCCCAGCCTGGGGTCGCCCAGCCTGGGGTCGCCCAGCCCGGGGTCGCCCAGTGAGGCTCGCTGCGTCGCACCGGGAGAGTGACGCCGTGCCGGCGCCCGCGCTAGGCTGCGGGATCGCTGACAGGGGCGGACCGAGGGCATGGACGGCATGATCCCGGGCGGCATCGATTGCGATATCCATCCGACGCTGCCGGCGTTGCAGACGCTGTTTCCGTACCTGCCCGAGCACTGGCGCGATCAGTTCGTGCAGCGCGGCATGCACGAGCTGGTGTCGAACAATTACCCGCCCGGCTCGCCGCTCTCCGTGCGGCCGGACTGGCGCCCGCAGGACGGGCGCCCGGGGGTGCCGCCGGATCAGCTATGCGCTCAGGCGCTCGATCCCTGGGACACCAGGCTTGCAATCTGCAACTGCCTCTACGGCGTACAGTTGCTGTTCAGCGAGGACCTGGCGGCGGCGATTGCGCGGGCCATGAACGAATGGATGGCGCGCGAGCTGCTGGATCGCGAACCACGCCTGCGCGCCTCGATCGTGATCCCGGTGCAAAACGTCGAGCTCGCGGTGGAGGAAATAGAACGCTGCGCCGCAGACCGGCGTTTCGTCCAGGTGCTGATGCTGGCCATGGGCGAGATGCCGCTGGGCCGCCGCTGCTATTGGCCGATCTACGCGGCGGCCGAACGGCACGGCCTGCCGATCGGGATCCATGCCGGCAGCAGCTTTCACAACCCGACGACGCCGACCGGCTGGTGCTCCTACTACACCGAGGAGTACGTCAATCAGGCGCAGGCGTTCCAGACGCAGCTGGCCAGCCTGGTCTATGAAGGCGTGTTCACCAAGTTTCCCGCATTGCGCGTGGTGCTGATCGAATCCGGATTCACCTGGCTGCCTGCTTGCGTTTGGCGCCTGACGAAGTTCTGGCGCGGGCTGCGGAGCGAAGTTCCCTGGGTCGATCGGTCGCCCGCGGAGATCGTGCGGAACCATGTGCGACTGACGCTGCAACCGATCGACGCGCCGCCGCAGGCGGAGCAGTTGGAACGGCTGTGGCAGCATATGGGCTCGGACGAGATGCTGTTGTTCTCGACGGATTACCCGCATTGGCAGTTCGACGACGCGCCGTGGCCCGACGCGATGCCGGCGGCGATGATGCGCAAGATCCTGATCGACAATCCGCTGGCCACGTATTCCCGCCTGATGGAGACCGTGCCATGAACGTCGCGTTATCCCCGTCGATGCCAAGCGCACGCCCGGCGGTCGGCGGAATGCCGATCGCCGATTGCGACATCCACCCGGCGCCGAACTCGTTGCGGGACCTGTATCCCTATCTGGAACCACGCTGGCGGCAGCATCTGGAAGTCTTCGGCGCGCGGCGGCGGCACGGTTGCCTGACCGGACCCGCGTATCCGAAGGGCACGCCGGGGGCCAATCGCAGGGACGCGGCGCCGCCGAACGGCCGCAAGCCCGGCAGCGATCTGGATTTCATGCGCGCCCAGCACCTCGATCCCAACAACGTTGAGCTCGGCATCCTCAACATGATCTCGCCGCATCCCGGCGGCATCCAGAACCCCGACCTGAGTGCCGCCCTGTGCGCCGCGATCAACGATTGGCAGATCGCGGAGTGGACTTCCAAGGAAAAGCGGCTCCGGGCCTCGGTGATGGTGCCCTATGAGCAGCCTGTGGCGGCGGCGGCGGAGATCGACCGTCGCGCGGGGGACCGCAGTTTCGCGCAGATCCTGTTGCTCAGCCGGACCGCCGAACCGCTGGGTCAGCGCCGCTACTGGCCGATCTACGAAGCCGCCGTACGCGCCGGCCTGCCGATCGGCATCCATGCCTTCGGCTACGGCGGCGCGCCATTGACCAGCAGTGGCTGGCCTTCGTTCTACATCGAGGAGATGGTCGGCCACGCGCCATGCTGCCAGTCGGTGCTGACGAGCATGGTCATCGAGGGTGTCTTCGAGCGGTTCCCGACCCTGCGCGTGATCATGGTCGAAGCCGGTTTCGCGTGGCTGCCGTCGCTGGCCTGGCGTCTCGACAAGACCTGGAAGCGGTTGAAGGCCGAGACGCCGGACCTGACCCGCCTGCCGTCGGAGTATATCCGCGAGCATGTCTGGCTGACGACGCAGCCGATGGAGGAGCCCGAGCGGCGGTCGCATCTGCTCGACGTCATCGAATGGATCGGCTGGGATCGCTTGCTGTTCGCGACGGACTATCCGCACTGGGACTATGACGATCCGGCACAGTGCCTGCCGGTCCGGCTCGACCCGGAGCAGCGGTCCAGGCTGTTCCACGACAACGCATTTGCATTGTTCCAGGCGGCGATCTGAGTCCTGCCCGGCTTGGGGGGTGCGATGGCACAGGTGCCGCTGATCGACTTTGCCGCCTTCCGGCAAGAGGCGGCTTCGGGCAAGGCCACGGTCGCGAAGGCGATCCGACATGCCTGCGAGGATACCGGCTTCTTCTATCTGGCCGGCCACGGGGTCCCGCAATCGCAGATCGACGCGATCTTCGCGGCCTCCCGCCGCTTCTTCGCGCTGCCGCTCGAGGAGCGGCTGAAGGTCAAGCTGACACCGCGGCAGAACCGCGGCTATCAACCGCTGGGATCGCGCATGTACGGCGACCAGGCGGATGCGCCCGACCTCAACGAAAGCTTCAAATACCAGCACGAACTGGCGCCCGACGATCCCGACGTCGTTGACGGCAACCGGGTTCACGCGCTCAACCGGTGGCCGGAAAACCTGCCGGGATGGCGCGAAACGCTGATCGGCTATTATGATGCGATGGAGCGTCTGGCGGCAGCGTTGCTGAGTGGCTTCGCCTTGGCGCTGGAGCTTCCGGAGCGGTATTTCGCCGCGTTCTATACGAAGCCGCTGACGCAGATCAACCTGCTGCATTACCCGCCGCATCCGCCGGGGACAGCGGGGCGGCAATTCGGATTGCGCCCGCATTCCGATACCACGGCCTTCACCGTTCTCGCCCAGGGCGACGTCGGCGGCCTGCAGGTGCAACAGGGCGGCGAGTGGATCGAGGCGCCGCCGATGCCCGGCACGTTCGTGATCAACATCGGCGATATGATGGCCCGCTGGACCAACGACCGCTTCGCCTCCACGCCGCACCGGGTGATCAACCGGTCGGGGTTGGAGCGCTACTCCGTTCCGTTCTTCGCGATTCCGGATTTCGATGCCATCGTCGCCTGCCTGCCGAATTGCACCGGGCCAGACCATCCGGCGAAATATCCGCCGCTGCGGGTCGGCGATTTTATGCAGGACAGCAACGCGAAGGATTGGAACAAGGAGGGACCGATCGGCTAGTTACGGAAAACGGCCACCGAGGTTGAACCGCTGGCGTTCCTAGTGCGTTGTGGCACTGTCACGGTTAGCAGAGGGCCGGGATGGAGACACTGGTCCAGGGCAGGATCGCCGTGGGTGGGCCGAAGGCACCGGCCGACCCGGAGTTTCCGCAACCCGCCGCGGGCGATCCGGTCGTCGGCCCTTCCAAGCCGCGGCTGCTTGGCATTCTCGGCCCTGGGCTGATCACCGGCGCGTCGGACGACGATCCGAGCGGCATCGCGACCTACTCCCAGGCCGGGGCGCAAATCGGCTTCGGTGTGCTGTGGCTGATGCCGTTCACCTACCCGCTGATGGCGGTAACACAGGAAATCAGCGCCCGGATCGGCCGCACCACCGGGCGTGGCCTCGCGGGCAACATCCGCCGGCAGTTCCCGCCCTGGGTCGGGCTGAGCTGCATCGCCCTGCTGTTGATCGCCAACATCATCAACCTCGGCGCCGATCTCGGCTCCATGGGCGACGTCGCGCACATGCTGTTCGGCGGTCCGCGCTGGTTGGTCGTGGTCGCATTCGGCCTGACCTGCATCGGATTGCAGGTGCTGCTGCAATACACCCGCTATGTCGCGGTCCTGAAATGGCTGACGCTGGCGCTGTTCGCCTATTTCGGAACGGCACTCGCGGTGCGCATCCCCTGGGGGCGGGCGCTGCGCGGGCTGGTCGTGCCGAGCTGGCACAACTCCAGCAGCTTCATCGCGATCGTGGTCGCGGTCCTGGGCACCACGATCTCGCCCTACCTATATTTCTGGCAGGCATCCCAGGAAGCCGAAGACCAGCACCAGCGGCCGCAGCGCGAGCGGCTGGCGGTAGCGCCGGAGCAGGCGCCGGCGGCGTTCGGGCGCATCCGCCTCGACACCTGGATCGGCATGGCGCTGAGCAATCTGGTGGCACTCGCGATCCTGATGACCGCCGCGGCGACGCTGCATGCCAGCGGCAAGACCGATATCGCCACCTCGCAGCAGGCGGCCGAAGCCCTGCGCCCGGTGGCGGGCGCGTTCGCCTCCCTGGTGTTCGCAATCGGCATTATCGGCACCGGCTTCATGGCGGTGCCGATCCTGGCCGGATCGGCAGCCTATGCGGTGGGTGAGGTGCTGCGCTGGCCGGTCGGCCTCGCGCGAAAACCGAAGGCAGCGCGCGCCTTCTATGCAACGCTGGCGGTCGCCACGGTGATCGGCACGGTGATCAACTTCCTGCCGATCGATCCGATCCGAGCGCTCTACTGGAGTGCTGTGATCAACGGCGTGATGGCGGCGCCGATCATCGTGGTGATGATGCTGCTGGCGAGCAATCCGCGCGTCATGGGCGAGTTCACGCTGTCGGCGAGCCTGCGCGCGTTCGGCTGGCTGACCGCCGCGGTGATGGCGCTGTGCGCGGTCGGATTGTTCGTGACCATGTTCATCTGATCCGCCGCGCGCCTCGCAGTCACCGGCA
>CAVWFK010000037.1:0-30903 GCA_963754235.1 uncultured Alphaproteobacteria bacterium | reverse complement strand
TGAGCGTGGTGCTGGTGCTCGGGCTGGGCGGCGGGGTTGGTCTCGCCTTCACGCTCGGCCAGCTTCGACCGGTCGTTCCGCAGCGTCGATGATCTGCGCGCGCTCGGGCTGCCGGTGCTGGGCGCGCTGTCGCTGATCGGCACGGCGACGGTGCGGCGGCGGATGGTCTCGGTGCTCGGCTTCAGTATGGTTGTGCTGCTGCTGGTCGCCGTGTTCGGCGGGCTGATCTCGCACACACCGCGCGCCTCGCGAGCCGTGATCTGAACATGGCGAGCAAGCCGTTCCACCTAGTCGAACGCGCAGCCGAACGGCTGCGCCAGGAAGGGCTACTCGACGGCATGCCGCTCGGATCGCCGCCGCTGGCGACGCCTCCGCTGCCCGGCGTGCTGCTCCCCGAGCGTTCCACCGGAGAGCTTGCCAAGGAGACCGCGAGCCGAGCCCCTAGCCCCTAGCCTTTTAGGCCGATGCAGCCAGGGCCGAGCCACGGCCGGCGCGGACGGTAATCGAGGCGGCGCTTCATTAGCGCGCGGGTATGGTGCCCTGGAGCCGCGCCCGCTCGCGCATCTCGGAGGAGATCCGCCTGCTGCAGAGCCAGTTGCTGCGCTCGGCCTTCGCCCCCGCCGACGGCCGGCAGACGCCGCTTAATCTGGTGATGGTCACCAGCGCGCGCCCGGGTGAGGGCAAGAGCTTTGCCGCGCTCAATATGGGCGGCGGTATCGCCCGCCAGCAGGACCGCGAGGTGCTGCTGGTCGACGCCGACGGCAAGCCCGACAGCCTCGGCCAGAAGCTCGGGCTTGCGGGCGCCCCCGGGTTGCTCGACCTGATCACCGACCCTGGCCTCGACGTGGCGGAGCTGGTGGTCCCGACCGCCCTCCCCAAGCTCAGCGTGCTCCCGGTCGGACGGCCGCTGGAGCAGAGCGCCGAGCTGTTCGCCACGCGCCAGATGGCGAGCATCATCGGTGGCCTCGGCCGGCGCTACGCCGATCGCATCGTGATCCTCGACGCGCCGCCCTGCCTCTCCAGCAGCGACCCAAGTACACTGGCGCCGCTGGTCGGGCAGATAGTATTTGTCGTCCAGGCCGAGCACACCCAGCGCGAGGAGGTGGAGTCGGCGCTCGATCTGGTGCAGACCTGTCCGACGATCATGCTGTTGCTGAACAAGGTGCAGATGAACACGCGCACAGCTTCGGCGCCTACGCCTCGCCATACGCCTGAGACGCCTCGCGGAAGCATGCCCGCTAAACAGACAGAGTCTCGCGTGAGAAGCCAACACGTCGCAGCGCGTGTCTGCGGAGCTCCGATTTCTCTATGCGCCCTGAGCCGGAGGTGCGGGGCACGGGGGGCAAGATGCGATCGGCCAGGGCGCGGCGGCGGCTGGTGGCGGCGCTCGCCGTCTCGGCCGCGCTGCCGGCGACCCGGGCCTATGCCCTTCCGCCGCGGCGCTCGACAACCCGGGCCAACTCACGCCCGGCGGGCTGCCCAACAGCCTCTTGCCGCCGACCACGCCGCAAGCGGCGGCCACCGGCACCGAGGCCGCCCCCGGCACCAGCACCGAGGCGGGCACACCCACCTTGCCCGTGCCGCCCACGGCGCACGCACTGCAGCCGACCTCCACGCTGCCCGCCCCCGGCGGCGGCCTGCGCATCCAGCCCAGCATCGGCGTGCAGGAGTATTTCACCGACAACGTGTTCCAGACGCCGACCCACAAGCGCTCGGACTTCGTCACCGGGATCACGCCGGGCCTGTCGGTGCGCGACGACACCGCACGGGTGCAGGCGGCGGCGGTATACAACCCGCCGGGCTGATCTACGCGCGCAATCCCAGCCAGGACACGATCAACCAGAATTTCAGCGGCCAGGCCACGGTCACGCTGGTGCCCGACACGCTGTTCCTCGACGCGCGGGGCTACGTCTCGACGGCGGCGACCAATGGCGGCTTCGCGCCGGGCAACACGGTGCTGCTGAACCGCAACCAGCGCTCCACCGTCACCAGCTTCACCGTCTCGCCCTACGCGGTGCATCGCTTCGGCGACATCGGCACCGGCGAGATCGGCGCCACCCTCGGCACCACCAGCACCTCGGGCGGCCAGACCAGCGGCAATGGCTTCAATGCGTTCGGCGCCCCGATCCAGGGCAACCCGAACGGCAACACCCAGTCGATCGAGGAGACGGCGCAGTTCACCACCGGCGCGATCCTGCCGCGGGTGCAGGACCGCACGCTGTTCGACGCCTCGCAGCAGACCGGCAATGTCAGCACCCAGCGCTCGACGCAATTCCTCGCCACCAACCGGGTCGAGTACGCGCTCAACCGCCAAATCGCGCTGATCGGCGAGCTCGGCTACGAGAACCTTCGCTTCGAGGGCATCCCGCCGCTGCGCATCAGCGACATGGTCTGGCACGTCGGCGCTCGCTGGGATCCGAACCCCGACAGCAGCATCACCGTCACCTATGGCCATCAAAATGGGTTCAATTCGGCGTTTGTCAGCGGGCGCTATGCGCTGACCGCGCGCACCACGCTGTATGCCACCTATGCAACCGGGCTGCTGACCGACCAGCAGCAGATCCAGAACAACCTCGATCTCGCCGCAATCGACCCGTATGGGAATCTGGTGAACAGCGAGACGATGCGCCGCTCTTCGTGAGCAACAATCTGCTCGGGCTGAACAACAACCTCAATCGCGTCGCGGACGCTGAGCGTGAATGCCGTCACCGCCCTCGATCGCGACACCATCTCGCTTTACGTCTTTCGTCAGCAGCAGACGCCGGTTGCCGTCGCCACCGCCGGCCAGGCCGCGCAGAAGCTCGACGGCGTCAGCGGCGGCGCCACCTGGACGCACGCGCTCTCGGAGCTGAGCACCGCCAGCCTGCATGCCGATTATGGCACGTCCTCATCGAGCGGCTCGTTTCTCGGCGTCACCGCGCCGTCCTCCAACCAGTCGATCTTCGACGTCAGCGCCACGTTGACGCACGTGTTCACGCCGTCGCTCTCGGGACTGGCCGAATACGTCTATACGCACCGGACATCCGACATCTTCGGCCAGGGTTTCGTGCAAAACCTGTTCCTGGTCGGCGTGCAGAAGACGTTCTGAGGCCAGCGGTGTACGCGCAGCATTACGGCTTCTCGGGGATGCCGTTCCAGCTCACCCCCGATCACCGCTTCTTCTTCGGCAGTTCGGTCCACAACCGCGCGATCGCGCACCTGATCTATGGCTTGGCCCAGGAGGAGGGTTTCATCGTCGTCACCGGCGAGGTGGGCGCCGGCAAGACGACGCTGGTCGAGCAGCTCTGGTCGCAGCTCGACCGCAACACCTACACGATCGCGCGCATCGTCACGACGCAGGTGTCGAGCGACGACCTGCTGCGGCTGACGCTGGCCGGCTTCGGCATCGACGAGCAGGGCGACAAATCGACGCTTGCTGCGCCGGCTCGAACGGATGCTGAAGGAGGAGCGCGCGATCGGCCGCCGCTGCCTGCTGGTGGTGGACGAGGTGCAGAGCCTGTCCATGCCGGCGCTTGAGGAGCTGCGGATGCTCTCCAACATGACCGAAGGCGGGCGCGTCTCGTTGCAGACGATCCTGCTCGGCCAGCCGCAGTTCCGCCGCACGCTGGCGAGCCCCGATCTCGACCAGCTCCGCCAGCGCGTGCTGGCCTCGTTCCATCTCGGCCCGCTCGCGCCCGAGGAGGTGCGCGCCTACGTGCAGCACCGGCTGCGCGCGGTGGGCTGGGCCGGCAACCCGAATTTCGAGGACATCGCCTACGCCGCGATCCACCGCCACAGCGGCGGCATTCCGCGCCGGATCAATCGCCTGTGCTCGCGCGTGCTGCTGTACGGCGCGCTCGAGGAGGCGACCGAGATCACCGGCGAGATGGTGGAGACGACGGCCGCCGAGCTCGCGAGCGACCTCGGCGGCGATCCGGACCCGATGCGCCGCACCGTGACGGTCGCACCGAACGGCCACGGCAACGGCGCCGATCCGGAGTTGGCGCAGCGCGTCACGGCGCTGGAGCAGACGGTCGCGAAGCGCGAGCGCAAGTTGCAGCGCTTGCTGGAAGTGGTGAGCACCTATCTGGAGACGCGGGCATGAACCGCATGGTGGCCGGACGACGCCCGGCGGCACCACCCTGCGCCACGCGATGAGCGTGGATGTCGAGGACTATTTCCAGGTCCAGGCCTTCGCGCACTGCATCGACCGCGCCGACTGGGACCGCATCCCGTGCCGGGTGGAGGCGAATGTCGATCGCCTGCTCGGCCAGTTCGACCGCGCCGGGGTGCGGGCGACGTTCTTCACGCTGGGCTGGGTCGCCGAGCGCTATCCCGCGCTGGTGCGCCGCATCGTCGCCGAGGGTCACGAGCTCGCGAGCCACGGCATGGAGCACGTCCGCGCCGATGCGCAGGCGGCCGCCGCCTTCCGCGCCGACGTCGCGCGCGCGCGCGCGGTGCTGGAGGATGCGGGCGGCGTGCCGGTCGCTGGGCTACCGGGCGGCGACGTTCTCGATCGGGCGGCGCAATCCGTGGGCCTTCGCCGAGCTGGAGGCGGCCGGCTACCGCTACAGCTCCAGCGTCTTTCCGGTGCGTCACGACCTCTATGGAATGCCGGAGGCGCCGCGCCTGCCGTTCCGGCCGCAGGGCACCGGGCTTGTGGGAGATCCCGATGACGACGCTCGCGGTCGCGGGGCGCCCGCTGCCGTGGTCGGGCGGCGGCTATTTCCGCCTCACGCCGTACGCGCTCTACCGGCGCGGGCTCGCCCGCGTCGCGGCCGGCGGGCAGCGCGCCGTCTTCTACCTGCATCCCTGGGAAATCGATCCCGCCCAGCCGCGCGTCGCGGGCGCCGGGTGGCGATCGCGGTTCCGCCACTACACGAACCTGCACGCGACCGCGGGCCGGCTCGACCGGCTGCTGCGCGACTTCGCCTGGGACCGCATGGACCGCGCCTTCGCCGACCTCCTCGCGCCCGGCTGAAGCCCGATGGCCGTGACCTGCAAGCCGCTGGAGGAGGCCGCGATCCCCGCCTGGGACCGCTTCGTGGCGGCACTCCCGCAGGCGACCTTCTTCCACCGCGCCGGCTGGCGGGCGGTGATCGAGCGTGGCCTTCGGCCACCGCGCCCACTACACGCTTCGCCGAGCGGGACGGCGCGATCGTGGGCGTGCTGCCGCTGGTGGACATGCGCACGCGGCTGTTCGGACGTTCGCTGATCTCGGCACCGTTCTGCGTCTATGGCGGCCCGGTCGCGGCCGACGCCGAGGCGCTGGCCGCGCTGGAGGCGCACGCGGCGGCGCTGATGGACCGGATGGACGTGCCGGTGACGGAGTTCCGCTTCCTGCACGCCCCCGAGGGCGGCGAATGGACGGAGCGGCCGGGCCTCTATGTCACGTTCCGCAAGCCGATCGGCGCCGACGACGAGGCGAACCTCAAGGCGGTCCCGCGCAAGCAGCGCGCGATGGTGCGCAAGGGGATCGAGAACGGGCTGCGCGCGGAGGTGTCGGGCTCGCTCGGGGCGCTGCACCGCGTCTATGCCGAGAGCGTGCGCAACCTCGGCACGCCGGTATTTTCCCGCCGCTACTTCGAGCTGCTGCTGGCGGCATTCCCGGACTGCACGGACGTGCTGACCGTGCTCGACGGCGAGACCCCGATCGCGGCGGTGCTCAATTTCTATTTCCGCGACGAGGTGCTGCCCTATTACGGCGGCGGCACGGCGCAGGCGCGGGCGCGGGCGGGCAACGATTTCATGTACTGGGAGGTGATGCGCCGGGCCGCATCGCGCGGCTGCCGGCTGTTCGATTTCGGCCGCAGCAAGGAGGGCACCGGCGCGTTCGCGTTCAAGAAGAACTGGGGCTTTTCGCCGACGCCGCTCGCCTACCGGTTCCGGCTGCGCCCCGGCGCGGCACTGCCCGAGCGCAACCCGCTCAATCCGAAATACAGCCGCTTCATCGCGGCCTGGAAGCGGTTGCCGCTGCCGGTCGCCAACGCGATCGGGCCGCACATCGTGCGGGGCCTGGGCTGATGGCGATGCCCGGCCTGCTGTTCCTGTGCCACCGCATCCCCTATCCGCCCGACAAGGGCGACAAGATCCGCGCCTGGCCGCTGCTGCGCCATCTCGCGCGAACGCATCGCGTGTTCCTCGGCTGCTTCGTCGATGACCCGGCGGACCTGCCGCACGTGGCGACCTTGCGCGAGATCTGCGCCGAGGTGATGGCGGTGCCGCTCTCGCCGCTGCGGCAGAAGCTGCGCGCGCTCGCCTCGGCGCGGCCGGGGCGGCCGCTGACGCTCGACTATTTCCGCGACGCCCGGCTCGCGCGCTGGGTGGACGAGATCGCGCGCCGCCATGCGCCGTCGCGCGTGTTCGCCTTCTCCTCCAGCATGGCGCCCTATGCGCTGCGCGTGCCGGCGCGCGCGGCGCATCCTCGACATGGTCGATCTCGACAGCCAGAAATGGGCCGAGCAGGCGCGGCGCGCGCGCGGCCCCGCGCGACTGATCTGGGCGCGCGAGGGACGCAACCTGCTTGCCTTCGAGCGCGACGCCGCGCGGCACTTCGACCGCACGCTGTTCTGCTCCGAGCCGGAATGGGCACGCTTCGCGGCGCTGGCGCCCGAGTGCCGGGCGCGCACGGCATGGATCGAGAACGGCGTCGATCTCGACCGCTTCTCGCCCGCGCACGATTTCCCCAATCCCTATCCCGACGCCGCGCCGCGCGTCGTCTTCACCGGGGCGATGGACTACTGGCCGAACATCGACGCGGTGGACTGGTTCGCGCGCGAGGCGCTGCCGCTGTTGCGCGCGCGCGTGCCGGCGGCCGAGTTCGCGATCGTCGGCGCCAACCCGGCGCCAGCGGTGCTGCGGCTCGCCCGCCTGCCCGGCGTGCGCGTGACCGGCCGGGTTCCCGATACGCGCCCGTATCTCGCCCACGCCAGCGCCGTGGTGGCGCCGCTGCGCGTCGCGCGCGGCATTCAGAACAAGGTGCTGGAGGCGATGGCGATGGGCCGCCCGGTGGTCGCCTCGCCGGCCGCGTTCGAGGGCGTGCGCGCCCCCGCCGGCACCGCGCTGCTGGTGGCCGAGGGCGCGGCGGCGACGGCCGACGCGGTCGCGGACGTGTTGCAGGCGCGGCATCGCGCGATCGGCCCGGCTGCCCGGCAGGCGGTGGAGCGCGGCTATTCCTGGGCATCATCGCTGCACAGGCTCGATGCCCTGTGGCACGATCTGGACGCGGCCGCGAGGCAGTCCGCGCGGAAGGTGGCGTGATGAGCAGCCAGACCGTTGCCTCGCTGCCGCCTCTCGCCCGCCTGGACGCGGGCGCGGGTCGCGCTGCCCGTGCTGGGGTCGGGCTGCTGCTGCTCGGGCTGCTGTTCCGGCGACGAGGTGGCGGCGGCGGTGCGCGTGTGGTTCGCCTCGACCGCCTACAACCACTGCTTCCTGGTGATCCCGATCGCGCTCTATCTCGCCTATGACCGGCGCGACCGGCTCGACGGCGTGCCGGTGCGGCCCTGGCCGCAGGCGGCGCTGCTCGCGCTGCCGCTGGCGGCGGCGTGGCTGCTCGCCGAGCGGGTCGGCGTGATGGAAGGGCGGCAGCTCATCGCGATGGGCTTCGTGCAGGCGCTGTTCCTCGGCGTGCTCGGCCGCCGGCTGTACCGCGTCATGGCGGCACCGCTGCTCTATCTGTTCTTCCTGGTGCCGTTCGGCGGCTTCCTGACCCCCGCGCTGCAGACCTTCACCTCGCATTTCATCACCCACGGGCTCGACCTGCTGGGCATCATCAACTACTCCGACGCCAACACGATCGAGATCCCCGAGGGCACGTTCTACGTCGCCCAGGCCTGCGCCGGGCTGCGCTTCCTGATCGCGGCGATCGCATTCGGCGTGCTCTATGCGCTGCTGATCTATCGCAGCCCCGGCCGGCGGATCACCTTCGTCGCGGTCTCGCTGGTGGTGCCGGTGATCGCCAACGGCTTTCGCGCGCTCGGGATCGTGGTGCTCGGCCATTTCCTCGGCAGCGCCCGGGCGGCGGCGACCGATCACATCCTCTATGGCTGGCTGTTCTTCTCGATCGTGCTGCTGCTGCTGATCCTGCTCGGGCTGCCGTTCCGGCAGGACGCGCGGCCCGCTGCCGGCGCGAAATCGGCGCCGCTGCCGCCGATCGGGCTGCGCTGGCCGGCCGTGGCGGCGGCTCTGGTGCTGCTTGTCGCCGCCATCGGCCCGGCAGCGGCCGCGGTGCTCGACCGCTCGGCCGGTGCGGCGCCGCCGGTGCATCTGGCGTTGGGCGGGGGCTGCACGACGGCCCCGGGCGGCGCCGGGAGGCGCCGCGGCCTGCTTGGCAGCGGCATCTGGTTTGCGACGGCCATCGGCTGACGCTGCGGGTGCAGGCCTTTCCCGTGCGCAGCGATCCCGGCCGGATCATCGCGGCCGAGCGGCTGATCTCCCATCCGCTGAGTGCCGAGGATGTCGAGAGCCGGCCCGCTCGCGGTCGCCGGCGCGGCACCCGGCACATGGCGGCTGGTGCGGAGCCAGGCGCCCGATCGCACGGTCGCGATGGCGCTGTGGGTTGGCGGCGAGCCGAGCGGCACCGGACTTGCGATGCGGCTGCGGCAGGCGCGGGTCAGCCTGCTGGGCGGCGTCGCCACGCCGCTGCTCGCGACCGTGGAACCGGACGCGACCGACGCGGCGCAGGCGGATGCCGCGCTGCAAGCGTTCTTTGCCGCCGAGCCGGGGCTGACCCGGGAACTGGCGCGGGTCGCGGGGGTGGGCCGCTAATCCCACAGCTAGCACCGCTTATGATCGTGTCGTCACGCTTTCCCGGGACCTTTGTCCGCTTCCTCAAGCCCCTAAAAAGACAGGTTTCGCGGCGGGTGCCGTTCATCGAGCGGCGCCGGCTCCGTCCGCACTATGAATGCATCTCGCATTCGATCTGCGATCGCCGACCTGTCATCCCGCGAGCGATCGTGCCGGACATTGCGCCGACCAAAGACGACGAAGCGATTGTCGCGCGTCTTATCACAGCGTATCGGCTATGCAAGGAAGTGGAGGCGGCGCTTCCGGGGCAGGGCACCGGCTCAGACATGTGGTCGGCAATCCGGCGGCTCCAAACGAGCTTCTTCGCGATGCTTGAACTCGGGTGACACGAAGGCCCTGGCCACCTATCTCTGCAACATGTCGCGGCATGACGCCACCATCGGCACAGGGCAGGGCGACAGCGAGTATCGCCGGATCACTCAGATCCGGTATATCTGTAACTGCCTTGCGCTGATGATCAAGGACAAGCTCGTATCATTTGCCGAGGCGGTCCACGAGCCATTGCGTCCGAGCTCCGGATCAGGGCGCCTGCACCTTGGGCAAGAGCATGCACGCCGACATCGACGCCCTCGTGCGCGCGGTTGAGGAGGTGGTCGGCCTGTCTTTGGCGCCGCCTGATATAGACGGCGGTCTGTTCAAGATTCCGGGCAGCGCCGGCCTGTTCCATGACCGCGATCTCTACGCGCAATTCGCCGCGTGGCACATGCGCGATCGCCGGAGCGCACGCCACGATTTGCGAGATCGGCGGCGGCGTCGGACGCGCTGCGTATTGGGCCCAGCTTTCGGACTTGGCAGCTACCCGATCATCGATCTGCCGCACATAAATGTCCTGCAGGGCTATTATCTTCTGACATCGCTACCTCAGACCCTCGTTCACCTTTCGGCGAGCCCGAGGGCGCAGGTGTTCTCCGTGCGGCCTTACTTTGCCAAGAGCTAGCTGCCATACGGAAGCGCCGATCTCATCTTCTATCAGACTCCTTGCTCGAATCTATTACACAGCGGCGCTCTACTATATCGCCTGGATACGGCAGCCATCGCGATGTTGGTTCTTCAGCATTTACCATGAGGCCGCTGCGCCTTACTGTTTGCCTCAGGCATTCGGCCGCCCGGCGGCAGCAACAATCAGAAGCAGAACGTCGTTTGTGCACTGATTCACCACTTCGGTCGCCCATCGGCGGGTAATGCGCGCGCCGTATTGGACTCCCAAAGGCTACGTGTCGGAACATCTACGAAATCCTGCAATAATCGCTCGACACATCCTGGTTCGACCGTACGGGCTGCGCCTTCCTCACTCCGCCGCCGCCGGCTCCTCAAAACTCCAGTTTGCCGCCGAGGCGCCGGCCAGCGCCTGCACCCGCGCGTCGTCGGCGGCGAGTTCGGCGGCCGGCCCGGCATGGACGATCTCGCCGTTGTCGAGCACATACGCGAAATCCGCGACGTCGAGGCTCATGCGCGCGTTCTGCTCGACCAGCAGCACCGTCATCCCGTCGCGGCGCATCTCGGCGATGATGCGGAACACCTCGCGCACGATCAGCGGCGCCAGCCCCTGGCTCGGCTCGTCCAGCACCAGCAGGCGCGGGTTGAGCAGCAGCGCGCGCGCGATCGACAGCATTTCCTGCTCGCCGCCGGAGAGCTGGCGGCCCTTGTTCTGGCGGCGCTCGGCGAGACGGGGAAACACCTGGAACACGCGCGGAATGGTCCACGGGCCGGGCCGCTCCAGCGGAACGCGCAGGTTCTCCTCGACGGTGAGGTTGGGGAAGATGCGCCGCCCCTCGGGCACGTAGCCGACGCCGAGGCCGGCGACGCGGAACGGCGGCAGGCCGGTGGTGCGTTGGCCGAACACGGTGATCTCGCCGGCGCGTGGCGGCGTCAGGCCCATGATGCTGCGCAGCGTGGTGGTCTTGCCGGCACCGTTGCGGCCGAGCAGCGTGGTCACGCACCCTTCCTGCACGGTGATCGACACATCGTGCAGGATATGGCTCTTGCCGTAATAGGTGTTGATCCCGCCCACCTCCAGCGCGTTCATGCCGCCTGTCCCAGATAGGCCGCCTGCACGGCGGGATTGGCCCGCGATGTCCGCGGGCGTGCCCTCGGCGAGGAACCGGCCCTGGTCGAGCACGGTGATGCGGTCGGCCAATTGGAACACCACCCGCATGTCGTGCTCGATCAGCACGATCGTGTAGCGGCTGTCGCGGTGCAGGCGGCGGATCAGGCCGGCGATCTGGTAGGTCTCCTGGTCGCCCATCCCGGCGGTCGGCTCATCCAGCAGCAGCAGCCGCGGCTTCAGCGCGAGCGCCATCGCGATCTCGGCGGCGCGCTGATCGCCATGCGCCATCTCGCCCACCAGCCGGTCGGCCTTGGTGGCGAGGCCGGCCAGTGCGACGACGCGGCCGACCTCGCGCCGCACCGCCTCTGCCGCGTCCTGGCCGAGCCAGGGGCGCAGCCCATAGCCGGCGCCGACCTCGACCGCGATGCGCACGTTCTCGCGCACCGTGAGCTCGGGAAAGATCTCCGTCACCTGGAAGGTGCGGCCCATGCCGAGCTTGACGCGCTGCTGTGCCGAGAGCCCCGTGACCGGACGGCCGTCGAATACGATCTCGCCCGCGCTGGGCGGGAAGAAGCCGGTGATCAGGTTGAAGAACGTGGTCTTGCCCGCACCGTTCGGGCCGATGATGGCGCGCAGCTCGCCCCGTGCCACGGTGAGAGAGACATCGCGCACCGCGATCAGGCTGCCGAATGCCTTGCTGACGCCGCGGACCTCCAGCATGGCACTCATGCGGCACTCCGCCGGCGGAGCATCCCGAGCAGTCCGCGCGGGAAGAACAGCACCACCAGCACGAACAGCAGGCCGATGAAGCTCATCCAGTTCACGGTCATCGACGAGATGTAGTCCTGCAACACGACGAACACGGCGGCCCCGAGCAGCGGCCCCCAGAAGGTTCGCATCCCTCCCATCACCGCCATGATCACGAACTCGCCCGAGAGGGAGTAATGCAGCGCCATCGGGTCGGCGAAGTTGTTGAGCAGCGCATACATCGCGCCGGCGATTGCGGTGATGAAGCAGGAGATCGAGAACGAAAGCCAGATGTGCCGCTCGATCGGGATGCCGAGGAAGCGGGCGCGTCGCTCGTTCTCGCGGATCGCGATCAGCGTGCGGCCGAAGGGCGAGCGCAGCAGGAAGCCCATGATGCCGGTGCCGAGCGCGAAGACCGCCACCAGGAAATAGTAGAATAGAGTGGCGTTCTCGCTGATGTCGATCGTGAGAGAGCCGAGATGGAGCGGCGCGCGCATGAAGCCGCGCAGTCCGTCGTCGCCGCCGGTGAGCGAGTTCCAGCGATAGGCGATGTAGTAACAGATCTGGCCGAAAGCGATGGTGACCATCGCGAAATAGACACCGCGGCGGCGGACGATCAGCAGCCCGAACAGCGTGCCGGCGACGCCTCCGAGCAACGTTCCGTCGATGATCGCGAGCGGCGTCGAGTGGGCGAGATATTTCAGGGTCAGTCCCGCCCCGTAGGCGCCGAGACCGAAATAGGCGGCTTGGCCGAAGCTCATGACGCCGGTGAAGCCGAGCAGGAAATTGAGCGCCATCGCCGCCAGGCCCATCACCAGCACGCGGCCGGCGAGTGCCGTGTAGCCGCCGAGATAGCCCATCCAGAAGGGTGCGCTGAGGAGCGCCAGCCAGATCGCGATCAAGGGCAGCCAGTTGCGCTCGGCGCGGCGGCCGAGGGCGGCTTCGACCGCGGTTTCGCTCACGTCAGCAGCCCTTCCTCGCCGAACAGGCCGCGCGGCCGCACCAGCAGCACGATCGCCATGATGACGTAGATCACCGCCTCGCTGGCGCTCGGAAAGAACACGGTGGTCAGCGCCGCGGCGACGCCGATCAGCAGCCCGCCGAGCAGCGTGCCGGTCAGCGACCCGACGCCGCCCACGATGATCGCGATGAAGCTCGGCATCAGCAGATCGTCGCCCATGTTGGGGTTGAGCCCGATCTGCCCGCCCGCAAGCACGCCCGCGAGGCCGGCGAGGAAGATGCCGACCGCGAAGTTGAGCGTGCGCAGCAGCCGCACGTTCACGCCGAGCGCCGCCACCGTGTCGAGATCAAGCACGCCGGCGCGGATGCGCACGCCGACGCGGGTGTAGCGCAGGAAGGCAAACAGCCCGACGATCGCCACGATCACCACGCTGACCATGAACACGCGGTAGCCGGTGATGAAGAACAGGGTGGTGCTGAGCGGCTGCGAGAGCCAGGCGGGCACGGTCAGCGGCAGGCCTTGCGAGCCCCAGATGTAGCGGCACAGATCCTGGATGATGAAGGCGAGCCCGAAAGTGAGCAGCAGACTATAGACCGGGTCGCGGCTATAGACCCGGCGGATCATCACCCGCTCGAGCACGAAGCCGATCACGCCTGCCAGCAGCGGCGAAAGCAGCAAGGCCGCCCAGAATCCGGTATACGGGATCAGCGTGAAGGCGAAGTAGCCGCCGAGAGCCACGAAGTTGCCGTGGGCAAAGTTGATGACGTTGCTGAGGTTGAGGATCATCGAGAGCCCGAGCGCCATCAGCACATAGAACGCGCCGATGATCAGCCCGTTGGTGACGTTGAAGAGGATGAGCTGCAGCATCGCGGGTTCCTGAGCATCGAGCTGCTGATGCGCGCCGTCCCCCGCCTGCGCCGGACGGGGGACGAGGCGCCGCTGGTCAGGCGGTGGGGAAGCTCATGTGGCAACCGGTGTCGGCGACCGTCCCCGCGGCCTGCTCGCCAGGCACCATCTTCTCCACCGTGAAGATGTCTGCCGGATCGCCCTTCGGCGGATGCACCTGCCCCACGAAGATGTTGGCCATCAGCTCGTGGTCGCCGGCGCGGAATGCGATCTTTCCCGGCTGCAGCGCCACCTCCGGCGGCAACACCTCGCCCTCGAGCCCGCGCGCCATCTTGATCGCGTCCAGGTTCTTCGCCTTCTCGGCAGCGATTCTGAAGGCATGCACGGAGACGAAGCCGAACCAGTGGCGCGCCGCGGGGGTGACCTTGAACTGCTTGCGGATGCCAGCCACGAACTCGGCGACGTGCGGCACGCCGGGCTGGTTCCACCACCACTCCATGTCCCACCAACCGGTCTGCGCCGCCGCCGGCACCGAGAGCACCGACTCAAGCTCGAACAGCGCGCCGCCGAGCGCCATCTCCTTCTCCATGCCGAATTGCGTGAACTGCTTCATGCAATTGATCTGCGCGAGGCCGCCCATGTTGTTGAGCAACACGTTCGGCTTGTAGGCGCGCGCCTTGATCAGGCTGGCGGAGTAGTCGCTGGTGCTGAGCGGCAGCATGTCGGCCTGGTACTCACCGCCAGCTTTCTTCAGCTCCTTGATAAACGCTTCCTGCAGGGTGTGGCCATAGGCATAGTCGGGGGTGATGAAGTACCACCGCTTCCCGAATCGCTTGATCAGCTCGCCCGAGACCGCGGCGGCATCCATCGCGGTGGTGTTGCAGACGCGGAACACGTTCCACTTGCAATCCTTGCCGGTGATCGGGTCGGTGTGCCCCCGCCAGGGACGATGTGGAGCACCTTCTTCTCGCTGGTAACGCCCGCGACCGCATAAGCGATCGCCGAGTTCACGTCCGCAAAGATCGCGTTGACGTGGTCGCGGTCGATCAGCTTGCGCGCCTTCTGCACGCCGGTGCCGACATCGTTGGCGCTGTCCTCCACCAGCAATTGCACCTGCCGCCCCAGGATGCCGCCCGCCTTATTGATCTCGCCGACCGCGTATGTCGCGCCATTCACCTCGTCGCGCGCGAAGGCGGCGTAGACGCCGGTCAGCGGGTCGATCAGGCCGAGCTTGATCGGCTGCTCGCCACGCGCGGAGAGGATGAACGGGGCGGTGAGCTGCAATGCACCGATCGCGGCACCTCCCGCGAGCACGCCGCGACGACGCACGCCACCCGTGGCGCTGTTCTCGGACATCGTAATACCCTCCCTTGCGGCGCGCGAAATCACGGGGCCGCGGTTTGTGTTTGTTCCTGGTCAGCGCCGGACCCGATAACCGCGGCGAAACGATCCGCCTGGTTGCAAGATTGGGCCGTCCCAGCGCGTCAAGCGCGCGCACTCTATTCTGAGGCGCGCGCCCAAGTCCACTCGTTTTGCTCAAGCGCCGGTAAGATTGCGCTATTTTCAGACAGCCCACTTTCAGATAGGCCGCGCGGCACCGCGCGGTCGCTGAACAGCAGGTCGCGCGGCTTGCGGCCTCAGACCGCCTTCTTGAGGTTCGGCGAGGCCTTGAAGCGCACGGTCTTGCCGGCCTTGACCTTCACCGGCTCGCCGGTGCGCGGGTTCATTGCCTTGCGCGCCTTGGTCTTGCGCACCGAGAAGGTGCCGAAGCTCGGCAGGGTGAAGCCGCCGTTCTTCTTCATTTCCCTGATGATTGCCTCGATCAGTTCGCCGGCCGCGCGGCTCGCCGCCACACCGGTGCATTCGGTGGAAATCCTGGATCACCTGGGCGATGAAGGCCTTGCTCATCGTTAACGATTCTCCTCGAGCTGCCAGCTTCGGCTTTGTCGAATCTGGTGTGTGTCTGTGGTGCGGCGCGGCTCTTTAGCGAGGTTCGCGTGAAAATGCCAGTGCTTGTTTGACCCCCCGATCACAAATCCTGGCCGGGTTGGACCGCAGGACACACACCGCCCTAGAATGGTGCGTCCGGGGAAACAGGCACCATGGCTCTCGCCCGCAGCGTCGCACTCGACGACAAATACACCCTCGATCGCGATCGTATCTATCTCAGCGGCACCCAGGCCCTGGCGCGGCTGCCGATGGTGCAGCGCCGCCGCGATGCCGCGGCCGGGCTATCGACCGCGGGCTACGTCTCGGGCTACCGCGGCTCGCCGCTCGGCGGCCTCGATCTGGCGCTGTGGCAGGCAGCCGCGCTGACCGCCCGGCACGACATCGTCTTCCGCCCTGGTGTGAACGAGGAACTCGCGGCCACCGCGATCTGGGGCACGCAGCAGGCCAGTGCCGGAACCAGCGGCCGGCACGACGGCGTGTTCGCGCTTTGGTACGGCAAGGGACCGGGGGTCGATCGCAGCGGTGACGCTTTTAAGCACGGCAATGCCGCCGGCAGCTCCCGCAACGGGGGCGTGCTGGTGGTCGCGGGCGACGACCATCTGGCGAAATCCTCCACCCTGCCGCACCAGTCCGATTACTGCTTCATCGCCGCCGGCATCCCCGTGCTGGTCCCCTCGGGCATTGACGAGTTCGTTCCGTTCGGTGTGTTCGGCTGGGCGCTGTCGCGCTTCTCCGGCTGCTGGGTGGGCTTTCGCGCCGTCGCCGCAATCGCCGAAGGCTCGGCCTCGGTCGAGGCCGGCGCTGCGCTCGCGATGCGGTTCGCACAACCGGAGGTCGCGCTGCCGCCGGGCGGGCTGCACATCCGCCTCGGCGATGACTGGAACCTTCAGGAAGCGCGGCTCCATGAGTTCAAGCTGCCGGCCGCACTCGCCTTCGCACGCGCCAACGCGATCGACCGCACCGTCCTCGACGGCGGCGCCGCCCCGCTTCTTGGCCTGCTCACAGGCGGCAAATCGTTCCCCGACGTGATCGAGGCGCTCGACCTGCTTGGCATCGACGCCGCGCGCGCCGGCCGGATCGGGCTGCGGCTGCGCAAGATCGGCCTCGCCTGGCCGCTGGAGCCGGAGGGGGTGCGCGATTTCGCCGACGGCATCGAGGAAATCCTGGTCATCGAGGAAAAGCGCCCGGTGATCGAGGCGCAGGTGAAGGAGCGGCTTTACGGCCGCACCAACGCGCCGCGCGTGCTGGGCAAGCACGGCCCGGACGGGGCGGCGCTGCTGCCCGTCACGGGCGAGCTCGACCCGCTGACCGCGGCCCAGGCGATCGGACGCAGGCTCGCGGCACTCGGTCGCGCCGATGCGGCGATCGCGGCGCGACTGGCCGAGATCGAGACCCAGCTCGCGCGCCGGGCCGAGGCCGTCGCTCCGGCCTTGAAGCGGACGCCCTATTTCTGCTCCGGCTGCCCGCACAACACCTCGACCCGCGTGCCGGAGGGCAGCGAGGCGGCGGGCGGCATCGGCTGCCACACGATGGCGGTCTGGATGGACCGCAGCACCGTCGGCTACACGCAGATGGGCGGAGAGGGGGCGCAGTGGGTCGGCATGGCGCCGTTCACCACCACGCCGCACATCTTCCAGAACCTCGGCGACGGCACCTATTTCCATTCCGGCATCCTCGCGATCCGCCAGGCGGTCGCGGCCGGCGTGAACATCACCTACAAGCTGCTCTACAACGACGCGGTCGCGATGACCGGTGGCCAGAAGCTCGACGGTACGCTCACTGTCCCCGATCTGGTGGCGCAACTGCGTGCCGAGGGCGTGGGCCGCATCGTCGTCGTCTCCGACGCGCCAGAGCGGCATGATGCCGGCCGTCTCGGCGTCGATGTCCGCAACCGCGACGATCTGGACGCGGTGCAGCGCGCATTGCGCGAAGTGCCCGGCGTCACCGCCATCGTCTATGAGCAGACCTGCGCATCCGAAAAGCGCCGCCGGCGCAAGCGCGGCACGATGACCGATCCGGCCCGCCGGGCCGTCATCAACGAGGCGGTGTGCGAGGGGTGCGGAGACTGTTCCGCGAAATCCAACTGCCTCTCGGTGGTGCCGGTCGAGACCGCGTTCGGCACCAAGCGCGCGATCGAACAATCCTCCTGCAACAAGGATTTCTCCTGCGTCGGCGGCTTCTGCCCGAGCTTCGTCACCATCGAGGGCGGCAGCCTGCGCAAGCCCGCGCCCGCCTCGGCGAAGGAAGCCGGGGCCGACGATCTGCCGCAGCCGAATTTGCCCGACATCACCGGTCGCACCTGCAATATCCTGCTCACCGGCATCGGCGGCACCGGCGTGGTCACGATCGGCGCACTCCTCGGCATGGCAGCACACCTCGACGGGCGCGGCGTTGTCGTGCTTGACCAAACCGGGCTGGCGCAGAAGGGCGGCGCGGTCACGACGCATGTGCGTATCGCGGGCGATCCCGAAACCGTGCGCGGCACGCACATCCCCGACGGCGCCGCCGACCTGATTCTGGGCTGCGATCTGGTGGTCGCGGCCGGTGCCGAGGCGCTGCGGCTCGCGCGCGCCGGCCGCACCCGCGCGATCGTCAACACGCACCAGACGGTCACTGCGGAGTTCACCCGCCACTCCACGTTCTACCGCTTCCCGGCGGACGACCTCTGCCGCGCGATCGGGCGCGCGGTCGGTGAACCGGGTGAGGATTTCTTCGACGCGGTGGCACTTGCAACGGGGCTGCTCGGCGACGCCATCGCCGCCAATCCGCTGCTGCTCGGCTATGCGTGGCAGAGCGGGACACTGCCGGTCTCGGAGGAGGCGCTGCTGCGCGCGATCGCGCTGAACGGTGTGGCGGTCGAGCTGAACCGGCTTGCTTTCGCCTGGGGGCGTCGCGCCGCGCACGACATGGCGTCGGTGCGGCGCGCGGCGGGGCTGGATGTGCCGCCACCCGCGCCCGAGACGCTCGCGGCACTGGTGGAACGCCGCGCCGCGTTCCTCGCCGACTACCAGGACGCCGCCTACGCCGCCCGCTACCGCCGCACGGTGGCGCGCGCGGCGGAGGTGGCGCGCAGGCAGGCCCCCGGCCGCACCGGGCTGGCCGAGGCGGTGGCGCGCAATCTCTTCAAGCTGATGGCCTACAAGGACGAGTACGAGGTGGCGCGGCTGCTCACCGACGCCGCCTTCCACCGCCGGCTCGATGCGATGTTCGAGGGCAGGCGGCGCGTCGTGTTCCATCTGGCCCCGCCGATCCTGGCGCGGCGCGACCCCTCGACCGGGCACTTGCGCAAGCGCGCGTTCGGGCCGTGGGTGCTGCCGGCCTTCCGCCTGCTCGCGCGCGTCCGGCGGCTACGCGGCACCGCGCTCGATCCCTTCGGCCGCACAGCCGAACGCCGCGCCGAACGCGCGCTGGTCGCCGAGTACGAAGCGCTGGTCGAGGAGTTCGCCTCACGGCTCGATGGCGACAACCATGCCTGCGCGCTCGAACTCGCGGCGCTGCCGGACGCCATCCGCGGCTTCGGTCACGTCAAGGCGGCGAGCCTGGATGGGGCGAAGGCGCGGAGAGCGATGCTGCTGACCGCTTTCCGGGCGCCGGCGGCACCCAGCGCAGCGGCGTAGGGGAGCGCAGCAGCCCGATCGCGAACGACGCCGCGGCATCGCCAAGCGAGGCATGGAACCCGGCGCGCAACGATCTCGCGCGCAGGTGCTCGCCGACCAGCCACGGACGGCCGCGACGCATCGCGGCGCGGACCGAATGCCACCAGATCTGGCCCGTGAACTCCCTGATCCGCGCCTCGTCGGCGGGCGCCGGCCGGTAGGTTTCGAGGAAGCCCTCGAGCAATTGGCCCAGGTACCTGCCGAGACGGCGCAGGGTTGCGCTGTCCAGCGGCGGGCTGCCATTGGGGATATGCCGCACGATCAGCCGCGCCGCCTCGTCTGCCTCTGTGCCGAGAATGGGCGCATACACCTCGGCCAGGATCGCAGCCGCGTTTGCAACCATCACCGGCTTGACCGCGTGCGTCGTGTTGCCCTGGTGGTTGCGGTAGGTGCACAGCACCTCGGGCAGCAGGGCAACCTCTCCCACGCGCGCGAGGCGGAGATAGAGGTCGTAATCGTCCGCATAGACCGCCGGCTCGCGCATGAAGCTCTCCAGCCGGCGCACGGCGTCGGTGCGGAACATCATCGCCGAGTAGCTGTAGGGATTGCGCAAATGCAATTGCCAGCGCATCACGACGGGCGTGTTGCCCGACCCGTAGCTCGCGTGGATGAGGCGACCGTCCGGCGCCAGTTCGCGAACCTGGGTGCCGACCAGCACCACCGACGGCTCTGCGTCCAGCAACGCAACCTGCCGCGCGAGGCGCGTGGGTGAGGCGAGGTCGTCGTGATCCAGCGCCGCGACATACTCGGCCGCGCAGGCCGCGAAGCCCGCATTGCGCGCGCCGACGATGCCGAGATTGCGGGCGTTGCGGATCACCCGGATGCGCGGGTCCGCGATTGCGGCCAGCAGCGCCGGCGTGGCATCGGTCGAGCAGTCATCTACCACCACCAGCTCGAAATCGGCGAAGCTCTGGGCGAGCACGCTCGCGATGCTTTCACCGATGGTCCGGGCGCCGTTATAGGTGGTCATCAGCACGCTGACGCGCGGTCGCCTGCCGCCGGTCCTCTCGTCGCTCACCTGCCTACCGCCGCTTTCAGTCCCGTATTCCCCGTCATGCTCGGCGAAAGGCGAGCATCCACAATTCGCACGCCGCCGGCCAGTCGTGGATGGCCGGCCTCCGTCGACCATGACGGAGGAGCAATGGTCATGACATACGACCGTCCTAAGAGCGGCGCAAGTGCTCCGTTCACCCGGCCAGCAACGTCCGCAGATATGTGACGCTGGCGGCCACGGCTGCGTCCTCATCACCGCCATACCGCGGGTCCAGGTAATCGATCTCCACCGCGAGCAGCCCCCGATAATCCGCTTGCCGCAGCAAGCGCACCACCTCGGCGACATCGATCAGCCCCTCGCCCAGCGGCACGCTCGGCCAGAAGCCGAAGGTCTTGGGGTCGCCCTGGTGGGCCGCCAGGCTCTTGACGTGGGTGGCGCGCGCGAATGGCGCGAGCCGGCGCGCGACCGCCATCGGATCTTCCGACATGCGAAGATTGTTGCCGGTATCGAGGCAGACGCCGAGCCAGGGCGAGCCGACCGCGTCGATCAGCTCGGCCATCTCCTCGGCCAGCAGGTCGATGTGGTTCTCGATCGCCATCACCACGCCCGTCCGCTCCGCCGGCCCGCACAGCCGCCGCAGCAGCGGCACCAGCTTGGCCTTGTGCTCCGCCCACGTGGCCGGCCGCGTCCGCCGGCCGCCGCCGCAGATGCGCATCACGCGCGCACCCACGCGCCGCGCTGCGTCCAGATGCCGCACCAGATCCTCCGCCGCCTCCGGCAGCGTGCCGGAGCCGAGGCCGTTCGGATGCCCCCACGCCCAGACCGGCTCGATCCCCAGCGCCTCTAGCCGCTCGCGCAGGCTGGCCAGGAAGGCGTCGGTCGGCTCGGGCAGATAGCAGCATTCGAGCGAGACGCCTTCGGCGCCGAGCGCATGGGCGCGATCGAGGAAATCCCACACCGTCATCCGCCGGCCCGGATCGGTTTGCAGGTCCGGATACCAGTCGCCGAAGAAGCGATGGTAGCAGTAGGAGTCGATGCCGATCTTCATCGGGCGGCGCCCTTCTCAAAGTCTCACGGAGGAGGAAATGGGTGACTGAACCACCTTTGGCTAGGTTTCTTGCTGGCCATCTGGACGTGACACCGCTATTTGGGGTTCGATTGCATATGCATTCCCATCAGCCTTGCGGGAGACGAACTATGCCGGCCGACACCATTTTGCGCGCTGCGTTCATTCTTGGATGCGCCTTGGCGCTTTCCATCCCATCGCGTCGCGCCTCGGCCGAGGTCTCGGCCGCGACCCCGTCGGTGCAGGCCAAAATCGCCGCGGCGGTCGAGCAGGAGCGCAAGGTCTATGGCGGCAAAACTCCGGTTCCGGCGGCCCTGGTGGGGGTATGGGACGGATCGGGCGGAAGCTACGTGCACGCCTTCGGCGACGCCGATCTGGCAACGCGCCGGCGGCTGACTGCGGCGGATCACTTCCGCATCGGCAGCAACACCAAGACCTTCGTCATCAGCGTCCTTCTGCAATTGGTGGACGAAGGCAAGCTGAAACTCGACGATCCGCTCAGCCGCTTCTCGCTCGGCGTGTCGATCCCCAATGCCGACCACATTACGGTGCGGGAGCTGTGCCAGATGCGCAGCGGCCTGTTCGAGGCGTACGACACGCCCGAATTCGATCACCTGACCAACATCCACGACATGAAGTTCGACGCGCGCACGCTGATCACCTGGGCAATGAAGCAGAAGCCCTATTTCCCGCCCGGCACCGGCTATAAGTACAGCAACACCAACTACCTGATCCTGGGGCTGATCATTGCAAGCACGACGCAGGATTCGGTCGGCGACCAGATCCGCAATCGCCTGCTGAAGCCGTTCCATTTGATGCAAACCAGCTATCCCGAGACCGAGGCGATGCCGGACCCGTGGGCCCACGGGTACTCGCTTCGCAAGGACGGCACGTGGCAGGACGTCAGCGGCACGATCCCGGTTTCCCTGATGGGCGCGGCGGGCGAGATGATATCGGATATGGATGATATGAAGCGCTGGGTGAAACTCTATGTCGAAGGGAAGACGAATGGGCCTGCAACGCAGCGCGCGCGAATGACCTGCATTCCAATCGGGCAAGGAAATCTGTCATTCGGGCTCGGCATCGGGTGCAGTGCCGGCTGGTATGGCTACACCGGCGGCCTGCCCGGCTACAACACCGCCGGCTACTATTTCCCCGCTGCGAACGTGACCGTCATGTCCTGGGTCACGCTGCAGGCGGACAATCCGTTCCCTGGCGTTGCAAATGCGATATTCAAGGATATCGCGCGCATCATGACCCCGGGAAACATTCCCTTTGTCACGGGTAAGCCCACACCCGACACCGCGAAGGCGCAGCCGTGGGCGCAACCCGTTATCGCCAAGTAGCGGCGAACGACCCCTCGACCGTCTCGCTACAGCCAGGGACTGTCCGGCGGCAGCCCCATCAGGTGCCGCCCGACCGCTTCGAAATGGCTCTCCCGCGCCTGCACCTGCTGGGCCAACGCGTGGATGTCGCGAAAGCGCCGCTCGAACGCGCCCGCGGCGAACACCGCGTCGCCGCCGGCGGCGTGGTAGGCGGCATCCGCAACCCGCGTCGCCTCGCCGATCGCGTGCGTAGCCGCCATGCGGATCGCGACCCGGAGATCGAGCGGGATCATCGGCCCACCGTCGCACGCCTCCCGCCAGGCGCCTTCCAGCGTATCGTGCAGCAGCAGCCGCGCCGCGCGCAGCCGCGCTTCGGCCTGGCCGACCTCGCGTTGCAGCGAAGGCGTGTCGCGCAGCGTGCGCGCCATCGCACGCGGCACCTTGCCCGCCGCGAAGGCGATCAGGGCCGCGAGCATCGCCTGCGCGATGCCGAGGGAAACGGCGGCGAAGCTTGCTCCATAGATCGCATTTGTCGTGAAACGATACAATGGCGCATCAAGCCGGCGTTCCTCCGGCTGGTCGCGCAGCAAGCCGAAGGCTTCGGGCACGAACAGGTCGGTCGCCCGGAACGTGTCGCTGCCGGTGCCTCGGAGGCCGATCACCTGCCAGACCGGCACGATTTCGGCCGCCTCGCGCGGGAACAGCAGGGTTCGCTCGCCTAGCTTCGTGCCATCCTCCGCCACGAGCGCGGCATGGCCGCCGAGCCAGGTAGCGTGATGGCAGCCGCTCGCGAACCGCCACTCGCCGGTCAGCCGGAACCCGCGTGGCACCACGACCGCCCTGGCACCGGGCCCCGGTCCCCATGCGAGCACCGCGCGCGGATCGGCGAACACCGTGCGGGCGGCATCCGGCGCCAGGTAGGCGGCGGCGAACGCGCAACCGGAGGCCTGGCCGAGGCACCAAGCTGTGCTGGCGTCGGCGGCCGCGATCGCCTCGATCACCGCAACATAACGTGAGGGTGCAAGCTCAAGGCCGCCGACGACGTGCGGCAGCAGCATCCGGAACAGTCGTGCCTCGTGCAGCGCGTCGAGCACGTCGTCGGTCAGCACGCCGGCTGCCTCCATGCGCGGAGCGGCCGCAGCCAGCAGCGGGCCGAGGGCGCGCCCGCCCGCCAGCAGCAAGGGCTCGGTCCCCTCCTGCTCCTGCGCCACCTCTGCCGCCATCCGCCCCCTCCGCTGCCGATCGGGTCAGGCTGATCGGCGGCGCGGGCGATGGCAAGGCTTACGGGTAGCCGTAGGCAGGCGGCGGTGGCGGATAGGCCGGAGCGTAGTAGCCCGGCGGCGGGTAATAGGCGGGCGGCGGCGGGGCGTAGTACACCGGGGTCGGCGGCGCGTAATATGCCGGCGGCGCATACGCGCCGGCCACCGCCGCGCCAATGCCGAGACCGAGCAGCGCCCCCGCCACGGCGGCCCCGCCGTTGTTCCAACCGCCGCCATGCCAGTCACCTCCGTGCCAGCCGCCGCCATGCCAGCCACCCCCGTGCCACTCGGCCTGGGCCGCCAGCGGCGCGCCGGCGATCGCCAGAGTGGCGAACCCCGCGACCGTTCCACGCATCAGCGCGTTCATCGTTCCATCTCCTGTCCTATCCAGTTAAAGCGCCGCTCCGGCCCGCAAGGTTGCGAGAAGGCAAAGCCCGGCACCCAGCATCAGACAGCGGACGCCCAATTCGTGGCGAAATGCTGAAGTGATGATGGCGCCGCGCGGGTAGGTTGACCCCGCCGCGCCCGGTCCCGACGATCCGCGCCGCGCGGGAAGCGGGAGGATGGCATGATCCTGGTCACCAACGGCGAGGGCTATCCGGGGGCGGACACCACCGCGCGGCTGCTCGCCGAGGGCGGCAGCCCGCTCGATGCCGTCGAGGCCGGCGTGCGGCTGGTCGAGCAGGACGAGCGGGTGCGCACGGTCGGCCGCGGCGGCTGGGCCAACATCCTGGGCGAGGTGGAACTTGACGCCGCGATGATGGACGGCACCACGCTGCGCACCGGCGCGGTCGGCTCCGTGAAGGGTTTTTTGCACCCGGTCACGATCGCGCGCGCGGTGATGGAGCGGCTGCCGCACGAGTTGCTGGTGGGGGAGGGGGCGGAGATGTTCGCCCGCGAGATCGGCGCCGAGACCGCCGAGAACCTGCTGCCGCATGCCCGCGACGCCTGGCAGGAATGGTTCGACCGCGCGGTGCGGGGCGAGGCGCGCGAGCGCTGGCCCGAAAGCGGGCTGATCGCGCACGTGAACCGCCAGATCATGCCGGAGGGTCCCGCCGGAACCACGGTGTTCCTGGCTCGCGCGCGGGACGGCGCCATCGCCTCGGGCAGCAGCACTTCAGGCTGGCAGTGGAAGCATCCAGGCCGGCTCGGCGACACGCCGATCATCGGCGCCGGGTCGTACGCCGACACGCGCCACGGCGCCTGCGCCTGCACCGGTGTGGGCGAGATGGCGATCCGCTGCGGCACCGCGCGTGCGGTGGTGCTGTATATGAAGAAGGGTGCGAGCGTACACGACGCAATGGGTGAGGCGGTCGAGGACATGCGCGCCATGCGCGGCGGCCTGCTCGGGCGGATCACCATCCACGCCATCGACACGCGCGACAATCATCGCGTGGTGTCGGTGAACGGGGACGGCACCAACGCCTTTTATCTCTGGCGCGAGGGCGAGGCCCGCGCCAGCCGGGAGCTGTGCGAGCCGATTCCGCTTTAAGAGTTGGTTTCTGCGACAGCCGAAAGCGCGTCCGCCCCGGCGGCGAGCGCGGTGCTGGCGACCGGTTCGATCCCGAACCCGTACGCGTTGGATTTAAGCGCGGCGAAGATCGTGACGCCATCGCCCACGTGGTTGCGGATGCGGCGCGTGAACCCGGCGACGGCGCCGAGATCGATTTCGAACTGGTTGCGCCGCGCATGCGCTTCCAGATTGGCGAACTCTGCTACGGCCGTCATCGTTTCCTCTGGTTTTGTCGGGAGCTTTCTTCAGGTCTCCCGCCGGTTCAAGTTCGATTTCGGGGAAGGGCCGGAGCCGCTTGCCTAGCTCGGCTGCCGTACGCAACAATGACTGCCTCAAGGAGGGAAGGCAACGGGATGATAGCCGACCCGATCGAGTTCGAGTTGTTCAAAAACGCCATACTCTCGATCGCCGACGAGATGGCCTTGACGGTGTTCCGGACCACCTACTCCGGCGTGCTCAAGGACAACATGGACTACTCGACAGCCATGATCGACGGCGAGGGCAACCTGGTAGCGCAGGGACTCACTCTGCCCGGCCATCTCGGCTCCATGCCGACCGCGATGCGCGCCATGCTGGACGCGTTCGGCGACGACATCCACCCCGGCGACATGCTCGCGCTGAACGATCCGTTCCGCGGCGGCATGCACCTGCCGGACATCTTCGTGTTCAAGCCGATCTTCTACCATGGCGAACTGCTCGCCTATGCGGCGACGATCTGCCACCACACCGATGTCGGCGGCCGGGTGCCGGGCTCCAATGCGTCGAACTCCACCGAGATCTATCAGGAGGGGCTGCGTATCCCGCCCCTGAAGATCTACGATCGCGGCAAGCGCAACGAGACCCTGTTCGCACTGATCGAGGCCAATGTGCGCATGCCGGTCCGCGTCTTCGGCGACCTGCGTGCGCAGTTCGCGGCCTGTCATATCTGCGAGCAGTCCGTGATCGAGCTGGCGAACCATTATGGCCCGGCCAAGGTCAAGCGGCTGATGACCGAGCTGATCGACTATTCGGAGCGAATGACCCGTGCGGCGATCAGCGAACTCCCCGACGGGGAGTTCAGCTTCCTCGACCATATCGACGATGACGGCGTCGATGTCGGCAAGCCGATCCCCATCCAGGTCACGATCATCAAGTCGGGCGACCAGATCCGGGTGGACTGGACCGGAAGCTCCAAGCAGGTCCGGGGTGCGATCAACAACACGCTGTCGTTCACCAAGTCGGCCAGCTACTGCGCGATCCGCTCGGTCCTCCCGGGCAACATCCCGAACAATGACGGCGTGTTCCGCGCGATCGAGGTCTGTGCGCCGCCCGGCACGATCGCCAACGGGGTGCTGCCGGCGGCCTGCGCGGCGCGCGGGTTGACCGGGTTCCGCATGGTCGATTGCATGTTCGGGGCACTCGCAAAGATGCTGCCGGATGTCGTCTGCGCCAGCTCGGATGGCGGCAACACGGGCATCTCGATCGGCGGCTACTTCGCCGACCGCAAGCCGTTCATCTATGTCGACTTCACCGCCGCCGCTTGGGGCGGGAGGCCCTATGCGGACGGGCTGGACGGCAATTCGAACATCTACGCCAACCTGGCCTCGCAATCGATCGAGGTGACTGAGGCCGAGCAACCGATCCAGATCAGGGCCTACGAGTTCATCCAAGACGCGATGGGCCCCGGCAAGTATCGCGGCGGCGCCCCGTTCCGGCGCGAATACCGCCTCACCGCGGACGAAGCGATCCTGCAGGTCCGCTCGGACCGGCGCGTGCATCGGCCCTACGGGCTCTACGGCGGCGGGCCGGGCCGGCCCTCAATGAACTACCTCAATCCCGCCACCGAGAACCAGCTGCTCCCCTCCAAGCTCACCATGACCATCCGCCGCGGTGACGTGTTCCGCCACGAGGTCGCCGGCGCCGGCGGTTGGGGCGACCCGCTCGCGCGCGACCCGGCGCTGGTCCTGCGCGACGCGCGCAACGAGTTCATCAGCCTCGATGCGGCCCGGCGCGAGTACGGCGTGGTGATCGAGTCCGAGCACGTGGACGCGCCCGCGACCGCCGCCCTTCGCGCCCGGCTGCGCGCTGCCCGCAACTGGGACGAACCTCCCGCCGTGAGCTGGGAGCCCGCTTCCATGGAGATCGTTGGCTGATGGCCAGGTTCCGGGTCGGCGTCGATATCGGCGGCACGTTCACCGATATCGTCTTCCTGAACGACACCGGCGAGCGCTTCACCAAGAAGGTCTCCTCCACCGTCGAGAACTACGCGACGGGGATCATCGAAGGGCTTTCTGCCCTGATCGCCGAGCGCGGCTTGGACGCCGCGGAGATCGTCGAGCTGCTGCATGGCACCACCGTCGCGTCCAACGCGATCCTCGAGCTGAAGGGCGCGCGCATCGGCCTGATCACCACGCGCGGCTTCCGCGACGTCCTCGAGATCCGCACGCTGCGCTTCCCCCGGCTCTACGACCTCTCCTGGACCAAGCCGCCGCCCTTGGTCGAGCGCTATCTGCGTACCGAGGTGGGTGAACGGGTGGACGCGCAAGGCCGGGTCGAACGCCCCCTGGACGTGGCGGACGTCGAGCGGGCCGCGCGCTATTTGCTGGACCACGGTGTCGAGGGGATCGCCGTTTCCCTGCTGCACGCTTACGCGAATCCCGAGCACGAGCAGCTTGTCAAAGCCGTCCTCCATCGCATTGCGCCCTCGCTTCCCGTCTGTCTCAGCTCGGAGGTGCTGCCGGAGATCAAGGAATACGAGCGCACCTCCACGACGGTGATCAACACCTACGTGATGCCAATCGTGCGGCGCTATCTCGCGAGCCTGCAAGACGAGCTGAAGCAGATCGGCGTCGCCGCCCCTGTGCTGCTCATGCAGTCGAATGGCGGGCTGACCACCGCGGTGGCGGCAGCCTCGATGCCGATGCACATCATTGAGTCCGGCCCCGCGGCCGGCGTCGTCGGCGTACAGGCAATGGCCAAGCAGCTCGGCATCTCCAAGGCGATCTCGTTCGACATGGGCGGCACGACGGCGAAGGCGTCGCTGATCGAGAATGGCGAGGTGACCCGCGCCGCCGAGTATTCGGTCGGCGGCGGGATCATGGTCGGCTCGCGCCTGCTCTCCGGGGCCGGCTACACGCTGAAAGTACCGGCCATCGACCTGGCCGAGGTGGGTGCGGGCGGCGGCTCCAAGCTCTGGATCGACGCGGGCGGGGCGATGCAGGTGGGACCACAGAGCGCCGGCTCGTCGCCGGGTCCCGTGTGCTATGACGCGGGCGGCACCGATCCGACGGTGACCGACGCGAACATCATCCTGGGCTATATCAACCCCCGCCATCTGGTGGGCGGGGCGCTCAAGCTGAACGCCGCCAAGGCGAGGGACGCGGTCGAACGGCTGATCGCCCGTCCCCTCGGCATGGCAGTCGAGCAGGCGGCCTATGGCGCCCATCTGATCGCGGCCTCCAACATGATCCGCGCCATCAAGGCCGTCTCCAGCGAGCGCGGGCGCGACCCGCGCGATTATGCGCTGGTCGGCTTCGGCGGCAACGGACCGCTGTTCGCGTGCGTGATGGCGGAGACGTTGATGATCGGCAAGGTGATCATTCCTGCAGCGGCTGGTGTGTTCTCCTCTTTCGGCCTGCTCTACTCCGACGTCGAGTACCACTACACCAAGACGCGCAAGGCTTTGCTCAACGACATCGAGCCAGCCGAAATCACGGCGATACTGGTTCAGCTCGAGGCGGAGGCAAGCGCCCGGCTGCACGAGGACGGCTACCCGGACAGCGGCATCCAACTCCTGCGCAGCGCTATGCTGCACTACCAGGGCCAGTCCTTCGAACTAGAAGTGCCGATCGCGGCCGGGCTCCTGGATCGAGATGCACTCGCCTCCCTCGAAGAAGCATACGGGACCGAGCACGAGCGGACCTACGGCCATCGTGCCGGGGCGGACGAGCCGGTCGAGCTGGTGACTTTGAAAGTCGTGGGGCGCGGCATTCCCGAGACGCCCCGCTTCACGCTGGCGGCCGGGGCGAAGCTGCCCGACCCGGTCGTCATCGACGAGCCGGTCCGCCGCGCCTATTTTGGCCCGGCGCATGGCTGGCTCAAGGCCAGCGTGCTGACGCGGGATGCGCTCGCGCAGCCCCGCCTCGGTCCGTGCATTGTCGAGGAATACGATTTACCTGCGTGATCCCGCCTGGCTGCGCCGCCAACCTCGACCGCTACGGCAACATCGTGATCGCGGTCGGGGCGATCGCGGACGCCAGGCAGGACCGGGTTGCCATTAAAGAGACTGGAGGGACGCCATGACACTTTCGCGCCGCGACGTGCTGCAGCTTGCCGTGCTGGGACCGCTGGGGGCCGTCGCGGTGCCGAGCCGGAAGCACGCCATGGCGCAATCCACCGGCAAGACACTCACCGTCGCGATCCCGGCCGGCCCCACCACGCTGGATCCGATCAACGCCGTGACCCACGACCCGTTGGTCATCACCGGCACCATCTTCGAGAACCTGGTCGAATACGACCAGGACGGGGTGCTCAAGCCGCAACTGGAAGGCGCTGCCGGAAATCTCCGCCGACAAGCTGGTCTATACGTTCGACCTGCGCGACGACGTTGCGTTCCAGAACGGCCAGAAAATGATCGCGGAGGACGTCAAATACAGCTTTGACTTCATGTTGGACCCGAGTTCGGGCCGCCGCGCGGCGCGGTGTGTTCGCCCGGATTGACCGGGTCATCGTCGACTTGCCGACCCGCGTTCGCGTCCACCTGAAAGAGCCTTATGCGCAATGGGTCGATTTCCTCACCAAATACATGGGTATCTGGCCGAAAGACTCGCGCGAGAAGCTGGGCGACGATCACTTCAAACTTCATCCGAGCGGCGTTGGCACTGGGCCCGGTATCTTCGAAGAGTGGCGGCCGAACGAGTACGTCTCGCTGAAGCGGAACGTGAGGTCGCTCACCTCGCGGAGTTGCTGTAGTGCACCCCTCCGCGTATCGCTGAGGCGGAGCAATAGGGGAGGCGGCAATGCGGGCCTGGCCGCGGCGGCGCGCGACGATCGCCGGCATCGGATGCGGCGCATGAGCGGCGCGGCGCCGTCCGACCGGCCGCCGCTCATCGACGGGCTGCAATTCTGCCGCTGGTCGCGGCCGATCTTCGCGCAACTCCGGGAGGCCGGGCTTGCCGCGGTGCATGTCACGCTCGCCTATCACGAAGGCTTCCGCGCCACGGTCGATCGCATCGTCGAATGGAATTGGCGCTTTCGCGAGCATGCCGACCTGATCCTGCACGCCACCTCGGCCGCCGATATCAGGCGGGCACAGACGGACGGCCGCACGGCCATTATCTTTGGCCTGCAAAATCCGCTGCCGGTGGAGGACGATCTCGGCCTGGTGCAGGTTCTGCACGCGCTCGGCGTGCGGTTCATCCAGCTCACCTACAACAATCAGTCGCTGCTGGGCTGCGGCTGGATGGAGAGCGAGGATACCGGCATCACCCGCATGGGACGCGAAGTAATCGGCGAGATGAACCGGCTGGGTATCGCGATTGACCTGTCGCACGCCGGGGAGCGCACGGCGCTGGAAGCGATCGAACTCTCCACGCGCCCGGTCGCCGTGACGCATGCCAACCCGTCTGACTGGAGGCAGACCGGGCGCAACGTTTCGCCCCGCGTGCTGCGCGCCCTGGCGGAGAGCGGCGGGATGCTGGGCCTGTCGCTCTATCCGCACCATCTGCGCGACGGCTCGGCGACGACGCTCGCGTCTTTCTGCGCGATGGCGGCGAAG
>CAVWFK010000036.1:0-148191 GCA_963754235.1 uncultured Alphaproteobacteria bacterium | reverse complement strand
ATGCCTCGCCTCGCCTGCCTCCTGTTGCTCGCCGCCGTCGCGTCGCCGGCCTGGGCGCAGTCCCCGTCCGCGTCCAAAATCCCGCAGATGCTCGCCGCCCTGAAAGCCGCCCCCGACGAGGCCGCCGCCGCCGCCCTCGAAGGCGCGCTCGAGCAGGCCTGGGCGCAGGCCGGCTCCCCCGCCGTCACCCTGCTGATGGCGCGCGGCATCCGCGAGGCCGATGCCGGCGACAATGCCGACGCGCTCGAGGATTTCAACGACGCGCTCGACCTCGACCCCAAGCTCGCCGAGGCGTGGAACCGGATCGCGCTGGTGCATATCCACATGGGCAATCTCAAGGCCGCCATCGCCGATCTCGGCCACGCGCTGCAAATCGAGCCGCAGCATTTCCCGGCGTTGCAGGAGCTCTCGCGCATCGCGCAGAGCCGCGGCGACTGGAAGAGCGCCTACGAGGCCTGGCGCCGCGCGATGGCGATCGACCCCAAGACGCCGGGCGGCGCGGCGCGGCTGCGCGACCTGCGCCGCCGCGCCTTCGGCGAGGAGACCTGATCGTGCCCGCATCGCTCTGCACGACCTGCGGCACCCAGTTCCCACCCGCCGAGGCGCCGCCGCCGGCCTGCCCGATCTGCCAGGACGCGCGGCAATACGTGAACCCGTCCGGTCAGTCCTGGACCACGCTCGACGCCCTCGCGGCGTCGCACTGGAACGGTTTTCGCCGCTACGAGCCGGGGCTGTATGCGCTCGCGACCTTCCCCGCCTTCGCGATCGGCCAGCGCGCCTTCGTGGTGCGCACCGCGATCGGCAATGTGCTGTGGGATTGCGTCTCCATGCTCGACGACGCGACGATCGACCTGATCGGGGCCTTGGGCGGGCTGGCGGCGATCGCGATCTCGCACCCGCACTATTACACGACGATGGTGGAATGGAGCCGCGCCTTTGGCGGCATCCCCGTCCATCTGCACGCGGCCGACCGAGCTTGGGTGATGCGCGCCGATCCATGCCTGCACTTCTGGGAGGGCGAGCGCCTGGAGCTCGCCGCAGATGCGGCACTGATCCACGCCGGCGGGCATTTTCCGGGGGGCACGGTGCTGCACTGGACCGGGGCCGCCGACGGTGCCGGCGTGCTGCTCTCGGGCGACATCGCGCAGGTTGCCCCCGACCGGAGCCACGTCAGCTTCCTGTGGAGCTATCCCAACATGATCCCGCTCTCGGCGGCGACGGTGCGCGGGATCGGCGCGCGGCTCGATACTCTTGCGTTCGCGCGTGTGTATGGCGCGTTCTGGGGGCGCGAGATTCTCGCCGACGGACAAGAAGCCGTCCGGCGGTCGGTGGCGCGGATCGTGGAGAAACTGGGTGAGGGCTGAGCGAGGCGATGCCGCTCCGGCGGCATTCCACGCGGCCGAACCCAGAGCCTTCCGATGAGCGCCACTCTGCTTTGGGCCGATACGCTCGGCGTCCTGGGCGCCGCACTGGTCATGGTCGCGTATGCTCTGAACCAGGCGGGGCGGCTCGCCTCCGGCGATGTGCGATTCCCGGCCGCCAACCTCGCGGGATCGGTGCTGATCCTGATCTCGCTGGTGTTCGCGTTCAATCTGCCGTCCTTCGTGATCGAGGTGTTCTGGATCGCGATCAGCGTCTATGGCGTCTGGCGGGCGCGGGCGATGAGGAAGGAACGCATCGCCGGATCGGCGCAGAGGCCGATCGCGCGGCCATAGGCGGCGGCAGCGGCTTCGCGCCGGTCCAGCCGCGCGAGCAGATGGGCGGCGAGCGCCCAGTACCGGCTGATAGCTGGCGATCATGTCGGCCGGAATCGCCTCCAGCAGTGCCCAGCCGGCGGCGGCGTCGCGCGCCTCGGCAATGGCGGCGGCGCGGCCGACCAGCGCGCCAATGGTGGGCGCCTGCCGGACCAGCCCCTCATCAGCAACGCAATCGTCTCGGGATCGGCGCCGCCCGCGTGTGCCGACTGGATCGCCGCCTCCAGCTGGAAGCGCCCGATCCGACCGGCGCGGGACGCGGTGCCAAGAAGCTGCTCGGCTTCGGCGATCATCGGCCGCGACCAGCGCGTCCGGTCCTGCTCGGCGAGGGGCACGTAGGCACCGGCCTCGCCCCGTCGCGCGTCCCGGCGCGCCTCGCAGTGGAGCATCAGCGCGAGGAGGCCGAGCGCTTCCGGCTCGTCCGGCAGCAAGGCCAATAACAGGCGGCCGAGATCGATCGCCTCCGCGGCCAGGCCGCGACGGCGCGGATCGGCGCCGGCCACATCGTCCCACCCGCTGCCATAGGCGGCGTAGATGGCGCCGAGCACCGCGTCGAGCCGGTCGGGCAGATCGCCCGCATCGGGCAGCGCGAAACGGATGCCGGCGTCGCGGATCTTGGCCTTGGCGCGGACGAGCCGTCGCGACATGGCCGCCGGCTGCACCAGAAAAGCCGAGGCGATGCGCGCCGCGTCCAGCCCCAGCACGACTTGCAGCATCAGCGGCGTCCGCGCCGCGGCGTCGATAGCGGGATGCGCGCAGACGAACAGCAGTGCCAGCCGCTCGTCGGGGAAGATGCTGTCGCCCGCGGCCGCGTCCTCGGCCTCGTCCGCCGCCGCGAGCAGGGTGGGCAGCGCCGCGTCGCGCACGCCGGCATGACGGGCACCGTCGATCAGGCGGCGCCTTGCGGTGGTCAGCAGCCACGCCTCGGGGCGCGTCGGGATGCCGGTCCGCGGCCAGGCTTCCAGCGCCGCGCGAAACGCATCGCCGAGCGCGTCCTCGGCAGCGGCCACGTCATGCGAGCGGGCGGCGAGGAAGGCGACGAGGCGGCCATAGGAGTCGCGCGCCGCCCGCTCGACCGCACGGCGCGCGTCCATCCTCTCAGCCGTATCCGGTCAGGTTGCGGCGGACCTCGACCGCGCGGCCGAGGCTGTGCGGGTAGCGGCGCGCCCAGGCGAGGGCGGCGTCGCGGTCCGGCACGTCGATCACGTAGAAGCCGCCGAGCTGCTCCTTCGTGTCGGCGAATGGCCCGTCCTGCACCTGCCATGCACCGTCGCGCGGGCGCAGGCTCGCGGCAGTCTCGCGGCGGGTCGAGGCCGGCGCCGGTGACGAACACGCCGGCGTCCTTCAGGGCTTGCAGGTAGGCGGGCAGCGGCGACCAGTACGCCTGCCGCCGGGCGGGGTCGGTGCGGGCGGCGAAATCCGCCGCCGTCTCGTGGATCAGGATGGTGAAGTTCATGGCCGCACTCCTCAGCAAGTCGGAGGTTGGGGCGGACCTCGATCACCGCCCCCGGCAGCCGCGCGCATCGCCCCGCCCAGTCGAGTGCCGCGTCGAGATGCGGCACCTCGATGATGAAGAACCCGCCGAGCTGCTCCTTGGTATCGGCATAGGGGCCGTCTTGCACCCGGGTGCGGCCGTCCTGGAGTTGCAGGGTGGTCGCGGTCGCGGGCGGCTGCAGGCCGGCGCCGCTGACGAACACGCCCGCATCCTTCATCGCCTGCGAATAGGGCGGCCACGCGGCCCAGTACTCCGCCTTCTGCTGCGGGTCGGTGCGGGCGGCGAAGTCGGCCTCGGTCTCGTAGATCAGGATGGTGTAGTGCATCGCTCTTTCTCCGGCATCGGACGCGCGGGATCGGCGCCCGACCCCATGACGGGCGAGCGTGCGGGATTCGGACAGCGGTGCAAGGATTTCGGTGGGGGAGAGAGCGCCCTATTGCGCCGGCTCGCCCGGCTCGGGTGTGCCGCCCAGTTCGCGCATCGCGACCGTCACCTCCGCGATCGCCGCGTTGGCGGCCTCGGCATCGGTGCCCTTGGCGACGATCGCGACCCCGTTTCCGGTCGCGCGATAATAAGGATAGCTGCCGATCTCCAGCGCTGGATAGCGGCGCTGGATTTCGCTGAGGCGCTCGGCGATCACCCCTTCCGGCACGCCCTTGCTGTGCACCGCGCGCGAGAGCACCGGCGGGCCGCCGCAGCAGGCTCGGGGCCAGCGCCTCGAACATCGCCTGCATGACCCGTGGCACACCGGCCATGACATGCACAGTTGGCAATGCTGAAGCCCGGTGCAATGGAAATCGGATTGTCGATCAGGCGTGCCCCGCGCGGCATCGTCGCCATCCGCTGCCGGGCGGCGTTGAACTCGCCCGGCTTGTAGTGCCGCTCCATCCGTGCCCACGCCTCCGCATGCGTCTCCCACGGCACGCCGAAGGCGGCGGCGACGCATTCGCTGGTGATGTCGTCGTGCGTCGGGCCGATGCCGCCGGTGGTGAACACGTGGTCGAACCGCGCCCGCACCTCGTTCACGGTGCGCACGATCGTCTCGGCGACGTCGGGGATCACCCGCACCTCCCGCAGCGGGATGCCGAGTTCCGAAAGCCGGCCGGCGAGGAACCGGATGTTGGTGTCCTGCGTGCGGCCCGAGAGGATCTCGTTGCCGATCACCAGCAGGCAGGCGGTCGGGTTCTCGGCCATCGGCGGCTCCGAAATCAGAGGAAATCGCGCAGCAGCGGGATCAGAGGGCGGTCGGCGGGCGGGACGGGATATTCCATCAGCTTCTGCGGCCGCACCCAGGCGAGCGTCTGGCCCTCCAGCGGCTCGACGCGGCCCTGCCAGCGGCGGCACAGGAACAGCGGCATCAGCAGGTGAAAGCGCGGATAGGCGTGGGAGGCGAAGGCGAACGGGGCGAGGCAGGCCTCGGTCACGTCGATGCCCAGCTCCTCTTTCAGCTCTCGGATCAGTGCCGCCTCGGGCGTCTCGCCGGGTTCGAGCTTGCCGCCGGGAAATTCCCAGAGGCCGGCGAGCTTCTTGCCCTCCGGCCGGCGCGCGAGCAGGACGCGGCCGTCGCTGTCGATCAGGCCGCAGGCGGCGACCAGCAGCAGCGGCGTGGCGCCGGCGGGCGCCGCGGCGGCATCGCCCTCGACGGCACCGAACAGATCCTCGCGCGTCGCCTCGAAGCGCCGCACCTCCTGCTCGCCGCCGCGGGCGAGGAACGGCTCGCGGCCGGTTCCGATCTCGCGGAAGCCGATCCGGGCGAGGACGGCGGCCGAAGCGGGATTGTCGATCGAGACGCCGGCGCTCAGGCATTCGAGGTCGAGATTGGCGAGCGCCCAGCGCGCCAGCCGGCCGGCCGCCTCGCTGGCGACGCCGTGGCCCCAGAAACGGCGGCCGATCCAGTAGCCGAGTGCGGCCGAACGCCGGTCGCGATCGAGCCGCAATCCGACGGCGCCGACCAGCACCTCGCTTCCCTCGTCATGGCCGGTGATGGCGAGGTGGTAGGCGGCGCCGGCGGCGAGACCGGCGGCGGCGGCGGCGATGAACTCATCGGCCAGAGGACGCGGATAGGGGAACGGCAGGTGCGACAGCATCCGCACCACCTCCCAGTCGTTGACCAGCCGGTGCAGCGCCTCGGCGTCGGCAGCGCGCAGCGGGCGGAGCGTCAGGCGCTCGGTCGCGAGCGGTGCAAAGCCGCCGGCCGCCGGCGGGGCTTCCGCGGCGTCGGGACGAGTTTTGGGACGCGGCATCGCGGGCGAGGGTGGCGCAGGGCGCCGTGCCCGCGCAAGGCCCAGGCTTTGACTACACCGCTGACTACGCCGGGCCGCCTTAGGCCGCGGCGGTCAGCCCAACGGGGCAGGCGACCCCGGTGCCGCCGATGCCGCAATAGCCGGCCGGGTTCTTGGCGAGGTACTGCTGGTGATAGTCCTCGGCATAGTAGAACGCGGGCGCATCGGCGATCTCGGTGGTGACCGCGCCGTGGCCTGCCCGCTTCAGCGCCTGGGCGTAGGCGTCGCGCGAGGCCTCCGCCTGCCGGCGCTGCTCGGGCGTGGTCGCGTAGATCGCCGAGCGGTACTGGGTGCCGGTATCGTTCCCCTGGCGCATCCCCTGGGTCGGGTCGTGGCTCTCCCAGAACACGCGCAAGAGGTCGGCGTAGCTGACCACCGCCGGGTCGAACACCACCAGTACGACCTCGGCATGGCCGGTGCGGCCGGAACACACCTCCTCATAGGTCGGGTTCGGCGTGACACCGCCGGCATAGCCGACTGCCGTGGAGTAGACGCCCGGGGTCTGCCAGAACTTGCGCTCCGCCCCCCAGAAGCAGCCGAGGCCGAAGATCGCCTGCTGCATCCCTGCCGGGAACGGGCCGGCGAGCGGATGGCCGTTGACGAAGTGCCGCGCCGGCACCGGCATCCTGGTGTCCCGGCCGGGCAGCGCCTCGGCGGGGGTCGGCAGGTCGAGCTTCTTGCGGGCGAATGCGAACATCGGAAGCCTCCTTGCTGGCCGGGATATGGGGTCGGGCGCACTATCCGCCCAGACGCTATCCGCCAGGTGCCGCCTCCGCCACCGGCAGGCCGGAGCGCAGCGAGGCGCCGTGGGCATCGGCGGTGGAGGCGAACAGCAGCTGCAGCCGGGCGCCTCGGCAAGCAGGGCGCGCGCGACGTTGCCCAGCGCCAGCTCGCGCGCGAGGCCGAGCTTGATCCGTGCCACGCCGTCGGTGATGCGGCGGGTGACGAACTCGATGCCGCGCAGCGGGCTCTCGTGGTTGAACAGGATGCCGCAGCACGCGTGCAGGCCGAAGCCTTCGCGGTAATTAATCGTCATCCAGTGGGCGTAGAGCTTGGCCGCACCACGTCTGCGCGGAACGTCGAGGAGGTGATGCTCGGGTGCCACAGGCGCAGGCCATCGCCGCGCCTCCTCGCCCGCTGCTTTTGCAGAGTACATCATATCGTTTCAAGAAGCGCAAGGTTTTTCGTTGCGGCCGAGACCGCAAACCGCCGTGACGCGGCGGAACCCGCGCTCGACCGGGGGCGTTCGCCACATCAGCGCGATTGGCGCGAATACGACGCGTCCGGGACGCGCCGCAGGGGGAGGAGTGGGGGGAGCGGGGCGAGGGAGGCAGTCATCTCCGTCCGCTGCCGGCCGCGGCTCCCGCAGGACGGATGGACGCGGGTGCTTGACATCAGACACACTGATCGGGAATGCACGCGACGAGAGCAGACGCGTTGCAGGCTGTGGACAACCGGAGCACCGATTCTTCCGAAAGCCGTTATCCATGTCGATGCTCGAATCGTTGCCGCCGGTAGCTGGAACGGATGAGCCGCCCGCGTCTGTCCGGACGGGCAGAGGGTTCGGCTTTCTTCGCGATTTCGCCGAAGGGACCGGCAGCGGGCTTGCCGGCTTTCGGCGTGCTGCTCGGGCCGCCGCCCCGGCCGGTGACCAGGAGCGATGGAACGACACGCTCTGGGCCACCGTGGTCGGCAGCGCAGATGCCGTGCTCCGGCGCTATTACGGCGTGCGGGAGTTCACCGCCGATCCGGACTGCGTGCTGCGGATCGCGATGACCGAGGCGCGGGCCGACCTGCGGCTCGCCGACGCGACCGAAATCCACCAGGGCGAAGCGGTCGGGGTGGTCCATCTCTGGAACGAACACCTGCCACGCTTCGCCTTGGGCGGCCCGGACCTGCACTGGGCAAACGCGATGCGTCACCGCATCCAGCACTCCCTCGCCGCCCTGGCGAGCCATGTGGAAACCGATCCGGAATGGCTAGGCGTGCGGGCGTTTTGCGCCTGCGCGGCACTCTCTGGCGGGTGGCGCAAGGGCCGGGTCCAGCGGGTCGCCCGCCGCTACGGGTTCGACCTGATAGAGACCGGGGAATTCAGTCCAGGCAGCCTGCGTGCGATCGGCGAGGATATCGTAATCTGGGCGCTTACCCGCGCATTCAACCCGGTCGCGGTGCGCCGGCAGCCCTTCCTGCGCCCCCGCCAGGAGCTGTGGACCTCCCGGCAGACCCTGCTTGCGCGCTACGGACGGGATCAGGCCACAACCGGCGTGACATCCGCCGCCCACAACTGATGGCCTTCCTGCTCCCCGGCGTGGGGTGGCTCGCGCTGATGGTTTGGCTGCTCGTTCGGGTCGTCCGGCAGCTCCGCGCCCACAGGGCGGCCCCGGTCACTGTCCGCAAGCCTGCGGTGCCGTTGCCGCCGGTCTCGGTCATCATCCCGGTCCGCAACGAGGCCGAGAATATCCTCCTCTGTCTGAGGGGGCTGTTGCGTCAAAACGACATGACGTCGGATTACGCGGTTCTGACGGTCGATGACGATTCCGAGGACGGCACGGCGACGGTGGTGCGTGCCGGTTTCGCTGCCGAGCCTCGGCTGGCGCTGTTCGACGCCGGCCCGCTGCCGAAGGGCTGGATGGGCAAGCCCCATGCCTGCTGGCGCGGCGCCCTGTCGAGCCGCGGCGAATGGCTCTGCTTCATCGACGCCGACGTTCGCGCCGCCCCCGACCTGATCGCGGCGGCGGTGCAGACGGCGCAATCGCAGGGCATCGACATGCTCTCGCTGCACCCGTTCCAGGAGTTGGGCAGCTTCTGGGAACGGCTGATCATGCCGCCGGCCGCGCTGATGATCGCCTGCGCGACAAATCTGCACCAGGTGGACGATCCGGAATCGTCCGAGGTCACCGCCAATGGGCAGTTCATCCTGATCCGGCGCGACGTCTATTTCGCCGTGGGCGGGCACGCCGCGGTTCGTGGCGCGATCTGCGAGGACAAGGCGCTGGCCGGGCTGGTCAAGCGAGGCGGCTGGCGATTCCGCGTGCTCGGGGCCGAGCATCTCGCGCGCACGCGGATGTACACCGGCCTTGCCTCTCTCTGGCAAGGGTTCTCCAAGAACGCGATCGAGATCATGGGCGACGCGGCCGGCACCATCGCTGCGGCATTGGGCGGCGTGATCGTCGCTTGGGGAGTGCCGGCCCTGCCGATCGCGATCGGCGTTGCGGCGCTGGCGCGGCCGTCGGTCGCGAGTTGCCTCGGACTCGCTTTCGCCCTCGCCGGCTCGGCGATCGTGCTGGGGGTGCAGGGGGGCACCGCACGCCACTTCCGGGTCCCGATTGCCTACGTCCTGCTGTTCCCGATCGGTGTCACCCTGGCGGCGATGATCGGATTTTACAGCGTCCTGCTTCACGCCACCGGGCGCGTCACCTGGAAGGGCCGCGCCTGCGCAAGCGGCCGGCCCGCTGCGCCCGACCGGCCATCCGCGGTCGAATTCCCGTGAGCGAACGCCGTTCCATCGTTGGCGGGTGGCCGATCTTCGCCACTCTGGTGGTCACGGCGGGGGTGTTGTGGGCCGTGCGCTACGCGGTCATTCCCTTCATCATCGCCGCGGTGATCGGCTTCGTCCTGCAACCGGTGCTCGCCTGGGCGCAGCGACGAATGGGCGGCCGGCGCTGGCCCGCCGTGCTGCTGCTTTATCTCCTTGTCGTCGGTTTCTTTGGCTTCGTCGGCTTCTGGATCGGTCGCACGGCCACGCAAGACCTGGTGAGCGTCGCCGGCCGGCTGCCGCAGATCGCGCACGAACTGATCACGACGGCCATCGGTCCGCATGGGATCAAGCTGTTCGGAACCACCTACACGCCGGATGCGATCACCGCCGCCGCCTTCCAGGGCATGAGCAACCTGATCGGTCCGCCGCAACTGGCCGCCTTCGCCACGATCGGCATCGGCTTCATCGTCGGCGGCTTCCTCACCCTGGTGCTCATCCCCTATTTCATGGCATCCGGCCCGCAACTTGCGGCCGGAGCGATCCGGCTGCTGCCGCCGGAACGGCGAAACTCCGTGATCGAATTGCTGCCGAAGCTCGTGCCGATGCTGCGGCGCTACATCGTCGGCATCTGCGCGGTGGTGCTGTACACATCGGTCGCCGGCTGGCTCGGCTTCGGACTGCTGTTCCATCTTCCGCATTCGGTGCTGCTGTCGATCGCGGTGGGAATGCTCGAGCTGATCCCGGCGGTCGGACCGATGACATCGATGGTGCTGGTGGGACTGACGGGGCTGCAGCAGACCAGTACGGCCGGGCTCATCTTCCTTATGGGATACGCGATCGCACTGCGCCTCTCGATCGACAATCTGGTCGGTCCGCTGGTGCTCGGCCGCTCGGTGAAGGTGCATCCGGTGGTGGTGATGTTCGCCTTCGTCTGCGGCGCGATGCTGTTCGGCGTGATCGGGCTGCTGTTCGCCGTGCCGGTCGCCGCCTGCATCCGGCTCATCCTGCGGCACTACTACGCCGAGCCGATCGCGCCCGGGGGCGCTGCCGAGCCGGACGCGGTTCAGATATTGCCCCAGTCGAGCGCCCCGGTCAGGGGCACGGCGGCGCCCGATACGTACTGATGGGCGCGCGTCCACGGCCGCGGCCCCAGGCCCGCCCGGGTCGGCTTGACCGCCAGCACCTGGGCCACCGACAGCAGGCCGCGATCGAATGCGTAGGCCATGCCGGCCATGTACATGCGCCAGATGCGGAAGCGCTTCTCGCCGGCGGCTTCGATCGCCGGCTCCTTCTGCGCTTCCAGCCGGCGCACCCAGGCGAGCAAGGTGGGCGGATAATGCGACCGGAGATCCTCCATGTCGGTGACCTCCAGTCCTGCGCCCGCGATCTCGTACAGCACGCGTGAGATATGCGGCAGCTCGCCGCCGGGGAACACGTAGCGGTCGATGAACTCGCCCCCCGGCGGCCCCTTGGCATGGCCGTCTCGATCGCTCACCGTAATGCCGTGGTTCAACACCGCACCTCCCTCCTTCAGCAGCCGGGCAATGATGGCGAAGTACTGCGGCAGGTTCGCGATGCCGACATGCTCGTACATGCCGACCGAGACGATTTTATCGAACTGTGGCTGCTCCGGGATGTCACGATAGTCTTGCAGCCGGATTTCGACGCGCGGGCCAAGCCCGGCCTCGGTCACCGCCTGCCGGGCATACTCGTATTGCTGGCGGCTCAGCGTGACACCGACCCCGTCGATACCATAGTGCTGCGCCGCCCACCGCAGCAGCCCGCCCCAGCCGCAGCCGATGTCGAGCAGTCGCTCGCCGGGCTGAAGGTTCAGCTTGCGGCAGATATGATCGAGCTTCTGCTCCTGCGCAGTGTCCAGATCCTCCTTGCCGGTGTGGTAATATGCGCAGGAATAGACCATGTGGCGATCGAGCCAGAGCGCGTAGAAGCGATTCGAGACGTCGTAATGATAGCTGATCGCCTCGGCATCGCGCCGCTTGCTGTGCCGGCGCGGGAGGCGCGCCAGCAAGGGCGCGATCCTGCGGATCACCGGCGACTGGCCGATCCGCTCGGCGATGGTGATGCCGATGCGCAGCACGTCCTGCAACCGGCCCTCCACCCCGATGTCGCCCTCGACGTAGGCTTCTCCGAGCCGGCCCATGTTCCCGGTCAGGAACAGGCGCATCACCCGCGGCGAGCGGATCCTGATGGTGACGATGGGGGCGGGCGCGAAGTCGAACACGCCGCCGTCCCAGAACGCCACGCGCAGTGGTAGCGCGGTGCCGGCAAGGCGCCGACGCAAGAATTCTAGAAAGCGGTCGCGGAGCGGCATCACGTCGAAATCCGGTCCAGGGCGGGGTTGCTGGGAGGGGTTCGGGCCAACCACCCGAAACCCCGCCGGCACCGGAGCGTTTTGCGTCCGGGTGGCGAGACAAGCGAAGACTATCATGGAGGAATGTTGTGGCCATTATCAACAATCCAGGCGATACGCACGGCCGGCTGATCGCGGCCAGCAAGGTGAACGGCACCAACGTCTACAACACCGCCGGTGAAAAGCTGGGCAGCGTCTATGACGTGATGCTCGACAAAGTGTCCGGCCAGGCCCAGTACGCCGTCATGAGCTTCGGCGGCTTTCTCGGCATCGGCGACAAGTATCACCCGCTGCCGTGGAATCAGTTGAAATACGACACCGCCCAAGGCGGCTACGTCGTTAACCTGGACCGGAGCAGGCTGGAGGGCGCGCCGTCCTACGGAGCCACCGAGATGAGGTCGTGGGACGACCGATATGACCGGGACATCGACGCCTATTACAGCCGCAGCGCCTTTCCCGGAAGTGGTGCGCGGATGTAGGCGAGCAGTTGCCTCGGCGAGCGCGCGCTGGCACCCTCGGCTGCGTCCAACCGAGGGAGGCAGCGATGCAGGTGGAGATCGAATACTGCGGCATGTGAGGCTATAAGCCGCGCGCCAAGCAGGTGCGGGACATGATCCTCGAGCGCGCGCCGGGGGCGCGGGTCAGCCTGCGCAAGGGCCGCGGCGGCGTGTTCGAGATCACGGTGGACGGGCAGTTGCGCTACTCCAAGCGCGCAAGCGGCCGGTTCCCGAGCAGCGAGGAAGTGCTGGCCACCCTCGGCTGATGTCCCGCCTTCACTCCGCCCGTGGCGGAGGGAGCGCGGCGCTCGCCGCGTGCCGGTGGGCAGAGGAGGCGAGAAGCCGGCGCCGCGGAACCCGCGCCGGCTTCTCGCACTTTTGGGGCGCATGACACGCATCCCGTTTTTCCCCCTCCTTGGCGCCGCCTTCGTGGTCGCCGGCATCGACAAGCTGTTCGCGCTCCGGGGCTACCGGCGGATGTTCCGGCATTGGGGGTGGTCGAAGCCGGCGATGCGGCTGGTCGGCAGCGGCGAGGTTGCGGGCGGGCTGCTGGTGGCGTGCGGGCAGACGCGGGCGTTGGGCGGCGCTGTGCTGGCGACGGCTTCGGCCTCGGTGCTGGCGGCGGAACTGCGCCACGGCGAGCCGGCGCGCGCGCTGCCCCGGTTGGCACTGCTGGTCGCGGCGCTGGTCGCGATTTGTCCCGCTCCATCAGGCCGGCCGCGCGGCGTGCCTGAGCGTCAGGCGGGCGGCGTGATCCAGTAGCGCCGCACCCGGATGTCCGCGGTCAGCGGATGGGGTGCGATGTTCTCCAGCACCCCGCCATGCGCCTCTATGATCCGCGCGGAGCCGACATTGTCCTCGGCGCAGGTCAGCAGCAGCCGGCCGATGCCGTGCGCGCGGGCGTGCGCGATCGCGAGCGCGCAGGCGCGGGTGCCAAAACCGCGGCGGCGCAGCGAGGGGCGGATTTCGTAGCCGACATGCCCGCCCCAGGCGAGCAGCAGCTCGTTCAGGGCGTAGCGGATGCTGGCGCGGCCGATGAAGGTGTCGCCGCAGACGAGCCAAAGCTGCGCGAACGGCGCATAGGGGATCACGCGCCCGTCGGGCAGCGAAGTGAGGCCGTTCTGATCGTTGAGGCGGGCGAGGTGGCCGGGAAGATCGGCCTCTATCGCGGCAATGTCCGGCGTGCTCTCGCCGCGATCGCGAAAACCCTCGCGCAGCGCCTCGAGATAGCTCGCGGCGTACGCTGCATCGGGGCGGATAAGGCATGCGCCCTCCGGTTGCGGCTCACGTTGCGCGCGCACCGGCGAGCCCCAGGATGCGCGCGAGTGCTAGGTCCACCGCGCGCATCGTTGTCGCATCCAGGCGGCCGATGCGCTCGCCGATCTTCGTACGCGGCAGGGTGAGTAACTTGTCGATCATGATGTCGGATTCTCTGCGCAAGCCGCTTTCCCGGTCACTCCCCACGGTGATTCGTAACCGCCCCCGTCCCCTGATTCTGCTGGTCAGGAGGACTACGATCACCGAAGGCAGCAGAATGAAATCGTCTGACTGCACGATCAGGGCGGGTCGAGGCTTGCCGTAGTCGCCGGGCGCAACGATTGTTACGAGATCCCCACGCTGCACGCTCACTGGTCGCCCTGGTACAGGGCGTCATAAGCGCCGCTGAGTTCACGCAGTACCTGTGCCTCGTCGCTGTCCGGATCGGCGGCCAGTTCGGCGATCTCCCGAGACTCGCGCTCTGCCTCGGCCAGGAAATCGCGGCGCCTCTGACGCTGCACGTACTCGCGCATGAAATCGCGGATCACCTGCGCGGCGGCCCTGTCTTGCGCGCGCACTGCGGCCTGGAAGTCTGCCTTCAGGACCGGATCGACCCGAAAGTTAAAGGTGTCGTCCCTCGCTTGGCTGCTGGCTCTCGGCATTGCAGTGCCTATCCATGTGCTACTGTGCAACTACATAATACTTGCAGACCAGGGTGTCGAGGTCATTCTCGCGAAGCGTCGAGTGCCGCCTGCAGCAGCCAGGCGGCGGCCATCTTGTCCACCGTCGCGGCACGGCGCGCGCGCGAAAGATCGGCCTCGCCGATCAGGACGCGCTGCACCGCCGCGGTCGAGAGCCGCTCGTCCCACAGCGCCGCCGGCAGCGTGGTCGCCTCCGACAGCGCGAGCGTCCAGTCGCGCGCCGCCTGCGCCGCCGGACCAGCGGTGCCGTCCATCGACAGCGGCAGGCCGACCACCAGCCCGCCCGCGCCCTCGCGTGCGGCGATCGCGGCGATCTCGGCGGCATTCGCCCGCAGCCGGGCGCGGCGCAGCCTGCCGTAGGGCGAGGCGAGCAGCAGCGACACATCCGACAGCGCCAGCCCGATCGTGCGTGCGCCCGGGTCGATCCCGAGCAGCCGCCGCCCGCGCGGCAACGCCGCCCGCAGCTCCGCCATGTTGAACAGCGCCATGCGCGCCGTTATGGTCCGCGGCTTCCAAGAGAGCCAGGGAACACCATGTCGCTCGATCCCGCGACGATCCGCCGCATCGCCCGTCTCGCCCGCATCCGCGTGGAGGAGGAAGATGTGGCGCGTCTGCAAGCGGAGCTGGGCGGCATCATCGGCTGGATCGAGCAACTGAACGAAGTGGACATCGACGGCGTGACCCCGCTGACCGGGGCCGCGCAAATGGCGCTGAAGATGCGCGACGACGTGGTGACCGAGGGCGGCGATGCCGAGCGCGTGCTGGCGAACGCGCCGGCGCGCAGCGGCGACTATTTCACCGTGCCGAAAGTCGTCGAATGAGCCTGCTCGACCTCACGATCGCCGATGCCGCGGCGGGGCTGCATCGCCGCGCGTTCTCGGCCGTGGAGCTCGCGGCCGCGCATCTCGACGCGATCGAGACGCTGAACCCGCGGCTGAATGCGCTGATCACGGCCACACCCGAGCTGGCGCGCGCGCAGGCGGATGCGGCGGATGCGGCGCTCGCGCGCGGTGATGCCGGGCCGCTCGCCGGCATCCCGCTCGCGATCAAGGATCTGTTTTGCACCGAGGGCGTGCGCACCACCGCCGGCAGCCGCATCCTCGGGCCATTCGTGCCCCCTTACGAGAGCACCGTGACCGCCAATCTGCGCCGCGACGGTGCCGTGTTCCTGGGCAAGGCGAACATGGATGAGTTCGCGATGGGCTCGTCGAGCATGACGTCGGCGTACGGCGCGGTCGCGAACCCGTGGCGGCGGCGGCAGGACCGGGCGGCGGTGCTGGTGCCGGGCGGATCGTCGGGCGGCTCGGCGTCCGCGGTCGCAGCGCGATTGGCGCTCGGCGCCATCGGCACCGATACCGGCGGCTCGATCCGCCAGCCGGCGAGTTTCTGCGGCATCGCGGGAATGAAGCCGACGTACGGCCGATGCAGCCGCTGGGGCGTGGTCGCGTTCGCGTCCTCGCTGGATCAGCCGGGGCCGTTCGCTCGCAGCGTTGCCGATTGCGCGCTGCTGCTGCGCTCGATGGCCGGGCACGACCCGAAGGACAGCACCAGCGCCGACCGCCCGGTGCCCGACTTCGCGGCGGCCTGCGCGCGCGGCGTGCGGGGAATGCGCATCGGCGTGCCGCGCGAATACCGCGCCGACGGGATGGCGGACGAGATCGAGGCGCTGTGGCGGCAGGGTGCGGAGTGGCTGCGCGACGCCGGCGCCGAGATCGTGGATGTTTCCTTGCCGCACACGAAATACGCGCTCGCCACGTACTACATCGTGGCCCCTGCCGAGGCGTCGTCGAACCTCGCGCGCTATGACGGCGTCCGGTTCGGGATGCGGGAAGACGGCAGCGATCTCACGGAACTCTACGAGCGCACCCGTGCCGAGGGCTTTGGCGCCGAGGTGAAACGCCGCGTGCTGATCGGCACGTATGTGCTCTCGTCCGGGTATTACGATGCCTATTACCTGCGGGCGCAGAAAGTGCGGGCGCTTATTCTTCGGGATTTCACCGACGCCTTCGCGCACGTGGATGCGTTGCTGACGCCGACCACGCCCACGGCGGCGTTTGCGCAGGGCGAGCGGATGGACGATCCGGTGACGATGTACCTCAATGACGTGTTCACCGTGCCCGCCAACATGGCCGGCATCCCGGGCATTTCGGTGCCGGCGGGGCTGGACGCGCAGGGCCTGCCGCTGGGCTTGCAGGTGCTCGGCAAGCCGTTCGACGAGGAGAGCGTGTTCGCCGTCGCCGCCGCGATCGAGCGTGCGGCGGGGTTTGACGCGCGGCCGACGGAGATCGCGGCATGATGCCACCGGGCATCAGTGAGCGGCTCAAAGCCCACTCCGCCCCCGGGGCGGAGAGGGAGAGAGTTGGGCGGTCGGCATGAGCTACACGATCGCAGGCGAGAGCGGCGCGTGGGAGATCGTGGTCGGTCTCGAAGTCCACGCCCAGGTGGTCAGCGCGGCAAAACTGTTCAGCGGGGCGGCGACCGGGTTCGGCGCCGCGCCCAATTCGCAGGTGAGCTTCGTCGATGCCGCGTTCCCGGGGATGCTGCCGGTCATCAACCGCGAATGCATCGCACAGGCGGTGCGCACTGGGCTCGGGCTTGCCGCGCACATCAATCTGATGAGCCGCTTCGATCGCAAGAACTATTTCTACGCCGATCTTCCGGCAGGCTACCAGATCAGCCAGTACGAGCACCCGATCGTCGGCGCCGGTGCGGTGTCGATCGAGCTTGCCGACGGCAGCACGAAATCGATCGGCGTCACTCGCCTGCATCTGGAGCATGACGCAGGAAAATCGATGCACGACCAGCATCCGACGCTGTCGTTCATCGACCTCAACCGCTCCGGGGTCGCGCTGATGGAGATCGTGAGCGAGCCCGACATCCGCAGCCCGGAAGAAGCCGGCGCATATTTGCGAAAACTGCGCAGCATCATGCGCTATCTCGGCACCTGCGACGGCAACATGGAGGAAGGCTCGCTGCGCGCCGACGTGAACGTGAGCGTCCGCCGCCACGGCGAGCCGTTCCGTACCCGCTGCGAGGTGAAGAACGTCAACTCGATCCGGTTCGTGATGCAGGCGATCGAGGCGGAGGCGCGGCGGCAGGTGCGCGTGTGGGAAGGGGGCGGCATCGTCGAGCAGGAAACGCGGCTCTATGACCCGTCGCGCGGCGAGACCCGCTCGATGCGCAGCAAGGAGGACGCGCACGACTACCGCTATTTCCCCGACCCCGATCTGCTGCCGCTGGTGCTGGACGAGGCGTGGGTGGCGGACTCGGCGCGGCGCTGCCCGAACTGCCGGACGCCAAGCGCGCACGGTTCGTGCGCGACTATGGCCTGCCCGCCTACGATGCCGGCGTGCTGGTGGCGGAGCAGGCGATTGCGGATTTTTTCGAAGCTGTGGCGCGCGGCCGGGACGCGAAGCTGGCGGCGAACTGGATGCTGGGCGACTTCTTCGCCGCCCTCAACCGTACCGGCACGACGATCGAGACCAGCCCCGTCTCCGCCGCGCGGCTCGGTTCGCTGCTCGACCTGATCGCCGACAAGACGATCAACGGCCGCATCGCCAAGGAGGTGTTCGAGGCGATGGTCGAGACCGGCGAGGCGCCGGACGCGATCGTCGAGCGCGGTGGCTTGCGGCAGGTGACGGATACCGGTGCGATCGAGGACGCGGTCGCGTCGGTGCTGGCGGCGAACGCCGACAAGCTCGCCGAGTACCGGGCAGGAAAAGAAAAGCTGTTCGGCTTCTTCGTGGGCCAGGTGATGAAGGCGATGGCCGGACGCGGCAACCCGGCGCTGGTGAACGAGGCGCTGCGCCGGGCTCTGTCCTCACACTCGGAATTATAGTTAGCCGCCTCCCACCGCGAGAGCCGTCACCGCGAGCCGGCCGCTTGGCCGGCGTGGCGATCCAGGCCCGCGGCACCGTGCGGCGGGCCTGGACTGCTTCGTCGCGTTGCTCCTCGCAGTGACAGAGGTGCGGTGTGATGCACCATAAGGACGGGTTCTAGCGGGTGATCTCGTCCACCAGCCGGTTGTTGTAACTCCGCGCCATCCCGGGGATCAGAATGGCGTCGATCAGCCACCAGACCGCGATGATCGCCAGGCCGATATAGCCGATCAGCACCACGGTCAGCGCGCCAGAAAGCAAGCCGAGCAGCAGCATCGCCAGCCCCGACCCCACGCGGCCGAGATAGAACCGATGCACGCCGAGATAGCCGAGGAAGAACCACAGCACATAGGCGACCAGCGCCGACTTCCGGTTCGCGTCGTAGCGCATCATCGCCCGCGCATCCGGCACGTATGGCTCGCTCCGATAGGACACGGAACCCTCCTGTTCGTCGCGGCCAATGTGGCGATCTGGGAACGGCATTCAAGCGGACACCCGCGCCTCGTGCTACACTTCCCCAAAACGCCCGCTTCCCGGAGGAGGACCGCCCGATGCGCGCCCCACGCCGTGCTCTGCTTGCTGGCCTGCCGCTCGCCGCCGTCCTGCCCGCAGCGGCCCGCGCGCATGACAGCATCCCCGAACTGCCAGGGCTGGTGGCCGAGGTGATGCCCTCGGTCGTCACGGTGCTGGCGAGCGGCATCGTGCAGCTTCGCGCCAGCGCGCCGGTGGCCCAGCCGACCGCCGCCAACGGAATGCCGGTTCAGGCGCCCGTCACCACGGAGCGCACGCGCAGCATCGGCTCGGGCTTCATCATCGACCCGAAAGGACTGATCGTCACCAACAATCACGTCATCGACGGCGCCGATGCGATCGCCGTCACCTTGGAGGATGGCTCGTTCCTGATGGCACACCTGGTCGGGCAGGACGTGCCGACCGATCTGGCGCTGCTGCAGGCGGACACAGCGCACCCGCTGCCAGCCGTGGCGTTAGGCGACAGCGCCAACGTCGAGCTCGGCGAGGCGGTGTTCGCGATCGGCAACCCGTACGGGATCGGCAGCTCGGTCACCTCGGGCATCGTCAGCGCCCTCGGCCGCGACATCCAGGAAGGCCCTTACGACAGCTTCATCCAGACCGACGCGCCGATCAATCGCGGCAATTCCGGCGGCCCGCTGTTCGACATGACCGGGAGCGTGATCGGCATCAACTCCGCGATCTACACGCCTTCGGGCGGCTCGGTCGGCATCAGCTTCGCGATCCCGGCCAACATCGCGCGCACGGTGATCGACGAGCTTGACCGGCATGGCTACGTGCCGCGCGCCTGGCTGGGCGCGGGCGTGCAGCAGATGACGGCCCCCTTCGCCGAGAGCCTCGGCCTCGATGCCGACGCGCAGGGCGCGATCGTCGCCGGCATCGTGCCGAACAGCCCGGCGGCACGGGCGGGATTGCGCAACGGCGACGTGATCCTGCGCTACAATGATAAGGCCGTGCATGACGCGCCGCAGCTCTCGCGTTCGGTCGCGATGGCGGCGCCGGGCAGCGTGCGGCCGCTCACGATCTGGCGCCACGGCCAGCAGATCACCTTGCAGGTCAAGGTGGCGGCCCAGCCGCGGCAGGGGTCGACGCCGCGCGTCATGTCGGCGGAGATGTCGCCGATGCACGCCTACCCTGATCTCGGACTGAAGCTCGCGCCGTTCACCCCGCAGGCCTTGCAGGCGCGCGGGCTTGCCCCGGGCGAGGGCGGCGTGCTGGTCACCTCGGTCGCACCCGACAGCTTCGCCGCCGAGCAGGGCGTGCGCGCGGGCGATGCGATCCTGAACGTCGGACAGGGCGTGGTGACCACGCCGCAGCAGGTCTGGCAGACGCTGGATGCGGCCCGCCGGCAGAAGCGGTTCTGGGTGCTGGTGTTGCTCCAGACCACGGCGGGGCTGCGCTGGGTCAGCATCCCTGCGGTGATGCCCCATCCCCTGTGAGATGGCCGCTGTAAGCTGGTGGCGCGTCAGGCGGTCGGGGACGCGCGGGCCGTGATCGCGCGCACCGCGAGTGCCGCCGCAATCACCACCAGCGCCGCCGCCGCGGCGAGCGGCCCATAGCCGAAGCGCTGCAACGCCCAGCCGCCGAGCACCGCGCCGACCGCGCCGGCGAGCGAGGAGACGGCGTTGAACAGGCCCAGCGCCTCGCCCTTCTCCACCGGCGCGGTCTGCGCCGCGAGTGCGGTGCCGGAGACGCCGAGCAGGGGCCAGGCGATCACCACGGCGGCGAAGCAGCCGAGCGCCAGGGCTTGGCCCTGCGGCGCCGCGCGGCAGGCCAGTGCGAGACCGAGCAGCGCCAGCGCCCGCCACGCGAGCCCCGCGCCCAGCACGCGGCGCGCGCCGCGCCGCCGCGCCCAGGCGGCGGCCGGACCATAGAGCGGCAGGCTGATCGCGGCGGCGACGGCATAGGTCTCGGCGGCGAGCCGCGTCGGCATGACGAACAGCCGCACCATCGCCAGCGGAAACATTGTCAGCACCGCGCCGATCGCGACGAAGGCCGCGAACCAGATCAGCAGCAGCCGGACATAGGGCAGCGCCAGTTCGTCCAGCAGCCGCCGCAACCCGCTCAAGGATACGCGGTGGAGCTGGCGCTGCGGCGCGCCCGCCCAGCCCTCGCCGCCGAGCGGCGCGCGCGCCGTCACCGCCGCGCGCGGGGTGGTGGTCCGGCAGGGCCGCACGGTCGCCGCCGCGACGCCGAGCGCCGCCGCGACCAGCCCGGCCGCGACCGTGAATGCCAGCGCCGAGGCGCCGCCGAAGAACCCGGCCGCCAGCAGCCCGGCCACTTGCCCCGCGCCGATGCAGGCCTGCAGCGCGCCGATCCGCGAATCCCACTCCGGCTGCGGGCGCTGCTCGACGATGAACATGCTGGAGACCGTGTTGGCCCCCGCGTAGCCGAGGCCGATGGCCGCCGCGAGTGCGGCCTTGGCTGCGAGCGTGGCCGCGAACGGCAGGGCGGCCAGCGCCGCCGCGATCACCGCCATGCCCACGACGAGCGTGGCACGGTGGAGCTGACGGCTGTCGGCGAGATGTCCCCAGAGCGGCGCCGCCAAGCCGGCGAGGTTGAGCGCGCCCACGACCACGCCCGCCCCGGTGCCGCCGCCGGCGGCGAGCGGCAGCAGCATCGGCAGCATCCCGCCCTGCACCACCGCGAGCAGGGCGTAGGCGAGATACCAGGGCTCGAGCCATGTCAGCAGGCCGCGCGGCCACGCGACCAACCCGTGCGGCAGGTGGCGCCACGGATGGTCAGGGCCGGGGAGGGCTGCGGTGCGGGTCACCGGATCGCCATGCCGCGACAGGATCGCCGCCCCGGCGCCAGGATGGCAAGGCGGACCACCGGCGACGGCCGGGCCAGGAACTTGGCGCACGCTCAATCATTGTAGCTCGATGACGAACGCCCGGCAGAGCGACGAAGGAGCCGAGATGAGGCAGCGAGGAACCGACCAGAGCATTGTTTCGCAAGCTCGGTTTTTTCACGTGCCTTGAGCGCGGAAAGGAGGCGCTGCTTTGCCCGCAATTCGGGTCGCCCTGGCCGGGATCGGCAACTGCGCCGCCGCGCTGGTGCAGGGCGTTCAATTCTATCGCAATGCGACCGAAAGCGATTTGGTCCCCGGGCTGATGCACGCCTCGCTCGGGGGCTACCGGGCGCGCGACATCGTGTTCTCGGCCGCCTTCGACGTGTCCGCCGAAAAGGTCGGCCGTGACCTCGCCGATGCGATCGGCGCACCGCCCAACAACACGTGCATCTTCGCCGAGGTGCCGCGCACAGGCATCGTGGTGCGGCGCGGGCCGACCCTCGACGGACTGGGCGAGTATCTGCGCGGCGTGATCGAGGAATCACGCGAGCCGGTCGCCGACGTGGCCGCAATCCTACGCAGCACCGCGACCGAAATAGTGGTCTGCTATCTGCCGGTGGGATCGGAGCGCGCCGTGCGCTTCTATGCCGAGGCGGCGTTGGCCGCCGGCTGCGGCTTCGTCAATTGCATCCCCGTCTTCATCGCCTCCGACCCGGCCTGGGCCGCCCGCTTCGCCGAGCGCCGGCTGCCGATCGTGGGCGACGACATCAAGAGCCAGGTGGGGGCAACGATCGTCCACCGCGTGCTGACCAATCTGTTCCGCGAGCGCGGCGTGCGGATCGACCGCACCTACCAGCTCAATTTCGGCGGCAACACCGATTTTCTGAACATGCTGGAGCGGTCGCGGCTGGTTTCGAAGAAGCTCTCCAAGACGCGCGCGGTCACCAGCCAGCTCGCCGAGGCGCTGCCGGAGGGGGACGTGCATGTCGGCCCCAGCGATCATGTCCCCTGGCTCGCCGACCGCAAGTTCTGCCATATCCGCATCGAGGGCACCGGCTTCGGCGAGGTGCCGATCAGCTTGGAACTGAAACTGGAGGTTTGGGATTCGCCGAACTCGGCGGGGGTGGTGATCGACGCGGTGCGCTGCGCCAAGCTCGCGCTCGACCGCGGCGTGGGCGGCGCGCTGGTCGGGCCGTCGAGCTACTTCATGAAGAGCCCGCCCCGGCAGTTCACCGACGAAGCGGCGCGCGCGCGCACCGAGGCGTTCATCGCGGGCGAGGCGATGGACCAGTGAGCCGGCCGGCGGTATAGGGGTGCGACCCGGGAGGGATGGCCGAGCGGCTTAAGGCGCACGCTTGGAGAGCGTGAGTGCGTGAACAGCGCACCGTGGGTTCGAATCCCACTCCCTCCGCCAGATACCCCTCCACCCCGTTTCAGCGCGTTCCACGGCGTGGCAGATACTCTTGCTCTTGTCAAGCCGATCTTCCGGCACAAATCGCATCAATTCGATTCGCGGCGCGCTCACAGCAGCCCACGATAGGCGGGGGTATTTTGGGGGTGCCGGGCTGGCGCGATGGGGGTATCCGTGCCGCTGACCGATCGCGCAGGTGCGGGCGACTGAAGCCGCGGGAGCGGCCCTACAAGGTGGCGGACGCGCGGCGGCCTGCACCTGCTGGTGACGCCCGCGGGCGGCCGGCTGTGGCGGTTCAAATACCGCTTCGCCGGCAAGGAGAAGCTGCTCGCGCTCGGCGTCTATCCGGGCATCGGCATCCGGCGACGCGCGCGACGCGCGTGACGAGGCGAAGGCGGTGCTGCGCTCCGGCCGCGATCCCGGCGCGATGCGCAAGGCCGGCCGCGCGCTGGCGCGAGCTCGCGGCGGTGCAGTCCTTCGAGGCGATCGCCCGCGAATGGCACGCTCGGCAGCTTCCGACCTGGACCGAGCGGCACGCAGCGGACGTGCTCGGAAAGCCTGCAAGCGCACGTGTTCCCGGCGCTTGGCGCCTGGCACGTCAACGCCGATCACGGCCCCGCTGGTCCTCGCCGTGCTGCGCTCGATCGAGGCGCAGGCCGGCGGTCGAGACGGCGCACCGGGTTCGGCAGCGTATGTCCGCCGTGTTCGTCTATGCGATCGCGAGCGGCGTGGGGCAGGCCGATCCCGCGGCTGTCGTGAAGGGTGCGCTCTCGCCCGATCGTCAGCGGCCCGGCAGCCCGCCATTGTCGAGCTGGACGCCGCTGCGCGCCATGCTGCGCAAGGCCGAGGCCGAGCCGGCCCACCCGGCGACCAAGGCCGGCCTCCGGCTACTCGCCTTGACCGCTGGTGCGGCCTGGCGAGCTGCGCGGCGCCCGCTGGGATGAGCTCGACGGGCTCGACGGCGCCGAGCCGGCCTGGCGCATCCCGGCCGAGCGGATGAAGATGAAGAGCCGAACACGTCGTGCCGCTGGTCGCCGCAGGCCGTCGAGTTGCTCGCGCGCCATGCGGCCTTTCACCGGCCGGATGCCGCTGATCTTCCCGAACGCGCGGCACGCGCACCGGCCCATGAGCGAGAACGCGATCGGCTATCTGCTCAACCGGATCGGCTACCACCACCGGCACGTGCCGCACGGGTTCCGGGCCGCTTTCAGCTCGATCATGAACGAGGGGCATCCGGGCGATCACGACGCCATAGAGGCGGTGCTGGCGCACGCGGTGCCGGGAGTGCGCGGCGCCTACATGCGCGCGCCGTTTCTGGCTCGCCGGCGCGAGCTGCTGGCCGAGTGGGCTGGGTTGCTGCTGGACGGCGGCATGGCGGCCGAGGAGATGGTGATGGGACCCCGGAGGGCGGGGAGCGCAGCCAATGTCGTCGCCGACCGATAAATCCGGCCGCGGCAGGCGGCTGCCAGCGGGCACACCAGAAGCCCAGCGCGCGCTGCGGTTTGTCAGGATCGATGCAGAAGCGGAAATCCTGCACCGGCATTACATCGACAGCGCCAAGAAGCCAGACCACAGCGACGCAAACCCGATTTTTGCATGGGCGGCGATCGGGCTTTTCATGAGGTGGGGTGCCGGTGGGAAGTCCAAATCGCATCCGCTTCCCGAGTGGCTATCCCAATTTCTCGGCAACATCGCCGAGCGCGTAACCGACTTTGCCGAAATGGCTGATCCGAAAAAGATGCCGGGGAACTCCCAAATCTGATGCTCCGGACACTGACCATCAGGCGTGGCTCGATCGCGTGGCCGAGTGGCGCAAAGGCCGTTCGCTCGACATGTCCAATGCGAGAGACCGTGTGCTTGAAGTGCTGGGGTTCTCCGGCACAGGAAAGAAGGTGTTCGAGGAATTTGAAAGGCGCGTGCAACTTCAGCGGCAGGCAGAAAAGTTCACCCACGAGCTTCACCATTCCCAAGTGATCGCCCGTTCCTCTCTTACTCCCGAACGTGTCCGCTCGAAATTGATAAGAGATTGGGCGGCCAGCTCGCGGAAGGATCGATCGAACCTCCATCGTGACCTGGAAGAAGGCGAGAGGTTGCTCGCGCTCGGCCGGCTTAAGCTGAAGCCGCTCGGGCGCCTCCGATCTGACCGAGCTCGCTCAGCAGCGGCGCGCGTTTGAAGCCCGGGAAAACGCGATGCGGGCACCGCCCAGAAGCAAGAGTAAGAAGTCACCCAACTAAATACTCGTAGGAACCCACCCAACTATATACCGTGAAACACCTTCGCCCTTCGCTCTAAGCGATCGCCCCTGATGCGCATCGGTGCGCGGTGAAAGGGCGAGGATGATGCCGGCTAGAACTGGTCGACGCGGTAAGCTGATGTCCGAGGAGGCGAGCGCGCCTTCGCTGCCCGAGAGTGGCGAGGCGTTCTTCAGCTACGACGAAGCCGGGGAAATCCTGGGGGTCAGCAAATCGACGGTGCGGCGACTGGTCGCTCGCGGGGAGCTCGAAGCAATACGGATCGGCAATCAAGCTCGGCTCACCGCGTCCGGGATGCGGCGGTCCGTCGCCAGAGCACCGTCGGCAACCGAGCGATTCCGCTCAAAGGCCGCGCCCGCCGGCGAACAGCACGCCGCCTGAATCGAAAACCCCCGGACGCGGCAGGCGCCACGCCGGGGGCGATCGGTTCGGGCAGCACTCGCAACGCCTTTCTGCCCGAACCGGCCGTCCCGCGCAAGCACCCCGCGTCCCGAAAAGGACGCAGGCCAATGGCCCGATTGAGGCGATATCCCTTCTGCCGCTGCCCCAAATTGAGCGCCGGCCGCACGGCGACGATCGAGGCGCTGCTCGCGAAGCTGACCGCCCAGCTCGGCAGGGAGCCGACTGACGGCGAGGTCGCCACCGTGTGCGCGATCTCGGTCGCGAGGGTCCGGCGGCATCGCGCCGTGGTCGAGGGGAGGCGGACGTGAGAGCCCCTCCGATCATATCGCGCGGCTGGAGCGGCCCGCTCGACCCGGATCAGATACAAGTTCCGCCCGAGCAGCGCGAGCTAAACGAGGACGCCGTCGCTGCCCTGATGAACAGCATCACCGAGATCGGCCAGAAAACGCCGATCACCGTTCGGTGGGTCCGCGAGAACGGCGAGGTGACGCCGATTCTGGTCGCGGGCCGCCATCGGATGGAAGCGTGCCGCCGGCTGGATCGAGAGGTCCAGGCGGTCGTCCTGCAGGACGAGCGCGAGGGCGCGCTGTGGCGGATCGCCGAGAACTTGCACCGCGCCGAGCTGACGGTGCAGGAGAGGGCCGAGCACATCTCCGAGTGGATCAGGCTCACCGCGGAAAAGGTAAAGGCGCAGGTTGCGCCTTTAGACGCACCCCACGCTCGCGGTCGCCTTGATCAGGGTATCAACGCCGCCGCCCGCGAGCTCGGTATCGATCGCACCGAGGTGCAACGCGCGGTCAAGATCGCCGCCATCAGCCCCGAGGCCAAGGCCGCCGCACGCGAGGCGGGGCTCGATGACAACCAGACCGCGCTGCTGAGGGCGGCGAAGGAGACAACCACCGAGGCGCAGGTGGTCTCGATCCAGAACTACGGGACCAGGCCCGAACCGCAGAAGACGCCGGAAAAGTCCACTACCAGCGGCTCCGCCGCGGGGTCCGCACCGCTCGGGGGCGAGCTGCCGCCAGAGGTGACGCGCCGCTACAAGGACGGCTCGATCAGGATCGGGGACGAAAGAATTCGTCCTGACGGGGTCGCTGCTCTGCTGGGCGCGATGGACGGCCTGCTGGAATATAATCCGAACACGCTGCTCGCTTGCATGGATGCAAGCAGTCGCAGGCAAATTCTCGATCTCGCCCCGAAGATTGCCGCATGGCTTGGAAGGATCAAGCCATGAGCGCGCTCGCCGCACCTGTTCGCGATCGGCTGCTCGGCTCGCTCGAGCTCGCCGTTGGCGGCGCGACCGCGGGCGAGCAGCTCGCTGCCTGCGCCGCCCTCCGCCCGCATCCTCGAAGCCCACGGGTTGCGCTGGTGCGATCTGATCGCCGGCGGAGACACGCGCCGGCAGGACGAACCACCAGCCGCTGATCACGACGTTTTCGAGCGGCTCGAATACTGGGTTGGCGGCTGGAGGGGCGCCGCGCGCGACTGCGCGCAGTATGGCCGGAACGTGCTCTCGACCTGGGAAATCAGCTTCGTCACCAGCCTGATCAGCTTTCGCAAGATATCCGATCGGCAAGCCGAAATCTTGTTGCGATTGCTTGAGAAGGCGGTGGCGGCGGGGGCGTTCGCATGAACGTCCACGCGGTCGAGATGGAGAGCCTCGCGCGCCAACTTTGGGGCGCGCCAAACGAACGCCTCTCCACCCGCGATGAAATCCGATTCGGCGATGGTGGCTCCAAGTCTCTGAAACCGAAGACCGGAGAATGGTACGACCACAAGCACCGTGAGGGCGGCGGCTATCGCGACCTCTACGCCAAGGTGCACGGCTCGCCTCCGCCAGATCCCGACGTGATCGCTGCTTACGACTACCGAGATGCAGACGGCGACTTGCTTTTCCAGGTCGTGCGCCGGGTGCCGAAAGCCTTTGTGCAGCGCCGGCCGGATAGCAACGGCGGTTGGACGTGGAGCACGAGGGGCATCAAGCGCGTGCCGTATCGTCTACCCGAGCTGATCACCGCCAATCGCTGCCGCAGCCGGTATTCATCGCCGAGGGCGAGAAGGACGTGGACAATCTCCGGGCCCTCGGCCTGGTCGCGACGTGCAACGCCGGCGGTGCCGGCAAATGGCAACAGCACCTCGGGGAGCACCTGCGCGGGCGCCATGTCGTGATCCTGCCCGATAACGATCAGGCGGGCCGGGATCACGCTGCGGACGTGCGGCGGAAGATCGCGCCCGTATGCCGCATCGGCGCGGGTGCTGCCGCTGCCAAGGGCTGCCGGACAAAGGCGACGTGAGCGACTGGATCTCGGCCGGCGGCACGGCCGAGTTGCTGGTCGAGATGCTGACCGCGGCCGACCCGGAAGCCGACGACGTTGCAGGCGACGCGGGCGAACAGCCACCGCCCGAGCAGGATTCCAGGCCAACGTTCGCCATCATCAACCCCGTCGACCTCGCGCTGGTGCCGATCCCCGAGCGCAGATGGATCGTGCCGGATTGGCTGCCGTGCGGGCACGTCACCGGCGATTATGGCGACGGTGGCACTGGCAAGACGCTGCTCGCGCAGCAACTCATGACGGCGTGCGCGACCGGCGCGCCATGGTGCGGCCTGCTCGTGCGACGCTGCCGCACGCTCGGCCTGTTCTGCGAGGACGATCCCGACGAACTGCACCGCCGGCAGGAGAAGATCAACCGCGCGGTCGGGATGAACTTCTCAGACCTGGACGGCGTGCGATGGATATCCGGCGTCGGTGCGGACAATGTGCTGGTGAACTTCACGACAGACGGCCGAATGCAGAGAACGGACCTGTTTGACCGACTGCAACGGGCTGCCATCGAACACGGTGCCGAGCTGGTGGTGCTCGACACGGCCGCAGACCTGCTCGGCGGAAATGAAAACGACCGCAGCATCGTCCGTCGCTTTATCGGGCAACTCAATGCGCTCGCGCTCGCCATCGGTGGCGCGGTCCTGCTCAACTGCCATCCGAGCCGTGCCGGCCTCGCGTCCGGCAATCTTCGACGGCGCCTCGACGGCGTGGAACAACTCGATGCGCTCGCGCTGGACGCTCGCACGCCCGAGGGCGATGACGGCGAGATGCAGGACACCAACGAGCGCATCCTGTGCCGCGTCAAGGCCAATTATGCCGCCATCGGCGCTACCGTCCGCCTGCGCTGGGCAGGTGGCGCGTCTAATGCCGCTGGCGCCCCGCGGCGGGCTCGCCGGCACAGCGCAGCAGGCCACCGTTGAAGCGTGTTCCTCGACCTGCTCGATCGCTGCGACGCGCAGGGCGTCCACGTCTCCGAGTCGCCGCACGCCGGCAATTACGCCTGCAAGCTGTTCGGCAAGCGGCCAGACCGGGAGGGCTTCGGCAAGCGTGAGTTCGAGGCGGCGATGGCGGCCCTGTTCGCGGCCAGGCGCATCCGGGTGGAGACCTTCAGCGTCAAGAGCCGCACGCGCAGCCGGATCGTGCGCGACCAAGCCGGCGCAGCGGGCGCTCCATGAGCGCCGTGCCAAGGGCGACAGCCCGTATCGGTCATTGCAGATTGCCTTTATTTACGCTGCCGGACCAAACAGGCATGTCCCGCGGTTCCCGCGGTTGTCTGCAACCTCTTGATATTGTTCGTCCCGCGGTTTTTCCCGCGTTCGTCCCGCGGTTCCCGCGGTTGCTCGGAAATCATTGGTATTGTTCGTCCCGTGGTTCGTCGCCGGTTCCCGCACCTCGCCCCCCTACTACCCCTATAGCCCGACGCGCGCCTCCAGGCGCAGCGCGGCCGGGCGTGGCCCCATGACCGCTCGCCGCCTGTCAGGCCACGGGCAACTCACCGACGAGCGCCACCACATCGACGGGCGGGCGCCACAGACCGAGCGCGCCGCGGCAGGCGACGAATTTACGCGTCCGCACGTCGTCCAGCGCCAGGCCGTAAGGTCCGCTGAACCACCGGTCGTCGCTGGCGGCGACGCAGCCGACGAATCCGCGATGCCGACGATGCCGCCGTGCGGGAAGGCGAGGTCCGGCTCGATCCCTTTTCGGCGGTCGCGGAAGGTAGCCGCGCCGGCGCGTCAATATTCCCCGGGCGTGAATCAGGACGGGCCGCGGTAGCGCCACGGCCGGCTGCGATTTTCAACCCGCTTGCCGGCATGGAGCACGGCCCACGCCCACGGCGCGCGAAGCGTCAAGGCGCGGACCTCGGCGGGCCGGGCGAGCTCGGGCAACTCGGCGGCGTTCATCCCGACGTTGTAACGTGGGGCGCGGCCGGAATCCAACCCGGCACCGGCGGCGCGCTCGCGGCCCGTCACCCGGGCCCGCCGCTCGACATGCCGCGCGCCGGCCCAAGGCCTGCGCCACAGGACCGGCCCACCCCTCTACCCGCTACGCGCGACAGCGGCCAGGATCGACTCACCCGCCCCAGCGCCCAACCTTGCCGGCCCGCCGACCTATGCGCCAGGCGCAGGACAGCGGGATGGGGTATCAGGTGTCCAGCCGGTGAGTGCGCGCCACTCGTGCGCGACGGGCCCTCTCGTGCAAAATCGCGATATTAACAAATCGTTCTCTGGAAAGGAGACGCATGATGGGAACGCGAGGTCCGAAGCCACGCTCGACCGCGGAAAAGCTGGTGCGCGGCAACCCGGGACGGCGGCCGCTCAAGACGCTGGTGCCGGCACCTAGGCGTGGCGACGTGCTCTGCCCCGTGAACGTCGCGAAGAACCCCCGAGCGGCGGCGGACCTGGGCCATGTATCTGCGCGAGTCCGCGCCCGGCCACCTGGCCCCGATTGATGCGCCTCTGCTGGCCCTGCTCTGCTGCGCGCTGGCGCGAGCCGATGAAGCGGAAGCCCAGCTCGGCTCTACGTTTCTGGTGCGAGGTCAAAAGGGGATCGTGAGGCACCCGCTGCTGGTAGTCATCGCCCAGCAGGCCGAGATCGCCCGCCGAGTCGCGGCCGAGCTTTGTCTTCCGCCGTCGCAGCGCAACCGCCTTGGCGTGAACGAGCCTCCGCCGGATGACCCCGCAGCCCGGTATTTCTGAGGCCGAAATGAGCCCGGATGACGGTGCGCGGCTGGCCGTGGTGCCCGACCCGCTCGACCTTGCCGAGCGGTCCGTCTCCTGGTGGATTGGCGACCGGTGGGCGTTCGGCGAGGCTCGCTACGGCGAGCGCAAGGCCGGCGAACTGCTCCGCGAGATGGAAAAGGCGAAGGGAGCGCGAGGTGTCGGAACGCAGTGCGGTTCCGATCGGGAACCGCACTCGCACCCTCGCCGAGATGGGCGTGACAAAGAAGCAGTCCGCGGCCTGGCAGAAACTTGCCGCGGCCCCGCCAGATGATTTCGACGCGGCCGGCGATGTCGCGGTCGGGCCGCCGGCGAAGCGGGTGGCCGCCCTATGAGCGGGCTTGCGTCACTCCACCGCGCACTGGCGAAGTTGCGGGCGCAGAATGACGTCGACCTCACTGCGCTCGCCGAGGGCCTTGCCCTTTTTGTCGCCGGTGCGTCGGTCGACGATGCCCTCGGTCTGCCCGTGGGCTGGCGCACCGCGCTGCGCCGGCAGCGACGTAACGCGGCGCTGCTGCAGCTCGCCCACCAGTTCCCCGAAAAGAGCCTCCGGGCGCGCGCAGGAGCAATCGACATCGCGCTGATCCGCTACTTCACGACCGCCTGGCCCGCGGATCGCCGCGCCGGGCGTCGGCCGGAGGGGCGGAAGGGCGCGCTCTACGACTTCCTTTGCGCCAACGGCGAACCGCTCGACCAAGAGACGATCCGCCACCTGATAGGTGGCGTGGGTGGGGCAAACGGCACGGTTGCGTTGACCCACTCCGACTCGGAGGCTCGCGGCATAAGGAGCCCCTGAATGCCACTTCGCGCACTCCGACCCGTCGCCCCGAAGGATGACGAGCGTTTGCCTCCGCTCAGCGCGCATCCCGAATATGCGCGCTTGGCGGCGCTCGACAGCGCACTCACTGCCGCTATCGAGGAGCGCCACCGCAGCCTGCGAATTGACGAGTTGGAGCGCGCCGGCAAGGTTCTCGAAGGGAAAGGCGGGCGCGCGCGAGCTCTTTGCGAATCCCTTGCCGTCCTCAAGGCGGAGCAGCGGGCAAACGCCGCACCTCAGGCTCCCGCCGAATGGCCCGACACTTCCTCCGCGGCTGCCAAGTTGCTCGCCGGCCACCCGGTGCCGCGCGCCGAGGATCGCGCCACGATGCGTGAACGCCTCCACGGCGAGATCAAAGTTCTCGGTGATGCGCTGCGCGAGACGGGTCGGCGCATGGAGGAAATTCGGTCGGCGGCATCTGCTGAGGCGGCGTTGCAGCTTCGCGAGGAGCACCGGGCCGTTCTCCGCAGCATCCTCGATGCCGGCGTTGGTCTTGCCGCTGCCGTCGAAGCCGAGCGGGCGATACAAGTCCGGTTGGTCGATGCAGGTTACGCTTTCCAGTTTCATATTCTGCCGCGCCCCTGCCTGCCAGGCGCAGCGGCCCTCGGCAGTGCGCACGAGTGGAGCAGCCAAATCTCGCAATATCGCCGCTTGCTCGAAAGCCAGGGAGCTCTTTAGATGCACCACATTCTTTTCGAATGGCGCCGGGAAATCTCCGCCGAAATCGATGCCGCGGTGGCCGAGCTTGCCGAGGCCGAGGCCGCATCTGCCGAGGCCGCCGATTCGCGGCAAGCCGCTCGGCTGGAACGCGCGGCGCTACGCGACGCGATCGCGAAGATCGCCCGCCCGGCCGCCGCACTCGCTGTCCGGGCGTCCGGGTACCATCGCGAAGTCAGTCGTCTCGATGGTGGTGCCGAGTTTCACCGCCGACGCATCCAGGTTCTTCATGCTCTAATCGAAGACTTGCGTTCCGCGCTCGATCAGATCGATGCCATAATGCGACGTTCGGAGCACGCCGACCGAGCTTCGGAATTGGAAAATGCGGATGCCTAATGCGATCGCGATCGACGACTTCCGCGCCGCTGCCCGGGAAGGTCGCCGCCTGGCGCCGGGCAGCACCATCACGCGGCTTGCGACCTCAGATCCGCAGCCGGTGCGCGATGCGGAACGAACTCTGCGTTTCACCTTCAGCGATGCATCCGTTGACCGCGCGGGCGACAAAATCAGCCAGGACGGCTGGGTGCTCGACGCCTTCCGTAAAAACCCGGTTGTTCTTTGGGCTCATGATAGCAGAGTGCCGCCGATCGGACGCGCGAGCAACATCTCCGTGCAAAATGGCCGGCTCGCCGGCGACGTTTCTTTTGCGCCGGAAGGCACGCACACGCTCGCCGACACCGTGTATCAGCTCACGAAGCTCGGCTTCATCAACGCCACGTCGGTCGGGTTTCTTCCGCTCGAATGGGGATGGAGCACCGACAAGGCGCGGCCGGGCGGCATCGACTTCACGAAGCAAGAGCTGGTTGAGATCAGCGTGGTTCCGGTGCCGTGCAATGCGAACGCGTTGGTGGCTGCGCGCAGCAAGGGGATCGACACCGGCCCGATTGCGGAATGGGCGCAGCGGATGCTTGGCCGCGGCGCTGGCACGATGAAGGCCGGCCGCGTCCTCTCGGCGAAGAATGAGGCGGACTTGCGCAACGCCATCACGCTGATCCAGGGCGTGCTCGAACAGGTCGATTCGGAGAAGGCCATCACGCGCCTCCGCGAAGCGCGGGAAATTCAGCACCAAGCGCGCCAGCGGCTCCTCCAGTCCGCGCTCGAGGGCGGCGGACCGGAGGCCGTCGAGGCCCGTCGCCGCTTCGCGAAGGCGAAGGCGCAGGCGTGGCGGGCGCGCCAACGGTTCGCGGGCGGATTGTAAGCGCGATGGACATTTCGGTGCGCAGGTCACAGAGGCAGCATTCGTCGGCACGCGAAAGGAACAAAAGCTCCGCTGCTCGACTATCGAGTGCGCCGCGGCAAAGCGAGCAAAAGGTATTGTCGCTCCCCGATGTGCGGTCGCACTCCACCCCGGCGACGCTGAATCGGTGCGAATGCTGCGTCTGTAGGGTGCCGGTCCATCGTCCAAGGCCCCGGATGCTCGAAGACATCGTCCGAGCCGTAGAAGCGATGGTGCATCGGCTGCACGCGGGCGACGTGCTCGCACGTGAGGAGGATGCGACGCTCATTGCGCTGGATATAGGAGCCAGGAACCGACCAACCGGACGGTTGTCTTGGTTCGGTGCCAAGCGGAGTGACGAACGGCTGAGTGTGCATCAGCATGTCGGCGGTCACTTTGTCGCTGATCTGCTTGCATTGCGCTGGTGTCATTGGCTCTCCTCCGCCCAGGCTGTCGTCTCTGCAATTTGCGTCACGGCCCCATACATGGCATAGGGAGGTCATAGAATTTATAGGACATCCATGTCAAACAGACTCGCTCTCCCCGGGACAGGTCAAGGCGGCGCGGGCGCTGCTCGCCTGGTCGCAGCAGGAACTCGCAGCCGCCGCTCGGGTATCCCCCTCGACGGTCGCCGACTTCGAGCGGGGCATGCGCACTCCGGTGGTGAACAATGCGCTGGCCATTCGCGAGATCTTGGAGAGCAAAGGCTTGGAGTTCATAGCAGGCGGCGTCGTGGAAAAGGCGATGCTGCCTCCACGCCCGCCAAGCCTGCATCCAGGCATGCTGGTGCGCTGGGTGAACGCGACGCACCTGTCTCAGTGGGGCGAACGGCGGGACGGGCAAAGTCGTATCCCGGAGCTGCTACGCCGACTGATCTATGCCACGGTCGGGCCTGCCGCGGCTGTTCACTTCCCTGCCGATGAAAGCGTTCAGTACCCTGGTTGGGACGGTATTTGCACTGTCTCGGCGGGTTCTGGGTTCGTGCCCAGCGGGAAATCGGGGTGGGAGATTGGCGCTCAGCGGAGGGCGATCCGCGCGAAGGCAGATGAAGATTTTGCCAAGCGATCGGGCGACTCGCTCGGGCACGATCCACGCGAGACGACCTTCGTCTTCGTCACCGCTCAACGGTTCGTCGGAAAGGACAAGTGGGTGGCGGAGAAGAAGGCGCTCGGTGTCTGGCGCGATGTCTCCGCTATCGATGGGGATGACTTAGTTCATTGGCTCGAAACTTATCCCGCGGTAGCGCAATGGCTGTCGGTAACCATTGGCCGCCGGCCAAAAAATCTACGCAACATGGAAGAAGTGTGGGCCGAATGGATCCGCGCAACCAAGACACCGTTGACACCGGATGTGGTCCTAACCAGCCGCGACGAAGAGCAAATCTCCGTTCTGAAGTGGTTGCGGGGAGAGCCGCAGCTTCTTGCAATCTCGGCCGAAGCTCCAGATGAAGCCATGGCGTTTCTTTACGCCGCCATCAGTCCCCTTCCCGAGCCCTATCGGCTTGCCTATTGGAGCCGCTGCGTGGTCGCCGATACGCGGGAAACCGCCCGAGAACTAGTCGGCCTCGGAACCCCTCTCATCGTCGTTTTGACGGACCCAGAAGCGGGGCTTGCTCAGCGGCTAGTTGACGATGGCCATCATGTCTTTGCTGCTTACGGCCCTGGCGCCAACGACTTCTCGACGGCTCGACGTCTGTCACGGCCGTGGAAGTTCGATCTTCAAATGGCACTAGCCCGTGCAGGCCTCAATGACGAAGACGCTCACCGGTTCGCCCACGCGTCAGGGCGGAGCATCACCGTCCTGAGGCGGCTCATGCCGGTCGCTCCTAACTACCGTTCGCACTGGGCTAAGCAGGCGCCGCCTGAGTTAATCGCCGCCATGTTCGCGGGTGCTTGGGTCGAGACATCCGGCGAGAGATCGCAAGATCGTCAGCACGCTGGCTGGCTGCCACATACGAGCAGGTCGAGGCAGCGCTCGCCCCACTTGCCGCGACACTGGATGGCCCCATCGTTCGGCTGGGCGAGGTTTGGAAGGTGGCGTCTCTACGTGACCTTTGGACCCAGATCGGCCAGCAAGTGACGTTAAGCCAGTTGGCGAGGTTCGAGACAGCCTTTCACACGTGTTTTGGGTACAGATTAACCCCCGCTATGCCCAGCGACCAAAGAGCATCTATTATGAGGAAGAGGGCGAATTCGGGGAGGAGGCGTCCGGGGCGCTGCGCCGTGGCCTAACTGAGGCGATGATCGCGCTGGCGGTCTATCCTGATCGTGCCGGAATTCATTACAAACGCCAGCTGGGCACGCCACGCCGGGCGATCCGCAAGCTGCTGGATAAGGCGTCACCGGCGCTCTGGTGGTCGTTGTCCTCGGACCTACACAACATCGCCGAGGCAGCGCCAGATGAATTTCTGGAGGCGCTACAAACTCGGATTAGAAGGGGCCGATCGACCAGATCATGTCGCTGTTTCCGTAGCGACGAGGGGCCGATGCACCCGACAGAGTACCTAGCGAACCTGCTGTGGGCGCTAGAGATGCTGGCCCGCAGCCCCGACTATCTAATGCGCTCTGCGCTCCTACTAGCGCATTTGGACGAGGTCGATCCCGGCGGCAATTGGGGCAACCGCCCATTCGCCTCGCTGCGCCGGATCTTCGTGAGCTGGTCACCTCAAACCTACGCGAGGCCGACCGAGCGCCTGAAGGTGATCGACCGGATCGTCCGTCAACACCCTGAAGTCGGGTGGAAGCTTTCGCTCGCCCTGGCGCCGCACTTCCATGACACGTCGGAGCCGTCATCTATGCCGAACTGGCGTGACTTCACGCCCGATAAATCAGAGGTGATCACCTTGCCGTCTTTGGCTGCGGCGGGCAGCGCGATCGGTGTGCGGTTACTTCAGCAGATAGGCCATAATGGCGAACGCTGGCGCACTCTGCTCGATCTTTGGAGGAACTTCGATAGCAAGTGGCGTGCCGCCGCCGTGAGGCAGCTTAAAACCTTCTGCCCGCCGTCTGAACGACCCCGCCGAAATCGAGGTGATGCGCGACAAGCTGCGAGGCCTGCTGCAGAATCACCGCGGCTTCAAGGATGCCCAGTGGGCGTTGGCCGAAAAGGAGCTTAAGCCGCTCGACAAAGTGTTCGAGCTTCTCCAACCCAAAAGCGTGGAGGACCGGGTGCGCTGGCTGTTTCGACCCGGCGCCAATCAGATGGGGCCAAACGTCGATTGGCATACGCAACAGGCTGAGCTCGAGGGCCGGCAAACGGAAGCCGCCGAAAATCTTCTTATGGAGCTTTCGTCAGACCAGCTGTTCACCTTCGCCTCAACCATTACTATGCACCACGCGCTCGGTGCAGCGATCGTTAAGACGACCGCCAAAGAGGAGATCAAGCACGGTCTCATGAAGCAGGGCCTCCTCGCTGATGAGGGTGCCCACGCGGATGTCGGCATTGGAATCCTGCACGAACTTAAGCTGCAAGCAGGTGATAATGGCGATGCCTGGGTGCGCGATCTTTGGCGTCAGGCCATCGAGGAGGCCTGGGGCGATCGAGCGGAAATGCGCATCGTCCACTGTTTGCCGCCGACGGCATCGACGTGGGCTGACATCGAGGCAAGATCAGCGAGTCTAACGGAGTCATACTGGCGAACCCTTCCTGCTTTTTTGATCCCTGACAGCGCCGATCCGACTTACATCGTCGATCATCTCCTGGCCGTCGGTCGAGGCCGAGACGCAGTGGGATGGCTCGGCCATAATATCAAGATCAAACCCAGCGGCACGCTTCTCATCCGTGCTCTGCGAGCCGCTGCGAAATCTGACCAGCAAGCCAGCGGCAATGACGCCACGATGCTTAGTCACTGGGTGGGTATCATCCTCAACTACCTCGAAACCGCCGCTGAGGTCAGCGATCAGGATATCGTAGGCGTAGAGTGGATGTATTTTCAGGCCCTGCGCTACTCGCCGCGGCCGGCGCGCACCTTGCACCGTGCTCTAGCCCGCGATCCCGAGTTCTTCGTCTATCTCCTGAAATTGATCTTCCTGCCAGCGGAGGATAGCGGCGTCGTTGAGCCCGAGCCGGAAAATCTGGAGGCCGCCCGTCTTCGTGGCAAGCCAAGCCTATGACGTGCTGCACGATTGGGCGCATGTCCCCGGCGCCGATGACCAGGGTGTAATCGACCCGAGTGGCGTTGGAGAGCTGGGTCAAGCGTGCCCGCAAGCTGCTGGCCGAAGCTGGGCGCGGCGAGATCGGCGATAGCAAGATCGGTGAAATCCTCTCGGCGGCGACAACGTGAGCCGGATGAGCCGTGGCCTCCGGTACCCGTGCGCGACATCATTGAGGTGACGCGAAGCCGGACCTTGGAACGGGGGTTTGAGGTCGGGCTATATAACCGGCGCGGTGTAACTGTTCGCATGCCGCATGACGGCGGGGGTCAGGAGCGCGCCTTGGCTGAACGTTACCGCCGCGACTCAGACGCTCTCCGATTCGATTGGCCCCGGACCGCGGCGTGTCTGGATCGGATCGCGGCGACCTATAAGGTGGACGCCGGTCGGGAGGACCTCAGCGCCGAACAGAGAGACTGGTTATGATATGCCGTCTCGTGGGCATCATTCTGGGTGTCCGATCTCGCCGCTCTGGCCAGGGGCGTGCCAACCTTCCCAGATGCCGGCGAGCGCAAGTGGTTGTCTGTCCTGTCGCGCGATCGGGAACGGGGGCTTGGCGCCGCCGCCGTCTTGCGCCACTCGTAGAAAGCCTGGCCGGCACAGCGATCGGCGCCGAGCGAAGGCGTCTCGGAACATGCCCGTGGTCGCAACCGTCTCCGCCTTGGCGTTGATCGACTTGCGAGCGGTCTTCCGGTCTTTGGTCCCAGTGCGGCAGGAATTGGGTCGAATTCGCGGTTGTTCCGACGCCGCGGGACGAGAACACAAGCTTGATCTCGCTGGCATCAGAGGAGAGACGGGCCGCGACTTCTAGCCCGGCCGCAGGCCCCAAGCGGCTGGACAAAGTCGTCTGGGCCGGGCTAGTGAGGGCTGCTGTGGCGAAGATCGTCCGCACTGCGCCTTGAGGAGAATTTTGCTGTGCACATCATCTGGACGATCATCATTGGGTTCATCGCAGGTGTGATCGCGAAATTTGTCACGCCCGGCAAGAACGAACCGTCGGGGTTCATCCTTACAACAATTCTCGGAATAGTAGGAGCTTTTTTAGCCACTTATCTAGGCCAAGCAATAGGCTGGTATCGCGCGGACGAGGGCGCTGGCCTAATTGGAGCAGTGGTCGGCGCGGTAATTCTCTTACTGATTTGGGGGTTCATTGCTGGCCGCCGCAGCTCGTCTCCTTAGCGAAACCACGTTTGCCCGGTGGGAGATTTCGTCTTGATCTCCCCGGCGAGGGCCCGATCGTCGCCGCCTTTAGGAATGCGGAGAGTCCGCTTCCGTCGGTAGTCGACCTTGTGGTGTGTATTTATCGACAGCATCGGGGAGTTCGCGGGTTAGCCTGGTGAGCAGTTCTTCCCGGGACAATCCTGTTTGCTTCGACAAGGTCTCTAGCACCTCGGGGCCGATCGCCTGTTCGAGTTGGGGCGGCGTGACGGGTTTGTTGGGGCCCGTTCCGATCCAGGATTCCGCAGTTTCGCCATGGCCGCTCTGCTTAAAGCTCTCCAGGAGTTCGCCGAGTCCGCCGCTCAGGAGCCCGCCGGCACTGGTACCGCCGACGTTCCTGCTCAGCTGGCCGAGCAAGCCGCCCATGCCACTTTGCCCGGTCCCGGTGGGCGTACTTTGTCCGATTCCGCCAAGTATTTCGGCAATCTTGTCCCTGTGCTGATAGCCAGCGACCGCGAGCAGGCCGAGGAGGGCCGTCATGGATGGGAATCCGCGGCTCATTGCGTTGCTCCTTTGCTGATCATGCGACAAGTTGGTCCTAGGATACGCCCACCTGGCGCGTGCGCGTCCCAGGTTAAAGAGGGCCATGTGGCGTGCGCAACCGTTACCGTCCGCTGTTCCGTGCTTCCGGCCGTCAGAACTTACCGGCACCGGTAATTCCCGCTCTCGCCACCCCCTCGCGGCGCTGCGAGGTTCTGGGCATCGGCGTAGGGGCCATCCGCCGCTTCGGCAGGTTCGGGATCGGCTTGAGCGGCCCGCATTTACACCGAGGTCTCAATTGGCTCGATGGATGACGCGACCGAGATTTGCAACCAACGTGCGGTGGAATTTTTTCTACGCACGATTTTCGTTTCTCTACTGGAGATCTATGATTTCTCGGGGGAGGGAGCCGCAGTATTTAGTCCATAGCGTCACCACCACGCGGACGGGTTCATGGCTGAGCTGGCGGCCGAGAAGCTGGTCGAGCATCTGGAGCGGCCTGGTTTCGTGGTGATGAAGCGCCCGCCGCTGCCGCCGCATAGTGTGCCGTAGGGGGTGCCGGAAACAGAACCGCCCGCAGTGGCCGGGGCGGGGACAGGCGTAACAACCGAGAGAGTGGCTAGGCGACGAGGCTCCGATTCCTGCATGTGCCAAGCGACGACGACCAGCCAGATCATCCACGCCAGGTTCAGGACCCAGGCCAGCACGATTGCGATCGTGTGCGTTTGCGAGAAGCCCTCGGAGCCGGCCACCCAGCCCTGCACCAGGTAGGTGAGGCCGGAGAGGCTCATCAGGAGGGCTATCGGCCGCGGGACCCAAGCCGTCCGCACGACCGCGGCCGCGAAGAGGAGCAAAGCGAGGCCCAGCGCGAAGTTCTGGTAGCTCCTCGCCCCCCACTCGAGCCAGCGGATTGCCTCGGCGCTCGCGAAGCGCGCCGCCTTCTCGGCGTCCGGGGCGCTCGCCCACGCGTTCACGGCCTGCTTGAGGGCGACCCCGTCCACCGCCTGGACGACGCCGTACAGCGCCAGCGTCGCCGTCGCCGAAGCGGCGCCGAATCGACCCGCCCATCTCGGCGTTTCAGCCTGAACGTCCAGGGCGAAGAACAGGGCGAGCAGCCCCGCGAGCAGGATCACCATGCTCGCGAACTGGCCGACGTGCACGGCCGTCCAGATCCCGCTGGCGGCGTACTCGGCGAACACGGCCGGATGGTTATTGGCGTCCCCATCGGCGTGAAAGTGGGTGACCAGGATGTACAGGAGCTGTCCCACGAGCAGCAGCCAGGCCGACAGGCGCAACGACGTGCGCGGGCTGAGTGTTCTGTTGTTCATGACCGTGCTCCTCAGCAGATTGTAATTAATAATATTTTTCTTCAGGACAGCCTCTAGCTCGGCTTCCGCCTCCGCATTGGCCAATCCCGCGGCTCGTGCGGCATCTCCTTTTCGATCACGCGGCTTCGGCCCGAATGGTATGCTCGCACCTCGCCGGTAGGGAATTGGCGTGAATGGACCGGCGCATCAGGAGGGTCGAGCCGATGACAACGAGTGTGAAAGACATGCTGGCGGCCGCGAACGCGACGGTGCCGCGGCTGCAACCGGCTGAGGTCGGCACGATGATCGGCGCCGATGGCGTGCTTATCGTCGATGTGCGCGACCCGACCGAGGTTCAGGCCAGCGGCAAGATCAAAGGGGCAGTAAACGTCTCGCGCGGAATGCTGGAATTTCGCGCAGACCCCGAGAGCCAGTACCACAATCCGGTTTTCCGGAAGGAGAAGCGGATCGCGCTTTATTGCGCCTCCGGGGGCCGCTCAGCACTCGCGGGGAAGGCGTTGCAGGACCTCGGCTACCAGTCGGTGTTCAATGCGGGCAGTTTCAAGGAACTGGCGGAGGCCGGGGTGGCCACGGAGCCCGCGTAGCTCTCACTGTCACATAAAACGCGCGGAGATTGCGGGATTGCGGGGGTATCGCGCGGGGTATATTTTGGCAAGCGAGACTGGAATAGCGCGTCACGTCAATGCTCTATGGCGTAGCTTAGCCTGCCACTCCCTCCGCCAGAACGTTGCGCACCCGCGTGCGCCAGTGTGCAGAAACCCAAGCAATACCGCCATTCCAGCCGCTCCGATTGTGCTTGCGCGTGCGTTGCCGTGCGTGGGCATCCCGCTTTCTTTGTGGGACGGGGCGTGGGTTAGGATCCGTTTCCGCGCCTCGGACAATTCGTGGGTTCGGATCCGGCCGCCCGGCGCGGTGGTGACGGCGCTGCGGCGTCAATAAAACGTGAACCGCGGCCGTCCCAAAACGTCGCGCGGGGAAGTAAATGAATCCAGTGGCTTGGAAAAACTGGCCGCGGCTCAATTCCCTGCGTTCTGGCCAAAAATGAGAGTAAGTGACTATCCGCATGCGATAGCGCAGCGGACCCGGCGCTGCCCAGCCTGCTCGCATGCGAGAGCGCAGGGGAGTCTCGATGACCAACCGAAACAGTATGTTGGCGGCGGCCGCCAAGTCGGCGGATGACTTTGCTGCCGTGCCAGCCATCCGTCCCGCCTTCTGCAGCATTGATACTTGGAAACTGCTCAGTGGCATGTCCCGGCGCGTCACCTATGCGGAGATCGCAAACGGGCATTTGAGGGCCATCAAGCGCGGCAGCTCGACGTTGATCGATTGCGAGGCCGGATTGGAATGGTTGCGATCCCTGCCGCTGGCGAAGATCAGGCCGGAGCCGCCTCGCAAGGCCGCCGGCAGCCCTCGGAAGCATCCCGCCCCGGAGGCCGCAGCCGCCGGAGACTAGAAACCCCCAAGCCTGGACGCAGCGGCGCCAAGCAAGGGGGTCTCCATTCAGCATTTGACGGCCAGTTCCCTGCCGTCAGATAGCCCGGCCGCCCATCTCGCGCAAGCGCCCGTCGCGTCCCACCAGGACGTGCCGCCCCATGTCGAGACGACAGCAGCCCAAGCACTACCGCCGAACCGGCCTTAGCGCGGCCCGCACCGCCGCGATCCGCAACCTGATCGAGGCGCATGTCGCCCGCACCGGCACCGAGCCGTCCGACGCCGAACTGGCCGCCACGTGCGCCATCTCGGTCGAGCGCGGCCGGCGGCATCGCGCCGCGATCGAGGGGGGCCGGCGATGAGCGCGCTCCAGCCCACGGGCAGTGCCAGATATCAATTCAATTACGATCTCCTGCTGCCAGAGCTGGCCGACCTCGCACGCACGACTGCCAACAAAATCCGAGGGCGCCTCAAGAGTGGCGTGATCGCGACCGGCTACGACCTCAAAGAGATGAAGGAGAAACTCGGGCACGGCCGCTTTGGCGCGTGGCTCGCGGCCGAGTTCGCAATGACACCCCGGACGGCCGAGCGATACATGGCGACCGCCAGGTTCGATGCCGCCAATTCCGACATTATGTCGCTTTTGCCGCCGGGAACCGTTGAGGTGCTATCGGCGCCATCGCTCCCCGAAAGCGTCAGGACCGACGCAGTCGAGCGCATCCGGGCAGGCGAGCATGTCACCCCGGCCGACATCAAGAGGGTCACGGCAGGGATTCGTAGCCGGCAGAGGCATGCCAAAGCGGCGGAAACCAGCATGCGCAAGGCGCGTAGGCAAAAGCCTCTTAGCGAGGACGAGCAGGCTAACGCGCGCGTCGAAGAGCAGAAAAGGGCGGCTCAGGACGAATCACGAATTATCCGAGCCGACCGAAATCTCACCGAGCTGGTCAATCTTGTTGCCGATGCGATAGGGGACGACATAGCCCCGCGCGTCGTGGAGTTGCTGAAAAATCAGATCGGCTGGGGCTTCCAGAACAAGCTCTTGAACTGCCTGACCGCGCGCCTCGGAGGCGGGGCATTATGAGCGCGCTCTCCAACGGCATCGCGGCCGTGCAGGAACAGGCCGGCGGCATGGTCGACCTCTTCGTGATCCAGCCCAGCTACGTCCCGGACCTGCTGGGCGCGGCACTGGCCGGCGATCGCTTGGCGGCCAGCATGCTCAGGGCGATAGCGGACACGCGGCACAAGATCGACAAGGCGCCGCGCCGCCTGCCGGCCCTGTGCGCGTCCTGCCCACGGCCGCTGCTGAAATCCACGAAGTACACCGTCGTTATGGCGGCGCCTCAATGCGACAATCCTACCGCCGCCATCGGGCTTGCAGTCTGCGCGCACTGCGCAACCGAGCCAGACGCAGTCGCCTGGAAAGCCGCCGCGGCGCTCAAGAAAATCTGGCCCGACTCTCGCGCCGTCCGCGTCACGCACCCGGAGGGCGGACGGGCATGAACGCGCTCGCCCCCTCCTTCATCGTGGAGCAATTCGTCGCGGTCCAGCGACACACACTGCGCGGCTTCTGCCGCATCCGAATGCCCAGCGGCATGGTCCTGCACGACGTTGCGATCCACCAGAAAGGCGAGGCCGCCGCATGGGCGGCCCCGGCATCAAAGCCCCAGCTCGACCGCGACGGCAATGTGAAGCGCGCTGGTGACGGCAAGATCCAGTACGTGCCGATCGTGGCTTTCGCTTCCCGCGAGCTGCGGGACAAATTCAGCAAGCAAGTCATCGAAGCCGTGCGGCGAACGCATCCGGAAGCATTCGATCCGGAGCTTGCGGAGGCCGGGCAATGAGCTCGGGCGCCGAGACGGTTTCGAGTTCCGTTGGCATTTGCGACCGCGCCATCGCCATGACGTTCTTCAAGAGCAAGACCGCAGAGGACAAGATAGAGGAGCGCTACACCGCTCGCGCGCTGGCGTCGCGCATCCGCACCGTTACGGCATCACGGAAGGACCAGTTGCCGTGGCTGAAATTTGCCCGCTTCGGCGACCAGCGGACCGACAAGCGTAGCTTGCGCCACGACGCTAATGTGCTCGGCGTGACCGGCATCGAAGCCGATTACGACGGCGGCCAAATACCCCTCGACGAAGCAGTGGAACGGCTCGAAAAGCAGGGCATCGCCGCGATCGTCTATACCTCGCCATCGCACACCGAAGCTGCCCCCCGCTGGCGCGTGTTGTGCCCACTCGCGGCGGAGCTGCCACCGGAACGGCGCGGGGAGTTGCTGGGACGCCTCAACGGCCTGTTCGGCGGAATCTTCGCTGGCGAGAGCTGGACGTTATCGCAGTCCTACTATTTCGGTTCGCTGAACCACAATCCATCACACCGCGTCGAGCTGATCGAAGGACTGCCGCTCGATCAGCATGACGATCTGGACGCAATATGGGTGGGCAAGCCGAACACCGCCGCAAACCCCGCGCTGAACGGTGAGCGAGTCTCCGGGCCGATCGATGAACCAGCGCAACTTGCCGAAATTATTAACGGCAGCAGCTATCACTTGTCCACAATGCGGTTGCTTGGCCGGTGGGCAAGGCAAGGCGTTCCCTACATGGAGGCGCGGGGGCGGCTCGTCGCCGCATTCGAAACGGTGTTCCCGCCCGATCGCGACGACCGCTGGCGCAAGCGCTTCGCTGACATCGATCGCTGTCTGGATGACATCTACGGCAAAGAAGCCCGCAAACTGGACGAGAGAGAAGCGGCGCCGGCCGCGGATTACGATGGCTGCTATTCCTCCGCAACCGAGAACGGCGAGACCGAAGCCGCGACGGACAGCAAACCCGAAGCCGCGACGGACAGCAAACCCGAGGACGCCACGCGGGCTGACCGACAGATCCCCGGCCTCGCCGAGTTCCTGTCCGCGGAACAATGGCTGAAACGCGACTTCCCCGAGCCCGAGCCGCTCCTTGGCGACCTAATCGTGGCCGGCGTGCGCATGTTTCTCGTAGGCAGCACCGGTTTGGGTAAAACCCTGCTCGGCTTTGGGATGGCAGTCGCGATGGCGAGCGGCGCGGCGTTCCTGCATTGGCAGGCGCGGCGCCCGGTGCGAGTCCTCTACATCGACGGCGAAATGCCCGGTGCGCTGATCCGGCAGCGCTTGCGCGACGCGGTGCGCCGGCCCGGCGTTCCCGAGCTTGGCGGCCGGCTCACCATCTTCGCCCGCGACATGGAAGACGAGATCGCCGCGCAGTTCCCCACTGTCGGGCGCTTCCAGCCCCTCAACACCGAGGCCGGCATTAACTGGTTGCTGGCCTTCATCGACGCGCTCGGCGGCGTGGATATCGTCGCCTTCGACAACGTGATGTCGCTGCTCGAGGGCGTGCAGAAGGAGGAGGAGACGTGGTCGGGCGCCCTGCCGCTGGTCGATAAGTTGTCTCGACGTCGGATCGCGCAGGTGTGGCTCGACCACACCGGGCACAACGCCGCTCGCCAGTACGGCACCAGCACCAAGGGCTGGCGGTTCGACACCATCGGGATCATGACCGCGCTGCCCGATGACCAGCGCCAGCCGCGAGAGGTGGCGTTCACCATCTCTTTCGAGGCGCCCGCCGGCAAGGCGCGCCGGCGCACCCCTGACAACTGGCGCGACTTCGAAACCGTCACCATCCGGCTGACCGATGACCGATGGACATCCGAGCCGGCTACGGCCAACGGAGCCGCCGCCGGAGGCGGCGCTGGGAAGGTCTCGCCATCCCGCCAGGTATTCTATGACGCGGTGGTAGCAGCCATCACCAAGAGCCCCGCCGGACCAGGCAGGACCACGCTTGCCACTTGGGAGCTTGCGTGCCTGCGCCGCGGCCTGATCGAAAAGCCGCCGACGGGCGACGCGAAAGAGATCTGGCAGCAGCGAGACGCGCGATACCGGAAATACCGCACGGCCAAGAGCGACCTGTTGGCCGCCAAATGGATCGCCATCGAAGACGACATGGTGATCGACCTCAAGGGCCGGTGGGCATGATTGGCCGGGCATCCCCGGCGAGCCGCTATCACTGGCGCGGGACGGACACCACGTCATTCCAGGTCAGGCCAGCCGCGCGCAGCTCCCTCTCCGCTTAGGGCGGCAGCATTGGCGCACCTGCACAGCATGGCCCCACCACCCGCACAGCACAGGTGCCTATAAGCACCTGTGCGGGCTGTGCGGGTACCTGTGCGGGTCGCTGTGCGGGTCTTGTGCGGGCCTTGTGCGGGTCCTGTGCGGGCCTGTGCGGGAAAAAACTGTGCGGGTAACTGTGCGGGAGGTGAACCCGCACAGGTTCACCTGGAGCGGCATCGAAACCATCTGCCCGTGCTCTCAGGCGGGCGGCTGTTAGTAGACAAAACCGCGGCGCGCCGCCGAGGCACGCCTTCGAAATACGGAATGGGATCGACAAAGGCCATTCAGTTCGTCCCGCTGCGAGCGGTTGGGCCCGAAAGGGAATGCTCCTGCTCTCATGCCCACCTCAGCTTTTCGTGATGATGAAAGCCCTCCGATTTTCATTGATTTTCGGAGGGACGATCTCTATCTTCGACTCGCGTTGGGGCGGAGTTCGCTCAACGCATCCTGAAAGGAGATTACCAATGTCGAATGTCGACAGACGCTTCGCCCGTTGCGCTCTCAGATTGTTAACCTGAGCTGGGCTACACCCAGGCGGCGAAGTAGTTAATACCTGAGAGCGCAAGGTTGGTGTAGCCCACGAAAAGGGCGCCCAATGCGTAAGCGTAAGTATCAAGTTTCACTTGGCAAGGAGGTTGATGTCGGAGTCGATGTTGACGGAGATGATGGTGGGGGCGGTGAAGAGCCGCCCGAGCATGGAACTGAGCGGAAGGACAGGCTGCGGCTCGCCGGCACGGTATTTGGAGCAGCGATGGCCTTTCTCGTCGGAGCCGCTGTGCTTGGTATCGTCAGGGGTGACTTCTCAGCCCTCAATGGGGTCTGGTCAGTCGCTTCGGTTCCGGTCTCGTCGGTTTTGACATTTTACTTTTACCGGAAATGACAGCAGTAATCGCAAGAAAGAAGGTGCAGTTGGACCTGAGCGACAGCTCGATGGAACGACTGAGGTGGCTAAAGGAGAAGATGGACGGCTCATATGCCGATGTTGTCCGAAACTCACTCAGGCTGATGGAAGCTGTCATCAAAGAGCACGATGATGGCAAGAAGTTCCTGGTGCAGGATAAGGCCGGCAAAACGAGCGAGCTGATGATGTTCTTTGAGTGAGGGGCACCGAGCCTCGACAGAGGCTCACCTCCGGGGGCGAAACGCCGTTTGCCTCCGCCGCGCGTGCTTCCGGGCGGCGCCGGGCTGCCAGACTGTCTCGTCAGCGCGACGTCTCGCCGAGCCCAGAGGGTGCATCGGCGGAAACGGCGTCCGCCGAACAAGCCGCCAATCACCAGCAAAATAAGGCGTTGGAGCACGGCGGCTGGCACGTTCCGCGACGCACCCCACGAACGCTGGCAGCGCGGCTTGTTTCTTTGTGCCGGCCTGCCCATCTTCGCGTGCATGTCTGCCAGCGCCAAAACTACCCGCCTTGTGACCCCAGAATATCGGCCGGTCATCCTCGGCGTATTGGACCGGCGAACCTGGCAAGGCCGGCTGCTGCGGGACACGCGGGCTGAGCTGGTCGCGCACGTCGGCGGCTCGCCCTCGGCGACGCAGTCGTGCCTGATCGAGCAGCTCGCGCAGCTCCGGCTGCGCCTAGCCCTGTTCGATCGGAAGCTCGCCGAGGTGGGCGAGATCACGGATCACGACCGGCGCTCCTATCTCGCGTTCAGCAACACCTATGCCCGGCTGCTGCGCCAGCTCGGCCTCAAGGGCACCGCGCCCCGCAAGAGGACGATCGCCGAGTATCTGGCCGAGGCGGCACCGCCGGCGTGAACCTGCTCGCGGCGTTCGACCATCCGCACTTGTTCGCCCCCGAGTTTCCGATGCCAGCGTGGGGCGCCTGGAGGGCCTTCCTGGCGGCCCTGACCGGCGCCGCGCTGTCACCGGACGAGCTGGCCATGTATCGCCAGTGTACGGGCCGCCTGGAGCCGCCACTGGCGCCTTTCAGGGAGGCGGCGCTGATCGTCGGGCGGCGTGGCGGCAAAAGCAAACTCTTGGCGCTGGTCGCGGTCTATCTGGCCTGCTTTCGGGACTACGCGCCGCACTTGGCCGCGGGCGAGTGTGCCACCGTCGCCGTGTTGGCGCGCAACCGGTCGCAGGCGCGCAGCATCTTCCGGTTCGTGAGCGGTCTGCTCAAAGCGGTTGAGCCGCTGGCCGAGATGGTGGAGGACGAGAACACCGAGGCGATCACGCTCTCCAACAGGGTGGTGATCGAGATCAGCACCGCCAGCTTTCGGACGACGCGAGGCTATTCGTTCGCTGCCGTTCTGTGCGACGAGATCGCGTTCTGGTCGCAGGACGAGACGAGCGCCAATCCTGACACGGAAATCCTGCGGGCGCTGCGGCCTGGGCTTGCGAGCATCCCCGGCTCGATCTTGCTGCTGGCGAGCAGCCCGTATGCCAAGCGCGGCGAGCTGTATGCGGCCTTCCGTCGCCACTACGGCCAGGATGGCGCGAGGGTGCTGGTGTGGAAGGCGCCCACGCTGACGATGAACCGGCAGCTTGATCCGGCGGAGGTGGCGCGGGAGTACCGAGGACGATCCTGAGTTGGCGCGGGCCGAGTACGGCGCCGAGTTCCGTGACGATCTGGCCGATTTCGTCACGCGCGAGGTCGTGGATCAGGTGACGATGTGGGGCCGGTCGGAGCTGCCGCCGGTGCCGGGCATCACTTACTCGGCGTTCTGCGATCCGAGTGGTGGTGCGAGTGACGCGATGACGTTGGCGATCGCGCACATCACGGGCGACGGTGTGGTGGTGCTGGACGCGATTGCGGAGGCGAGGCCGCCGTTTGACCCTGAGCAGGTGGTGCGGGATTTCGCGGCCTTGCTGCGCCGCTATGGCGTTAACAGCGTGGTTGGCGATCGCTACGGGGGCGAGTGGCCGCGGCAGCGGTTCCGTGAGCACGGCATCTCGTATGAGCCGAGCGCTCGGCCGAAATCCGACATGTACATTGATCTGCTGCCGCTGCTGAATGCGGGCCGGGTAGAGCTGCTCGACGTCAAGCGTCTGTCTGTGCAGCTCGTGGGGTTGGAGCGTCGCACGGCGCGGAGCGGTCGGGACAGTGTGGATCACGTGCCGGGCGGGCACGATGATCTCGCGAACGCGGTTGCGGGTGTGTTGGTCGGGCTTGATCTGGATCGGCGGCCGGCGCTGATCCGGCAGTCGGAAATGCTGATTGGTGGGAAGCCTGTGCCGCTGCCGCGCTGGGGGCAGTGCGTATTTTCGACGCTGGTGGTCGGGCAGGACGGCGTGTTCGCCACGGCTTATTTCAGTCACCACGAAATTCGGGACATTACCGATCCGGCACCGTTGGTGTTGCTTGATTTCGATTTGGCGCCGCTGACGGGTGCGACGGTTGGGGGGATGTTTGCGAAGCTGGAGGAGCTGCATCGGGCGATCCCGAAGGTGTGGGCGCATTTTGCGTATGTGCCGGCATCGTATTTGCAGCATGTTCATCTGGAAGGGTTCGACGCGGACTGTTTTCCCGATGATGCGCTTGATGATCTGCCCGGGCTAGCGATTGGTGCGGCGGGGCATGTCAACAGTGCGCGATTCAAGATTGCCGAGGCGGCGGCCGAGAAAGCGCAGCATCTGCCCCTGGCTGGGGCTTTGGGCTTTCGGCCGGGCGAGGCAATTGACGCGAATCCATTGCGGCTAGCGGTGTTGTTGGGGATTGAGTTGGCGTTGTCGCCGCAGAGTTCGAGGAGTGCGCCGGTGATGCCGACGGCGTAGATGCGGCTCGGGTAGCGGGTCGGTCTTGTTGGGCGAATTTTCTATGTAAACGTAGGAAGCTAGGATTAGAGCGGGTAGGGTAGGAATTGGAGGTGCCCCATGCCGCTCGACGCCACAGGCCCCTACGCCAAGGCCGTCCAAGTCCTCACCCGCATGGAGAGCCGGTTCCGCACCGGCAAATGGTGCTGGATACAAAACAACTGGCATCGGGAGGGTGACAGGCATTGTCTCGCGGGTGCCATTGAGCTGGCAATCCCGCCCTTCGATCCCGCCGCCAGCCAGGTCTTAGGCTTTCTCGCGGCTGCGATAAGGGCCGAAGGGAGCAATCGGCCGCTCAACGAGCTGCGCACGGTTATCGACTTTAATGACGTCAATGGCTGCACCCTCGAAGATATTCTGACGATCATCGCCCGAGCCAAGGAGTTGGGACGTGACCCGTCTGGAAGCGATTGCCATGCTCGTCTGCCCTCGCCGCATCAGCCGCGCCGGCGGCGCTATCGGGGCAATCGCGCTCTTGCTGGTTCGCTAAATACCGCTAACCCGCGGCCAGCGGTTCGAGCTGCGGCTGTTCCTCGGCATCGCCAGATCGATGCGGTTCTGCCGACTGGTAGCCCCGGCGCGCGAGAAGGAGGAGGCCGAGAGCTCCTCCCAATAGCGAGAGGGTCGCGGGTTCCGGCACCGGCGCGGGCGCCGGAACAGCCGTCACCGAAACATCGTCAACAAGAAACTTAGCTGCGTTACCGGTTGTGGTGAAGTTGATCGTCGTGCTCGCCGCCGCGGCCATCGCCGTAAAATCCTCGAAGGTATAGGGTAAAAGGCCGGAGTTGGTGAGGTTAAGCACCACGTCGGGGCCGAAGGAGGTAGTAAAGTCGGTGGGCTGGTTCTCAAAGACGAAAGGGACCGAAAGCCAAAACGAGAACTCGTACCTATCGCCAACGGTCGTTGCGATGCTCTGCGATAGCGTTTTTGGTCCGACGAAATCGGCGTTCCAGCTCCCCGAGTGCGGGGAATTGTCGCAGACCGCGTTGAACCCGCCACCCCCCCCGGTCCAGTCCGGCGGGGGATTCTGGCCGACCATGTCGCAGCTCTCGAAGCCGGGATCGGCGACGAGATTTGCCATTGCCGGGCTGATTGCGGCGAGCAGCAAGCCGAGGGCCAAAGTCGATGCCGTGGCGGCCACCAGAGCCGGGTTGGGGCTGGCGTTGGCGGGCTTGGCGCGTGAATGACGGCACGGTGTGGTCATAGCATTCTTTCCCTTCGCCAGTTCTTGACGGCGCGTCCGCCGCGATAATTCCCTGCCGCGTCACGGCCCGCATGCGGCCCTATCAAACAGCTTTTCGAACCTCTCGTCTACTAAGGCCTGTCGTCAAATAGGGATTGGCAGCGATTCTCGCTCGGACCCAGGGTGAGTCCAGATAGCAGCGTCGAGCGGTAAATCAGCAGGATAGGGCGAAGGACCGATTCCGGCGCGGCGCATTATGCTTCGAGACGACCAGTGGGACCGGATCAAGGACTTGCTGCCGGGGCGGACGGGGCGGTCGGGGGTGAGCGCGGCGGATAACCGCCTGTTCATCGAAGCCGTCACTCTACCGCTACCGCACCGGCATCCCCTGGCGCGATCTGCCGGGTCTTCCGTTCGTTCGCGCGCGCGAAGATCTCGCTGAGCTCGAAACTCCCGAAGTGCGCGGCGATGGTCCACCTGGCACGGCGCCAGTGTTCGCATCGGCGAGCTGGTGCGGGAGCTAGATACGGCAGAGCGGATAAGAACAGATCTGCATCCCAACGTTGGGATGCAGACCAAAACCGAAGCTATTGCCAAGGCCGGGCTGAGCACGAGTGGGGCGCATCGCCCGAAGCCGCGTGCGCTATCGTGCGCCTCGATGCAGCGGTGTGCCGTCCTGTTCGGGAAAGTTCGTAGGCGCGCGCAGGTGAAATCCCTATTGCCCCATGCCGGTGGAGTGACTACATTGCTTCTATGAGCGCCAACGTTGCCGTTACCATGCTGCTGCCACCCGATCTGCTCGGCCGTCTCGATGCGGTTGCGGAGGCTGACGATCGCAGCAGGAGCTCGGCGCTGCGCCGCATTCTCGATGCTGCGCTCGCATCCGATGCCGTGTCCGGTGGTGTCCCTTCTGCCGGTCACGGCTCTGCCCCCGTTGCGCCCCCGGGAAGAGGCGCGGCGGGTCCCGGCCAGCGCGCTGCCCAAGCCGCTGCCGGGCGCAATGCCGCCGCCGGCTCGCGGCCATCCCACCGGGCCGGCGGCGGCACTTTTTCAAAGGAAAACCAGTTATGAGTGCAGCTCTTCACGAGAACGGCCGCATGCTTGCGCAAATCCGCGATCTGCAAGATCAGATCGCGGCGGCCCAGAGGGAGCGCACCACCGGCGATATCGAGGAGATGCAGGCGGCGCAGCTGAGAGCCGATGCGGTCGGAGCGCTATTTGGCGAGAGGGTTCCGTCGCCGACCGTGAACGACGATGTGGTGTCGTATCGCAGGCGGTTGCTGACGAAGTTCCAGCGGCACTCGCCACGGTACAAAGACGCGCAGATCTCCCGTTATGACCCGGCGGCGGTGGCGAGCGCCGAGGAAGTGATTTACGCCGACGCGGTAAAGGCGGCGCGGAACGGCGCGGCGGAGAAGCCTGGCGTCATGGTCGCACACAAACACCGTGACGCGAGCGGGCGCGAAATTACTGAGTGGCATGGCGATCCGATGGCCTGGATGCAGCATTTTATGGCGCCGGGCGTCGTCGGCAGCGTGATCGATCCGCGCAGGCGGTGATGTCGAAGCGTAACAAGCAGCCGTCGGCAGCCGACCCGATTATGCAGGCTTACACTACGGCCTGGGGAGTGTCGGTCACGGGTGGCTGGCGTCCCCAGCGTGTATCCCGGATCCGCCGCCTCGGTCGGTTTATCGCCAGACTCGCGAAAGGGAAACGCTGAATGGCCTCGTACACGCTCGGCCCGGGCATCGACGGGATCTGGTTCGAAGAGACAGTCGATCCGTATCGGCCGATGGCCGATATCGCGATTGCGAATCTCGGCGCGATTGTGTGGAGCGCTTTCGTCGGCGGTGCGACGCCGACTGCGGGCTGGACGGCCGTGCTGGGCGAGAGTTTGCCGCAGTTCAAAGACCGCATTCGTGCGGATCTTGCTGCGGAGGCGACGACGGGAGTTGCGGTTTCGCGTTACTGGCGCGGCGGCTTTTGGAATCGCAAATCGACGTGCAATCCGGCCGCCCTGCTATCCGTGGGATGAGCGACGAACCCGAGCCGCTCATTCTGCACCGAGGGACGCCGGAGGTGATCGTGCTGCACGGCGGGCTGCCCGACGAACCGGGGCACGCCGTAGCTGGCGAGCACTGTTGGCGTCAACTGCCTGACGAAACGCCTGAGCAATTCGGCGATCGCGCCATCGTCGCCGCGACTGCGAGCCGCGAGCCGTGGCTGGTGTTCGGCGGCCTGCCTGACTGACCCTTTTGCGGATAGGCACGGACGAAATGACAGTCGAGTCTCTCGCGGCGTGGAGCGGCAATATCGTACGCGGCGGTGAGCAGGAGCCGATTCGCGAGCGCCTTGCCGGGGTCGACTTTGTGCTGCTGGTTGCCGACGATGCGGCGCCCGTCGCATGCGTGCCGTGGCCGCGCTGGGTCGAGCTGTTGCGCGCGGCCGGAATGTCGTATCCGGGCGAGCGGGTGCCGTGAGCGAGCAGCTAAGCGAGCGGGCCAGTCGCGGCCCGATGCCGCGGCGGAAGACGGCCGAGGTAGAGCCCGCCGTGAACGCCACCGAGCTGGCACTGACGCTGCTACGCGCGATCGCCGAGGACGCCGGCCTGCGCGGGTCGCACCGGGTGCGGGCGCGCGAGCATTTCCGCCAGCTGGCGCGGCTCGCGGCCGGGGGGCCGGATGATGAGCGATAAGATGGAAACTGGCACGGTCAAGACTTTCGATCTGGGCCGCGATTTCGGCTTCCTTGTGCCCGACGCGGGGGGCGACGACATATTCATCGGCGGCACGACTGCCCGGCGCGCCGGCATCCCGAAGCTGACCGTGGGAGATCGGCTGCAATTCGAGCGCCGGAGCACCGACCGCGGGTTCCGGGCATTCAATCCACGGCTGCTAGGGCACCGGTGAGCAGACGCCGGCGCATCGATCACCCGGCGGACCCGACGCCGCCGCCGCTCGGCGCGCCCGTCGAGACGGGGCGGGTGCGCCATTTCAGCGTGTGCCTGGGCTATGGGTGGGTGATCCCGGACCGCGGCGGCCGAGACCTGTTTCTCGGCGCCGGCAGCGTGCGGGATGCGAGGACTACGGTCCATCCCGGTGACCCGATCGAGTTCGTGCGCGTCGAGACCGCGCGCGGCGAGCGGGCGATACGCCCGCGGCGGCTGGACGCGCGCCCGTGACCGAGACGCTGGCGACCGCAGAACGGCCCGAGGCGGGCACCCGGTGCAGCACGTGCGACCGCTGGCGCTGGTGGCGGTGGCGTAGCGGCCAGCCGGACGGGTTGTGGCGCTGCTGGGCGTGCTCGGGCGGCCCGGAGTGCGGCTTTGATCCGCGGCACGTGGACCTAGCGAACACGCTGCCGGTAAGGTGATCGGCCGCCCCGAGAGACGGCGGGCGGCAGCCGAACGGGGCGCTGCACGGGATGCGGGGGATGCGCGCAATGGGCGGATTCGCAGTCGGGGCTCTGGTGTTCATCTTCTTGGCCGGGGCCGGGCTGCTCTCGCTCTGGCTGCATCCGAGCCTTCCAGACCGATATCGCTCGAAGGAAACGACTGACATCGTCCGCCTCGGCATCGGCGTGGTTGCCACGATCACGGCCCTGGTGATCGGGCTCCTGATCACCTCGGTCAAAGGCAGCTTCGACCAGGTGACCCGCGACGTGCATACCTTCGCGACCGAGCTGATTCTTGTCGATCGGCTGCTGCGCTTCTACGGTCCCGGTGCGGACCCCGCCCGCGCCCTGCTCACCCGCTATACGGCGCGGGCACTGCACGAAACCTGGCCGAAAGCCGGCGCCGCGGTCGTTGAGGACCCGGTGGCCGGCAAGCTCTTGGATCGGGCGGAGGAGGCAATCCTGGCGCTGCCGCCTGATCCGAAACACTCGGGACTGAAGGACCACGCTGACACGGGGATCCGGGACGTGGTGCGGGAGCGCTGGACCCTGATCGAAGAGAGCGGGAGTGCCGTTTCGCTTGATTTCGTGATCGCGTTGACGCTGTGGCTCGGCCTGATTTTCGCCAGCTTCGGCTACAACGCCCCGCGCAACGGTTTGGTCGTGGTCGTGCTGCTGCTCTGCGCCTTCTCGATCGCCGGCGCGATTTTTCTGATTGTGGAAATGGACGGGTCGTTTACCGGCCTGATTGTAGTGCCGAGCGATTCGGTCCAGCGGGCACTGGCCTATATGCGCAGCTAGGCGCGGCCGCGCCGGCACCCCCCTTAGCTGCCCGTGCCGGCCGGGTTCCGGCAGCCACCACCGCGTTGGGCATCCGTGGTGATGATCGCGAACGTGCGCTCGATCTCCCCCGACGGCGACGGCGCGCGCCAGCGGCACGCGCGGCCGCACATCGGCATGCCATACCGCGCCCGAGGCTACCCGTCACCCCAGCGCGGAGCAGGTGGCGAACTGAATCCGCTTGCGCGGGAATGACGCCGGAACGTCGCAACTTTCGCGGTCGGTATAAGTCGGGTCCGCTATTGCCCGACTCGGCCGCGCCTCGATAACCCGAGCGGGTCAACCTGCCGGGAGGCGGACATGCCCCATACCCAAGCATCCTACTGGCAATTCCACTGCGCTGAATGTGGCTTCGGCGACCATGAGGTCGGCCATCTGGTCGGCCCCGACGAACTCTACTGCCTCGTTTGCTTGGAGGAAGAAGGGCGTCTGGTCCGGTTGGAACGATGGGAAGAGACGGATCAGGCGCGCTTACGAGTGGACTTCGCCGCCTGAGTGGCAGGCTTCTTCCCACCAGTTTGGGCCGGCTCCTTGGCAGCCTTGGCCGACCCCGTCTTCGCAGCCGGCTTCGGGGCGTCCGCTGTCTGCCCTAGGCTCTTCTTCAGCGCCGCCATCAGGTCGATGACGTTGCCACGATCTGCGGGCGCCTCGTCCTGCATCTCGATGCCCTCCCCCTTCAGCTTGGCATCCAGCATCGCCCGTAGTCGCGTCTCGTAGCGGTCTTCAAGGTCTGAGGGGTCATAGCCCCCGGACTGCCGCTCGATGAGCTGTGTGGCGAGCGCGACCATCTCCGGGTCAGTCTTCAGCTTCGCGGCGTCCTCGAACAGCTCCTTCGGACTGTTCAAGTCCCGCTCCTCATGAAGCGTGTGCGCCATGAGCCCGGCCCCCATCGGCCGCAGGGCAATCGTTCGTTCGCGCTGGGAGATGACAACCCGCGCCAGCGCCACCTTCCCCGTCTTGCCGATCGCCTCCCGAAGGACGGCGTACACGTCCTCGCTTCCCTGACCGTCGGGGGCAAGGAAGTAGCTGGCGTCGTAGGTACATCGGGTCGATGGAATCTGCGTCAACGAACTTCTCGACCGTCATCACGGACGAACTCTCGACCTTGACGCTGGCCAGGTCCTCGTCGGTGACGATCAGGTAATGGTTCTTCTTGAACTCATAGCCTTTCGCAAGATTGCGGCGCTCAAGCTCCTGCCCCGTCTCGTTGTCTTGCGTCACCATCCTGATCCGGTTGCCCGTCTCGGGATTGATCATGTTGAAGCGGATCGCGGAACGGTCGTGGCGCGCGTTGTAAAGCGCGACCGGACAAGAAACGAGCGCGAGCCGCAGTTGCCCGCGCCAGATGGGTCGTTGTGCCATGCAAAGAGGATGCGGACGATCCGGCGAACAAAAAAGGGCTGCGCGGAAGCGCGGACACACTTTCCAGTGATACAACTCAGAGTCGCGTCCTGGAACCGCCTGCTCGCTTTCCGCTCGCCTCGAAAGTCGAACCTTGCACCTGATCCGGCACTAGCTCGATTGCGCAGTCCGGCGGCGCGCCTCCGACATGGTGGCGATGCCCGGCGCAGAGATAAACCGGGGCCGGCTTGCCACCGCAGCTATCGCACCGCAGCCGCGCGAGGACATCCCCGAACGTCCGGTTGCCGCCTTTCGCCGCGAGCAGCCGCACCGGGTAGAGCACCACGCCCTTGCAGCACTCCGTCGAGCGCCGGGTCTTGCGGGCGATCGTGTTCCGAGAGCTCCCGAAAGGTGCGGGATTGAGTGATTTTCACGGGCTGATCCTCCTGCCAGGACGCCAACGCAGACCGCCCCGGTGGTGGCCGGGGCGGCTGGTAGGGCTGGCCGCGTGGCGCGTCAACGCCAGGTGGCAGGCGCACCGGCCAAGGGTGCTGAAGCCGGCCACCTAGGCTCAGGACCCATTAATCGTTTTGAGCGACGCGTCAGGAAGTGAGTCACTGCATGGTGGAGGTGTCGCCATGGCTGATGTTTTCCTGCACATACGTAGGATATGAACGTGATCGCGCTCCCAACGTCGCAGCTGTTGAAATCCTTTCGGCCTGTTAACAAAGAAGTCAGGTAAAACCATGAGCAATCCTACGTATGTGCAGGAATACCAAGCCATCAGCGATGTGCTGAATAAGTATATAGAGGGCTGCAAACAGGCCCAAAGCAGCATAATGAAGCCTGCTTTCAGTCAGCAGGCAACGATGTACAGTGTTGGCGCAGATGGAAAGCTGGCGGGTGGCGCGATCCCGATCCTGTTCGATGGCATCGATAAGGATTTTCATCCGTCGCCTGATGCTCAGGCTGCCATCGTCCGCATCGAGATCGTCGGTACGGCTGCCAGCGCCCGCATAGACGCCAACGATGTCTCAGGCATCTCCTTCACTGACTTCTTCCATTTGTTGAAGGTCGAGGGAAAGTGGACTGTGGTAAGCAAGATTTTCCAGGCGCATTAAACGCCTTAACCGGCGTGGTGCGCGAGCTTGCAAGGCGCGGGATGCGGTTAGAATTGCGGGCCCCCAGGGAACATTCAGCGAACAACCCTTGCTTGTCATGCGGTTATTCCCTCCGAGAATAGGTCCTGACCATAATCCGGCTGCGTCGACCGGCACGGAATTCGGCATCGGTGCGCAGGATTTCTCCTGTAAAATCGGCGCATGGATAAGATCGAAATGCGGTATTTGATACTAATGGCTGTTGCTCTGGTCCCCATCGCGCAGCCCGCGGCGAGCACCATTAGCGACCACATGCCCACCAGCGCCGCCTTCGTTTCGCCCGTAAGCGGGTCGATTGGCGCGCCGCTCGCTTACCGGGCGAACCCCATGGGCGAAACGGTTATCGAGATGCCGGCCCCGCCCGGACCGACGATCGGCCTCGGTTACAAGACCGACAAATGAGCGTCGCGCCCGCCTACCTGATCCGGAACCGCGAGCCGCGCAGCTTGATCCAGGGTGTGCCCCGGCGGCTGATGCCGAAGGCGCCATAGCGGCCGAGCCGAGTAGATCGCCAGCAGCGCCATCGCGCGCGACAGCTTAACTTCGGACATTGCGATGACGGCAAGCACCAAGCTTTCCGCGCTGCTGGTGGCGGTAGGCCGAATGTGCAGCGCGGCCACGATCTCGGCCGCCGTCTGGCCCTCGGCATCCAGCCGAAGGACGGCGTCGCGCTGCTTCGTCGTCATTGGGTCCTCCCCTGCATCAGCTACCAGCCGAGCCGTGCGCGCCACGGTCGGGCGCGGGTGGTGACACACCCACGCCCCCGGCCGCTTTGTGTTCAGTGATGCAGCAGCGCTCGCGGGCCGTGCCTGGCCGCGATCCAGCCGGCGCGTCCCAAGTAGATCGTGGCCGCGATGACGAGGCCGAACGTCGGCCACCGAATGGCAGGCACCAGATCACGCAGGCCGTAGGCGAGCGCGAACGAAACGGCGAAGATCGCGGCGCTGACGAGCGCGCGTTGCAGTTTTGACATGTTCAGCATTGACGTAGCCTCCTCCTTACCGGGCGCCTTCGCCCATGCCGCCGCCCATGTTCTGACCACCGGCGCCCATGGCGTCGGCGCCACCATAACCCATGCCGGTCGTGCCGCCGTTGGCGTCCACCGCGTCGTAGCCGGCTCCAACGCCATAACCGACAGCGCCGCCGACAGCGCCACCGGCGAGGCCGCCCATGGTGCCGCCTGCCATCTCGCCGGCGATCCCGCCGGCCGCGGCGCCGATGGCCTCGCCGTTCGAGGCCGACATGCCGGCATCCTGGGCCCGGCTGATGCCAGCCGCCAGCGCCAGCGCCAGGGCGCCGAGGCAGAACGCCCGGATGATCGGACGCTTGAGCCGGGCGGCCGGCGGCGCGAGTGGGGATGTGGTAGAGACATGAGTAGCCTGCGGCATGATGAGTGCTCCTGCCGTGGGTCAGGCCGGGCGGGGTGTGCGACCACCCCGTTCGGCCGCTCTGCCGGGAACCGCCCGGCGCGGTGAGAGAAAGCGTGCGCTCTACCCGTGCCCGGCATCAACGGGGTTGCCGAGATTACCGGGACACAAATTCGTGCTTAAGGAGGCCCAGCCTTGCCGCCACGGAAGCCTCAGCCAAAGCCACCATCCAGGGTTGAATTCTATCCGCCAGAGGAGATGGTGCGCGAGATTGACGCCTGGCGGCGGGAGCAGCCGGACTTGCCGTCGCGGGCCGAAGCGGTGCGGCGACTGTTGGCGAAGGCGCTTAGACTGCCCCGACCATGACGGGAAAGTCGTCGGCGTGCGGCTAAAGCCGGCCGGCGCTGGCGGCGATTGACGCCTGGATTGCCCGGCAGCCGGGCAAGGTCTCACGCTCGGAGGCCATCCGGCGCCTGCTCGTGCGCGGGCTGGCGGGCGAGGCCGCCGATGCCGCGCGGAGCGCGGGTCCGGAACCATCGCGAAGCGATGCGGCAGCGGCGCGAGCAGCGGCGCAGGCCGATGGTAGTAAGAAGAAGCCGGCGGGTGCCGGGCGGCGCGACCGCGCCGGCGACCCTCGCGAGGCGAGGCGCAAGCCGGGTGGCGGGGGCCGTCAATAATATCCAGGCTGTGCGCAGCCGTGCGCCACCATCCCGCGCAGGATCGTGAGATGGCTTGTGTGATGGCCGAGGCGTGTTTCCATAAGTCATTGATCTAGCGGCTATTTGCTGCTTAATCGGCGGACACTCCCTCCGCCAGCGAGTTCGGATAGCGCATTGTTGCGGCCCGAGTTTATCTCGGCCGATCCGCGCTTCGCGCACTCGCAGGCTACACTTCAACCGCCAACGTGCCCGATCGGAAAGTTCCGGCGCGAGACGGGGCTGAACCAGATCGGGTGGCGGCCGGCCCGGATGAAGCGGCACCCCGCGCGCTCCAAAAGCTCGCGAAGCCGCCGGTCGAAATCCGCCGGCATTCAGGCTGTCAGCTCGATCGCCTCGGTCCTGTCCGCGACCAGCCTGATCTCGACCCTCGGCTGATGCGGCACGGCATTCAATTCGATCAGGTCGGGAATGATGGCGCGAAGGTCGGCGATCAGCGCCTCGATGGTCGGCGCCTCCGCCACCAGGCCGGGCAGGTCGGTGCTTTCCGCCCACCACACCCCGGCCTCGGCATCCCAATGCGCCAGAACCGCAACGCCGCCAGCCGGGATCGTGGTATCGGGTGCGCTGGGCATGGGCGGAATATAGCTGTCATCAGGCTCGGTTGCGAGCGGAACCGGCGGCCGGGTGTGTCTCGCGCCGTCCGGGCCGGTTCATTCAGACAACCCATCGCACCAGTGTTTACACTGGTCAATCACGCCGCGCCCTTCGGAAAGCTCCCGCCGAACCAAGCCTGGGCAGCCCAACTGCCAAGAACGATGGCGTCGCCGGCTCCAAGCGCCACCGCGAAGGAAGACACTCCCTGCGCCAGATAATGAGCTGCCTCGGCGACGACGGCGTGCTGATCGGGCGCTCTGCCCGCGCGGCGGGAATGGGCGACCCTATCAAATCGCTGCGACCGTCGCTGGCCGTTCCAATCCTAGCTATGCTTCGGCCATGAGCGAGTCCGAAGCCCTCCTCTCGGCCCTGCGGCGCTCGGCGGATGCCGGGGCGGTCGCCGCGCTTGAACACGTCGTGCGCGAGGGACCGGATCGGGCGCTCAACCGCATGAATGCGCTGGACTTCGCGGCCCGGCACGGGCTGGCCGAGGAGCCGGTCATCGCCGCGTTCCTGCACGCGGCGCGGATCGGCCTGTTCGACCTGTCCTGGAACGTGCTCTGTCCCAGTTGCGGCTGCGTGCTGGAGGCGGCGGCCACGCTCAAATCCGTGCGGCAGGACCCATACTGCGCGTTTTGCGCCGCCGGTCACGAGCCGGTGCTGGACGACACGGTCGAGGTCACGTTCACGATCAGCCCGCGGATCCGCCGCATCGCGGCGCATGATCCGGACCGCCTGCCGATGTGGGAATATTATCGCCAGATCATCTGGGGCTCAGGCGTCGATCTTCCCGAGGATGGTTTCGAAGACCTGGTCGAGGAGATTACCATCGAACAGGTCGAGCTGCCGCCGGGGGACAAGGCCATCCTGTCGCTGCAGCTGCCGGCCGAGTTCGTCATCGTCCTCGAGCCGGTGACCCATCGAGGCCACTTCCTCGACGTGGGCGGCGCGCCGACGCGTGAGCGCCAGCAGGTCTCGATCGTCTTCGACAACGTGCCATCGCCGACCGAAACCGGGAAGCTGCACCCTGGCCCGGTGCGCCTGTCGCTGGAGAATCACTCGAACGCGCGCGTGCTGCCCGTGGTCTGGATCGCCGGCGATCGGATGCACGAGCTGCTCGGCCGCCGCAAGCCGTTCCTGACCGCCAAGCGGCTGCTCAGTAACCAGACGTTCCGCGACATGTTCCGGGCCGACACGCTGGATGTGGATCAGCGGCTGAAGATCACCAGCCTGACTTTCCTCTTCACCGACCTCAAGGGCTCGACCGAGCTTTACGATCAGGTCGGCGACCTCGTCGCATTCGATCTGGTGCGCAGTCATTTCCGCGTCCTGCTCGATAGCGTGGCCGCGGAGGCCGGCGCCGTGGTCAAGACGATCGGCGACGCGGTGATGGCGACGTTCCCCACTCCCGATCGGGCGGTCAGCGCCGCCCTTCGCATCCGCGCCGCGATGCGCGAGCTCAATGCCGCCCATGGGCGCAAGGACCTGCAACTCAAAATGGGCATCCATGAGGGGCCTTGCCTCGCTGTGCTGTTGAACGACCGCCAGGACTATTTCGGGCAGACGGTAAACATCGCCTCCCGCGTGCAGGGCATGGCGGATTCGCCCGCCATCATCGTGACCGGCTCCGTGGTCCAGGATCCGCGCGTGACCGGCCTGCTCACGCGGGATGGCCTGCACCCCGCGACGCGCAGTGCGGCGCTGCGCGGGATCACCCAGGACATGACGCTTTACGAGATCCCCTAACCGCGGCCTCCCCGCGCGCTTGCTAGGCGCGGCCCGGCGGTCCGCCGTGCCGGGTCGCCGTCCAGCTCAGGATGTGTCCCGCCGGCACCAACGGCCGCAGCAGTTCTAGCGCGCCCTTGACCGCGTCCGGCCGGTCGAAGAACTCGATCACCAGCGGCAGGTCGACGTTGAGGCGCAGGATGTCGGAGGCATGAACCTCGCCGCTGTCGCCGAAGCCGGCGATGGCGCGGAGCACGACCACAGCCTGCATCCGCTGCTGGTCATGCAGGACATTGAGCACCTCCTGCATCAGCGACTTCCGCCGCCCGTGGTCGGCTTCGCTGATATAGACGCGTGATACCATCACCTCGTCGTCCACCCGATCCTCCCTACAGGTTCCTTGCGATTTTGGCGCCGAAGAACGCGCCGATGAAGCCGACCCCCACGGAAAGCCGATATAGAGCAGCGCCTTCAGCGGTTCGCCGCCTTCGGTGAGCAGCAGCGATTCCATCTCGAAGGTGGAGAACGTGGTGAAGCCACCCAGCCCGCCGGTCAGGATGCCGGTGCGCAGCGCCGGCGAGATGGTCACTCGCTCAACCGTCTCGATGAACAGGAAGCCCATCAGGAAGCTGCCGAGCAGGTTGATGCTCAACGTGGCGTAGGGGAAATCGGTGCCGTAGATCGTCTGCGCCAGGTTCGTCATCGCGTAGCGTGCCCAGCAGCCGAGCGTCCCTCCGATCGCGATCGCCAGATAGACCCACATTCGCTGCATCGTCCTCCGTCGTCAAAACAGTGCCAGGGCAAGGATGATGAGGAGCAGCGGCCCGATCAGCCCGAGATAGAAGTTGAGATGACTCGATTGCCGAAGGCGCAAGCGATCCGCCACGCCGCGCACCAGCCGGATCGCGGGCGCGAACAGATAACGTCCGAACACCGGGGCGACGTCATGCGTGAAAACCAGCCGAGTGACGGAATACTCGCGCCGGCTGGTCTCGCGCGTCACGCGCACCCTTCGATCGGGAGGACCCCGGCCGGTCAAGCGAGAAATCGTAGCGATCGTGTTTCGCCGAAGAGAGTCCCGGCCGCACGCACCCCTCCCGTTATCCAAAAGGACTCAGGAGGAGTCATCAGCCCCGCGGGCCGGTTAAAGGCGGACTCCATCGCCGTCGTTGCTGGCTAGCAGAGTGCGCGGCTGCGTCAAGCACGGGCAAGATCAAGCACGGGCAAGATCAAGCACGGGCAAGATCAAGCACGAGCTTGGCCGGCTTCGGGTAGCTCGGGGGGCCGGCCAATCATGTCGAGCATGCTGACGATGCCGATCAGCGCGTCGCCTTGCAGCACCGGCATGTGGCGTATCCGATGCTTGTTCATGACGCCGATCACGCCGTCGGCCTCGTCTTCGGGATCGCAGGAGACGAAGGCCCGCGACATCAATTGCGAGACCGGCATCCGCAGCACCGCCGCCCCGTGATCGGCAAGCGCGCGCACGATGTCGCGCTCGGTGAGCAATCCCAGCACCACTTCGCCTTCGGTGCTGCAGGTGTCCTTCACGACGATCGCGCCGATGTTTTCCGCCTGCAGCAGGCGGGCCGCCCGTTCGACGCTCGCGGACATGCCTATGGCAATGATCCGGTTGGCCTTTTGCCGAAGAATGGTGTCAACCCGCATGAGCTCCTCCCAAGTGTGCCCGATCGCCCGTCCGCCGCCGGGTGCGGCCCGCGCGATGGCGCCGGCCGCTCTGAAATACATAATATCAGATGCCTTGACAAGTGGGGATCGGTGGCATACAGTAGATTTTGTTATGGATGGTGTGATGATGGATCCGCACGTCGCGGCGAGGGCATGGGACCACAGGCTGGAGGCCTCCGGGTGCCGGAGGTGACCTCGTTCCCGCGGCTCAAGGTGCCGCGCCTGGCGGTCACGACGAGCCTGCGCAAGCTCGCCTGCGACGCCATCAAGCGGGCGATCACCGAGATGGACATCTATGGCCATCCCGGAGAGATCCGCCTCGACGAACGCCAGCTCTCGGAAGATCTCGGGGTCAGCCGCACGCCGATCCGGGAGGCGATGACAGTGCTCGAGCAGGAGGGCTTCGTGCGCACGGTGGCGCGCCGGGGCGTCTACGTCGTCCGCAAGACCAAGCGCGAGATCATCGAGATGATTACCGTCTGGGCGGCGCTCGAGAGCCTCGCCGCGCGACTGGCCTGCGTGCGCGCGAGCGATGAAGAGCTGCGACGACTCCGCAAACTGTTCGCCGCGTTCGATGCGGACCCGTCCGAGCACATTTCCGAGTACTCGCAGGCCAACATGGCTTTTCACAAGGCCATTATCCATATGGGCGGCTGCGAGTTGATGACCGAGCTGACGGACGGCTTGTTCATTCACATGCGGGCGATTCGCGACGTGACGATCCGACAGGATAATCGGGCCCAGCGCTCGATCGCCGACCATATGAACATCATCGAGGCGCTCGAACGCCGCGATGCCGACCGGGCCGCCCGCCTAGTGCGCGAGCATACCTTCAGCCTGGCCGCGCATGTCGAAAAATACGGCGATCATCTGCACGACGTGCACGAGACACGGCAGTCATCTGGGCAATCATCTGCACGACGTGCACGAGACACGGTAGCGGACGTCCGCGTAATCCAGAACTCCGCTTAGTCCACGGGCCAGCCGGCGCGACCCGGCCCTGCCTTACACGGCACCGACGATCGACAGTTGCCGACTGAACCGACGAAGCAACCGCCTGACGGGAGGAAGACGATCGATGTCCACGACGACAGCGCCGGCGGCCAAGGCACCCAGCGAGCAGACCGCGCCCGCCCGCGGCTCCACCGCCGATGACACGCTGCGGCAAAAGCGCCGGGATGCGGCGGTCATCTCCGGCGGCCATCTGGTCGCCAGGGCGCTCAAGACCGAAGGCGTGGACACCATCTTCACGCTGTGCGGCGGCCACATCATCGACATCTATGACGGCTGCGTGGATGAGGGTATCCGGATCATCGATGTCCGCCACGAGCAGGTCGCCGCCCATGCGGCGGACGGTTATGCGCGCCAGACCGGCAAGCTCGGTTGCGTGGTGACCACTGCCGGCCCCGGCTGCACCAACGCGATCACCGGCATCGCCACCGCGTTTCGCTCCGAAAGCCCGGTGCTGCATATCGGCGGCCAGGGCGCCCTGACGCAGCACATGATGGGATCGCTGCAGGACTTGCCGCATGTCGATATCATGCGGCCGATCACCAAATTCTCGGCCAGCGTGCGCTCGACCGAACGGGTCGCGGATATGGTTTCGATGGCTGCGCGGGAATGCTTCGCCGGAGCACCAGGGCCGGCCTATCTCGAAATTCCGCGCGACGTGCTGGATCGCGAGATCGACGTGGCGGCCGCCGTCACGCCGCAGTCGGGCGGCTACCGCGCTTCGACCAAATCGCTCGGCGATCCCGCCGACATCGAGAAGCTCGCCGACATGCTGGTCGCGGCGGAACGGCCGGTGATCCTGATCGGCAGCCAGGTATGGACCTGCCGCGGCCACGAGGCGGCGATCGACCTGGTCCGGGCGCTCGACATTCCCGCCTACTTCAACGGGTCCGGACGCGGGCTGCTGCCGCCGGGCGATCCGCATCATTTCGATCGCACCCGGCGCGAAGGCTTCGACAAGGCCGATGTCATCGTCATCGTCGGCACCCCGTTCGACTTCCGCATGGGATACGGCAAGCGGCTCGGGCGGAACGCCCGGATCGTGCAGATCGACATGGACTACCGCACCGTCGGCAAGAACCGGGACATCTCGCTCGGCCTGGTCGGCGATCCCGGCGTGATCCTGGGCGCGGTGCGGCAAGCGGCCAGCGGGCGCATCGCCAAGCCGGCCGCGCAGCAGCGGCGCGCGTGGATGGCGGAATTGCGCGGGCGCGAGAAAGTCGCGACCGACAAGCTGATGCCGCTGTTCCGCTCCGAGCAGTCGCCGATCCACCCCTATCGGGTGGCCTGGGAGATCAACGAGTTTCTCACCGAGGAGACGATCTACATCGGCGATGGCGGCGACGTGGTGACGATCTCCGCCCAGGCGGTCCGTCCGCGGCGGCCGGGCCATTGGATGGACCCGGGCGCGCTTGGCAGCCTCGGCGTCGGCACCGGCTTTGCGCTGGCGGCGAAACTCGCCCATCCCGACAAGGAGGTGCTCTGCTATTACGGCGACGGCTCCTTTGGCATGACCGCCTTCGATATGGAGACGGCGAACCGGTTCGGCGCGCCCTACATCGCCGTGATCGGCAACAACTCGGCGATGAACCAGATCCGCTATGGCCAGCTCGCGAAATACGGCGAGCAGCGCGGCAATGTCGGCAATCTCCTGGGCGACGTCCCGTTCGGCAAGTTCGCCGAGATGCTGGGCGGCTATGGCGAGGAGGTCCGCGATCCGAAGCAAGTGGCCCCGGCGCTGCGCCGCGCGCGGGAGGCGGTGCGGCGCGACGGGCGGTCGGCCGTGATCAACGTGTGGGTCGATCCGCGCGAGTACGCGCCGGGCACCAAGGCCCAGACCATGTACAAGTAGCGGCGATGTACAAGTGATGGCGAAATTCGCAAGGCAGCGGTTCGGAGCATGAGGGAGAAGACAATGGGTAAGGCATTGGACGGCGTGCGCATCCTCGACTTTACCCACGTGCAGTCAGGTCCGACCTGCACGCAGCTTCTCGCCTGGCTGGGCGCGGACGTGATCAAGGTGGAGAGGCCGGGCACCGGCGACATCACGCGCGGCCAACTGCGCGATATCCCGAATGTCGATAGCCTCTATTTCACCATGCTGAACCACAACAAGCGTTCGATCGTCATCGACAGCAAGCACCCGAAGGGCAGCGAAGTTCTCGAAGCCCTGGTCCGCGAATGCGACGTGCTGGTGGAGAACTTCGCGCCGGGTGCGCTTGATCGGATGGGGTTTACCTGGACCCGCATCCAGGAGCTCAATCCGCGCATGATCATGGCGTCGATCAAGGGGTTTGGCCCCGGACCGTACGAGGATTGCAAGGTCTATGAGAATGTCGCGCAATGCGCCGGCGGGTCGGCATCGACGACCGGGTTCGATGACGGGCCGCCGCTGGTGACCGGTGCGCAGATCGGCGACAGCGGCACGGGCTTGCATCTGGCGCTCGGCATCGTGGCGGCGCTGTATCAGCGCAACACGACCGGACGCGGGCAGAAAGTGCTGGCCGCCATGCAGGACGGCGTGCTGAACCTGTGCCGCGTCAAGCTGCGCGATCAGCAGCGACTGGCGCATGGCGTGCTGAAGGAATATCCCCAGTATCCGCATGGCGAGTTCGGAGAGGCGGTGCCGCGCGCCGGCAATGCCTCCGGCGGCGGGCAGCCGGGTTGGATCCTGAAATGCAAGGGCTGGGAGACCGATCCCAACGCCTACATCTATTTCATCACCCAGGCGCCGGTATGGGGCGAGATCTGCAAGGTCATCGGCCGGGAAGACTGGATCACCGACCCCGAGTATGCGACGGCGGACGCGCGGCTGCCGCGGCTCAAGGAGATTTTCGCGGTGATCGAACAATGGACGATGACCAAGACCAAGTTCGAGGCGATGGAGATCCTGAACCAGCACGACATCCCGTGCGGGCCGATCCTGTCGATGAAGGAGATCGCCGAGGAACCGGCGCTGCGAAAGACCGGAACGGTGGTCGAGGTCGATCACCCGACCCGCGGCAAGTACCTGACCGTCGGCAACCCGATCAAGCTTTCCGACAGCCCGAGCGAAGTCAGGGCCTCGCCGCTGCTCGGCGCGCACACGGATGAGATTCTGCGCGATGTGCTGAAATTCGACGACAAGCGGGCGGCGGAGTTCCGCGCATCGGGCGCGCTCGGGCAGGCAGCCCGATAGCCGCTGTCAAGCACGAGCATCCGCCGACGAACCAGAGCACCGACCGATCGCGACAAAACGCCCCCGACCAAACGCCCAGGAGAGCAGATGATGCAAGACACGGCAGGAATCGCAAAGGGCGCGACGCCCGACAAGGCCGCCGTGCGCCGGCTGCTGGATACGGTGCGGGCGACGGGGCGGCAGTCGCTGACTGCGCCCGAGGGCAAGCAGGTCTGCGACGCCTACGGTATTCCGGTGCCGCAGGAAGCGGTTGCCGCCTCCGCGTCCGAGGCCGCGAAAGCTGCCGCGGCGATGGGCTTTCCCGTCGTCCTCAAGATCGTCTCGCCGGACATCCTGCATAAGACCGAAGCCGGCGGCGTGCTGGTCGACCTCAACTCCGCCGACGAGGTCTCGGCCGGGTACGCGCGGATCGTCGCGAACGCAAAGAAGTATCAGGCGGATGCGAGGATCGAGGGCGTCCAGGTGCAGCAGATGCTGAGCGGCGGCCAGGAGGTCATTGTCGGCGCGGTGACCGACGGCAGCTTCGGCAAGCTGGTGGCGTTCGGCCTCGGCGGCATCCTGGTCGAGGTGCTGAAGGACGTCACCTTCCGCCTGGCACCGGCCACCGAAGCGGACGCGCTGTCGATGCTGGACGGCGTTCAGGCTGCCGAGATGTTGCGCGGCGTGCGCGGCGGCGAGGCGGTCAATCGCCCGGCCCTGGCCGGGCTGATCGCGAAGGTATCGCGGCTGGTCAGCGACTTCCCCGAAATTGTCGAGTTGGACCTGAACCCGGTGTTCGCGACCGCCAAGGGCGCGGTCGCCGCGGACGTGCGCATCGTCGTCGATTTCGCGCCGCAGCCGGAGCGCTATCGGCCGAGCCAGGACGAAATCCTGAAGGCGATGACGCGCATCATGAAGCCGGCGACCATCGCGGTCATCGGTGCCTCCGCCGAGGACGGCAAGATCGGCAACTCGGTGATGAAAAACCTGGTCAAGGGCGGCTATCAGGGCCGGATCTATCCGATCCACCCGAAGGCGAAGGAGGTCCTCGGCCACCAGGCATACGCATCGGTGAAGGACGTCCCCGGCGAGATCGATGTCGCGGTGTTCACCATTCCGGCCAAGTTCGTGGCCCAGGCGCTGGTCGAGTGTGGCGAGAAGCGGATCGCCGGCGCGGTCCTGATCCCGTCCGGGTTCGCCGAGACCGGCAATGTCGAGGGCCAGCAGGAAATCCAGCGGATCGGCCGCAAGTACAATATCCGACTGATGGGCCCGAACATCTATGGGCTATATTACCTGCCGGCGCATCTCTGCGCCACCTTCTGCACACCGTTTGACGTCGCTGGCCACGCGGCGCTGTCGTCGCAGTCCGGCGGGATCGGCATGGCGATCGTCGGCTTCAGCCGCTCGGCCAAGATGGGGGTGTCAGCGATCGTGGGACTTGGCAACAAGGCGGACCTCGACGAGGACGACTTGCTGACCTTCTTCGAGCAGGACGAGAACACCTCGGTCGTCGCCATGCACCTCGAGGATCTGAAGGACGGACGCTCCTTCGCCGAGGTGGCGCAGCGGGTGACGAAGAAGAAGCCGGTGGTGGTGCTGAAGGCGGGGCGCACGGCGGCCGGCGCCAAGGCAGCGAGCTCGCACACCGCGGCACTCGCGGGCAACGACAAGATCTACGATGACGTGCTGCGGCAGTGCGGCGTGATCCGCGCGCCCGGCCTGCGCGACATGCTGGAATACGCGCGCGGCGTGCCGGTGCTGCCGACGCCCAAGGGAGAGAACGTCCTCATCCTCACCGGCGCCGGCGGCTCGGGCGTGCTGCTGTCGGACGCGTGCGTGGATAACGGTCTCAATCTGATGACCATGCCGCCCGACCTGGACGCGGCGTTCCGCAAGTTCATTCCGCCGTTCGGCGCCGCCGGCAATCCGGTCGATATCACCGGCGGCGAGCCGCCGACGACGTACCAGAAGACGCTTCGCCTGGCGCTGGAGGATGACCGGATTCATGCGGTCATCCTCGGCTACTGGCACACGATCATCACGCCGCCGATGGTCTTCGCCCGGATCGTCGTGGAGGTCGTGGACGAGATGCGGGCGAAGGGCATCGCCAAACCGATCGTGGCCTCGCTCGCGGGCGACGTGGAAGTGGAGGAGGCCTCCGAGCACCTCTACGCGAACGGCATCCCGGCTTACCCGTACACGACGGAAACACCGGTCACCGTGCTCGGCGCGAAATACAAATGGGCGCGCGGTGCCGGACTGATCAAGTGAAGCATCGAGAAGGCAGAGCCAGCGCACGGATGGGCGTGACACGATGAACATCCACGAATACCAGGCCAAGGAGCTGCTCAAGCATCACGGCGTCGCGGTGCTGGCGGGACATGTCGCCTGGACGCCCGAGGAGGCGATGGCGGCGGCGCAAAAGCTGCCCGGACCGGTTGCGGTGGTGAAGGCGCAGATCCACGCCGGCGGCCGCGGGGCAGGGCATTTTGCCGACGACCCGCAGGGCAAGGGCGGCGTGCGGCTCGCGCGCTCGGCGGAGGAGGCGCGCGAGGCCGCGGCCGCGATGCTCGGGCAGGTGCTGGTCACCAAGCAGACCGGACCCGCGGGCCGGCGGGTGCGGCGCGTCTATGTCGAGGCCGGCTGCGAGATCGCGCGCGAGCTCTACCTCTCGCTGCTGGTCGATCGCGCGTCGGGGCGCGTGGCACTGGTCGCCTCCACCGAGGGCGGCATGGAGATCGAGGACGTCGCCGCCCGCGAGCCGGAAAAGATTCTGCGCCTTGCCGTCGACCCCGCGACCGGCGCGCAGGCGTTCCACGCGCGGCGGCTGGCGTTCGGGCTGGGGCTGACCGGTGCGCAGGTGGCGGTTTTTACGCGCTTCCTGCTCGCGATGTATCAGGCATTCGTCGCACTCGACTGCGCGATCGTGGAAGTGAACCCGCTGGTGGTGACGCGCGGCGGCGAGATCGTCGCCCTCGATGCCAAGATGAGTTTCGACGACAACGCCCTGTTCCGCCATCCCGAGCTGGAAAAACTCCGCGACGAGGGCGAGGAGGACGCGAAGGAATTGGAGGCCGCCAAGCACAGCCTCAACTACGTGGCGCTGGACGGCACCATCGGCTGCATGGTCAACGGTGCCGGACTGGCGATGGCGACGATGGACATCATCAAGCTCTATGGCGGCTCGCCGGCGAACTTCCTCGATGTCGGCGGCGGCGCCACCAAGGAGCGGGTGACGGCGGCGTTCAAGATCATCCTGTCGGACCCGCATGTTGAAGGCATCCTCGTCAACATCTTCGGCGGCATCATGCGCTGCGACGTGATCGCCGAGGGCGTGGTGGCGGCGGCGCGCGAGGTCAGCCTCGACGTGCCGCTGGTGGTGCGGCTGGAGGGAACGAACGTCGCCCTCGGCAAGGCGATCCTGGCCAAGTCCGGCTTGAAAATAATCGCCGCCGAGAATCTCGCCGATGCCGCACAGAAGGTGGTCGCCGCAGTGAAGGAGGCCGCCTGACATGGCAATCCTGGTCGATGCCGAGACGCGGGTCATCACGCAGGGCTTCACCGGCGCACAGGGCACGTTCCATTCCGAGCAGGCGATCGCCTATGGGACCAAGGTCGTCGGCGGTGTCACGCCGGGCAAGGGCGGGCAGACGCACCTTGACCTGCCGGTGTTCGATACCGTGGCCGAGGCGGTGGCGCGCACCGGTGCCAACGCGAGTGGGATCTACGTTCCGCCGCCATTCGCGGCGGACGCGATCCTGGAGGCGATCGACGCGCGCATGCCCCTGATCGTGTGCATCACCGAAGGCATCCCGGTGCTCGACATGGTTCGGGTGAGGCGAGCGCTGGATGGTTCGGTATCGCGGCTGGTCGGACCCAACTGCCCGGGCGTGATCACGCCCGAGGCGTGCAAGATCGGCATCATGCCGGGGCATATCCATCGGCGCGGCAAGGTGGGAATCGTCTCGCGCTCGGGCACGCTCACCTACGAGGCGGTGGCGCAGACGACGGCGGCCGGACTGGGGCAATCGACCTGCGTGGGCATCGGCGGCGATCCGGTGAAGGGGACGGACTTCATCGAGGTGCTGGAGATGTTTCTCGCCGACCCCGAGACCGAGGCGATCGTGATGATCGGCGAGATCGGCGGCCAGAGCGAGATCGACGCGGCCGCATTCCTCGCCGCGAGCAGAACCCGCAAGCCGGTGGTGGGATTCATCGCCGGCGTCACCGCGCCGCCCGGCCGGCGGATGGGCCATGCCGGCGCCGTGATCAGCGGCGGACGCGATACTGCCGAGGCGAAGATGGCGGCGATGCGCGAGGCCGGCATCCATGTCGCGGAAAGCCCGGCGGCGCTGGGCAGCACGATGATCAAAGCGCTCCGGTCATGACTGCGCGAGGACGCTGTGGTGTCGGCCGGGCGTCCGTTCGGATCGGCACAGTACGGGAGAAACAGAAATGTCTGCAAGCGTAACCACGAGCGCACCCATGCGCACAAATCGATGGGCGCAGTTGATCATCGCCATCGTGTGCATGATCCTCATCGCCAACTACCAGTACGCATGGACGCTGTTCGTCCATCCGATGGCCGCGGCCCATAAATGGTCCATCGCCGGCATCCAGGTCGCCTTCGCCATCTTCGTGGCACTCGAGACCTGGCTCACACCGATCGACGGCTGGATCGCCGAGGTGATCGGCTACCGTGGGATCAAGTTCGTGGTCGCGGGCGGCGCCATCCTGGTCGCCGCCGGCTGGATCATCGATTCGACGGCGAACTCGCTCGGGATGCTTTATCTCGGGGGCGCGCTCTCGGGCGCGGGCGCGGGCGCGATTTACACCAACTGTGTCGGCAATGCGACAAAGTGGTTCGCTGACCGACGTGGCCTCGCGGTCGGGTTGACCGCGGCTGGGTTCGGCGCGGGCGCCGTCTTCTCGGTCATCCCGATCCGCATGGTGATCGCCTCGCACGGCTATGCGACGGCGTTCCTCTGGTTCGGCATCGCGCAGGGCGTCGGCACCTTCATCCTCGCCTGGTTTCTGCGCGCGCCGCTCCCCGGCGAGGCGAAGCTCGAGGTCGCGAACCCCAATCTGAAGCAGACGACGCGCAGCTATTCCCCGGCCCAGATGCTGCAGACGCCCACCTTCTGGCTGCTCTACCTCATGTTCATCATGATCTCGGCGAGCGGCCTGATGGCGGTCGCCCAGATCGCAGTGATAGCGCGCAGCTATGGCATCGCCAACCAGACCCTTTTCCTCGGCGGCTCGGTCCTCACCATCACGCTGCTCTTCGACAACGCGTGCAACGGCGCGGCCCGACCCTTCTTCGGCTGGGTGTCAGACAATATCGGGCGCGAGCACACGATGGCGCTCGCCTTCTTCATCGGCGGCGTTTCTTACTGGCTGCTCGGTACTTTGGGACACGTGCCCTGGCTGTTCGTGCTCTTCGCCGGACTGATCTTCTTCACCTGGGGTGAGATCTTCAGCCTGTTCCCCTCGACCTGCACCGACAGCTTCGGCCCCAAATACGCAACCACCAATCTCAGCTTTCTGTACACGGCCAAGGGCGCGTCGGCCTTCCTGGTGCCGCTCGCCAACGTGATCAAGGCATATACCGGAAGCTGGCACGCAGTCTTCGTGATCACGGCGATCGCCAATTTCATCGTGGTGGCACTCGCTCTGTTCGTGCTGAAGCCGCTGCGCGCGCGGGTGCGCGAGCGCGAGCGCGAGCGCGAGCGCGAGCGCGTGCCGCTTGGCCCGCTCACCGAACGCCACGCGAAGTAGAGGTCATCCCCCTTGCGGCCGCAGCGCGGCGGTCGCAAGGGACGGTCGGAAGCGGGCCCAGGCGCGCGCCGCCGGGCGTTCATAACCGCAAAACCCTCGGGAGGAATGACCCATGTTGAAGCGTATATGGCAGATGACCTTGGCCGCCGCGCTGAGCGTTGCCTGCGCTCTGCCGGCGGCCGCGCAGACCGGCTACAAGCTGGTCAAGACCATCGACCTGCCTGGCAGCAAGGGCGGGCACGGCGATTGGGTCGCCTTCGATCCGGCTACCAGCATGGTGTGGCTGTCGCAATCACCAGACCACAATGTCGTTGTGATCAGCGCCAAAGCGAACAGCGTGAAGGGCGTAATCCCGGGCATCGAGGACGGCAACGGCATCGACGTGAGTGCGGCGTACGCTTTTCTTGCAGACAACAAGAGCAACACCACGGTGGTTGTCGATAAACAGAGCTTAAAGAAGATTGCCAAATTGAAGGCATTTGGAAATGGACCGGACGGCGTAACTTATGTAGGGGCGACCGGTGACATTTACGTGAATAGCAACAGTGACGATATGACCGTCTTCTCCGGCAAGCCGCCGTTCAAGGAGGTCACGCATTTCCGACTGCAACCGGACCCGGCGAAAGATGGCCCGGATATCGCGCTCTTAGTGCCATCCCAGGCGCGGCTCTATCAGCCGGTGGACAACGTGGTCGATGTGATCGATCCGCAGGCCAACAAAGTGGTGGATGTTTGGAAGCCCGGCATCAAGGGTTCGGCCAAGCCGATGGTGTATGACGCCAAGACCAACCACTTCATCCTCGGCACGACCGACCACAAGATGCTGGTGCTGAACAAGGACGGCAGCATGGTCGGCACGATCCCGGTCAAGGGCGCGGTGGATGAGACGGTGATCGACGAAGGCGCCCGGCGTGCTTATGTTGGCGACAAGGCGGGCGTCATCGAGGTGATCGATCTAGACCAGAACAAGATCGTGGATACCCTGCCCTCGGAGAAGAACGTCCACACCCTGGCGGTCGATCCGAACACCCACGACGTCTATGTCTATCGCAACGAGAGCAACAAGGTGGACGTGTTCCGGAAGTCGTCGTAGGGGACGCTCGGGAGAGACTTATGAAAGAGGGACGTGCCGGCGACATCCTCCGCTTCGGGCACCCCGGCGCCGGCCGGCGGCGCGCCGGCACGACGCCGAAGGGGCGGGAGGTGCAGCCGCAAGCGAAGCACGAGATCGCGACCTTGCTCGGCGATCGGCCACGCGCGCGCGAGTTCCTGATCGAGCACCTGCACCTGATCCAGGATAGCTACCACCAGATTTCGGCGGCGCACCTTGCGGCGCTCGCCGACGAGATGCGGCTCGCCTACGCGGAGGTGTACGAGACGGCGACCTTCTACGCGCATTTCGATGTGGTGAAGGAGGGCGAGCCGCCGCTCGCCCCCCTGGTGGTCCGGGTCTGCGACAGCATCACCTGTGCCATGTTCGGTGCCGAGGCGCTGCTCGCGGAGCTGCGTTCGCTGCCGGACGCGAACGGCCTCAGCGCCAATGTGCGCGTCGTGCGGGCGCCATGCGTGGGCCTGTGCGACCAGGCCCCGGTCGTCGAGGTCGGCCATCATTTCCTGCACAAGGCGGAGCGGGCCGCGGTGGTGGATGCGATCGCGCGCGACGACACCCGTCCCCATATCCCGACCGACTACATCGACTACGAGGCGTACGTGGCCGGCGGCGGATACCGGCTGCTCGGCCAGCTCCGGTCGGGCGAGATGAGCGTGGACGCGGTGCTCTCGGCGCTCGACGCGGGCGATCTGCGCGGCCTCGGCGGCGCCGGGTTCCCGACCGCGCGCAAGTGGCGCTCGGTGCTCGGCGAGGCCGGGCCGCGGCTGATGGCGGTCAACGCCGATGAGGGCGAGCCCGGCACGTTCAAGGACCGCCACTACCTCAATTCCGATCCGCACCGCTTCCTCGAAGGGATGCTGATCGGCGCCCATGTGGTCGAGGCGGAGGAGATCTACGTCTATCTGCGCGACGAGTATCCGGTCTCGCGCGCGCTCATCAGCCGCGAGATCGCCAAACTCCCGGCGGGCGGCCCCACCATCCACATGCGGCGCGGCGCCGGCGCCTATATCTGCGGCGAGGAATCCTCGATGCTCGAGAGCATTGAGGGCAAGCGCGGCCTGCCGCGCCACAAGCCGCCGTTTCCCTTCCAGGTCGGCCTGTTCGGCCGCCCGACGCTGATCAACAACGTCGAGACGCTCTATTGGGTGCGCGACCTGGTCGAGAAGGGGGCCGCCTGGTGGAGCAGCTTCGGCCGCAACGGCCGCAAGGGGCTGCGCAGCTTCTCGGTCTCCGGCCGCGTGAAGGAACCCGGCGTGAAGCTCGCTCCCGCCGGCATCACGGCGCGCGAGCTGATCGACGAGCATTGCGGCGGCATGATGGAGGGGCACAACTTCACCGCCTATCTGCCCGGCGGCGCGTCGGGGGGCATCCTGCCGGCCGCGATGTCCGACATCCCGCTCGATTTCGGCACGTTGGAGAAGCATGGCTGCTTCATCGGTTCGGCGGCGATCGTGGTGTTCTCGGATCGCGACGACGTAAGGGATGTGGCGCTCAATCTGATGCGCTTCTTCGAGGACGAGAGCTGCGGCCAGTGCACGCCCTGCCGGTCCGGCACGCAGAAGGCGCGGATGCTCATGGAGCAGGGCAACTGGGACGCGGATCTGCTCGCCGAGCTGTCGCAGGTGATGGCCGACGCTTCGATCTGCGGGCTGGGCCAGGCGGCGGCCAATCCGCTAACCTCGCTGATGCGTTATTTTCCGCAAGCGCTGGCGCCCAAGGAGGCCGCGGAATGAGCAGTTCGACGACGCGCGAGGGGCCGCAGAACCTCGAAGGGGCCACCACCGAGACGCAGGGCGTGGCCTTCGAGCTCGACGGCGTGCGCGTTGAGGCAAGGCCGGGCGAGTTGCTTTGGGACGTGGCGGGCCGTGTCGGCACGGCGATCCCGCATCTCTGTCACAAGCCCGCGCCGGGCTATCGGCCCGACGGCAATTGCCGCGTGTGCATGGTGGAGATCGAGGGCGAGCGCGTGCTGGCGCCCTCCTGCAAGCGGATGCCGGCAATCGGCATGAAGGTCCACAGCCAATCCGCGCGGGCGATCAAGGCGCGCGAGATGGTGATGGAGCTGCTGGTCGCCGACCAGCCGGCACGCGAGACCTCGCACGACCCAACCTCGTCGTTCTGGCAGTGGGCCGAACGCATCGGGATCACCACGAGCCGTTTTCCGGCGGTCACGCGCTGGCCGCACGATCCGAGCCATCCGGCGATGCGCGTCAACCTCGATGCATGCATTCAGTGCAATCTGTGCGTCCGCGCCTGCCGCGAGGTGCAGGTGAACGACGTGATCGGCATGGCGCATCGCAACGCCGCCTCGAAGGTGGTGTTCGATTTCGACGATCCGATGGGCGCCTCGACCTGTGTGGCGTGCGGGGAGTGCGTGCAGGCCTGCCCGACCGGGGCGCTGATGCCGGCCGCCTATCTCGACGCGGCGGAGACGCGGGTGGTGTGGCCCGACCGCAAGGTGGACAGCCTCTGCCCCTATTGCGGCGTCGGCTGCCAGGTCACCTACGAGGTCAAGGACGAGAAGCTGGTCTATGCCACCGGCCGCGACGGCCCGGCGAACCACAACCGGCTATGCGTGAAAGGCCGTTTCGGGTTCGATTACATCCACCACCCGCACCGGCTCATGCGCCCGCTGGTGCGGTTGCCCAACACGCCCAAACACGCGCAGGACCAGATCGATCCGGCCAACCCGTGGACGCATTTCCGCGAGGCGAGCTGGGAGGAGGCGCTGGACCGCGCGGGCGGCGGCTTCGCCCGCATCCGCGACGCAAACGGCGCCGGCGCGCTGGCCGGGTTCGGCTCCGCCAAGGGATCCAACGAGGAGGCATATCTTTTCCAGAAGCTGGTGCGGACCGGCTTCGGGTCGAACAACGTGGACCACTGCACGCGCCTCTGCCACGCCTCGTCGGTCGCGGCCCTGATGGAGGGGCTCAATTCCGGCGCGGTCACGGCACCCTTCGCCGCCGCACTCGATGCCGAGGTGATCATCGTCATCGGCGCGAACCCGACCATCAATCATCCGGTGGCGGCCACCTTCATCAAGAACGCGGTCAAGGATCGCGGCGCCAAGCTGATCGTCATCGACGCGCGCCGGCAGGCGCTGTCGCGTCACGCGCTGTACCATCTGGCGTTGAAGCCGGCCAGCGACGTGGCGCTGCTGAATGCGCTGATGCACACGATCATCGAGGAAGGGCTGACCGACGAGCAATACATCGCCGGTTACACCGAGGGCTTCGAGGAGCTGAAGGCGAGGGTCAAGGATTTCTCGCCCGAGCGGATGGAGGCGGTGTGCGGCATCTCGGCCGAGCGGCTGCGCGAGACCGCCCGGCTCTATGCCCGCTCGCGCGCCTCGATCATCTTCTGGGGCATGGGGATCAGCCAGCACGTGCACGGAACCGACAATGCAAGGTGCCTGATCGCGCTGGCGCTCATCACCGGCCAGGTCGGCAGGCCCGGCACCGGCCTGCATCCGCTGCGCGGCCAGAACAACGTCCAGGGCGCGTCCGATTCCGGCCTGATCCCGATGGTGTACCCGGACTACCAATCGGTCGTGGAGCCGAGCATTCGCGAGAAGTTCGAGGCGTTCTGGAACACCAAGCTCGACCCTCAAACGGGGCTTACCGTGGTCGAGATCATGAATGCGATTCACGCCGGCCAGATCAAGGGCATGTATATCGAGGGCGAGAACCCGGCGATGTCGGACCCGGACCTCAACCACGCGCGCGAGGCGCTGGCCAAGCTCGAGCATCTTGTCGTCCAGGATCTGTTCCTGACCGAGACCGCGTTCCACGCCGACGTGGTGCTGCCGGCCTCCTCCTTCGCGGAGAAGAGCGGGACGTTCACCAACACGGACCGGCGCGTGCAGATGGCCCGGCCGGTGATCGACCCGCCCGGCGATGCACGCCAGGACTGGTGGATCATCCAGGAGATCGCGCAGCGGATCGGCCTCGATTGGCACTATGCCGGACCGAGCGAGATCTTTGCCGAGATGGCGCAGACGATGCCCTCCTTCGCCAACATCACCTGGGAGCGGCTGGAGCGCGAGGGCGCGGTGACCTATCCGGTGGACGCACCCGACAAGCCGGGGAACGAGATCATCTTCAATGCCGGCTTTCCGACCAAGACGGGGCGCGGGCGGATCGTGCCGGCCAACATCCTGCCGCCCGATGAGGTGCCGGATGACGAGTACCCGATGGTGCTTTCCACCGGTCGCGTGCTGGAGCACTGGCATACCGGTGCGATGACCCGGCGTTCGGGTGTGCTTGATGCGATCGAGCCCGAGGCGGTCGCCTTCATGTCGCCCAAGGAACTCTGGCGCCGGCGGCTTGCGCCCGGCAACATGATCCGGATCGAGACCCGGCGCGGCGTCGTAGAGGTGAAGCTGCGGTCCGACCGCGACGTGCCGGAGGGCATGGTGTTCATGCCGTTCTGCTACGCCGAGGCGGCGGCCAACCTGCTGACCAACCCGGCGCTCGATCCGGTCGGCCTGATCCCTGAGTTCAAGTTCTGCGCCGCCCGGGTCACGGCGTCCGCGAGCGTCCCAGCGGCGGCGGAGTAAAGCAGGACCCCGTCGCTGATATAACGCCCTCTCCGCCCTTGGGGCGGAGAGGGCTTAAGTCGGTCACGCCGCCTTGGCAAGTGCCTGCCACACCCGCTCGGGCGTCGCCGGCATGTCCAGATCGGCAACACCCCGCGCGGCAAGCGCGTCGATAACGGCGTTCATCACCGCGGGCGAACTGCCGACCGATCCGGCTTCGCCGGCTCCCTTCACCCCGAGCGGGTTGGACGCGGTCGGGATTTCGACGAACTCCACATCGATGTCGGGAAAATCGGCCGCGCGGGGCAGCGTGTAGTCCATGAAGCTGCCGCTGAGGAGCTGGCCCGATGCGGGGTCGTACACCGTGCGTTCGAAAATGGCCTGGCCAATCCCCTGTGCGACACCGCCTTGCACCTGACCGCGCACGATCGTCGGGTGGAGAACACGTCCCATGTCGTCCGCGACGACATATCGCAGGATCGCGATCTCGCCTGTATCCGGATCGACCTCGACTTCCGCGGCATGGCAGCCGTTCGGGAAGGTATGCACATCGATCGGCACCACCTCGGCGGCATCGAGCGCGCTCCGGTCGCCCTCACCCCGGCGTTCCGCCGCCAATTCGAGAATGCCGATGCGGCGATCTGTGCCGACCACCTGGAACCATCCGTCGGCGAAGGTGATGTCCTCGACCGCCGCCTCCATCATCGCGGAGGCTTCCTTGCGGCCCTTCTCGACCACCGTTTGTGCGGTCGCCAGAATCGCTTGGCCCTCGGAATAGAGGCTGCGCGACCCGCCGGTGCCGCCGCCCGCAGGGATCACGGCGCTGTCGCCCTGCCTGATCCGGATGCGGTCGGCCGGGATGTCGAGCCGCTCGGACAAGATCGCGATATAGGCGGTCTCGTGGCCCTGTCCGGTCGATTGCGTGCCCACGTACACGTCCACATTGCCGTCCTGGGCAAAGCGGATCTCGGCCCGTTCCTCGGGCGCTCCCATTGTGGATTCCAGGTAGTAGGCAAAACCGAGACCGCGACAGCGGTTGCGCTTCGCCGCCTCGGCACGGCGCGCGGCAAAGCCGGCGCGATCGATCCGCGCGAGCGCCACGTCCATCACGCGCGCGAACTCGCCGCAATCGTAGGTCTCGCCGACCGGGGTGCGATACGGCATCTCCGCGGGCGTCACCATGTTTCGCCGGCGAAGCTCCACCGGATCGATGCCGAGATCGCGTGCCGCGGCATCGACGAGCCGCTCGACCAGGTAGTTGCTCTCCGGCCGGCCGGCGCCGCGATAGGCATCGACCGGCACGGTGTTGGTGAACACGCCGAGCACGTTCAGATAGACCGTCTCGAAGCGATAGACGCTTGGAAGCACCTTCGACCCGGCGAGTGTGGGGATGTAGGGGCCGTAGGTAGAAAGATACGCGCCCATGTTGGCGATATTGCGCGAGCGCAGGGCCAGGAAACCGCCGTTCGCGTCGAGGGCGATCTCGCCGAAGGTGATATTGTCGCGTCCCTGCGTGTCGGAGAGGAACGCCTCGCTGCGGCCGGAGGTCCACTTCACCGGCTGGCCGAGCTTCCGTGCGGCGTAGCAGGTGAGGGCATGTTCGGCATAGAGGAAGGCCTTCATCCCGAAGCCGCCGCCGACATCTTCGGTCACCACGCGGATCCGGCCCGGGTCCACGTTGAACACGCTTCCTGCCAGCAGATCGCGCACCAGCCAGACACCCTGCGTGTTCGTGGTAAGTGTCCAGCGCTCGGCGCCTGCATCGTACTCGGCGGCGGCGGCGCGCGGCTCCATGCTGGCGACCACGACGCGGTTGTTGACGATGCGGCGCCGTACCACATGCGCGGCGCCCGCGAACAGCGCGTCGCAGCGGGCGCGATCGCCGATTTCCCAGTCGAAGCAGATATTGTTCGGCGCGTCGGACCACACGCGCTTCTGCCCGTTCTCCTGCGCTTCGATCAGGTCGATGACCGGATCGACAACCTCGTATTCGACGCCGATTGCCTCGGCGCCGTCTGCCGCCGCCTGCGGCGTGCGCGCAACCACGAACGCGACCGGGTCGCCGACATGGCGCACCATGCCGTCGGCCAGAACCGGATGCGGCGGGTTCTGCCGCGGCGAGCCATCGCGGTTGGGCAACTCCACCGGGCAGGGCATCGCACCGATGCCATCGGCTGCGAGATCGCGCGCCGTGTAGGCGGCGACCACGCCCTGAACTGCCAGCGCCGGCGCGACGTCAACCGAGACGATCCGGGCCGCTGCGTGCGGGCTGCGCAGCACCGCGCCGTGAAGCGCACCGGGCTGGGCCGTATCGTCGGTGTAGCGGCCCGCGCCGCGGAGCAGACGCGAATCCTCGACCCGTCCAGACCATGCGTTTCCGAACTTTTCCATGCTCCGACCCTCGTTTGCTGATGCAGCGGCCCCGCAGGTTTCTCCGGGTCGCTCGCCCGGTGCAGCCTGGTTCGACCGCCGTGAGCTCGGCACGAGCCACGATGTGCGCGTCGGCCAACGGTAACCGTCGCACGGCGGAACCACAACCGCCGCAGAGTTGCCGGAGCAGCCGGGACTACCCCTCCCCCAACCTTCGGCCGCTTCGCGGCCCAAGCCCGCAAGGGGAGGGGGCTTTGGTGCTCAACTCCCCATCCCTTGCGGGAGGGGGTCGGGGGGAGTGGGCGAGCGGTCGGGATGAGCCTCAGCGCCGCTTGTCGCCGGAGGCGGGCTTCGTGGCCGCTCCGGTACCAGCCGCGCCGCCGGTCCTGGTTGTGGCGGGGGCGTTCGCCCGCTCGTCATCCACTTTGACCTCGGTGCGGCGCGTGGTGTCGCGCACGGTCTCGGTGCGCTCGCCCACATCCTTGTGCAGCGCGACTTCCTCGACCACGCGGGCTTCCTTCCCGACCACCGCCTCCTCGCCCATCGCCTGCACCTCGATCGTGCGTTCGCGGAAGGCGTCGGCCGGAAGCTCGGAGGCGGGACGGTCCACCGGGTGGCGCTCGACTCGCACACTCTCCTGGCGAAGCTGCACCTGCTCCTCTGCCGGCGTCTCGACGACGTAGCTGCGCACCCGCACCGCACCCTGCGCGACCTCGCGCTTGCCGACGCGCAGGCGCTCCTCGACCACCGGGATGACGTCCTCGCGGCCAGCCCCGGTTACCCGATTGCCGGAGGTGCCGCGCAGGCTGTCGGTGCCGGCCACCAGCGCATCGGCCTCGCTGCCGGCTCGCGTCGGCGGCCGCACACCGGTCGCCGGATCGGCAACGCCCGAACCGGCAACAGCCGCCGTCCCGGCGGCGGGCGCGCCGAACATCGCGGCCCCGGCGTTCACCCCGCTCCAGCCCTCGCCGCGCCACTGCTCCTGGCGCTCGTCGAAGTCGATCGGATCAAAACTCTCCAGGATGCGGATCACCTCCTCGCGCTGCTCGGCGCGCGGTCGCACCACCAGCATCGCGTGACCGCGCTCGAGGCCCTCGGCGTAGCCATGCGCATCCTCGTCGGGGACGAACATGCGCTTGATCGCACCCCAAAAGCCGGTGCTGGTGCGCTCGTAAGGCGCGGTCGCGTCGGTCGGCTCCGCGTTGCGGTCCAGCAGCTCGATCTCGCTGCTGCTCAGGCCCGAATCCACGAGCCCGTCGCGCGCGGCGCGCGCCTGTTTATAGGTCTCAAACATCGCGACGATCTGGCGCGAGGCGTCGGGCTCGGTCGAGAGCGGATTGGCGGATTGGGTTGTGGACATGTCGTTCTCCTCTCTTTCTGCAGTTGCCGATGGTGCAAAGGCGGGATGTTCCACCGCGACCTTCTCGCGGCGCAGCCGCGTGCTGCGATGCTCGGTGCGGGTCGTGCGGGTGCGGCGGATGCGCAGCTCCTCCTTCAGGACCAGCCGCGTCTCCACCACCATGATCTCCTCGAGCACGGGGACGATCAGCTCGTCTCCCTCCTCGCGGATCGCCGGTGGGGCGGCGACCACTCGGTTGACCGGGATGCGCTCGACCGCGAGTGCATCGGAGTGCAGCGCAAGCTCCGCCGCCTCCTCGTGCTCGCTCACGGTCTTGCGCAGCACGACCCGGTCGGTCTGAACCGGTCGCGCCGTGACGCGCAGCCGCTCCTCGAGCACGGGAATGGTCTGCGGTGGGTGCGCGGGCGTATTGGCCACGTCCGTCTCCGGCTGTGAGGGGTTGACGCCTCGGCCGGCGAGCGGTTTGACCACGTTTTCGCGGAGGCTGTTCACGTATCGGAGTAAGTTCTCGAACGGACAAAGCAGCAGCCCGCCACCGGTTTGGCGCGGCGGGCCGTTTCGGCTAAGTGCTGCGCGCATGCCCCGTACCGCCGCCGTTACCCGCGCCACCGGCGAGACCGACATCCGGGTCGAGCTTGAACTCGACGGCACCGGCCGGGCGCAGATCGCGACCGGGATCGGCTTCCTCGATCACATGTTGACGGCGCTCGCCCGCCACGCGCTGCTCGATCTCACGGTCGCCGCCAAGGGTGACCTGCACATCGATGGCCACCACACCACCGAGGATGTCGGCATCGTGCTCGGCCAGGCGCTGGCGCAGGCGCTCGGCGAGAAGCGCGGCGTGCGCCGCTTCGGCCACGCCCTGGTGCCGATGGACGAGGCGCTGGCCGAGGCCGCGATCGACCTCTCCGGCCGCCCGTTCCTCGCCTGGTCCGTCGCCTTCCCGCGCGAGAGGGTGGGCCAGATGGACACCGAGCTGTTCGAGGAGTTCTTTCGCGCGCTCGCGATGAACGCCCTGCTGACTTTGCATCTTGACGCGCGCGCGGGCGGCAACGCGCACCACATCGCCGAGGCCTGCTTCAAGGCAACCGCGCGGGCGCTGCGCATGGCGATCGAGCCGGACCCGCGCGGCCCCGACGCCGTGCCCTCGACCAAGGGCACGCTATGAGCGTCTGGACGGTGCATCTGCGCCCCGAGCGCCCGCCGGTGCTGGTGCGCGAAGGGTTCAGCTTCGGTGCGTTCCTGTTCGGCCCGCTCTGGCTGGCGGCGCATCGCGCCTGGGTGGCGGCGGCGCTCGATCTTGCGATCGGCATCCTTGTCGTCGCCTTCGCGCATGGCGGCGTGCTCGCGGTGCTGCTCGCGTCGCTGCCGGTGCTGCAAGGCCTGTTCGGGCGCGACCTGGTGCGGCTGGCGCTGTCCTGGCGCGGCTACGCGCTCGACGCGGTGGTGGCGGCGCGCGGCATAGACGGCGCCTGGGCGCGGCTGCTGGCCGGACGGCCGGAGCTGGCGGCACGGCTGCGCCCATGAAGGTCGCGGTAATCGATTACGGGAGCGGCAATCTCGCCTCCGCCTCGCGCGCGCTGGCGGAAGCCGCCGCGCGCGACGGCATCGCGGCCGAGGTCGCCATCACCGCCGATCCGGACGCGGTTGCCGGCGCCGACCGCATCGTGCTGCCCGGCCAGGGCGCGTTCGCCGACTGCGCCTCGGGCCTCGCCGCCGTCACCGGCATGACCGAGGCGATCGCGCACGCGACCGCGCGCGGCGCCCCGTTCCTCGGCATCTGTGTCGGGATGCAATTGATGGCCGAGCGCGGGCTGGAACACCGCAGCACGCCGGGCTTCGGCTGGATCGCAGGCGAGATCGCGGAGATGGAGGCACCCGGCCTGCGGCTGCCGCAGATGGGCTGGAACGCGCTCGACTTCGCGCCCGGCGCGCATCCGCTGCTCGATCGGCTGGCCCCCGGCGATCACGTCTATTTCGTCCACAGCTATGCGCTGCGCGGCGCCGACCCTGCCGAGACGCTCGCCACGGCCGAGTATGGCGGCCCGGTCGTGGCAATGGTCGCAAGCGGCAATCGGGCCGGCACGCAGTTCCATGTCGAGAAGAGCCAGGCGGTCGGCCTCACCATCCTCGGCAATTTCCTACGCTGGGCACCCTGAGATGGCCGATCGAGACCACCCGAATGCGGCACCCGTGCTGTCCGTCGAACGCGTCACGGGTTTCGACGATGACGACCTTCAGGCGCTGTGCGAGGCGACTGACGCCGCGATCATCGAGGGCGGCGGCTTCGGCTGGGTCAATCCCCCCGGCCGCGCGGCGCTGGAGCGGTATTTCCGCGGCCTGCTTCTGGTGCCGGAGCGCGAGCTGTTCGTGGGCCGGCTCGATGGCGTGATCGTCGGCTCCGCCCAGCTCGTCCGGCCGCCGCGCAACAACGAGGCGCAGGCTTTTGCGGCGACGATGATGCACGCCTACATCGCCCCCTATGCGCGCGGCCTGGGTCTCGCCCGGATGATGACCGCCCGTGTCGAGGAAGGTGCGCGCGCGCTCGGCTATCATGTCCTCAACCTCGATGTGCGCGAGACACAGGAGGCGGCGATCCGTCTCTACGAGAGCATGGGCTACGAGCGCTGGGGCGAGCATCCCGCTTACGCCCGTGTCCGCGGCCGCACGCTGCGCGGGTTGTTCTACTGCAAGCGGCTGAAGCCGGAGGGGAAGGTGTGAGGCCGGTTGCGAAAGGATTGACGTGTCCCCCCGTCATGGTCGGCGAAGGCCGACCATCCACGACTTCACTATCCCGCGCGGCAGAAAGACGTGGATGGTCGGCCTCCGCCGACCATGACGGGGAGATGAACCTGACCCTTTATCCCGCGATCGACCTCAAGGGCGGGGCCTGCGTGCGGTTGCGCCAGGGCGACATGGATCTTGCCACGATCTATTCCGCCGACCCCGCGGCGCAGGCGCGGGCGTGGGCCCAGGCCGGCTGCCGCTGGCTGCACGTCGTCGATCTCGACGGCGCGACCCTGGGTCGCAGCGTCAACGCGCCCGCGATCACAGCGATCCTGGCGGCGGCAACGGTCCCGGTGCAGCTCGGCGGCGGCTTGCGGGACCTTGCCACGATCGGGCGTTGGCTCGACGTCGGCGTGGCTCGGGCCATCCTGGGCAGTGCGGCGGTGAAGCATCCGGCGCTGGTCGCCGAGGCGTGTCGAACCTTTCCCGGCCGGATCGCCATCGGGATCGACGCGCGTGATGGGATGGTCGCGACCGAGGGCTGGATCGAGCCCTCCGCGATCACCGCACTCGACCTCGCGCGCCGCTGCGAGGAGTGGGGGGCGGCGGCGATCATCCACACCGACATCGCGCGCGACGGGATGCTGACCGGCGCCAATGTCGCGGCGACGGCGGCGCTCGCGGCGGCGCTCTCGACCCCGGTGATCGCGAGCGGCGGGATCGGCAGCCTCGATGATCTGCGCGCGGTGGCGGAGGCCGCGGCGGCGCTGCCGCGCGGCCGGATCGAGGGCGTGATCGTCGGCCGCGCGCTCTATGACGGGCGCATCGATATCGCGGCGGCGATGGCCGCGCTTGCCACCGAATCGGGCGCGATGGTCTAGGGGCGGCTGAAAGGCGTTGTTCCGTTGTTGAAGCTGCGCGTCATTCCCTGCCTGGACGTGAAGGACGGGCGCGTCGTCAAGGGCGTCAACTTCGTCAGCCTGCGCGATGCCGGCGATCCGGTGGAGCAGGCCGCCATCTATGACGCGGCGGGCGCCGACGAACTCACCTTCCTCGACATTACCGCGAGCCACGAGAATCGCGACACCATCCGCGACGTGGCGGCACGGACGGCGGCGCGCATCTTCCTGCCGCTGACCGTGGGCGGCGGCATCCGTACCACCGAGGACATGCGCCGCCTGCTGCTGGCGGGTGCGGACAAGTGCAGCATCAATTCGGCCGCAGTCGCCCGCCCCGATCTGGTGCGCGAGGCGGCGGAGAAATTCGGCAGCCAGTGCGTCGTGGTCGCGGTCGATGCGCGCCAAGCCGGCGAGGCCCGTTGGGAGGTGTTCACCCACGGCGGCCGGCGCGGCACCGGGATCGACGCGGTCGCCTGGTGCCGGCAGGTCGCGGCGTGCGGCGCCGGCGAGATTCTGCTCACCAGCATGGATCGGGACGGCACCGGGGCGGGATTCGATCTCGACCTGCTGCGCGCGGTGTGCGGCGCGGTGCGGCTGCCGGTGGTGGCCTCGGGCGGCGTCGGGTCGCTCGCACATTTCGTCGAGGGCGCGCGCGCGGGGGCGACGGGGCTGCTGGCCGCGAGCGTATTCCATTTCGGCACGTTCTCGATCGCGGACGCGAAAGCAGCGCTCGCGGAAGCCGGGCTACCGGTGCGGCCGCCTCCGCGCCTGGCGGCCTGAGCCCGGGCGATGGCGAAGGCCACCAAGAAGAAGCCGGCGAAGCCGCGGAACAAACGGGCAAAGCCGCGCAAGCGACGCGCCGCCGCGCCGGAGAGTGCCGCCCCGCCACCGCCGCCGCTGGCGCTCGGCGCCAGCCCTGCGGTGCTCGACCGGCTGTGGGCGGTGGTGATGGAGCGCCGGTCGGCCGATCCCTCGGTCAGCCACTCCGCCCGGCTGCTCTCGCGCGGCACGCCGAAGGTCGCGCAGAAATTCGGCGAGGAGGCGGTCGAGTGCCTGATCGAGGCGCTCTCCGGCAACCGCGACGCCCTGATCGGCGAGAGCGCCGACGTGCTCTATCATCTGATCGTGCTGTGGGTGGATGCGGGGGTGCGGGCCGACGAGGTCTGGGCCGAGCTGCAACGCCGCGAAGGCATCAGCGGCATCGCCGAGAAGGCGTCGCGCGCCCGCGCCCTGCCGCTTGCCTTCGGGCTGCAGACGACGAAGATTCCCTGACGATCGGGGTGGATGCGATGCCGGTGAGCGGGCTTGGTCCGTACGACGACCAGAACATCTTCGCCAAGATTCTGCGCGGCGAGATCCCGTCGCGGCGGGTGTTCGAGGATGAGTGGGCGGTCGCCTTTCACGACATCAATCCGCAGGCGCCGGTGCATGTGCTGGTGATCCCGCGCGGGAAGTTCGTCTCGCTCACTGATTTCGCGACCGGCGCCGGCGAGGCGGAGATCGTCGGCTTCTGGCGCGCGGTCGCGGCGGTCGCGAAGCAGCTCGGGCTGGAGGCGCCGGGGTATCGGGTGCTCGCCAATATGGGGCCGGACAGCCACCAGGACGTGCCGCACTTCCACGTGCACATCTTCGGCGGCCGGGCGCTGGGGCCGATGCTGGTCGCAAAGTGAAGGATCGACCGCGCTTCCAATTCTCCTACCGCCCTCGACCCGCGGCCCGGCGCAAGCGCGGCTTGGGCTGCGGCGAGGTCTGATCCAGGAGTGCGTGCATCGCGGCGACGGTCTCCGGCGGCAGCCGCCGGATCGTCTGCGACAGCCGGTTCGCCAACGCCGTCTGCTCCGGCGTCAGCCCGCCGGTGTTGACCCGCACGCGCGGGCGCGAGAGGCGGGCGAGGCGCGCGAGCTCGTCCGCCTCGTCCCAGATCAGGCCGAAAATCTCGCATACCTGATGCACCAATCCGCTGGCCGGCGCGCCGCGCCTGCCGTGCTCCAGCGCCGAGAGATAGGCGGCCGAGACGCCGAGTTCGGCGGCGAGCGCCTTCTGCGTGGTGCGGCGCTCGGCGCGGAGCGCGCGGACCCGGGCGCCGAACGGCGTCATCGCGGCCGCCGCAGCAGCAGCCGCACCGCGCCCGAATTGGCCGGATGCGGATAGGCGGCGCCGAGCACCAGCGGTCGCAGCGCGTCGAGATTGAGCCAGAGCGGCAGCTCGCGGCGGATCACGCCGCCGCCGGCACCCTCGCCGCGCCCGGTGATGATCTCGACGCAGCGCACCCGGTCGGCCTGCGCCCGGTGCAGGAAGGCGGTGAGCGCGTCGTAGGCCGCGTGCGCGGTGCGGCCGTGCAGGTCGAGCGTGCGCTCCGGCGCGAGCCGGCCGGTGCGCAGCCGGTTCCACGACGCGGCATCGACACCGGCGGGCGCGTCGCCGACGACGAGCGGGGCGGCCGCGGCGGGGCGACGGGGACGCGCAGTTCGTTTCTCCCCCTCCCCTTGCGGGAGGGGGACGGGGGGAGGGGGCGGTGCGACGGCCTCGGGGTGCTCCCGTCCCGACAGCGGCCTGACGCTGCGCACGTAGTCGGCCCATACCGCGCGATCGGCCTTCTCAGGCGGCATCATCCTCCACCAAGCACGACGTGCAGCCGGCGGGGGCCGTGCGCGCCCAGCTCCAGCGTGCTCTCGATATCGGCCGAGCGGGATGGCCCCGTCACCAGCATCACGTTGCGCGGCATCCCCGAAAACTCCGCACGCAGCAGGTCCCACGCATCCTCCATCCCGGCCACGACGCGGCCCGCGCGCAGCACCACGATCGCGGTCTCGGGCAGCAGGTTGAGCGTGGTCGGCCGCTCGGGCGCCGAGGGCAGCATCAGCGTGCCGGTCTCGGCGATGCCGGCAAACCCGTGCTGCACCGAGACCACGTCGGACGCTTCCGCCCGCCCCTCGCGCAAACGCAGCAGCGGCCGATCGGCCCACGGGATCGCCCGCAGCTCGGGATGCGGGGCGACCACCAGCTCGGGCGGCAGGTTCTGGCGGGCGAGGTAGGTCGCGACCGCCTCCGGCACCGCGTCGAGAGCGGCCACGCGACCGACGGTGCCGAATTCCTTTTCCACGCAGCTCACGAACGACGCGATCCGCTCCGCGCCCTCGCGCTGCGCCCGTGCGGGGATCAGGTGGCGAGGGTGTGCTGCCAGCCGGGCGCGCAGCATCGCCGCCTGGTCCTCGGGCAACGGCCCGCGGCGCAGGCCCCGGCGGATCGCGCCCAGCACGGCCTCGCGCGACATCAGACGCGGCGCCTTCGCTGCTCGCGGGCGTAGCGGGCGAAGAAGGTGTCGCCCTCCGGCGCCGGCAGGTCGCGCCCCGCCGTCCACCCGCCGGCGAAGGGGAGCCAGGCGAACCGGCCGCGCCGCCGCCCCATCAGGCCGAGGCAAGCGGCCGCCAGCCGGGTCGCGGCGCGATACGCAGCGGGGCGGCGCGCGAACCAGCCCCACAAGGCGAGATTGCTGCGCACCGCTTGCGGCGAGAGGTGGCGCTCGAACTCGCGCTCGCGCCAGTGGCGCATCATGCCGGGCAGCGGGATCATCACCGGACAGACGCTCTCGCAGCGGCCGCAGAAGGTGGAGGCATTGGGCAAAAGGCCGGCGCGATCGACGCCGATCAGGCTCGGCGTCAGCACCGCCCCCATCGGTCCGGGATAGACCCAGCCATAGGCGTGGCCGCCGACCGCGCCATAGACCGGGCAGTGGTTCATGCACGCCGCACAGCGGATGCAGCGCAGCATATCCTGGAACTCGGTGCCGAGCATCGCCGAGCGGCCGTTATCCAGCAGCACGACGTGATACTCGCTTGGCCCATCGAGATCGCCGCCGCGGCGCGGCCCGGTCGAGAACGTCGTATAGACCGTGATGTCCTGCCCGGTCGCCGAGCGCGCGAGCAGGCGCAGCAGGCTGCACGCATCCTCCAGCGTCGGCACCGCCTTCTCGATGCTGGCGAGGGCGATATGCACGCGCGGCAGCGTCTGCGTCAGGTCGCCGTTGCCCTCGTTGGTGACGATGACGCTGCTGCCGGTCTCGGCGATCAGGAAATTGGCACCGGTGATGCCGACATCGGCGCCGAGGAAGCGCTGGCGCAGGTGGCTGCGTGCTTCGTTCATGATGTCGCGCCGCTCATGGAACACGCGATCGGCGGGAAGGTCGGTGTGGGATTTGCGGAAGGTCTCCTCCCAGTCCTCGCGGTTGAGATGGAAGGCCGGGCCGATCAAGTGGCTCGGCGTCTCGTGGCGGAGCTGGACGATGTATTCGCCGAGATCGGTCTCGACCGGCTCGATGCCGTTCTTCTCCAGGTGCTCGTTCAGCGCGATCTCCTCGGAGATCATGCTTTTTCCCTTCGTCACCGTGCGGGCGCCGGCATTGCGGCAGATCGCGAGCACGGCGGCCCGCGCCGCGTCGGCGTCGGCGCACCAATGCACCTGGCCGCCGGCGCGCTCGACGTTGGCGGCGAAGGTCTCGAGATAGAAGTCGAGATTTGCGAGCGTGTGGTTCTTGATGTCGCGGCCGATCTCGCGCAGGCGCTCGAACTCCGGCAGGGCGGCGACGGCGGCGGCGCGCCGTGCCGCCAATTGCGGGTTGCTGCGGGCGAGTGCTTTTTGCAAGCCGGCATCGGCAAGCGCCGCGCGGGCGTTCTGCTTGAAAGCGGGCGAGGTAGCGAGCATCGGTGGTCCTTCGCAGCCGCCCGGCTTCCGCGCGGCAGTGCCGTAGGGTAGCACCGATCGCCGCAGTCACCAGGCGGTGGCGGTTTTCTGAACGCGTGACCCATCGCGCCCCGTCACTGCGAGGAGCAATGCGACGAAGCAGTCCAGGCGCGCCGCACGGTGCCGCGGGCCTGGATCGCCACGCCGGCCAAGCGGCCGGCTCGCGATGACGGCTGAGGCAGGATGGCCGGCGGTGCCGGGAGGCGGCGGATGCGGGAAGGCTGGGTGCGGCACGCGGAACCGGTTTCGGTCAGCGTCGAGCAGGCGGCGGCGTTACTGCGGCCGGCGTTGGGGGATGTCCTCGTACGCGACATCCGGCCGATCGCCGGCGGGCTGGTCAACACCAATCTGCGGGTAACGCTCGATCGGCCGGCGGGCACGGTGCTGCTGCGGCTCATCACCCGCGAGCCGCCGCAAGGGCGCAAGGAGGCGGCGCTCGCCCGGCTTCTGGCGGGTCGGGTGCCGATCGCGCGGTTCCTCCATCTCGCGGAGACGAACCCCATCACGCGCGGCCCGTACGCCGTGCTGGAATGGATCGAGGGCGAGCGGCTCGACCGGGCCGCCGCCAGGGCCGACGCGGTGACGCTCGACGGGCTGGGGGAGGCAGTCGGGGCCGCGCTCGCGCGGGTCCATGCCTTCCACTTCGCGCGCTACGGCTTCCTGACGCCCGACCTGCGCGTGCCCGTCGCGATCGGCTTCGACCGCGCCGCCCTGCTCGATTTCCTGCACGAGTGCCTGGTGCGGGGACCGGGCCGCGCCCGGCTCGGCGTCGCGCTGACGAAGCGGGTGCTCGACTTCGCCGCGCGCGAAGGCTGGCGGCTGGATGCGTGGCTCGACCAGCCGCGACTGGTGCACGGCGACTTCAATCCCTCGAACATTCTGGTGCGCGACGGCGGCGTGGCGGCGGTGCTGGACTGGGAGTTCGCGCTGAGTGCCACACCCGGCCTCGACTTCGGCAACCTGCTTCGCCCGCCGCTCGGGACGCGCGCCGGCTTCGCGGGCGGTCTTGCGCGCGGGTACCGCCGCGGCGGCGGGGTGCTGCCGGCGGATTGGCAGCGCATCGCGCGGATCGTGGACCTGTTCGCATGGGCCGACCTGCTCGGGCATCGGCCCTTCGACGCGGCGCTGGCGGCCGATGCAAGGCGGGTGATCGGGGCCTTGGTCGAGTGAATCACGCCCTGCCTGATCTTGCGTGCTCCACCCCCGCCGCTGTCAGCTCCAGCTCCCAATGGCATTGCAGGTCGCCCGCCGCGAGCCGCACCGGATCGCGGATCAGCCGCGCGGCGAGACAGCGCGCGATCGTGTCGGCGAACGCCGCCTCGTCCAGCGTCCGGTCTAGCAGTGCCTCGATGCGCTGCCGGCCCTCCTCCGCGTTGGCTGCCCGCACCCGCTGACGGAACGCAACGGCCAGCAGCGCGGCTTGCAGCGTCTCCTCGCGGCTCGTCATAAGCGCGAAGCTAGGGCCTGTCGTCGATTGAGCCAAATGGCGGCGGCGGCGAGGTGGACGGCCGCGAAAAAATCGCTCGGTTCTCGTGGCGGGGCAGAGATTGCACAGAACCGCCTGAGATTGGAGGAAAAGTTCGGCCCGTGGCGAGCCAGGACCGGCCTCGGAAACAGGCTCGGAACAGGGCCTGAGCAGGGTCGGAACAGGGCCTGCTCTCTCCCCGGCGGCGGCCTCCCGCGTCGCGGTGCGGTCGAGCACGTTCAGGCAGTTGGCGTCCGGGATGCCATAACCTCGATTGCGGTGCGTTGTCTCTGGACAAACTCTAACATCATTGCTACCCAATTGTCAATAACACTAACTAACACGTGCCTCAGCGGCCGCTCGCAGACGCCGGCCGCAGCCGTAGCGTGGCGCCCAACAACGTCACCGCCAGCGCCGCCAGCGCGAACGGCAGGAACGCCGTCGCCGCGGCGCCGCTCGCGTCCCACAACCACCCCGCCAACAGCGCCGCCGCCACGGACACGCTGTAGCTGACGGTGAACATGGCGGCGGCGAGGCGCGGCACATCCTCAGCCGCGCCCAGCAGCGAGGGGAGAGCGAGCGCCAGGGTCAGCAGCATCGCGCCGGCGAAGCCCGCCAGCCCTGCCCATGCCACCGCGGCGGGGCCGGGCATCGCGACGCACCCCAGCACCCCTGCCAGCAGCAGCACGCCCGCGCCGCCATAAGCCGCCGGTCGCCGCACCAGCCGCCCGGCCAAGCCGAGCATCAGCAGCGAAGCCGGGATCTGCGCCAGATTGAGAGCGGTCAGCGCCGGCCGCACCAGATCCGGCGCCCCGGCGGCGGTCAGCCATCCCGGCAGGAAACCGTTCACGCCGAAATAGGTGGCGTTCACGCCGCCCAGCATCAGGCCCAGCCGCCAGACCCGCGCGTCCCGCCAGTCCGGCCACCAGCGTGGTGGAGCGGCGTCCAGCCTGGCCTCCGGCCGGCGGCCCAGTGCCGCCACCAGCAGCGCCGTCGCCAGCACCGGCAGCGCCCAGATCGACAGCGAGGCACGCCAGCCGTCGCCGAGCAGGGGCAGCACCGGTTGCGGCACCCAGGCGACCGGGACCAGCTCGCCCACCAGCAAGCCGTTGGTAAAGACTGCGGTGGCGAAGCCGATGCGTGCCGGCGCCCAGGCCCGCACCAGCGGCGGCAGCGCCGGCTGCATCACCGCGATGCCCAGGCACATCAGTCCGGTCGTCGCGTCGAGGCCGAGCGCGCTGCCGGCGAAGCCGCGCGCAACCGTGCCGAGCGCGTTCAGCAACAGCCCCGCCACCAGTGTCGAGACCGCGCCGAAGCGGGCGATCAGCACCGCGCCCGGCACTGCCGCGAGCGCGAAGAGCAGCGGCGGCAGACCGGTCAGCAGGCCGATGTCGGTCGCACTCAGGCCGAGCTCGGCGGTGATGCGCGGCAGCAGCGGCGGCACCGCCAGGATGGTCACCCTGAGCGCGGCGCCCGAGAGCCAGAGCAGCACCAGGGCCAGCGTGAACTCGCGCGGTGTCGCGGCCCGTCCCGGCACCCTGTTCTGCACGGCCATCACGCGGCATCCCTTTCGCTGTGACGGCACCGATCCTGGATCGGAAATCAGCGCACCATGCAGGGCCGGGGGATGCCCCTCTCGCCGGGCCGCAGCCGCAGCAGCGCGCCGGCCAGCGGCTCGGCTCGGCGCTGCTCCGGCGTGAGCTTGTCGGTGGCGCTGGTCACGTAGAGCACGTCGAGGGCGGGGCCTGCAAAGGCGCACATGGTCGGCTGGCTCACCGGGAGCGCGATGTCGCGGTCCATTTCACCCGCCACCGTGTAGCGCCGCAACCGGCTGCCGCCGTGCAGCGCGCACCAGTAGCCGCCTTCGCTGTCGATGGCAGCGCCATCGGGCAGGCCAAGCGCCTTCGGGGTGCGCACGAAAAGGCGGCGCGCGCCGAGCCGGCCGGCCGCCGCGTCGAACGCGAAGGCGAACACCTCCTGATGCTGGCTATGCGACAGGTAGAACTCGCGCCCGTCGGGGCTCCACGCCATGCCGTTATGCAGTTCGGCGGCGTCCGGTTCGGGGCGCAGGCCGCCGCGCAGGGTCAAGCTGTGCAGGGATGATTTCTGCGGTGGCGGCGTACCATCAAGCGGGTCGAACATGACGCCCACCCAGAAGCGGCCGGTACCTGTCGCACGCACCTTCATTGAAGCGGAACAGCGCCGGGTCGAAGGGCGGCGGGGCGAGGGAGGTCGAGTGACCCGGATGCGAAGTCGAGCCGGAACATCCCGGTCCGCAGTGCCACCACTGCTCCCGGCGGGTCCGCGGCCAGGGCGAAGGCACCGATATCGCTCGGCATCGGCCAGGTGTGCTGGACATTGCTTGCGATATCGAAGCGATAGAGCGCGGGCCTTTTGACGTCGATCCAGTAGAGCGCGTTCTCGCCGGGCACCCAGGTCGGCGACTCCCCGATCGTCGCATCCGCGTCCACGACCACTTCGATCTGCATCGACCGCTCCTGACCCGAGGGGGCCCCAACCCCGTCATGCTCGGCGAATGCCGAGCATCCACGACGATGCGGCCGCACGAAAGACGTGGATGGTCGGCCTCCACCGACCATGACGGTAACATCGTGTCCAAATGCGATCGCCCTGCCCCGCTGCCACGATTTGACCGCAAACGCGGGAACGCGGGGGAGGGTGGCGCGTAACCGCTGCGGCATCGCGAACGCGCGTCCATCGGTTGGCGTGCTCCGTTCGGTTGCAGGGTTGGAGCGCCTCCCATGAGCATGAATGTCAGCGAATACGTGTGGCACCGGTTGCAGGAATGGGGGCTCAAGCGCGTCTATGGCTACCCTGGGGACGGTGTCGGCGGCCTCGACGTGGCGCTGCAAAAGGTTCAGGACAGCCTGAAATACATCCAGGTCCGGCATGAGGAGATGGCGGCCTTCATGGCGTCGGCCCACGCCAAGTTTACCGGCGAGGTCGGGCTCTGCTACGCGACCTCAGGACCGGGTGCGATCCACCTGCTGAACGGCCTCTATGACGCGAAGATGGATCACGTGCCCGTGGTGGCGATCGTGGGCCAGCAGGCGCGCACGTCCATCGGTGCCGGCTATCAGCAGGAAGTCGATCTGCAGTCGCTGTTCAAGGACGTGGCCGCGGACTTCGTCGCGATGGCCATTTTGCCGGGGCAGGTGCGCCAGTTGATTGATCGGGCGGTGCGGACCGCATCCAACCGCCGCACCGTCACCTGCGTCATCATCCCGAATGACCTCCAGGAGATGACTTACGAAGACCCGCCGGTGGTCCACGGCACCACCCATACCGGCGTCGGCTACGCCGGTCCGGCGCAACTGCCGGACGAGGCGCTCCTGCGGCGGGCGGCCGATGTGCTCAACGCCGGCAAGAAGGTCGGCATCCTGGTCGGCGCGGGCGCTTTGGGGGCCACCGACGAGGTGATCGAGGTTGCCGACCGGCTGCAGGCGGGGGCCGCCAAGGCGCTGCTGGGCAAGGCCGCCCTTCCCGACGAGCTGCCCTGGGTCACGGGTTCGATCGGCCTGCTCGGGACCAAGCCGAGCTGGGATCTGATGAAGGGCTGCGACACCTTCTTCATGATCGGCTCCTGCTTCCCCTACAGCGAGTTCCTGCCCAAGCCGGGCGAGGCGCGCGGCGTGCAGATCGACATCGACGGCACCAGGCTGAGCCTGCGCTATCCCATGGAGGTGAACATGGTGGGCGACAGCGCCGTAACCCTGCGCGCCCTGCTGCCGATGTTGGATAAGAAGCCGGCGGGTCATTGGCGGCGGGGGATCGAGACCGGCGTCGCCAAGTGGTGGAAGACGCTGGAAGAGCGGGCGATGGAGCCGGCCGATCCGATCAACCCGCAACGCGTGTTCTGGGAGCTGTCGAAGCGGCTGCCGGAGAACTGCATCATGACCGGCGATTCCGGCTCGGTCGCCAATTGGTACGCGCGCGACATCCGGATTCGTCGCGGCATGATGGGGTCGCTCTCGGGGGGATTGGCGTCTCTGGGTGCGGCCACGCCCTACGCGATGGCGGCGAAGATGGCGTTCCCGGATCGTGTCGTCATCGCCTTCATCGGCGACGGTGCGATGCAGATGAACGGACTGAACGTGATGATCACCATTAGCAAATACTGGAAGGAGTGGTCCGACCCGCGCTTGATCGTGATGGTGTTGAACAACCGCGACCTCAACCAGGTGACGTGGGAGGAACGCATTCAGCTCGGCGACGGCAAGACGCCGGCGACGCAGACCATCCCCGACTTCCCGTACCACAAATATGCCGGACTGTTGGGTCTGAAGGGCATCTTCGTCGATGATCCGGAGAAGCTGGGTGCTGCGTGGGACGAGGCGCTGGCGGCCGACCGCCCGGTTATTCTCGAGTGCTACACGGACCCGAACGTGCCCCCCTTGCCGCCGCATATCACGTTGAAGGATGCGAAGAACTTCATGACCATGATGGGCAGCGAGCCGGAACTGGGCAGCGTGCTGAAGGAAAGTGCGAGGCAAGTCCTGGCCGGCGTGTTGCCAGGCGGCAAGGATTGAGCGGCAAGGGCTGAGGCGTGGCGGCGACCAGCGACCATTACGATGTGATCGTCATCGGCAGCGGTCCCGGCGGCGCCTCGCTCGCGCAACGCCTGGCCGCCACGGGCAAACGCATTCTGATGCTGGAGCGCGGCGACTACCTACCGCGCTCGCGGCGCAACTGGGATTCCAAGACCGTTTTTGTGGATGCCGTCTATCAGGCGCCCGACACCTGGTACGGTGCGGACGGACGCAGCTTTCATCCCGGGCTGCACTACTATGTGGGCGGCAACTCCAAGGTTTACGGCGCCGCCCTGTTCCGCCTCCGCGAGCGCGATTTCGGCGAGCTGCAACACAAGGACGGCATCTCTCCGGCCTGGCCACTCGGCTACGACGTGTTCGAGCCGTACTATACGCAAGCCGAGGCGCTGTATCACGTACACGGGCAGCGCGGAGAAGACCCTACCGAGCCCTGGTCCAGCGCCCCCTACGCCTATCCGCCGGTGCAACACGAGCCGCGCATCCAGGAACTGAATGGCATCCTGCAAGGCGAGGGGCTGCACCCGTTCCATCTGCCGCTCGGCATCAAGCTGGACCAGAACCCGGACGGCAGCGCCGCCACCTATAGCCCTTGCATCCGCTGCGACGCGTTCGACGGCTTCCCCTGCGCGATCAACGCGAAGGCCGACGCGCAGGTGATCTGCGTGGACCCCACCCGTGCGGCGTATCCTAACTTCACGCTGCTGACCAACGCCTACGCGACCCGGCTGGAAACCGACGCCGCCGGCCGCAGCGTCAGCCGTGTGCACGTGATCCGCGACAATCAGTTCGAGCAGTATTCGGCCGACATCGTGGTGGCCGCCTGCGGCGCCTTGAGTTCCGCGCTGCTGCTGCTGCGCTCGGCCAGCGAGGCGCATCCGAACGGGCTTGCCAATGGCTCCGATCAGGTCGGGCGCAACTACGTGCGGCATAACATGTCCGTGGTGATGGCGCTGCTGAAGCGGCCGAACCACACGGTGTTCCAGAAGACGCTGGCATTCAGCGACTTCTACTTCGGTGCCCCCGACTGGGAGTATCCGCTGGGCCTGATCCAGATGTGCGCGACCTCGCACGGCGAGCAGATTCGGGGCGAGGCGTTGCCCGGGTATCTATCCTGGCTGCCGGAGATGCCGTTCGAGAAGATGGCCGAGCACTCCATTGATTTCTGGTTGCAGAGCGAGGATCTGCCGCGGCCGGAGAACCGCATCCGCTACGACGGCGATCGCGTGGTGCTGGACATCCACGAAGGCAACGAGGAGGCGGCAAAGCGGCTCCGGAGCAAGCTAGAGGGGCTGCTGATACCTTTGGGGGCGTGGCCGCATCTGATCGACCGCCGCCTCTATCTGGGCAAGGACATCCCGATCGCGGGGACTGCGCACCAAGCCGGCACCTGCCGTTTCGGCACCGACCCGGCCAGCTCGGTGCTGGACCTCGACTGCAAGGCGCACGAGCTGGATAACCTCTATATCACGGATGCGAGTTTCTTCCCCTCGATCGGCGCAGTGAACCCGACGCTGACGATCATCGCCAATGCGCTTCGGGTAGCCGACCGCATCAAGGAGCGGCTGGCCGGGTGACGATCGCCCGCGCGGCCATGCTCCTCGCGGCGGCCGCTCTGCTGTGGGCCGCCGGCCGGTCGCGGCACCGCCGGTTTCAGGCAGAGCACATCCTGCGCATCAGCCGCGTGGTATCCGACCTCGACCGGGCGGAGGCGTTCTATCGCGACGCGCTCGGGTTTTGCGCGATCGCGCGAGGACCGAGCGACCGCGCGACGCTGGCAGCACTCGGCCTCAGCGATGACGGCACGAGCGAGGTGGTGATGCGGCTGGGCGCGCAGACCATTGCGCTGGTGCGACCGGCAACGCTTGGCCGGCCATACCCGCCCGACAGCCGGAGCAACGATCTGTGGTTCCAGCATATGGCGATCGTGGTGAGCGACATCGATGCTGCCTACGCGCATCTTGGCGCGTGCACGGGCTGGCGAGCGATCAGCGAGAATGGGCCACAATTGCTGCCGCCGGCGAATGGCGCCGTGCGGGCGTTCAAGTTCCACGATCCGGATGGCCACCCGCTGGAGCTGATCTGGTTTCCGCCCGGCCAGGGCCGCGCTGTCTGGCACCAGGACGCATCCGGTGCCCAGTTATCCGGTGCCCTGTTCCTGGGCATCGACCACAGCGCGCTCTCGATCGCCTCGACCCGGCGCAGCCTCGGCTTCTATCGCGCGCTCGGGCTGCGGGTGAGCGACCAAACACGGAACCGCGGCCCCGCTCAGGCTCGGCTGGACGGGCTGGCCGGCGCGCGGGCACGGGTGACGGGCCTGCGGCCTGCCTCGGACAACGGACCCGGGCTGGAACTGCTCGGCTATCGCCCGCCGGGCCGGCCGGCCGGAATTACCGACCCGCGCGATGTGGCGACGGATTGGGTGACGGTGGCGCTCACCGCCCCACCGCGCGACGCGCCACGCGTCGCGCGTGACCCCGACGGCCATCTTCTGATCCTGGTTTGACATAGGGGTGAGATGAGGACAGGGGATTGTCGAAAAAGCCGCGCGTCGCCCCTGCTCGCGTGCCAAAGGTAATCAGCAGGAATCCGCCAGCCAACCCGAAATTCTTCAGGAAGTCCCAAAATAGGTCACGTCCTTGGCTCTTGCCCGGGCGCAACAGATCGTCATGCTCCCAGAATCGTTTCCACAGCAGTGCCGTCACGCCGCAATACCCGGCCATGACGAATGCGGCGGAGCGGTCCAGGACGCCCGTTAAAATCCCCAAAGGCCCCAGGATCTCGACACCGAGCCCCGCCAGTATTAGTGCCTTGGCGGGCTTTTCCGCGGGGATCAGCTCCTTCGCCTGATCCACCGCTCCCTGGAAGTTGAGGATCTTGTCGAGAGCGCTGAACGGGAAAAACAGGCTTACGAGGAGATAGCGGATCGCAGCCTCGATAACGGTGCTCGGTCCCATCCTGATCGTCCTCCCGTCTCCGCGGCGTTCGTCATCTGAGCGCGACCGACGGAACGGCGCGCGGGGCGGAAAGTTCAGGCAGATACCCGGCCACTGTCGAGGGGAGGAGCGAATGACCGAGAACACGGGACCGCGGCCGGAGATCCCCTATTGGCACCTGTGGGTTGACGCCGACGGGGTCAGTCATCAGGCCCGGTGCGCCCTGACGGAGTTCGAATTGAAGGGCGTGGGCGGCGCCGCTCCCCAGTGGAACAACAAGCAGGACCGCTGCCCGTCGACGGTTGTCGTCACCGTGCAGCCGGTCGGCTGGGTCGGAGACTGGCACGAGAACCCGGCGCCGCAATGGATCGTCGTGCTCTCCGGCCGTTGGTGGATCGAATCCATGGACGGCACGCGCATCGAGCAGGGACCCGGCGAGTTCTCGTTCGGGGAGGACCAGGGCTGCACGCCGCGCGACGGGCGCAAGGGCCACCGCTCCGGCACGATCGGCGACGTGCCGGCGGTGCTGATGACGGTTCAGTTGCACGTTCCGCCAACGCGCAAGCCGTGCCATCTGAAGTAGCCGCCGCCATCAGATGTTGAGCCGCCTGGCCAGCAGATGCAGGCCGACCAGCCCTGCCAGCACCGCCGCCCAGGCGGCATTGCGGTGGCGGCTGGTGAACACCTCCCAGCTTCTTGTCCGCGCCCGCCCGTCGAAGCGGCCGTGGGCGCCATACGCGCCGGGCACCGGCTCGAACAGATTGCCGGGGGCATCGGGGTCCGACCGCTGATCGGTGAGCTGGCCGGTGTAGCCGGCTTTGGCGAGATAGCGGTCGATCAGCCCCGGCGCGATCCGGTTGGCAAGAATTGCCCGCACCGTGGGGAAACCCACCCAGATCTGGCGCCGCGGATGGAAGGCGCCGAAATAGATCGCCCGTGCCGGCACCTCTGGCTGGAAGATCGGCGGCACGGGTTGCGGCTTGCGGTCCATCTTGTTCCGCGCCCAGTCGAATTGCGGCGTGTTGACCGCCGGCAAATCCACTTCGGTCACGCTGATGTCAAGCTTGTCGTGGTACAGCTCCGACCGCAGCGCACCGAGGAAGCCGCGGATGGCAAACTTGGCACCGCAATAGACCGATTGCAGCGGCACCGCCCGATAGGCGAGGGCGGAGCCGACGCAGACGATCGAGCCGCGATTGCGGCTGCGCATGCGCTTCAGCGCCGCCATCGTGCCATGCACCTGGCCGAGATAGGTGACCGTGGTGCCGCGCTGGAATTCTTCGGCGGTCAGCTTGTGCACCGGCGCGAACACCGTCGCCATCGCCACGTTCACCCAGACGTCGATCGGGCCAAGCTCGCGCTCCACTTGCTCGGCCGCAGCTTCCACGGCCGCGGCATCCGCCACATCGGTCGGTATCGGCAGGGTGCGCACGCCGAAGCGCCGCAATTCGGCCGCCGCGTGTTCGAGCCGGTCGGGATCGCGCGACAGCAGCGCCACGTCGCAACCGTTGCGTGCGAACTCCGTCGCAGTGGCGCGGCCGACGCCCGCTCCGGCGCCGGTAATCACGGCGATCTTCCGCATGGCCATCCCCTTTGTGTGCCGAAGTGTCAACGCGCAGCCTAACGGGAGAGCAGCGAGGTGTTGCACACTCGGCACTCAACTTTGATGGAGAAGGCGGATGCTCGACCCCAAGGACCGCGTCGCGATGATCTCGGGTGCGGCGCGCGGCATCGGCCGCGCGGTCGCGGAGCGGCTGCTGGCGTCCGGCTTCCTGGTCTCGGCCGGGGTGCGCGAGCCGCGCGGCCTCTGCGAGAGCGACCGTCTCATGCTGCACCGCTACGACGCGGAGAGCGTGGCCTCAGCGCAAGAGTGGGTCGCCGCGACCGTCGCGCGCTTCGGGCGCATCCAGGCGCTGGTGAACGCGGCCGGGATCAACCCGGTGGCGCGGCTCGAGGATGCCGACGAAGGGCCGCTCGACCGGATGTGGGAGGTCAACGTGAAAGGCCCGCTCCGCCTCACGCGGCTTGCCGTGCCGCATCTGCGGGCGTGCGGGGAAGGCCGCGTCGCAACCTTCGCCTCGCTCTCGGGCAAGCGGGTGAAGAACGAAAACGTCGGTTATGCGATCAGCAAGTTCGCCGTGCTGGCGCTCAATCAGGCGATCCGGCGGGAAGGCTGGGACGCCGGCCTGCGGGCGACCGCGATCTGCCCCGGCTTCGTCGCGACCGACATGACCGGATGGGTCAAGACGATCCCGCCGCGCGAGATGATCCAGCCCGCCGACCTGGCACGCCTCACCGAGACCATGCTGCTGCTGCCGTCCAACGCCACGATCGGCGAGCTTTTGGTCAACTGCCGCTTCGAAGAGCTGCTGTGACCGCCCCGGCCGTGCCCGACCGCGGATCACAATCACGAATGCTTCGGTCCCGACCGAGGCATCCGGCCGCAATGATCAAGTAGAGTGACCAGTAACATAGACTTCCCTATGCCGGAAGGCCTCTGCATTGGAGAAAACCGAGCTGCACCGGAGGCCAGGCGGCTCTTTCGGCATGACGATCGTCGCGGTCGAGCTTGCGATCATGTTCGTGGGTGCGACACTTCCTACACCCTTGTATCCGCTCTATCGCCGGGCCTTCGGGTTTTCCGAGATTACGCTGACCCTGGTCTATGCGACTTATGTGCTTGGCAATCTCGCTGCACTGTTTGTGTTCGGCCGCCTGTCCGACCAGATAGGCCGTCGGAGCGCCACCCTGCCGGCAATCGGATTCGGTCTCGCCAGCACCGTGGTGTTCGCGCTCGCGGGCGGAACAGTGTGGCTGTTCGTGGCGCGGGTATTGAGCGGGTTCGCCACCGGGCTTGCCGCCGGCGCCGCGACCGCCTGGATCGCGGAATTGCAGCCGCGAGGAGACAAGGCAGTCGCCGCGCGGATCGCTTCCGCGGCGAACTTCGTGGGTCTCGCGGTGGGGCCGCTGCTCGCGGGATTGCTGGCGCAGTTCGCGTCGTGGCCGTTGCGGCTCTCCTTCGTCGTCTATTTGGTTGTGCTATTCGCAGTCGGTATCGCCATTCTGTTCACGCCGGAGACGGTGAAGGACCCGGTGCGTCGGTTCGGGGACTTGTCGCTGCGGCCCCGGCTTGGCGTTCCAAAGCAAATCCGACTCCAGTTCCTGTCCCCCGCTGTCACCGCGTTCGTGATCTTCGCCCTGCTTGGCTTCTACGCGGCACTCATCCCGAACCTGCTCGCGGAAACATTGCATCAGACCGCGCCGGCCATGTCCGGCGTTGTCGTGTTCGAGCTGTTTGCCGTCTCCACACTGGCCGTTATCGCGACTGGCAAGTTCAGCAGCCGAACCGCCATGCTGAGCGGCTTGGCCGTGCTGCTTCCCAGCCTGGGCCTCCTCGTCGTCGCGGAGGTCGCCCTGTCCATGCCGATCCTGCTCTTCGCCACGGTGCTCGGCGGCGTCTCGGCCGCGCTCGGCTACCGCGGCAGCCTGGAGGTGGTGAACCGCATCGCACCCGGGCAGATGCGTGGCGAGGTGGTCTCGGGCTATCTCGTCGCCGTCTATGCCGGCAATTCCCTGCCGGTGATCGGGATTGGCCTATTGTCGGCGCTCGCCAGTTCGATCGCCGCCCACATCGTATTTGCCGTCGTTATCGCGGCCCTTGCGGCCGCTGCTCTGGTCACCGGAACGAAGTATGCGCCGGGTCAGTGAGAGGGCAGGGCATCTCGGGGAGCTGCTGTGACCGCTCCGGCTGCCAGCGCCTCGTGCACCGCCGCAGCGTGCGGGATCGGTGCCACCGCGCCGTAGCCCTCGGTTGCCAGCGCCGCGGCGCAGGCGGCGTAGCGGGCGGCGTCCTCGGGCGCGTCGCCGGCGGCGAGGCGGGCGAGCAGGCTGCCGCCGAACGTATCGCCGGCGCCGGTGGCATCGACCGGGCGGCACGGATGGGCGCCGATCGCGACCCGCCGCTCGGGGGTTGCGAGCCACGCGCCCGCTTCCCCCATCTTGAGTGCCACCAGTCTCGCACCCAGGCGGAGATAGAAATCGAGCACGGCGTCGGTCGCCGTGAGGCCGGTGAGCGTGCGCGCATCCTCCATCGTCGGCAGCACGATCTCGCTCGCGGCCGCGGCGGCGTGGATCACCGCCGCGGCTCGTGCTGCCGGCCACAGCCGCGCGCGATAATTGGTGTCGAGTGCCACCGCGACGCCGGCGGCGCGGGCGACTTCGATCGCGCGGAACACCGCATCGGCGGCGGATGCCGAAATGCCGAGGCTGATCCCCGAGGCATACAAGAAGCGTGCGCCGGCGATCGCGTCCACGGGCACGTCTTCGGGGCCGTAGGCGCTGGCGGCCGAGCCGGTGCGATAGAAGGTGAACGCGTGCCCGTGGGTCCCGTGAGTGACGAAATAGACCGCCGTGGGTCGCCCCGGATCGCGCCGCACCAGCGAGGTGTCCACCCCCTCGCGCTGCCAGAGCGCGATGAAGCTGTCGCCGGGCGCATCGGCACCGACCGAGGTTGCGTAGGCGGCCCGCGCCCCCTGCCGCGCCGCCGCGATCGCGGCGTTGGAGGTGTCGCCGCCGTGGCCTTCGAGATAGAGGCGCCGCCCGTCCGGCCCGGCCGGCTGCTGGTTGAACTCCAGCATCGGCTCGCCCATCGCGATGATGTCGAAGCCCACCCTGCTCACCGCACCGCGCGCGCGGCGGCCTCGATCGCGGCGCGGTCGCCGGCGGCGATCCGGCGCTCGTCCACGAGCGCGCCGCCGATGCCCACGAACGCGGCCCCCGCCGCGAGGTAGTCCGGCGTCTGCGCCGGCGCGATCCCGCCCGTGGGGCAGAACGCAACGCCGGGGAACACGCTCGCGAGCGCCGCGACATGCCCGGGCCCGCCGGCGGAGGCGGCGGGGAACAGTTTTATCACATCCGCCCCGGCGGCGAGGGCCGCGCGCACCTCGGTGGGTGTCAGCGCGCCCAGCATCAGCACCGCTTCCGCGTCCCGGCACGGGGCGGCGAGGGACGGATCGACCCAGGGTGCGACGATGAACCGCGCGCCGGCGTCAAGGCACGCGCGCGCTCGGGCGGCGTCCGGCACCGTTCCGGCGCCGACCAGCAGGGCCGGGTCGGCGGCGAGTTCCGCGATCAGCGCCGGTGCGTCGGGCACGGTCAGGGTGATCTCGAAGACGCGCAGGCCGGCGTCGCGCAGCCAACCCACGACGGTCCGGGCATTGGCCGCCGATCGAGTGCGGATCACCGGCACCACCCGGGCCGCGCGCAGCGTTGCGATCAGCGCGTGCTCGGCCATTCGCGCATCCTCCACATCCCGCGGTATTGACGCATCTCAGGCGGCCCTTCAACGACGTTCAACTCCCTCTCCGCCCCTCGGGGCGGGAGGGTCGGGGTGAGGTGGGGGAAACGCCGACGCCGCGAGAATACTCTTAGCCGCTCGCGCCGCATCGGTCATCGCGCGGCCGGCCCCCACCTCACCCAACCCTCTCCGCCCCGAGGGGCGGAGAGGGCTTGAGCCTGCGCCATTACGGAGAGATGTCTGAATCCCGCGGCTCCAAACCTCAGAGCACGATATGCGCGCTGGCCAGCCGCAGCACCAGGACGGTCGCCAGCAACGCGACAACGGCGGCGGTGAGGCCCCAGCGCAGTGCCAGATAGCCGGACGGCACGAAGCCCTGCCGGCGCAACGAGGCGTCGAGCACACCCGCGCCGATGTAGCCCGCGATCAACACGGCAATCCCCGCCTCGATCGGGGCCACAAGCTGGACCAGCAGTGCCACCCAGCCGATCAGCGGCGGCACCACGCCGAGCACCAGCCGCGGCCGCTCGCCGCGCCCGGCCTCATCGCCGAGCGCGAACCCCCAATGAACCCCGCCCAGGAAGCCCAGGATCACCGCCCCGTAAGCCGTCAGCGCCGCCAGAAGCTGCGGCGCGCTCTCCTGCCAGCGGAGGGTGACGCCGCCAAGGCCGCAGACGATGAAGGGGATCAGGCCCAGGATGCCGAGCAGGATCGCGAGCGCGGGCAGGCGGCGGTTCATGCGGGCCTCTCCGATTGCGACGCCGCCCCTTGTAACCCCGCCGCCGCGCCGCGTCGCCCTCGCCATTTCGCGCTGGCACCGCATTGCCGGCTATGCTGGACGCCATGATGCTGGCGATCGAGATCGTGGTCGTGCTGCTGCTGATCGTGCTGAACGGCGTGTTCGCGATGAGCGAGCTGGCGCTGGTTTCGGCGCGGCGGGCGCGGCTGCTGGTGCTGGAGCGCAAGGGCGTGGCGGGGGCCCAGGCGGCGCGCCAGCTCACCGAGGAGCCGCAGCGCTTCCTGCCGACGGTGCAGGTGGGCATCACGCTGGTGGGGATGGTGGCCGGGGTGTTCGGCGGCGCGCGTCTGGCGGAGACGCTGAGCGGCGCGCTGTCCCGCGTCACCTGGCTGCGGCCATTCGCGGGCGGCCTGTCGCTGGTGCTGGTGGTGCTGCTGATCACGTACCTGACGCTGGTGGTCGGCGAGCTGGTGCCCAAGCAGTTGGCACTCCGCCGGCCGGAGGCGATCGCGGCCCGCATCGCCCGCCCGCTCGCGCTGCTCTCGCGGATCACCGGCCCGGTCGTGTGGCTGCTGAGCGTCTCCTCGGCGCTGGTGCTGCGCCTGTTCGGCCCGGCGCGCGCGGCGCGGGCGGGGGTCACCGAGGAGGAGCTGCGGGCGCTGCTCGCCGAGGGCGCGCAGGAAGGCGTGCTGGAGGCCGAGGAGCGCGACATCATCGAGCGCGTGCTGCGGCTGGCCGACAAGCCGGTGCGCGCGATCATGACGCCGCGCACCGAACTCGCCTGGGTCGACCGCGGCGACCCGAAGCGCGACATCATCGCAGCGCTGAAAGGCGCGCCCCACAGCCGCTTCGTCGTGTGCGATGGCTCGGTCGATAACGTGGTCGGCGTGGTCCAGGCCAAGGACATGCTGGACCGGCTGCTCGACGGCGGCGATCTGTCGGTCTCGGCGGCGCTGCGCACCCCGATCGTGGTGCCCGATACCGTCACCGCGCTCGATGCGCTGGAGCGGCTGAAATCGGACCCGGTGGGGCTGGCGCTGGTGATGGACGAATACGGCAGCTTCGAGGGCGTGGTGACGGCGACCGATGTGCTGGAGGCGATCGTCGGCGATCCCGAGGATGGCGGGCCGGCACCGGCAGTGGGGGAGGGGGCGCCGGAGGGGACGCTGGTGATGGACGGGATGATGCCGGTCGATGAGGTCAAGGCGCGGCTGCTGCTGCCCGACCTGCCGGGCGAGGGCAGCTATCACACGCTCGCCGGCCTGCTGCTGGCGCTGCTGCGGCGGGTGCCGCGCTCGGGCGACCGGATCGTGTTCGGCGGCTGGCGGTTCGAGGTGCTGGAGATGGACGGGCGGCGCGTCGCCCGGGTGCAGGTGGGACGGGAGGCGGCGGCGGCCTGATCCGCCGGCCCTCATCGCGCTGCTCCGCGCCTCAGAACAGGGGCGGATCAGGGCCGCACCTCAGGACAGGGGTGGATCAAGCCGCACCTCAGAACAGGAGTTGGCGACCCCACCGCCGGGTGGGGAAAGCGGCGCCTCAGAACAGGGTTGGGGCCGGCGTGGGGGGACCGTGCTCCGTGGTCCATCCCGAACCGCCATGATCCGCCACCTGCGAGGTGAGATGGTGCCGGCTCGTCGGACGGTCGCGGCGGCGCCTCGTCCGGCCGGCCCGGCTGCTTCACCGCCGCGTCGCTTGTCACGGCCGGGTCCGGCTCGGCCGCGGCTGCCGCGACCGGCTCGGCCGCAGGCTCATCGCCATCCGGCGCCGCGTCGACATGGGCAGCGTCATCGGCGGCCGGCTCGGCGGGCGGCTCCGGCGGGCAGGGCTCCTCCGGTTCTTCGTCGCCCCGCTCTTCGTCGTCCCGCTCTTGGTCGTCGGGCAGCGGCAGGATCAGTCCGTCCGCCCACTTCACCTGCTGTTTCGGTCGCCCGTAGCGGCGGTCGAGCAGCCCCATCGCCGCCGCGACGCGCGCCCGGGCCGGCACTTTGCGGTCCCGCACGATCTCCATCAGCGTCATCACCAGTTCCGGGGCCAGCGCCTCGATCAGGTCGCGCGCCTGCTGCACCGCCCGCGGCCGCCCGCCAGGGTTGCCGCTGGCGCCGGCCACGAATTGCCCATCCTCGCTTCTCATGTGTCGCTCCTTGAACGTGACCGCGGGTGCGGTTTCCGTTAGGAACTCTAACACCACCGCTGCGTCCGGTCAAGGATCACCGCGAGGAGCGAGAGAGGCGGCTGGTGTCCTGGTTCAGAAATTCGTTGACGTGACAATTCCCGTCATTGCGAGCGAAGCGAAGCAATCCAGGGCCTTGCGCGCGGCACCGCACTGGATTGCTTCGTCGCTCCGCTCCTCGCAATGACGGGGAATTTCGGAAACGGGATACTAGCCCGCCGGGGCGGTGAAGGCGTTGAAGGTGATCAGCGTGTAGGTGTCCTTCACGCCCGGCAGCGTCTGCACCTTCTCGGTGACGAACAGCCCGGTGTCCTGCTCGGGTTCGAGATAGAACTTGCCGAGCAGGTCGTACTGGCCCGAGGTCGAGTAGATCTCGGAGAGTTCCTCGATCGTGTCGCGCGCGAGGGTGGCCACGCGATACGCGTGACCCATTTCGCATTTGATTTGAATGAAGATCGCTCTCATAGCGGCTGCCTTAGGTGATGACCGTTACCAACCCGTCATGGTCGGCGAAGGCCGACCATCCACGTCTTTCGCGCGGCCGCAAAGTCGTGGATGCTCGGCCTTCCGAGCATGACGATGGGGGCAACCGCGGCACTGCCAAGGGATCAAGGGCCGTTGATGTCATATCGGGCTCGGCCGCCTTCCCCGGCTGCGGATCAGATCATCCAGCCGGAATCGCGCCCAGTCGAAATCCGCGTCCGACTTCTCGATCAGCACCAGACCTTGCCGCACTTCGACCCGCCGCACCAGATCGGTCGAGGGCAGCAGCATCACCAGCTCGAAAATGAGGTTGGTCAGCGCCAGCTCGCGGTCCCAGCCGCTGTCCGGGCTCTGCGTGTGCACCCAGTGCGCCCAGGCCCAGTCCTCGATGATGTAGAGGCCGCCCTTGCGCAGGAACGGAAACGCGATCTCGAAGCTGCGGCGGGACGGGCCGTAGAGATGCGAGGCGTCGTCGATCACCACGTCCGGCAACCCGTCGGGGAACTCGCGCATGACGATCATGCGCAGCCGCGCGGCATCGTCCTGCGATGTGGTCCAGTACGGGCGGATGCGCGCGCGCAGGTGCCGTCGCGCCAGCAGCTCCTCGAAGCCGGGGGAGGGTTCGGATATATCCACGCCCACGAACCGATCGAGGCCAAAGAGCTCGGTGTGGAACAGCGCGCTGCCGCCCTCGCCGATGCCGAATTCGAGCATCCGCCGCGGCGCGTGCGGTGCGAGCAGCTCCTGATAGGTCTCGATGAAGGCGCGATCCTTGACCAGCACCGGCGCATCCGGCGTGCCGCCCGCGCCGGAGGGGGTGTAGCGCAGCGTCATATCGCCGATCGCGATCCGGTCATCGCCGAGAAAGATCAGCCCCATCCGCCCTTCCGCTTCGCCGCACGCCGAGGGAAGCCCAGCCGGTGCGTGCGCGCAAGCCGCCGCCGGGCAAACGGCCGGCTGGCTACCGCCGGTCGTCAAGTTGTACGTTCTTCCGGTCGGCGCGAGAGAGCATCCGGCGCAGGGGGACATCAGGCCGTTCGGCGGGGTCCGCCGGGCGCCGATTGCGGGGACAGTCACCATGATTCTGGTCACCGGAGCGAGTGGCACCGTGGGCGGCGCGGTGCTGGCGGAAGTAGCACAGAGCGGCGCGCCACATCGCGCCCTGTACCGCTCCGCCGCGGAGGCGGCGAAGGCACCGAGCGGGACGGAGACGGTCATCGCCGATTTCGCGGACCCGGCCAGCCTTGCGGCCGCGCTGCGCGGCATCGTGAGCGTCTATCTGGTGTGCTCGCCAGTCCCGGAGCTGGTGGCACTGGAAAGCAACGTGATCAGCGCGAGTGAAGCGGCCGGCGTGCAGCGGATCGTGCTCAATTCGGCCCTGGGCGCGGGAGATTACGGCAAGTCGTTCCCGAGCTGGCACCGGCAGGTCGAGGACAGGCTGAGGGCCGCGCGGTCGATGGCGCATTGCATCCTGCGGCCCAACAGCTTCATGCAGAATGTCGTCGCCTACTATGCGCCGAGCGTCCGCGCGCAGGGTGCGTTCTACGTCGCGATGGGGAATGCGCGGATCAGCTATCTGGACGTGCGCGACATCGCCAAGGTGGCGGCGGACGCGCTGCGCGGCAGCGGACATTACGGCGAGACCTATGAACTGAACGGGCCGGAGGCACTGACCTGCACGGAAATTGCGGAGAAAATCACCCGCCAGACGGGGGTCGCGGCCCGCTATGTGGACATCCCCGAGGAAGCGCAGCGGCAGGCGATGCGCGATCAGGGAATGCCGGAGTGGCTGGTTGCCGCACTGCTCGAACTGCAGGAGTACTACACGGGCGGCAAGGGGGGCGAGGTTGACGACCTGCTCGAGCGACTGCTCGGCCGCAAGCCGATCACGATGAACCGGTTTCTTGCCGAGATGGCGGGCGCATTCCGAGCCACGCCCGCGCAGGCCTGAGGCCACCCGCCCTTTCGGTCTCGCCCATCGCTGCGTAAGCTGCGCGCGCGATCGGGGAGACAGACATGGAACTCGCGCAGGCCCGCAAGCTGCGCACGCAGCCGCGCACCGGCGGACGCGCTTTGGCCGATGCGCTGGTGGCGCAAGGGATCGACCACGTGTTCGCGGTGCCGGGCGAGAGCTATCTCGACGTGCTCGACGGCCTCTACGCGGTGCGCGACCGGCTGAAGCTGGTGACGTGCCGTTTCGAGGCGGGTGCCGTGAACATGGCAGAAGCGTTCGGCAAGCTCTCGGGCCGGCCCGCCGCGGCGATGGTCACGCGCGGACCCGGCGCCTGCCACGGCGCGATCGGCGTGCACATCGCGGCCCAGGATTCAACGCCGCTGCTGCTGTTCGTGGGCCAGATCCCGTTCGAGGAGACCGACCGCGACAGCTTCCAGGAGATCGACTACCGCCGGATGTTCGGCCCGCTCGCGAAGTGGGTCACACAGATCGATGACGCGCGCCGCATCCCCGAGATGGTGGCCCACGCGGCCGACGTCGCGACCACCGGACGGCCCGGCCCGGTGGTGATTGCGTTGTCGGAGGAAATGCAGCGCGACGTGGTCGAGGTGCCGGATTTGCGTCCCTGCGACGTCGCCCGCCCGCATCCCGATCCGGCGGCGCTGGCGCGGATGCGCGCGATGCTGGGCCGCGCGCAACGGCCGCTCGCGATGCTCGGCGGATCGGTGTGGAGTGCGGCGGCGCGCGCCGGTATCGCCGCGTTCCTGCGCGCCTGGCAGTTGCCGGTCGCGGTCGGCTTCCGGCGCCAGGCGCTCTATGACGGCACCGCCGAGAATTTCGTGGGCGATCTCGGTGTCGGTTGCGACCCCGCGCTGGTCGAGCGCGTGCGCGAGGCCGATCTGGTGCTCGCGATCGGCTCGCGGCTGCCGGAGGCGGTGACGCAGGGCTACACGCTGTTCGATCTCGCGGGCGAAACCCCGATCATTCATGTCTATCCGGATGGTGCCGAGATCGGGCGCGTGTTCCGCGTGGCGCTCGGCATCCCGACCGATCTCGATGCGTTTGCGGCGGCGGTGCGCGACTGGGCACCCGACGCGCCGCCAGTGTGGGCGGAGTGGACCGCCGATCTGCGGGCGCTGCGCGAGGCCGAACATGCGGTGCCGGAGTACGAGGGCAAGCTGAACGTGGCGCGATGCTTGCGCACGCTCGAGGAGATGGCGGCACCGGATGCGATCTTTACGACGGATGCGGGCAATTTCGCCACCTGGGCGACGCGGTTCATGCACTTCTCCGAGCATCAGCGCTACATCGGGCCGTGCAACGGGGCGATGGGCTACGGCGTGCCGGCGGCGGTAGGAGCGAAGATCGCGTATCCGCACCGGCAGGTGGTCTGCTTCGTCGGCGACGGCGGCTTCCTGATGACCGGGCAGGAGATCGCAACCGCCTTTCATCACGGCGTGGCGCCGATCGTGCTGGTGTTCAACAACCAGATGTACGGCACGATCCGGATGCACCAGGAGCGCGACTATCCCGGCCGCGTCTCCGGCACCTCGCTCACCAACCCCGATTTTGGCCGGCTCATCGAGGCGTTCGGGGGCCACGGCGAGAGCGTGACCGAGACGGCGGAGTTTGCGCCTGCCTTCGCCCGCGCGGTCGCGAGCGGCCGGCCGGCGGTGATCGAGCTGGCGACGGATCCCGAGCAGATCACGTCGCGGATCACGATCGCGCAGTTGCGTGCCGGCAAGGCGCCGGCGCGGCCTGCGCCCAAGCCGAGGCGGATGCCGCCGCCCGGGCATCCGCTGCCAGGGCGGATCGCGGCGGAGAAGCCGAAGCGGTAGCGCGCGACCAGCCGGTTCGGGTGCAGCCACAACGGCAGGGTGGGGCGCGTGCTCACTCGTAGCCCCTACTTTCAATATGGGACTCGGCGTCATGACGAATGGCAGCCAGACGATCGAGCAGCTCGGGCGCAGCGGTCTGCACCGTGTCCCAAACCACCTCGAGGTCGATGTCGAAGTAGCCGTGCGCAACGCGGTTGCGCATCCCGCGCATGCTACGCCATGGTACTTCGGAGTGCCTCGCTACGAATTCGGGATAACGAGCCATTACCTTCGTCGCGGCCTCGCCCACAATGACCAGGCTCATGACGACAGCCTTTTGCGTGCGCTTGTCGGCGAAGAACTCTTCCTTATGCAGTCCCTCGACAAAGCTGCACGCGTCCGACGCCGCTTGCTGGATGTGGGCGAGGTAGTCGGGCAGGCGGTTCATGCTTCACACCGGCCTCGCCTCCGCAAGAACTTGATCGCGGAATTTGACCGGCAAATCCCCCGGCGTCACCAGATCGACGGAAACGCCCAGCAATTCTTCGAGCTCGACTTGCAGGCCACCAAGATCGAACAGGGTCGCTCCCGGCAACGCATCCACCAACAGATCGAGATCGCCACCGTCCGTGTCGGTTCCGTGCAGTACCCGAGCCGAATACGCGCGGATTCGCGACACGAAACCGGCTCGCAGCTTCGCGTACGGCGACTCGCTTGAGGTCAAGGGCGGCTGAGGGCTTCACGATCTTTTCCCATGCCAAAACGCCGCATTGCTGCCATCCGAGGCACGAGGCCCATCACCGCCCCACCGCGTAGCCCTGCATCCCGCGGGCGTTGGCGCCGGCGAACATCTGGCCGTCCGGCTCGGTGCGCGCGGCCGACAGGCGCCCTTCGGACCACTCCTCACCCAGCTCGGCGCGATGGCCGCGCGCGCGCAACTCCTCGACCACGGTGCGCGGAAAGCGCGCTTCCAGCACCAGCTTGCCGGGATAGGCGGCGCGCGGCCAAAAACTGCTCGGCCAGTGCTCGGAATGGAAGCTCGGCGCGTCGATCGCCTGCTGGATCGTCATATTGTGATGCACCATGCGGGCAAAGAAAACGAGCGACCACTGATCCTGCTGGTCGCCGCCCGGCGTGCCGAACGCCATCCACGGCACGCCGTCGCGCAGCGCCATGCTGGGCGTGAGCGTGGTGCGCGGCCGCTTGCGCGGCGCGAGGCTGCTCGGCACGCCGTCGCGCAGCCAGAACATCTGCCCGCGCGTGGTGATGCAGAAACCAAGCTCCGGCACCACCGGCGAGGAATGCAGCCACCCGCCCGAGGGTGTCGCACTCACCATGTTGCCGTGCCGGTCGATCACGTCGAGGTGGCAGGTATCAGCGCCCATCAAGCCCAGGCGCGCAATGGTCGGCTCGCCCGCTCCGGCCGCGCGCGTCGCGTAGTCGGCGCGCGACGCCGCTTCGTGATCGACCCAGGGATCGAAGCCGGGAAGCTTGCCGGGGCGCAGCGCCAGCGATGCCTTCGCGCCAACAAGCGCACGCCGCGTGTCGTTGTATTCCGCCGACAGCAGCGCCTCCATCGGCACGCGCACGAAATCGGGGTCGCCGTAATAGGCCTCGCGATCGGCATAGGCGAGCTTGGCGCATTCGACGATGGTGTGGACGAACTCGGCGCCGACCGGGTCCATGCCGCCCAGATCGCAGCCGCGCAGCAGCGCCAGTTGCTGCAAGAACACCGGCCCCTGGCTCCACGGCCCGCATTTCAGCACCGTGTGCGCGCCGTATTGGTACGCCAGCGGCGCTTCCACCGTCGCGTGCCAGCGCGCGAGGTCGTCGGCCGCGAGCAGCCCGCGATGGCGGCGGCCCGAGGTGTCGAGCACTTCGGTGCCCTGGTAGAAGCGCCCGATCGCCTCGGCGACGAAGCCGCGATTCCAGGCGTCGCGCGCCGCATCGATCCGGGCCTCGCGCGAGCCGCCCACGGCCTCGCGGCAGAGGCGTTCCCAGGTGTCGGCCAGCGCCGGGCGCGCGAACAGGCTCCCCGGTGCGGGCACCGCGCCGCCGGGAAGAAACACGTCGCGGCTCGACTTCCATTCCGCCTCGAACAGCGGGCGCACGCCCTCGATGGTGGCGGAGATGCGCGCGACGATGTGAATGCCCCGCCGCGCGTAGCCGATCGCGTACGCCAGCACGTCGGCCAGTTCCCAACTGCCCCAGTCGCGCAGCAGCAGGCACCAGGCGTCGAACGCGCCGGGCACCACGGCCGGCAGCAGTCCGGTGCCGGGCACGAGGTCGAGGCCGAGTTCCTCGAAGTGCCTGATCGTCGCCGCCTCCGGGGCGACGCCCTGGCCGCAGATCACCCGCTGCTCGCCCGCGCGGGCGTCGTGGATGATGATCGGCGCGTCGCCGCCCGGCCCGTTCAGGTGCGGCTCGGCGACCTGCAGCACGAACGCCGTCGCCACCGCGGCGTCGAATGCGTTGCCGCCGCGTTCCAGCACCGCCATGCCGGTCTGGCTCGCGATCCAGTGCGTGCTGGCGACGACGCCGAAGGTGCCGGCAATTTCCGGACGGGTAGTGAACATCGCGTGTGCTCCCGTTGCGCGAGCAACAGGCTACGCGCAAGCTTCGCCGCGTCAATAAGAGGAGGCGGGATGCTGGTGGCGGTGGTCGGGCCTTCCGGCTCGGGCAAGGACACGCTGATCAATGCCGCCCGGACGGCGCTTGGCGCGCAGGAGCGGTTCTATTTCGTCCGCCGCGCCGTGACCCGCCCGCCGCTGGAGGGCGAGGACCACGAGACGATCGACGAGAAGACGTTCGTGACGCGGCAGAATGCCGGCGCCTTCGCCCTCTCCTGGCGTGCGCACGGGCTGATGTACGGCGTGCCCGCCGAGATCGGGCTGCGGCTGGCGGAGGGGAAGATCGTCGTCGCCAGCGTGTCGCGCACCGTGCTGGCCGAGGCCGGCTCGCGCTATCCGCTGCACGTGGTGGAGGTCACCGCGCCGCCGGACGTGCTGGCACGCCGCATGGCCGCGCGCGGGCGCGACGAGGCGGTTGCGGTCGCCGCGCGTCTGGCGCGCACCGTCAAGCTGCCCGAGGGCCTGCCGCGCGACACGATCATGAACGACGGCACGATCGAGCAGGGCGGGCGCAGGCTGGTCGCTATCCTGAACCGGCTAGCGGCAGCCGCTCTGCCAGCATGAACGGCGCACCGGGGGCCGCCTCGGTGAACAGGCAGAGTTCGGTGACCCGGCGATCGGCAGCGAGCGCGGCGGCGAAATGCGCGCGGGCGGCGGGGGCGACCCACGCCTGCTCTTCCGCACTCAGCCGGCGGGTGAGTGTCGCGTGGAAGCGGAACGTATCGAATACGTAAGGATAGCCCCAGCGCAGCAGATTTGCCTCCTCCGCCGCCGACAGGCCGGCCGCGCGCCGGTCTGCCTGCTCGGCAGGGTCAAGCGGCGCGCGGTGCGCGTCGAGTGCTGCGACGCAGGCATCGGCGAAGGCGTGCAGCGCCGGGCAGGGTGCCGCCTCGCGCAACGCCAGGAAGCCGGCGAGGTCGGCGACCGCGAGCGGCGGCATCGGGAAGGCGGCGGTGCGCGCGGCGAGCATCGCCGCGTCGCGGCGGAACGCCTGCCACGATCCGGCGAGGCGCATCGGCGGCTTCAGCGTCGCGTGGAAGCCATAGCGCCGCGGCGCTTCGGTCAGGCCCGCGATGCCGGGCAGGTCGGGAGGAAGCAGGCGATCGGCGGTCTCGGGGTCGCGGCCGAGCCATGTATTGCCCGCACGCCACAGCGGATCGTCGGCCGCCGGCGCCCAGTAGAGCGCGACCCTAGACAGAACGGGACCTGGCGCAGCCGTCATCGCGAGCCGCCGCTGGGCGGCGTGGCGATCCAGGCGGGAGGCACGGAGCGGCCCGCCTGGATCGCCACGGCGCAGCGCGCCTCGCGATGCTGGGTGGACGGCCCCCTGACGGCATCTATGTGCCAAGCTGGGGTTTGACCAACCAGCAACGGAGACCGTCCGTCATGAACGCTACCATAATCGGCCTGGATATCGCCAAGTCTGTGTTCCAGGTGCATGTGGCCGACAGCACCGGCAAGGTGATCGAGCAGAAGAAGCTGCGCCGGACCCAGGTCGAGCCGTTCTTCACCAAGCAGTCGCCCGCCCTGGTGGGGATCGAGGCCTGCGGCAGCGCGCATTACTGGGCGCGCCAGCTGCGGGCGCTCGGCCATGAGGTGCGGCTGATCCCGGCCGCCTATGTGAAGCCCTTCGTCAGGCGCAACAAGAACGACGCGCGTGATGCCGAAGCCATCTGCGCGGCGGTGTGCCGGCCGAACATGCGCTTCGTGCCGATCAAGAGCATCGAGCAGCAGGCCGCGCGTGGCCTGGAACGCGCGCGCGATCTGCTGCTGAAGCAGCAGACCCAGCTGACGAACTGCGCGCGCAGCCTGCTGGCCGAGTTCGGCATCATCGCCGCCCAGGGCCGGCGGGGCTTTGCCGAGCTGGCGCGGCGGGTCGACGACACGGCGGAGGTTGCGATCCCGGAGCCGCTTCGGGTGCCGCTGCGCATCATGGTGAAGACCATCGAGAGGTTGCAGCGCGACATTGCGGCGCTGGAGGAACGCATCGTCGCGGCCGCCCGCGAGCACCCGGTGATGCGCCGGCTGGCCACCATCCCCGGCGTTGGCCCGATCACCGCCCACGCCATCGTCACCGCAATCGGCGACGGTCGGCAGTTCCGCAGCGCCCGCGACTTCGCCGCCTGGTGCGGCCTGACACCGCTTGAGCATTCGAGTGCGGGCAAGCGGCGCGCGAGCGGCATCAGCCGCCAGGGCGACATCCGGCTGCGCAAGCTGTTGGCCCTCGGCGCCAGCACGATCATGCGCTATGCCCGCAGCCGCACCGATCGCGCCACCGCCTGGCAGCGCGGCATCCTGGCTCGCCGGCCGGTGAAGGTCGTGGTCTTGGCGCAGGCGGCGAAAACCGCCCGCATCGCCTGGGCGATGCTGATCTCCGGTGAGACCTATCGCCGCCCCGCGGCACAGGTGGCGCAATGATGGCCGCAGCTGCGGCCCACTCCAGCGTGGTGCCGTGCTCGCGGCCGTCAAGGGCGCTGCGCGCCGCCTGCGGCGGGGGCCTCCGGCCCCCCTTGACCGCCGCTGCGCGCGGCGCCCGCAACCACACAGGCCGGGACGAAGGCCGGGACGAAGGAACGCCCCGCAGCAGCCAAACCAAGAAACCTTCCCCTTTCTGGCCGCTCGCCTGAAGAGCAGCCAGTGACCCAGCAAGGAGCAGAAGGCAGCGACGGCAAAATGGTCAGGACCTGGACCGGGACACTCCGTCTCGTCATCGCGCCCCACAGCGCGCCGCGATGCTTGGAACCCGGCCCGCGTAACCCATCGGGGCCAGCGGTCAGCATTCGACCGCAGCAACAGGCCGAATACATGACCGCTCCAGACCAATCGCCAGCGCCGCCAAAACCTCCTTGCCAGACGGGGGCCGTCCATACATGACGATGCATATTGCAACGGAGTTGCCCACGGGTTTTATCACGCGACGCGCGCGCCCGCCCGCCAGGTCTCTCGCGCGACCGGGATGCCGTCATGGACCCGGAGCCGCACCAGATCGGCGGCGAGACCGGGTGCGATCGCACCACGGTCGGCGAGGCCGGCGAGGCGCGCGGGACGCAGGCTGACCAGGGCCACCGCCTGCGGCAGCGGCAGCAGGCCGAGGGCGGCGGCGCGGAAGGCGGCCGAGATCAGGCTGCCCGGCACGTAGTCCGAGGCGAGCGCATCAACCAGCCCCGCGCGCAGCAGATCGACGACCGCGACGTTGCCGGAATGCGAGCCGCCGCGCACCAGATTGGGCGCGCCCGCGATCACCGCCATGCCGCGTGCCCGCGCCGCGCGCGCGGCCGCGATCGTCACCGGGAACTCGCTGATCGCGATGCCGTCGCGATAATTCTCCTCCACCTCCGCCTCGGTGCGGTCGTCGTGGCTGGCAAGTGCCACGCCCACGCGCCGCAGCCGATCCAAGAGCGCGCGGCGATTGGGATCGCGCAGCACGGCGCGGCGATCGAGCATCTCGACAATGCGGCGCTCGATCCTGGAATCGTCCTCGCCATCGCGCCGGCGCAGCGCGCGATAGCGGTCGAGGTCGGCGTTCTGCCCCACGCCCGGGCTGTGGTCCATCAGGCTGGCCATCCGCACGCGCGCATGGCCGGACGCGGGCTCAAGGAGGTCGAGCGTGTCGGGGGCGGGGATCTCGCAGCGCAGGTGCAAAAAGTGCTCGATGCGCAGCAGGCCGGTGCCCTCGAGCGCGTCGAGATCGGCGACACCTTCCTGGAAGGTGCGGTTGCGATCCTTCTCGTAGCCGAGGTCGCCGACGCAGAGCGCGTCCAGCACGGTGGTCACGCCGGCGGCCGCGCATTGCGCGTCGTGCGCGATCATCGCCTCGCGCGAGGGCCAGCGCGCGCTGCTGCGCGGATGCACCTGGCGTTCGAGGTTGTCGGAATGCAGATCGACCGCGCCGGGGATCAGCATGTCGCCTTCGAGGTCGATGGCGGCGGGGACGGCGCTGCGCCCGGCATCGACGGCGGCGATACGGCCGCGGCACAGTTTCAGCGTGCCGGGCATGGTCTCCTGCGGCAGCACCAGGATTGCGTTGGTCAGCACGGTCTCGACGGTCATGCGGCATCCTGCAACGGCGTCAGCGTCAGCAGACGATCGGCGATCGCGTCGCGCACCGCAACGTCGTGCGCGATCAGCACGATCGCGGCACCTGCCGCCTTGGCCTCGCGCATCATCGCCACCGCGACGTCGCGGCGGGCGTCGTCGAGCGAGGCGGTCGGCTCGTCGATCAGCAGCACCGGATGGCGGGCGATGAAGGCGCGGGCGAGGTTGATGCGCTGCTGCTCGCCGCCGGAGAAGGTCGCGGGCGGCAGGGCGTGCAGACGCGGCGGGATGCCGAGGCGCGCGAGCAGCGCCCGTGCCTGCTCCCGCGCCGCTTCCGGTGCGGCACCGCGCGCCAACGCCGCCTCGGCCACGATGTCGAGGGCGGCCACGCGCGGCACCACGCGCAGGAACTGGCTGACATGGCCGAGCGTCTCGGCGCGGACCGCGAGCACGGTGCGCGGATCGGCGCGCGCGATATCGACCATCTCGCCGCGATGGCGCACCAGGATGCGGCCGCCGCCGGCGCGGTAATTGCCATAGAGGCTGCGCAGCAGCGTGGTCTTGCCCGCGCCCGACGGCCCGGCCAGGGCGACGCATTCGCCGGCACGGACGTCGAGTGCGAGGTCGCGCAGCACCGGCAGGCGGAGGCCGCCGCGCAGGTGCAGGGTGAAGGTTTTCTCCAGCGCCTCGGCGCGCAGCATCAGCGTGGTCATGCCGCAATTCTCACCGTCATGGTCGGCCCCCGGGTCGGGCCGAAGGCCCGCCCGAGGACAGGCTCCGGCCGACCATCCACGCCTTTCGTGGGCCCGCAAAGTCGTGGATGCTCGGCCTCCGCCGAGCATGACGAGTGTGCGGCCTTCGCCGAGCATGACGACGATCCGGCATTCGCCGGCCATGAGGGGTGCGTGGTCATGCCGCCAGCACCGAGCTTACCAGCAGTTGCGTGTATTCGTGCTGCGGGTCGTCGAGCACCTGGTCGGTGAGCCCGGTTTCGACCACTCGGCCGCGCTGCATCACCATGATCCGCCCGGCGAGCAGGCGGGCGACGGCGACATCGTGCGTCACCAGCATCACCGCGACCTGCAATCGCGCCACCAAGGTGCGGATCAGGTCGAGCAGCCGCGCCTGCACCGACACGTCCAGGCCGCCGGTCGGTTCGTCCATGAACACCAGCCGCGGATGCGTGACCAGGGTGCGCGCGATCTGCAAGCGTTGCAGCATTCCACCCGAGAAGGTGCGCGGCAGGTCGTCGATGCGATCGGCGTCGATCTCCACCTGCCGCAGCCAGTCGAGTGCCGCTTCGCGAATCCGGCCGTAGTGGCGGGCACCCTGCGCCATCAGCCGCTCGCCGACATTACCGCCGGCGGAGACGCCCATGCGCAAACTCAGCTTCGGGTCCTGCTGCACGAACCCCCAGTCGGAGCGGTGCAGCGTGCGCAGCGCAGGGGCCGGCATCGCATGGACGTCGTGCCGCAGCCCGGCGGGATCGCGATACCACACCCGGCCCTGATCGGGTGCGAGGTGGCCGGACAGCACGTTGAGCAGCGTGGTCTTGCCGGAGCCGGATTCGCCCACGATCGCCAGCACCTCGCCCGGCCACAGCGCGGCATCGACGCAAGCGAGCGCCTGCACCGCGCCGAATGCGAGCGAGAGGTGCTCGGCTTCGAGCAGGGGCGCGGTCACGCCGCCGCCGCCCCGCGCCGCTGCTCGCAATGATCGGTGTCGGAGCAGACGAACATCCGTCCGCCGCGATCATCCGTCACCACCTCGTCGAGATAGCTGTCGGCCGCTCCGCACAACGCGCAGGCGTGCGGCGCGCGGGTGGGCCGGAACGGATGGTCCTCGAAATCGAGCGAGCGGACCTCGGTATAGGGCGGGATCGCATAGATGCGCTTCTCCCGCCCGGCGCCGAACAATTGCACCGCCGGCATCCTGTGCATCTTCGGATTGTCGAAGGCCGGGATCGGCGAGGGCGACGCCAGATAGCGTCCCGCGACCATCACCGGATAATCGTAGCTGATCGAGACCTGGCCCAGTCGGGACACATCCTCGTACAGCTTGACGTGCATCAGGCCGTAATCGGCGAGCGCGTGCATCCGCGTGGCTTCGGCGCGGCGCGGCTCGAGCCGGTACAGCGGCTCGGGCTGCGGCACCTGATAGACGATGATCTGATCCTCGCGCAGCCTAGCCTCCGGGATGCGGTGGCGGGTCTGGATGATGCTCGCATCGGCCGTGTGCGTGGTGGTGGCGATGCCCGCGGTGCGGGCGAAGAAGCGGCGGATCGAGACCGCGTTGGTGGTGTCGTCGGCACCCTGGTCGATCACCTTGAGCACGTCCGAGGCACCCAGGATCGCGGCCGTCACCTGGATCCCCCCGGTTCCCCAGCCATAGGGCAGCGGCATCTCGCGTGAGCCGAACGGCACCTGATGCCCCGGCACCGCGACCGCCTTGAGGATCGCGCGGCGCACCATGCGTTTCGTCTGCTCGTCGAGATAGGCGAAGTTGTAGCCCTGCATCATTCGGCGGCCTTCGGCATCGCGGTCTCGGCGTCACGGCGCAGCCGCCGGATCGTCTCCAGCTCGCTCTGGAAATCGACGTAGTGCGGCAGCTTGAGATGCTCGACGAAGCCGGTCGCTTCTACGTTATCGCAGTGCGACAGCACGAATTCCTGCCTCTGCGCGGGTGCCGTCACGTCCTCGCCCAGCTCCGCGGCGCGCAGCGCGCGATCCACCAGCGCCATCGCCATCGCGCGCCGGTCGGCATGGCCGAAGGCGAGGCCGTAGCCGCGGGTGAATTGCGGCGGCACAGTTTTCGAGCCGCGAAACTGGTTCACCACCTGGCATTCCGTGATCGTAACGGTGCCGATCTCCACCGGAAATCCGAGCTCGGGCGGCACGATCTCGACCGCTACCTCGCCCATCCGGATCTCGCCCGCGAACGGGTGCGCGTTGCCATAGCCGCGCTGAGTCGAATAGCCGAGGCCGAGCAGGAATCCCTCGTCGCCGCGCGCGAGCGCCTGCAAGCGCAGATCGCGCGACGCGGGGAAGGCCAGCGGGTCGCGGGTGAGGTCGCCGGGGGGCATGTCGTCGCCTGCCGGGTCCGCTTCGATCAGCCCTTCGCCGCCCAGGATGTCGGTGACGCGCGGCGCCGGTGCATCCTCGGCGATTGCTTGAGGCGCGACAGCTTGAGGCGGGGCAGGCGGCGTCGAGCCGGCCGCGAGCGCGAAATCGAGCAGCCGGTGCGTGTAGTCGGTCGTCGGTCCGAGCACCTGGCCGCCGGGCAGGTCCTTGAACACCGCCGAGATGCGCCGGCGCACCGCCATCGCCTCGGTGCGCACCGGCTCGGAGGCGCCGAAGCGCGGCAGCGTGGTGCGGTAGGCGCGCAGCAGGAACGCGGCCTCGATCAGATCGCCCTGCGCCTGCTTGATCGCGAGTGCCGCGAGGCCGGGATCGTACAGCGATCCCTCCGCCATCACCCGATCAACCGCGCGGCCAAGCTGCTCGGCGATCTGCCCGGTGGACACATCCGGCAATTCGGGATCGCCGCGCCGCTCCTCGGCGAGCCAGGCGTGGGCGGCCTCGATCGCGCGCTCGCCGCCCTTGACCGCGACATAGGCCATCAGACCGCCGCCACCGTGACGCTGCGCGGCAGGGCGGCAAGCATGGTGCCGCTGCACAAGATGAGATCGACGCCGCACGGAAACCGCGCGTGGTTGGCGGCCCAGCGCGCCGCGAAATCCCCGGGCAGGCCGGTCGCGCGCAGGAGTGCCGGGGCGGCGAGGCCGGGACCGGCGAGGTGGAGCGCGGCGCCGCTGCCGAGGGCCGGCAGTTGCAGGATCAGCGTGGCGCCGCGTTCCGGCATCTCGTGAGTGCCTACCTGCAAGGTTGCGAAATCAGGCAGATCGAAGCGGAGCACGAAGCTCGCCTCGGCGATGCGCGGCACGACCGGCGCCCCGCAGTGGAAAGCAATCCACTCGGCCGCCGGTGCCGCCGCGGCGGGCAGAGAGAGCGGCGTCTCGGGGTCCACGAGCGTCAGCAGCACCGCGGCGGTCGCCGGATCGAGCGGCGCGGGCGGGGTAAGGCCGGCGCCCGCCGCCTGCACGCGGCCCGGACGCGCCATCGCGTCGAGCACCGCGCGGAAGCAGGATTGCGCGCCCGCGACCGGATCGGCGAAGCCCGGCTGTTCGAGGCTCATGCGCGCATCGTCGCGAGCGTGAAGAACTGCACCCGCGTCGCCGCCGCGCGCCGTGCCTGCGCCGCGCGCCGCGCTGCCTGCGCCGCCGCGAGGGGTGCGAGCACCGCCGCCTCCAGCACCGCTCGCCGCGCGGCATCTTGCAGCGCCGCGTCCAGCGCCGCCGCGAGCTCGGCGGCGCGCAGGTCGCGGCCGGCGATCGTGGCATGGCCGACGCGGCCCTCGGCGTTGCGCACGCTGCATCGCGTGACGGTCGTCTCGCCCAGATTGAACGCGGCCCCGCTGCCGCCGGCGCGGCCGCGCAGCATCACGAGCCCGGTTTCCGGCCCGCGCAGGCGGGTGTGCGCGGAGAGGGCAGGGGCGCCGGCCAGCAATCGCTCGATCTCGGCGGCGGAAGCGCGGGCCAGCACCGCCATCCAGCGCTGCCGCGCGGCGATTTCGTTTGTCGTTGCGGGCTCGTCCGACATGTCTAGACAGCTAGACGCCTCTCCGTTAAGCGTCAAGTCGCAATGCCCGGAGCGATCGCTCTAACCAGCCCGTCATGCTCGGCCCCCGGGTCGGGCCGAAGGCCCGCCCGAGGACAGGCTCCGGCCGAGCATCCACGACTTTGCCGCGTCACGAAAGACGTGGATGGTCGGCCTTCGCCGACCATGACGGTATTGCTGCAATGCCAATAATGGCCACGTTCCTTGAGTGACATTCCAATCCCCGAACCGGCGCTCGGCACGGCGCGCGGGGTCGCCGTGTGGCGGCGCATTACCGAGACGCTGGGGCGCGAGATCACGGGCGGCGCGGCGCCCGGCGCGCGGCTGCCCACCGAGGCGCAGCTCGCTTCTCGCTTCGGCGTCAATCGCCATACCGTGCGCCGGGCGATGGAAGAGCTGTCGCGCGGCGGCCTGGTGCGGGTCGAGCAGGGCCGCGGCGCTTTCGTGGCCGAAGACGTGCTCGAGTACAACGTCTCGCCCCGCACGCGCTTCTCGGAATGGATCCGCCGCCACAACAAGGAACCCTCGGGCCAGGTGCTGCGGCTTGCCGAAGTGCCGGCCGAGCGCGAGGTCGCGTCCGCCCTCGGCCTGCGCGCGCGCGGGCGGGTCGTGTTGATGGAGCGCCTCGGCTTTGCCGATGCGCGGCCGGTCAGCCTCGGTTCGCACCATTTCCCCGCCGCCCGCCTGCCCGGGCTGCTGGCGGCGCTGCACGAGACGCCTTCGATCACCGCCGCCCTGCGGCGGGTCGGAGTTGCCGACTATCTGCGCCAGGTGACGCGCGTGACCGCGCGGCTGCCGAATGCGGAGGAGGTACGGCTGCTGAGGATGCCGCGCTCGCGGCCGCTGCTGGTGTGCGAGAACGTCAACGTCGATCGCGACGGGCGCGTGATCGAGTTCTGCCTGGCCCGCTATCCGACGCCGCGCGTGCAGATCGTGTGCGAGCCGTGACGCCGCTCGGTGTCATCGGCGGCCGCCTGCTGCTCGGCGAGGGGAATTGGGAAACGGCCGATCTGCTGCTGGCCGAGGGTCGGATCGCGGCCATCGGGTGTGCCGAGGCCGGTTGCGCGATCGATGCGCGCGGCCTGCTGGTGCTGCCCGGCATCGTCGATATCCACGGCGATGCGTTCGAGCGGCAATTGCAGCCGCGGCCGGGCGTGGATTTTCCGCCGTCCGTCGCGCTGGCCGATACCGAAGCGCAGCTGCTGGCGAACGGCATCACCACCGCCTATCACGGTGTCACGCTCTCCTGGGAGCCCGGGCTGCGTGGTGCCGAGACGTGGCGCGCGCTGCTCGACGCGATGGAGGCGCACCGCGCACGCGCCGTGTGCGACATGCGCATCCATCTGCGCTGGGAGGCGTTCAACGTCGCGGCACTCGACATGGCGCGCGCCGACATTGCCGGCGGCCGCGTGCATCTGCTGGCGTTCAACGACCACACGCCGACGATCCTGCGCCGGATCGCCGACCCGGTGTTGGGCGCGAAATACGGCGAGCGCGCCGGCATGACGCTTGAGGCGTTCCGCGCGCTCGCGGCCAGGGTGGAGAGGGGTGCCGGTGCCGTTCCGGCCGGGCTCGACGCGATCGCGGCGGCGGCGCGAGCGGCCGGGCTGCCGATGGCGAGCCACGACGACGAAAGCATCGCGACGCGCGCCGCCTTCCGCGCCCGCGGCGCGCGCATCTGCGAGTTCCCGATGGCGGAGGCGGTCGCCGAGGCCGCGCGCGAAGCGGGCGACTGGGTGGTGATGGGCAGCCCCAACGTGGTGCGCGGGCGCTCGCATCTCGGCTGGGCGTCGGCGGCGCGGCTCGCCGAGGCCGGACTCTGCACCGTGCTCTCCAGCGACTATTTCTATCCGGCGATGCTGCGCGCGGCGTTCGTGCTGGCGTCGCGTGGCGTGCGCGATCTGGCGGCGGCGTGGCGGCTCGTTTCGGCCAATCCGGCGGCAGCCTGCGGGCTCGCCGATCGCGGCACGATCGCGGCCGGCAAGCGCGCCGATCTGCTGCTGGTCGCCGATGCGGGGGGCCACGCCGCGCCTCGTCGCCACGATCGCGGCCGGGCGGGTGGCGTGGCTGGGCGCCGAGGGGTGGGGAAGGACGCTCGCCGGGTCCGCCTGCAATGCAGCACCTTTCCGTTGATTTGCCGCGCCCTTGGATACACATTTCTTCGCATGTATATCCATACCGGGAGATCAAGATGCTGGTCGCCAAATGGGGTAACAGCCTCGCCGTCCGCCTCCCTGCGGCCGTGGTCGAGGCGCTCGAACTCAAGGAAGGTGATGAGATCGAAATCCACGTCGCCGACGCGCGGGAACTGGCCGTTGCGCGCAAACCTGGCCGTGCGGAATTGCTGAGACGGCTACGCGCGTTCCGCGGCCGCCTTCCTCCCGATTTCAAGTTCGACCGGGACGAGGCGAATGCCCGCTAGCTTCTTCGACACCAATGTCCTCATCTATATTGCGTCCGGGGATGCGGTGAAGGCGGACCAGGCAGAGGCGATCATCGGCCGCGGCGGCGCGATCAGCGTTCAGGTGTTGAACGAGCTTGCCAAGGTCGCCCGCCGTAAGATGCGAATGTCATGGCAGGATACCCATTCGTTGCTGTCCATCTTGCGCGGCTTGCTGACCGTTCACCCCCTTACGGTCGAGATGCACGAAACTGGCTTGGCGCTGGCCGAGCGCTACAATCTCTCAGTCTATGACGCCATGATCGCGGCCTCCGCTCTCCATGCCGATTGTGACACGTTGTGGTCGGAAGACATGCAGCACGGGATGGCGCTCGATGGCCGGCTGCGCATCGTCAATCCGTTTCGTGCGGCGAGCTGACATGGGCAGAAGGAAAGGCGCGTGGCCTTCGTCCCTGGACAGTGTTCGCTGGAACGCGCCGCGCGTGGCCGCCACGATCGCGGCCGGGCGGGTAGCGTGGCTGGGTGCCGAGGGGTGGGGAAGGACGCTCGGGGAGCCGCGGCGGAAGCGCATCCGCGAGGCGCGGCACAGACTCGCGACCGTTCCCGGCCTGACGGCGGAAGCGCCGACGTCCCTTGCATGATAAGCAAGAACAGCCATTTATTTCAGCTCCATCAGCGAGTTGGTATTAAGGACGCCATGAGCAAGGAACCAGGACAGGCGGAGGATTTTGCGACGCTCTACCGGCAGGCGTTTGCGGATTTCGGGGCAACCGCCTTATGGAGCAGCCGTCCGGTGCCCGAGCCGACACCCGCAGATGCGCTCGCGATTACCCGCAGCCTGCGGGTAGAAGGCGACCTGCGGGCGCGGCGGCTGGCGGAGCAGATCGAGAACGCGTGCCGTGCCCCTCACTAGAATTCAATCGGATATCCTGCGCTTGCTCGCCGCGCACCGCGACCCGGAAAGCTATGTCGCGGGCAGCACTCCTTTGAACCGGGACGCGCCGCGTTATTCCGGCGACATCGACGTTTTCCACGACCGCGAGGAACGGGTGGCGCGCGCGGTGCAGGAAGATGGCGCCACATTGCAGGCCGACGGCTTCGAACTGCAATGGCTGCGGCGCGAGCCGGCGATGTATGCGGTCGTTGCCCGAAAAGGCGGCGAGACGACGAAGCTGGAATGGGCGGTTGACGCCGACTACCGGTTTTTCCCGACGATGCCGGACGAGGCATTCGGCTATGTGCTGCATCCGGTTGACCTCGCCACCAACAAGGTGATGGCCGCGGCCGGACGGCGGGAGCCGCGCGACGTGGTGGACTTGCTGACGATCCATGACCGCGTTCTGCCGCTTGGGGCCGTGGTGTGGGCCGCCGTCGGCAAGTCGCTCGGCTTTACGCCGGAGGGGCTTATCAACGAGGTTCGCCGCCTTGGCCGCTACACGGAAGCGGATTTCCGGCGCGTGGCGAGCGACCCGCCCGTTGACCCTGCCGCGACCATGACGCGCTTGCGGCAGGTTCTTGACGACGCCGACGCCTTTGTTGCGCGGATGCCGACCGACAAGGCGGGTTTGCTGTTCCTGCAAGCGGGCAAGGTGGTGCAGCCCGACCCCGACCGGCTGGACACTTATCAGACCCATGCCGGGCAACGGCGCGGCCAGTGGCCGAGCAGCCCGGAAATCGCCGCCGCGATGTTCGAGCGGTATAACAAAGAATCGAATCCCTAATTCATTGCGGCGGCCAATCCGCCGGCATCGGCACCGAAGCGGCCCAGCCCGCCGGCACCACGTCGTGCGGTGCCGTCGCCACCAGCCGGCCCGCACGCCACTCGGCCGCGCCGGAGCGCAGCATCTCGGCGATCATCGGCGCCACGAACTCCGCCGGCTCGACGCCGAACGCCGCCCGCGCGTGATCGCAAAACCACGGCGCGCCGAGCAAATGCGCGCGCAATCCCGCCTCCGTCATCCCGCCCGCAATCATCAGCGCCGAGGCGAACACGCGCTTGCAGGCGTGCCGCGCCATTCGCTCCGGCTCGCGTTCCCAGCGCGCCAGCCGCATCTCGGCAACGGCGCAGGCGGCGGCGAAGTCGCGGCAGGGCGGACCGTGGCCGGACAGCGACACGCTCACGTCCAGTGCCGCGAGGCGCGCCACGCTTGCGCGCATCCACGCGAGCGTCCGCGGCCCGTCGCGGCAGGGCGCGAGCCAGCCGACATCCTCGGCATGCACCGTGTCGCCCGCGATCAACATTCGCGCCCGCGCGCACCACAGGCTGATATGGCCGAACGTGTGGCCGGGCGTGTGCAGCACCCGCCAGACCGCGGCGCCGGTGTCGATCTCGTCGCCCTCCGCCAGCGGCCGCGCCACCGCATAGGGCGGCACCGGCTGGCGCAGCCACGCGGCACTGCACGCGTCCGGGTCACGCGCGTTCACAAGCGCGGCATCGGCTTCGTGCGCCGCGATCGGCACGCCGAGGCGGTGGAACAGAACATTGCCGCCGACGTGATCGCTGTGGTGGTGGGTGTTGACCACCAGCGCCAGCCGTTCGGGTGCCGCACCCTGCCCGCGCAGCCAGGCGGCGAGCGCGTCCGTCTGGCTGCCGAAGCCGCTATCCACCAGCACCGGCCGGGGCCCAAGCAGCAGCGCCGCATTGGCACCGGGATGCGCGCCGTGGAAGAATGCGACGGGTTTCACACGCGGCAGAGGAACCCCACCTCCCCCCTGCACGCAACAACCGCACGCAACAACAGGAGCGAACGCATGGCCTATACCGCAAGCGCCACCTCGGTCGCCGGCCGCAACGGCCATGTCGAGAGCAGCGACGGCGTGGTGAAGCTCGACCTCGCCATGCCGAAGGAGCTGGGCGGCTCCGGCAAGCCCGGCGCCGGCAACCCCGAGGATCTGTTCGCCGCCGGCTACTCCGCCTGCTTCGGCGGCGCGCTGGGTCTGGTCGCGAGCCAGGCGAAGGTGCAACCGAAGGAGATCCGCGTCACCGCCGACGTCACCATCGACAAGAACGACAGCGGCTTCTTCCTCGCGGTCAAGCTGCGCGGCTCGCTGCCCGGGATCGATCGCGCGACCGCCGAGAAGCTGATGCAAGAGGCGCACCAGGTCTGCCCGTATTCGAAGGCGACGCGCGGCAACATCGACGTCAAGCTCGAAGTCGCGTGACCCGCACCATCCTGGTCACCGGCGCCAGCGCCGGGTTCGGCACAGCGATCGCGCGCCGTCTCGTGGCCGACGGGCAGCGCGTGATCGGCGCCGCCCGGCGGCTGGACCGGCTGGAAGCGCTCGGCCGCGAGCTGGGCGTGCGTTTCCTCCCGTTCGCGCTCGACGTGACCGAGCACGACGCCGTCGCGGCGCTGCCCGAAAGCCTGCCCGAGGGTTGGCGCGAGGTCGATGTGCTGGTCAACAACGCGGGCCTTGGCCTCGGCCTCGATCCGGCCCCGGTGGCCAAGCTCGCGGATTGGGACCGGATGGTGGAGGTCAATGTGCTGGGCCTGCTGCACGTCACGCGCGCGCTGCTGCCCGGCATGGTCGCGCGCGATCGCGGGCACGTGGTGAACATCGGCAGCACGGCCGGCACCTACCCGTATCCGGGCGGGCACGTGTACGGCGCGTCGAAGGCGTTCGTGCGGCAGTTCAGCCTCAACCTGCGCGCCGATTTGGTGGGGACCGGCGTGCGCGTGACCGATCTGGAACCGGGGCTGGTCGGCGGCACCGAGTTCAGCGCCGTCCGCTTCGGCGGCGACCTTGAACGGGCGCGCGCCTTCTACGCCGGGGCCGACCCGCTGACGCCCGAGGACATCGCCGAGACGGTCGCCTGGGTCATTTCGCTGCCGGCGCGGGTGAACGTCAACCGGCTGGAGGTGATGCCCACCTGCCAGGCGTCCGGCCCGCTCACGGTCAAGCGCCAAGGAGCGTGAGGGGCTGCCGCGAACAAGGTCATCGTTGTGGTGTCAGGCAAATGCTCCGACCGTTCATTTTTCCGGGGGTGCGAGCATTACGGACGCTTCCGCTGTCAGCAGCAGGAACGCGAAGGTTTCCTGCAGGTACAGTTGAACAAGGGCTTCAGAATGGTTCAGGTAACCGATAGAGATGTCCTGACCGATGTGCAACTCAAAATCACCGCCGCGGGTGGTCAGTACCAAACCTCCCTCGATGGCTGGGGCCCAAACGATCTCTCCCTCCACGAGACGCCGGATGTGCTCCAGAACCGGATAGCCCTCAGCACTGGCTCCGCTGATTGCAGTGTACGGATTGGCGCCCAGCACGAGCACATAGGGACCATCGACGCCGGCGAGGCGTAATTGGCTTACCGCCTGCGCGACCGTATCCGGATAGTTCCACGCATCCGCCGGGAGCATCAAAGTCGGGTTGCTGGTGCCTTGACGGAAACCCTGAATCTGCCCAGGGGCATAGCCTTCGAAGACAGCGTGGTCTTCGGCGAAGGCAATTTTGCGTGCCGCGACCTTCAGTGGCGACCAGTCTGAATCCAGTGCGCCGCGCTCTACATCGTCAATCGCCTGGCGCGTCAGATCGAACGGAACGCGCAATTCCACGAGCGCCCTCGCCTCGCGTGCCGCAGCTTGGATTCCATCGCCCGGCGTCGTGATCTGCCGGAGGTGGCCGGTGCCGACCGCCGACAATTCGGGACCCTTCGGGCCCAGCACGTCCACGACACGCCGCGCCGCCAAGTGGCGCTTGAGGGTGCGCGACGCCTCCTCTTCGATCTGCTCCCATGCCTTATCGGAGATCGGGGCGAGTTCCCGATGGAGATTGTTCATGTCTTGCCTCTGTTCTTCAGCGAGCCGATTCCGAGTGAACCATCCGGGGACGGATTTGGCCTCCGCCTCACCTCCGTTCGCAGGCGGGCCGGTCATCGCTGGAGCCGCGCCCCCGGCGGCCACCACATTCTCCAGAAACGTCGCGGACGGCACAAAAAACAGCGTGCCAGTGACGGCGCGGCTGAAATCCAAAAGCCGGTCATAGTTGCCGGCTGGCCGGCCGACAAACATGTTCACGAGCATCTGCTCGATCCGCCGCGGGGAGCGGGCATAACCGATGAAATAGGTACCGAACTCCCCCTTCCCCACGTCGCCGAACGGCATGTTGTCGCGCACGATCTCCAGCTGTTTTCCGTCTTCAATAATCGTCGTCAAGGCATTGTGCGCGGAGGTTGGCTTCACGCTATCGTCCAGTTCGATGTCGGACAGCTTGAGTCTGCCGATAATTCTCTCTTGCTCCTCAACGGGCAGCGCGTTCCATCCCTTTAGGTCATGAACGTACTTTTGTACGATCGCGTAACTCCCACCGGCAAACGCCGCATCCTCCTCGCCGATGATGGTGGCGTCAATCGCCGCCTGCTCCACGGGGTTCTCCGTCCCGTCCACGAAACCGATCAGGTCACGATCATCGAAGTAGTTGAAGCCATGCACTTCGTCCACCGTGGAGACTGCGCCGCTCAGCCGCGACATGATCTGTGTCGCCAGTTCGAAGCACAGATCCATACGCGTGGCGCGGATATGAAAGAGGATGTCGCCCGGCGTAGCGACGGCGTGATGCCGGCCGCGGATTTCACGGAACGGATGCAATTCTTTCGGCTTCGGCACACCGAAGAGCCGGTCCCATGCGTCGGAGCCAAGCCCCATGACACATGACAGCCGACCGTCGAGGGCACGGAAGCCCACGGCGCGCAAAAGAGCAGCCACATCACCACACAAGGTCCGCACGGTGACATCATGTCCCGGCCCGGAGTTCACCGTCACGACGAGAAAAATAGCGGCGCGGGTGAGCTGCGCGACGACCGGTTGCGGAATTGTGGATGGCACGCGTCGCTCCTTGCGGGTCTGGGTTTCTGAACGCGAGGGGAACGGACTCGAATGGTCACGGTACGATGCGATCGAGAAGGTAGAGGTGGCCAATAAGTTGGACTTCAAGGATCGCGACGGAGCCCCGCTGATCCCCTTCACGGAGCCCAGGGATGCGTTCGAGGAATGGCGCAAGGTGTCGAAGGGCCGGCCGTGCGACTATTCGGGCTTGACCTACGAGTTGATCCTGCAAATGGGGGCTGTGCGCTGGCCGTGCAATGAGCGGCATCTCCGGGGCGCGGAGCGTCTGTATGAGGACCTGAAGTTCGGGACCGGCATCGACGAATTCGTCTATCCCCGATTGCTCTTAGCGTTCAGGCGCTGTGTTACGCGGTGGACGTCGACCACCATCCGTTCATGGATGCCCCTGCCGATGTCCTCGACCTCGTCACGTGCGGTTACTGCGAAGACGATCCGTCGGCCTTCGACCTTGATGACTTCCGCCTCTGCCGTCACGCGCTGCCCGACCGGCGTCGCCGCGAGGTGGCGGATATCGACCGCCGTGCCGACGGCACTCTCGCCGGGTTCCAGATAGTCGCGAATGGCGTTGAGCGCCGCATTCTCCATCGCCAGGATCATCATGGGAGTCGCCAGCACCGGCGGCAGCGTGGCATCCTTGAACTGGTTGGCCAAGTGCGCGGGCGCGACGGCGAGCGTGAAGCTTCCCTTCACTCCCAGCGGAATCGCACGCATGTCTTTACCTCCTGCCGGCCTTGTCGGTCAGGCGAAGGCGGACGTGGAGAGGTGTCCGACACCGGCGAAGGTGATCGTGGTGTTGTCGGCGAGCGTGAGCGTAGTGCCGGCAGCCGAGGCGGCCTGCCCGGCGACCGCCGCCGCGGCGGCACCCGCGGCGTAGCCTTGCAGGCTCACCAGATCGCCCTTGCCCTGGTTGAACCCCTCGATCAGATCCTGCCCGCCCGCGGCGCCGTTGCTGAATGCATAGAGATCGGCGCCGCTGCCGGCGATGAAGGTGTCGTTGCCGGTGCCGGCGAAGAAGCTTTCGGGCCCCGCCCCGCCGCCGATCAGATCGTTGCCGCTGCCGCCGTAAAGCTGGTTGGCGCCGCTGGAGCCGAGGCCGGAGAGGGTCTCGTTGCCGGCGCCGGCGAGCAGCAGGTCGGGGGCGCTACCGCCGGCGAACAGCACGTCGCCACTGGCCGCGCCGAAGATGGTGCTCGCGCCGGCACCGGCGAAGATCACGCTGCCGCCGCCCGCGCCGGCTGCGAACAATCCGCCGCCCACGCCGCCGTTGATCACCGCATTGCCGGCGCCGCCGCCGAGCACGGTGCTGCTCTGGCTGCCGTTGATGAAGAAGAGCGTGCTGGCGCCGACCGCCGCCAGCACGTGCCCGGCCGCGAACACGGTGTTCGAGCCGCCGCCGGGGAAGATCGTGTCGGCGCCGTTCGAGACGATCAGATCGTTGCCGCTGCCGGGGCCGATCAGGTTGGTGCCGGTGCCGGTGGTGATGGTGTCGTTGCCGACCGAGCCGACCACGGTATTGGCGCCAGTTCCGGTGGTGATCGCCGCACTCTGGCCGCCATCGGTATAGAGGCTGCCCGCCGCGACTACGGGCGGCGGCGGCGGTGGCGGAGCCGTCGGCGGATAGAGGACGTCGATGCCGGCGATGTCGGAGCCGTCGAGGTCGGGATTGTCCGGCCCGACGGTGGGAAACATCACGGCGTGCGGGTCGGTGGAATGGTTGAGGCCGAGCGCGTGGCCGATCTCGTGCAGCGCCACCTGGTAGAGCGTGGTCGCGGTGCCCTGGTAGGTGAGCGCGCCGCTGGAGTCGGAGAACAGCGGATCGAATGCCGGATCCTCCAGCCGGACCAGCACGTCGGGCAGGAAATTGGTGCCGTCGGGTGCCCGCGTCAGATCGGTCTCGCCGATCTCAGTGCTGCCGGGCAACGCGGCGAAGCCGATCCGGATGTCGGCCGCCTGCGACGGGTTGGGGCTGTCCGCCACCTGTTCGAAGGCGATGCCGGAGACCCCCTGCCAGCGCGCCAGCGCGGCGAGCACAGTCGCCTGATAGGGACTGGAGATTGGCTCCGAGAACGGCGTGCGCGCATCGGTGGGATACGTCTGGTCCTCGAAGCTCCAGGTAATGACTGGAGAGCTCCAGGTCTGCCCCTCGAATGCGAAATTCGCCATCGAAGCCGCGCCCTCAGTAGATCCGCCACGTCCCCGGCGTCATCATTTCGAGCAGGTGACCGTCCGGATCACGAAAATAGATGCTCTTCCCGCCGCGATCCCATGTCGTGCGGCCTTCAATCTCCATACCTTGTTCTTCAAGGCGGGCTTCCCATCGCGGCAGTTCTTCAGCGTCGATGGCGAAGCACATATGGATCGGGCCGGAGCCGTCGTGCGGCGGGATTGTGCCGCCCGGCAGCGTCTGCGTTCGCCGTGATCCCCCCCGTTTGAAAAGCAGCAGAACGCTCGACCCGCCGACGTCGTACGCGAACAGCGTCTCCGCCTTCCGCAGCGGCTCCAGCCCCAGCTTCGATTCGTAGAAATGCGCCGCATGTTCCAGGTCATCAACATAGAGGGCGGTTTCGACGATGCGATTCAGCTTGGGCATATCAGCGTGTCCAAATCATGTCGGCGATCGGGCGTTCGTCCCTAGCGCTCGGTCTCGTCGCCCTCGGGTTCCACCTCGATGTCGGGGCCGATCGCGTCGGCGTCGTCCTCGAGGTCGGAGGTGTCCTCCAGCACATCCTCCTCCGCTTCGTCGGCGGCGGCGACGGGCTCGACGTCAGCCTCCTCCGGCACCGGCGCCTTGCGTGCCCGGCGGTCCTCGGCGGCGGCACTCGGCGGACGGCGCAGCCGCGGCTGCTCGACGGGCTGCTCGGTGCCGCATTTCGGGCAGATCGCGGGCGTCCTGGTCAGGTCGTAGAAGCGGGTGCCGCAGGCGACGCAGACGCGCTTGGTGCCGAGTTCGGGCTTGACCATCGGGCGGGATCTTTCGCGCAACGCCGGCCGGGCCGGCGGAGGGCGCGGCCATGCCACCGGCCTGCGTGACTGTCAAACGTCGCAGCCTGCTCGCCTGTCAAACCGCCGCGAGGGATGCTAAGCGCCCTGACCCGTCCATGCGCCCTGACCCGTCCATGCGCCCTGACCCGTCCATGTCCGCGATGCCCGCCCGTCCGCTCGCCGCCTCCCGCCCGGCCCGGCCGCTCGCCGGGCGCATCCGCGTGCCGGGCGACAAGTCGATCAGCCATCGCGCGCTGATGATCGGGGCACTCGCGGTCGGAGAGACGCGCATCACCGGGCTGCTGGAGGGCGAGGACGTGCTGCGCACGGCGGCCGCCATGCGTGCGCTCGGCGCCGAGGTCGCGTGCCGGCCGGGCGGCGACTGGCTGGTGGCCGGGCGCGGCATCGGGGGGCTGGCGGAGCCCAAAGACGTGCTGGACATGGGCAATTCCGGCACCGCCGCGCGGCTGCTCTGCGGCATCCTGGCGAGCCACGACCTGTTCGCGGTGATGACCGGCGACGCGAGCCTGCGACGGCGGCCGATGCGCCGCGTGACCGACCCGCTCGCTGCCTGCGGCGCCCGCTTCGCCGGCCGCGATGGCGGGCGCCTGCCGCTCGCGATCGAGGGCGCGCGCGAGGCGCTGCCGTTTGATTATCGTGTGCCGGTGCCCTCGGCGCAGGTGAAGTCGGCGGTGCTGCTGGCCGGGCTGAACGCGCCCGGCGAAACCCGCGTCGAAGAGCCGGAGGCGACGCGCGATCACAGCGAGAACATGCTGCGCCATTTCGGCGCCGAGATCGCGGTGGAGACGGTCGGCGAGCGGGGCCGGGTGATCCGGCTGCGCGGCCAGCCCGAGTTGCGCGCGCGCGACGTGATCGTGCCGGGCGATCCGTCTTCTGCGGCGTTCCCGTTGGTGGCGGGGCTGCTGGTGGAGGGGTCGCGGGTGACACTGGAGGGCATCGGCCTCAATCCGCTGCGGACCGGGCTGCTGGATTGCCTACGGGAGATGGGGGCGGCAATCACGGTCTCGGGCGCGCGCCTCGAAGGCGGCGAGACGGTGGGCGATCTGGTGGTGAGCCATAGCGGCTTGCGCGCGATCGACGTGCCCTGGGAGCGGGCGCCGAGCATGATCGACGAATACCCGATCCTGGCCGTCGCCGCCGCCTGCGCGCGGGGGACGACGCGGCTGCGGGGCCTGCGCGAGCTGCGCGTGAAGGAGAGCGACCGGCTCGCCGCGACGGCCGCGATGCTCGCGGCAAACGGGGTGCGGGTCGCAATCGAGGGCGACGATCTCGTGATCGAGGGCTGCGACGGCGCCCCGCCCGGCGGCGGCCTGGTCGCGACGCAAATGGATCATCGGCTCGCGATGAGTGCGCTGGTGCTGGGGCTCGCGTCGCGCGCGGCGGTGCGCGTGGACGACACCGGCTTCATCGACACCAGCTTTCCGGGCTTCCTGGCACTGATGGAGGGTCTGGGGGCGGCGTTCGCGTGACCCGCCCGCCGGTGATCGCGCCGATGATCGCGATCGACGGGCCGGCCGCGTCCGGGAAGGGCACGCTGGCGCGGCGGCTCGCGGCCGAGCTCGGGCTGCCGCATCTCGATACCGGGCTGTTGTATCGGGCGGTCGGACGGCGGGTGCTGGACGCGGGCGGCGATCCGGCCGATGCGGCGGCGGCCGCGGCGGCGGCGCGTGCGCTCGATCCCGCCGATCTCGAACGGTCCGACTTGCGCGGGCCCGAGGCCGATCGCGCGTCGAGCCTGGTCGCGGCGATGCCGGCGGTGCGCGCGGCCCTGCTCGAATTTCAGCGCGGCTTCGGGGCCGGGCGGGGCGCCGTGCTGGACGGGCGCGACGTTGGAACGGTCGTGTTTCCCGACGCCGCGGTGAAGCTGTTCGTGACCGCGAGCGCCGCCGTGCGCGCCCGGCGCCGCTGGCGCGAGCTTGCCGCGCGCGGGATCGCGGTGCCGCTCGCGGAGGTGGAGGCGGAGATCGCGCTGCGCGACGAGCAGGACCGCACCCGCACCGCGGCTCCTTTGCGGCCGGCGCCGGACGCGGTGACGCTGGACACGACGGCGCTCGACCCGGAGGCCGCGTACGCCGCGGCGCTCGCGATTGTGCGGGAGCGGCTGGGCGGGGTGGGGCGCTAGCCCTGCCGGCTGAGCGATCTGCCATGCCGGCCATCGCGCTGCCGAGCGAGAGCGCCGGTCGGTTGCGGCGCATCTTTCGCGCCGATCTGGGACATCTCCCGGACACGCCGGAGAACCGCGCGTTGCTGGTGGAGGTGGCGAATGATGCCGCCGTCTTTCGAGGCACGGACAGGTACGGCAACGCGTGGTATGGTCGCAACCGGTCCGACGGCTCCCAAATCTGGGTTAAGACGAGGGCGGGCCAGATCGTGAATGGCGGGGTCAACGCGCAGCCGCGAAACTTTGCGCCGAGCAGTGGTCTCGCTCTGCTGCGGCCACGCCGGGAGGACCGATGAGCAAGACCACTTTGACCGCCGAGCAGGCCTACCGGGCGATGGTGCTGTTCCTCGAACGGCAGTACGCGCTGGCTGGGTCCGACCAGCTCGGCGCGCTGCTCGGTGGCATGGCGCTGCTCGATGACGGATCACCGGCCGACCCGGCGCTGGCGAAGGACTGGCAGGAAGCCGTGCGGGATGCGGTGCGGCCCGAGCCGCGGGTCCGGATCGCCTCGGCGGGCGACTGAGCCGCCGCGCCCGGTAGTCAGGCCGCCGCTGCCGATGCCGGCGTTGTCTCATAGGTGCCGGTCGCCAAGTCCACCCGTACCGCGCTTGCGATCGGCTCCGGCCTGACTTCGCGCCCTTCCCGCACCAATCGGATCAGGCGGTGCCTCGCGAGCAATTGCAGCGACCGGGATACATTTGGCTGCGCCCGCCCTGTCAGCGCCACCAGCTCGGTCACGCTCGCAGGCCGTTCCCGCAGCAGGACGCCCAACAAGTCGAGCGCGTCCCGAGACAGCGCAGCGAGCAGCGGCGCCGCAGGGAGCGACGAAGCCTGCCGCTCGCCACGCGTCACACCCCGCATCTCCTCCCGCAACTCAGTCAGGGACGTTCGCGTCATCGTTGCCCTCCATCTCCAACTCAGCGTCTTCCGCTTCAAACTCGAATGGCACGCCTTCCTGCTTGCAGGCTTGCTCGACAGCGGCGAAGAAGTCGCAGATCAACTCGTCCGCGCCTCGGAAATCGTAAGGGATCGGTTCCGCCGCCCGCCGGAAACGATGCCGGTGGTCATAGGCCTGCGCACGCGGGACGCCGTGCGCGTTGTCGAGTCCCAGCAGTCGTGTTCCGTCTATGTCATGCAGCGTAAGGGCGTACTTGATGCCGTGCGGCCTCGCCGCGGTGGCCGCGACCTCGGCGACCCGGAAGCGGATGCACCAACCGTTTACCAGCCAATATCGCCGGCGATCATAGTCCAGAAGGCGGTGCATCGCCTCATCGGGCATGGCAAAATATATCAAGCAAAGATATGTACCGCAAGCTTCCGTGCTTCTGCCCGAGGCGCGCGTCCGAATCGCCTCGGCGGAATTGATCCGCCGCCATCGTCTTGACTTTGCTCACGCGCGCGATACTTCTTCAAGGCAGGCTCCGCCGGCTCCGGCGTGGGCCCTCTTGCTGCAACCCGGTCCGCGCCAAGCGCGCCGACAAGCCGTGTCCAGCCCGCTCGCGGCCGGATGCGCCAGCCCACACGGTCCGGCCCCGCCGGGCCCTGCCCATAGGACAAACCCACGCACATGGCATCCGCCTCCATCGCGCACGCCCCCACTCACACCCAAGACCACACCCTGGATCACGCCCCCCACGCGGGTGGCGAGGATTTCGCCTCCCTGCTCGATGAAACCCTCGGCCGCGACACCGGCTTCGACGGCTCGGTCGTCACCGGCCGCGTCGTCCGCCTCACCGAGGAATACGCCGTCGTCGATGTCGGACTGAAGAGCGAGGGGCGCGTCGCGCTGAAGGAGTTCGGCCCGCCCGGCGCCAAGCCGGACGTGAAGCCCGGCGACGTGATCGAACTCTATGTCGAGCGCTACGAAGACCGCGACGGCTCGATCGTGCTGTCGCGCGAGAAGGCGCGGCGCGAAGAGGCGTGGACCAATCTCGAGCGCGCCTTCGAGGGCAACCAGCGCGTCACCGGCGCGATCTACGGGCGGGTGAAGGGCGGCTTCACCGTCGATCTCGGCGGCGCGGTCGCGTTCCTGCCCGGCAGCCAGGTCGATATCCGCCCGGTGCGCGACGTGACGCCGCTGATGGGCACGCCGCAGCCGTTCCAGATCCTCAAGATGGACCGCGCCCGCGGCAATATCGTCGTCTCCCGCCGCGCGGTGCTGGAAGAGACCCGCGCCGAGCAGCGCAGCGAGCTGATTCAGGGCCTCAAGGAGGGCCAGATCCTGGATGGCGTGGTCAAGAACATCACCGATTACGGCGCCTTCGTCGATCTCGGTGGCGTCGATGGCCTGCTGCACGTGACCGACATCGCCTGGCGGCGCATCAATCATCCGTCCGAGGCATTGCAGATCGGCCAGCAGGTCCGGGTGCAGGTGATCCGCTTCAACCCCGAGACCCAGCGCATCAGCCTGGGCATGAAGCAGCTCGAGGCCGATCCGTGGGACGGTGTGGCGGCGAAATATCCGCCGGGTGCGAAGTTCTCCGGCCGCGTCACCAACATCACCGATTATGGCGCCTTCGTCGAGCTGGAGCCGGGGGTCGAGGGACTGGTCCACGTCTCCGAAATGTCGTGGACCAAGAAGAACGTGCATCCGGGCAAGATCGTCTCCACCAGCCAGGAGGTGGAGGTGATGGTGCTCGATGTGGATGGCGGCAAGCGGCGCATCTCGCTCGGGCTCAAGCAGGTGCAGCGCAATCCGTGGGAGCAGTTCCTCGACGAGCATCCGATCGGCTCGGTGGTCGAGGGCGAGATCCGCAACATCACCGAGTTCGGGCTGTTCGTCGGCCTCTCCCCCGACATCGACGGCATGGTTCACATGTCCGACCTCTCGTGGGAGGAGTCGGGCGAGGCGGCAATGGCGCACCACCACAAGGGCGACGTGGTGCGCGCCAAGGTGCTCGACGTCGATGTGGAGAAGGAGCGCATCTCGCTTGGCATCAAGCAGTTGCAGGACGACCCGGCAGCCGAGGTGCTCAACCGCGTCCATAAGGGCGACGTCGTGACCTGCATCGTCACCGCGATCCAGGGCAACGGCATCGAGGTGAAGGTTGACGAGGTGCTGTCCGGCTTCATCCGCCGCGCCGAGCTCGCCCGCGACAAGGGCGACCAGCGGCCCGATCGGTTCGCCGTGGGCGAGAAGGTGGATGCCAAGATCACCTCGATCGATCGCGCCGCCCGCAAGCTCGCGCTGACCATCAAGGGCAAGGAGGTCGAGGAGGAGAAGCAGGCGATGGCCGATTTCGGCTCCGCCGATAGCGGCGCTTCGCTCGGCGATATCCTCGGCGCCGCGATCCGGCGGCGCAACCAGCAGGCGCAGCAGGACACCGAGTAGGCCCGACGGCGAGGGCCGCGACAAAAAAAGGAGGGCGGGGGCCGCGACAATGCCGTTCACGGCCGATCTGCTGAGCGAGCGGCAGCGCCTCAAGCGCCGTCTCGCCGCATGGCAGATCGTCGCCGTGCTGGCGGTGGCCGCGGCGCTGCTGGTCGCGTTCGTGCGGCTGGGCGGCGCCGCCGGGGAGGGGCGCTACGTCGCGCGGCTCGCGGTCAACGGTCTCATCACCGAGGACGACGCACTCGACGCCCGCGTGGGCGCCCTCGCGACCGACCGCCATGCGGTGGCGCTGATCGTGGCGATCGACAGTCCTGGCGGCAGTGTCGCCGGCGGGCAGGCGTTGCACGACGCGATCGCGAGCGTGGCGAAGGTCAAGCCGGTGGTCGCGGTGATGGGCGGGCTCGCCGCCTCGGCCGGCTACATGGTCGCGGTGCCGGCGGCGCGCATCTTCGCCCGCGAAGGCACGCTCACCGGCTCGATCGGCGTGCTGATGGCAACCGGCGAGGTCTCGGGCCTGCTGGGCAAGCTCGGCATCACCACCGACACGCTGGTCTCCGGGCCGCTCAAGGACCAGCCGAGCCCCCTGCACCCGACCAGCCCGGCGGGGCAGAAGGTGCTGCAAGGCATCGTGGACGATCTCTACGACCAGTTCGTGGTCATGGTCGCGACCGGCCGGCACATGGATCCGGCCCGGGTGCGGCGGCTCGCGGACGGGCGCGCCTATACCGGCCGGCAGGCACTGGCGCTGGGGCTGGTCGATGCGATCGGGGGCGAGCCGTCGGCGCGGGCGTGGCTCGCGCGCACGAAGGCGGTCCCGGCCGCGCTGCCGATGCGCAAGGTGGCGCCGAAGCGAGGCTGGCTCGCCTCGGTCCGGGCCAGTCTCCTGCCCGCCCTGCTCGGCAGCGCCCTTGACAAAAGTGTTGCGCTGCAATCACTTATGCTTGACTTGCCGCTGGCGCTTTGGCAGCCTTCGGGGCCGGGGGCAGAATGACGATGACCAGGTCCGAGTTGATCGCGGAACTCGCCGCCGCCAACCCGCATCTGCGCGGGGCCGATGTCGAGACCATCGTCGCCACCGTGTTCAGCGAGATCGGCGCCGCCCTCTCGCGCGGCGACCGTGTCGAGTTGCGCGGCTTCGGCGCCTTCACCGTCAAGCGTCGCGGCGCCCGCACCGGGCGCAATCCGCGCACCGGCGAGGCGGTGCCGGTTGACGAGAAGATGGTGCCGTTCTTCAAGGCCGGCAAGGAACTGCGCGAGCGGGTCAATCGCGGCAAGCCGCGCGGCGCGGCACGGCTGGAGCGCGCGAGCGCCTGATCGGGGCTATCCATCGTGTTGCGCATGATCGTGCTGTTTCCGGTGCTGCTGATCCTGGTCGTGTTCGCGCTGTCGAACCCGCAGCCGGTGCAGCTCGGCTTCTGGCCGACCGATTTCGCGATGCAGGCGCCGCTCTCGTTCGCGGTGCTGGCGGGGTTGGCGATCGGCCTGCTGCTGGGCGCGCTGGTGGTCTGGGGCAGTGCCCTCGTGCAGCGCCGGCGCGCGCACCTGGCCGAGCGGCGGGTGCGGCTTCTGGAGGCCGAATTGCAGGACTTTCAGGCGCGGCTCTCGCCCCGTCCCGCGCCGCTGCCGCCGCCGGATGCCTGAGGTCGGATGCCTGAGGTCGGATGCCTGAGCGCCGCTCGCGGCTGATCGCGGCGCTCGACACCGCCGATCCACGACAGGCGCGCGCCTGGGCCGAAGCGGTCGCGCCGCATTGCGCCGGCGTGAAGCTCGGCCTTGAGTTTTTCGCGGCGAACGGGCCGGCGGGCGTGCGGGAGGTGGCCGGGCGAAGCGGCGTGCCGCTGTTCCTGGACCTCAAGCTGCACGACATCCCGAATACGGTTGCGGGGGCAGTGCGTGCGGTGCTGGCGCTGCGCCCGGCGATGCTGACGGTGCACGCGGCGGGTGGCGCCGCGATGATCGCCGCGGCCCACGAGGCGGGTGCGGCGGCCGCCGATCCGCCGCTTCTGCTGGCGGTGACGGTGCTGACCAGCCTCGATGCGGCGGCGCTCGCGGCGACGGGAGTAGAAGGCGAGCCGGCGGCGCAGGTGCTGCGGCTCGGCCGGCTCGCGATCGCGGCCGGCGCCGACGGGCTGGTGTGCAGCGCGCACGAGGTGGCGGCACTCCGCGCGGCACTCGGCCCGGCGCCGCTGCTGGTGGTGCCGGGCGTGCGACCGATAGGCAGCGAGGCGGGCGATCAGGCGCGGGTCGCGACACCTGCGCAGGCGGTCGCGAGCGGGGCCGACCTGGTGGTGGTCGGAAGGCCGATCACGGGTGCGGCCGATCCGGGCGCAGCCGCGGCGGCGATCGCGATGGCGATGGCGGTGGCGGTTTGACCCCTCGCGCAGCGCCGCTCTAATTTCGGGCCGCTCATCAAGAACGCGCCGGAGGGAGGCACATGGGACGTCTCGGCCAGGTCTTGTCCGCACTCGGCATCGCACTCGCGACGCTGGCGGCGGGCGTGCCCTCGGCGCGGGCGGTCAATGTAAGGCTCGCGCAGGAATACGGGCTTTCCTACCTGCCGCTGACTGTGATGCGCGCGCAGAACCTGCTGGAAACGCAAGGCAAGCAACGCGGTGTCGCCATCACCACGCATTGGCTGCGCTTCACCGGCGGTGCCGCGATGAACGAGGCGCTGATCTCCGGCAATCTGGATTTCGCGTCGGGCGGGGTCGCGCCGATGCTGGTGATCTGGGCGCGCACGCACGGCAATCTCGACGTCAAGGGCCTCTCCGCGCTCAATTCGATGCCGCTCTACCTGAATACCATCGACCCGAACGTGCATACGATCGCCGGCTTCACCGACAAGGACCGCATCGCGCTGCCGGCGGCGCGCGTGTCGATCCAGGCGATCATCCTGCAAATGGCGGCGGCCAAGGCGTTCGGAGAGGCGAACGCGCACAAGCTCGACAGGCTCACCGTGTCGATGTCGCATCCGGACGGAATGGCGGCGATGCTGAGCGGCAAGGCGGGGATCACCGCGCACTTCACCTCGGCCCCGTACATGTACGAGGAGCTGCAGCATCCGAACGTGCATCGCGTGCTCAGCAGCGACGACGTGCTGGGCGGGCCGCACACCTTCAACTGCATCTGGGCGACGAACCGCTTCGTGGAGAAGAACCCGAAGGTCGTGGCGGCCTTCATGGCCGCGTTGCGGCAGGCGGAAGCGTTCATTCGCGAGCACCCCGACGAGGCGGCGCAGATCTACCTGAAGACGCAGAAAGCATCCGCGCTCTCTGAGGCCGATGTAGTGAAAATCCTCAAGGATTCCGAGAACCATTGGACGCTCGATCCGCACAAGATCGGCGTCTTCGCCGCGTTCATGGCAAAGCAGGGCCTGATCCCGCATGCGCCCGGATCATGGCGAGACGTGTTTTTTTCTTCAACCGCGAGCGAGCTGAAGGGCGACTGAGCGGCGCGATGCAGCCCGAGGCTAGTCCGCTGCTCGAAGTTCGCGGCCTGACGCTGCAATACAAGACCCCGAACGATCTGGTCACCGCGACCTGGCGCGTCGATCTGACCGTCGAGGCGGGTGATCGGTTCGTGATCCTCGGCCCCTCCGGGTGCGGCAAATCGACACTGCTGAAGGCGATCGGCGGCTTCATGGCGCCCGCCGAGGGCAGCATCGCGCTGCGCGGCCGGCCGGTCGTGCGCCCCGGCCCGGACCGGATGATGGTGTTCCAGGAGTTCGAGCAACTGATGCCGTGGAAGACGGTACTCGGCAACGTGCTGTTCCCGATGCGCGCGAGCGGGCGCTTCCGCGGCCGCGACGCCAGCGACCGCGCGATGGCAATCCTGGAGAAGGTGCAGCTTGCCAAGTTCGCGGACGCCTATCCGCACATGCTCTCGGGGGGGATGAAGATGCGGGTCGCGATCGCGCGGGCGATGGCGATGGCACCCGACATCCTGCTGATGGACGAACCCTTCGCGGCGCTCGACGCGCTCACCCGCCGCACCATGCAGGAAGAGCTGATGGGTCTGTGGGACCAGCTCCGCTTCACCGTGATGTTCGTCACCCACTCGATCGAGGAGGCGGTGCTGATCGGCTCGCGCATCCTGGTGCTGTCGCCGCATCCGGGGCGCGTGCGCGCCGAGCTGAACTCGGACGGGTTTCGCCATCGCGGCGCCGACGATCCCACAATCGGCCGGCTCGCGCGGCGCATCCACGGCCTGCTGTTCGATCTGCCGCTGGCGGAGGACGTGGCGTGAACGCGGACGGTATCGCACCGCTGCGCCCGGAGTTCGAGCGCGTGCCGGGAGACGTGAGCGGCATCGGCGCGGTCGTGCGGCCGTTGCCGACATTCGAGCGGCTGCAGAACAATCTGGCGCTGCGGCGCGGGCTTATCCTGCTGGCGCTCGCGCTGCTCTGGCAATTCTATGCGATGTGGCTCGGAAACCCGCTGCTGTTCCCGACTTTGACCGAGACCGTGAGCGTCCTGGTGAGCGATCTGGTCACGGGCGAGCTGCTCAATCGCATCGCCACCTCGCTCGAAGTGCTGGTGATCGGCTATGCGGCGGGGGTCGCGACCGCCGCGGTGCTGACGACGCTCGCGGTCTCGACGCAGCTCGGCAGCGACATTTTGGCGACGCTGACGGCGATGTTCAATCCGCTGCCGGCGATCGCACTGCTGCCGCTCGCTTTGATCTGGTTCGGCCTCGGCATCCCCTCGATGGTGTTCGTGCTGATCCACGGCACGCTGTGGGCGATCGCGCTCAACACCAATTCCGGCTTCCGCTCGGTCCCCGAGGTGCTGCGGATGAGCGGGCGCAATTACGGCCTCTCCGGAGTGCGCTACGTCGTCCATATCCTGATCCCGGCGGCGTTTCCTTCGATCCTGGCGGGCTTGAAGATCGGCTGGGCGTTCGCGTGGCGCACGCTGATCGCGGCGGAGTTGGTGTTCGGCGTCTCGGCGCGCTCGGGCGGGCTTGGCTGGTACATCTACGAGGCGCGCGAGGAATTGCTGACCGCGCGCGTGTTCGCCGGGCTGCTGACGGTGATCGTGATCGGGCTGCTGGTCGAGAGCGTGATCTTCCGCGCGATCGAGGTGCGCACCGTGCGGCGCTGGGGGATGCAGCGATGAGTGCGATGCTCGACGTGCGCGTCTGGCGCGGCGGCGAGGACGGCGCCTTCCAGTCCTTCGCGGTCGCGCGGCAGGAGAGCCAGACCGTGCTCGACGTCGTGACCGCGATCCAGCGCACGCAGGACGCCTCGCTGGCCTATCGCTTTGCCTGTCGCGTCGGCATGTGCGGGTCGTGCGCCATGATGGTGAACGGAGAGCCGCGCTGGACCTGCCGCACGCGCGTGGCAAGCCTCGACGACGGAGCGATCACGCTGGCGCCGCTGCGCAATCTGCCGATCGTGAAGGATCTTGTCGTCGACATGTCGCCGTTCTTCGACAGGTGGCAACGCGCGGGCGGGGCGTTCGAGCCGGGGGCGGAGCCGGCGCGCGACTTCGCCGTCGTTTGCCCCGACAGCGCCGCGCGCCGGGCCGCCGACGCGGCGATCGAGTGCATCGGCTGCGGCGTCTGCTACGCTGCCTGCGAGGTGGTGGCGTGGGATGCCGATTATCTCGGCCCGGCGGCGCTCAACCGTGCCTGGAGCCTGGTGAACGATGTGCGCGATCGGGGTGACGCGGCGCGGCTTGCAGCGATCTCGGCCGATGGCGGCTGCCAGTGCTGCCACACGCACATGAGCTGCACCGAGCATTGCCCGAAGCACCTGGCGCCGACCTATGCGATCGCCGGCCTCAAGCGTGCGATGGTGCGGGCCGCGTGGCGGCGATGAACCCGGCGCTGTTCCTTGCCCAGCGCGCAACCGCGGCCGTGCTCGCGGTCGCGGTTGCCGTGCATCTGGCGACCATCCTCTATGCCGCACAGCACGGCCTGACCGCCGGCGCAATCCTCGGCCGCACGCGCGGCAATTTTCTTTTCTTCGCCTTCTATGCGCTGTTTGTGCTCGCGGCCTCGGTTCATGCACCGATCGGCCTGCGCACGGTGCTGCGCGAGTGGGCGGGCTGGTCGGGGCGCGGCGTCGATGCGGCGCTCGTCGCGGTTGCGTGCGTCATCGCCGTGCTTGGATTGCGGGCGGCGTATGGGCTCTATGCGATATGAACGGCACGGTCGCCATTCGCCTGCGCCGGCGGCCGGGACTGGTTGCGTCGGTCGTGCATCGCGTCTCCGGTATCGCGCTCAGCATCTTCCTGCCGCTGCACTTCGCGGCGCTCGGCACCGCGATCGCCGGTGCGCCGGCGCTCGACCGTTTCCTGGCGCTGACCGCGAACCCGCTCGGCAAGGCGCTGGAGTTCGGGCTTGTGGTCTCGCTCGCGGTGCATCTCTGCTGCGGCCTGCGCGTTCTCGCGATCGAGTTCGCCGGCTGGCAGGAGCGGACCGCGGCAAGCGTGGCGGCGTGCTTTGGCGCGGCCCTCGCTTGCGGGCTGTTGTTTTTGCTGAGCGCGGGTGTGGGGTGACAATCAACGGGGTCGAACCAACCCCGTCATGCTCGGCCCCCGGGTCGGGCCGAAGGCCCGCTCGAGGACAGGCTCCGGCCGAGCATCCACGACTTCGCGGCCGCACCAAAGACGTGGATGGTCGGCCTTCGCCGACCATGACGGTGGGTCGGATGGCGGCGTGGTGGTCACTATATCCGGCCTTGACTGGTTCTCTAGCAGGAGGGTGCGCCGATGCAGCTTGATCCGGCCGAAATCGAGGAGGTCTGCAAGACCCTCTATATCCGCGCGCTCAAGCTGCTGCCCGACGACGTGAAGGACGGGCTGGCGCGGCTGCGGCGCGAGGAAACCGACGCCACCGGCCAGGCGGTGCTGGACACGATCGTGCAGAACGTCACGGTCGCCGAGCGCACCAAGAACCTGCTCTGCCAGGACACCGGGATTCCGATCTACAATTTGCTGATCGGCCGCGACGTGCAATTCGACGGCCCGGCCCTGAAGCAGGCGATCCGGCAGGGCTGCGCGCGGGCGACGCGAGAGCACCCGTTGCGATCCTCGGTCGTGCATCCGATCACGCGCGCCAACGAGCATACCTCGTGCGGTGCAAACATCCCCGTGATTCACATCGATTTCGACGAGCGTGCCGAGACGGTGGAAATTGAAATGATCCCGAAGGGGTCGGGATCGGAGAACGGTTCCTTTCTCCAGATGCTGATCCCCGCCGATGGAGTGGCCGCGGTGAAGCGTTTCGTGATCGACCGCGTGATCGAGGCGGGCGGCCGCGTCTGCCCGCCGACCATCGTGGGCGTCGGCGTGGGCGGCACGTCGGATTTGTGCATGCACCTGGCCAAGATCGCAGCGACGCGCCCGGTCGGATCGCGCTGCACCGACGCCGAGGGAGCAAAGATGGAGGCGGAGCTGTCGCGCGCGGTCAACGAGCTCGGCATCGGGCCGCAGGGTTTAGGCGGGCGCGGCACCGCGTTCGAGGTGCATGTCGAGGTGGCGGCGACGCACATCACGATGAACCCGGCGGCGGTGAACATCCAGTGCCACTCCGCCCGCCGCGCGAAGGCGACGATCACGCCAGGGGGGATCGCATTTTC
>CAVWFK010000035.1:0-34642 GCA_963754235.1 uncultured Alphaproteobacteria bacterium | reverse complement strand
GAGGGGCGTGCTCCTGGCAAAAGCGATCAGACTGGGTGCGACGACACTGGCGGGCCACTCCGCGCCGCGTCAACCGGCGGGGTGGACCGGGAGCCTGGTGTAACTACACGTAAATGGGTCATCACGAAGTGCCACTGGCATGACCGGGCGGGAGGGAGGACGTGACGCGCTGGGCGCTGCTGCTGGAGTATGACGGCGCACCGTTCGTCGGCTGGCAGCGGCAGGGTTCGGGGCTTTCGGTGCAATCCGTGCTGGAGGCGGCCGCCGCGGCACTCGCCGGCGGTGCCAGGGTTGCGAGCGTGGTCGCCGGGCGCACCGATGCCGGCGTCCATGCCGAGGGGCAGGTGGCACAGCTCGACCTTGCCCGCGCGCTCTCGCCCGAGACGCTGCGCGAGGCGCTCAACTTCCACCTGAAGCCGCACCCGGTCGCGGTGCTGCAAGCCGCCCCGGCGCCGCCCGGCTGGAACGCCCGCTTCTCCGCCATCGGCCGGCGCTACCGCTATCGCATCCTCAATCGCCGCGCGCGGCCGGCACTGCTGGTGCGGCGGGTCTGGCACGTGCCGCGCCCGCTCGATGTGGCGGAGATGGCGGCGGCGGCGGGGACGCTGCTCGGCCGCCACGACTTCACGAGCTTCCGCGCCGCCGCCTGCCAGGCAAACAGCGCGCTGCGCACGCTCGATCGGCTCGACGTGACGCGATCGGGCGAGATCATTGAGATCGCCGCCGAGGCGCGCAGCTTCCTACATCACCAGGTGCGCAACATGGTCGGCACCCTCAAGCTGGTGGGCGACGGGCGCTGGCAGGTGGAGGAGGTCGCCGCCTGCCTTGCCGCCCGCGACCGCGCCCGCGCCGGCCTGACCGCGCCCGCCGCGGGACTGACGCTGGTCGCGGTCCGCTACCCGATCGACCCGTTCACGTGAGCCCCGCCGTGACCGCCGACAGCCCGAGCCCGATCCCGAGGTCGAGTGCCACCAGTGCCGCCGCCGCCAACCGGCCCACACCGAGTGCCATTCCGATCGCATACCATTCGAGCCAGATCGCCCACCCGATCGCAACCAGTCCCACGGTCTCGTCGAGCCATTCCGGCGCGCCGAGCAGCCGCGGCAGGGCGGCGCCGGCCAGCAGCAGATGTTGCACGACGTTGCACCAGTTCCAGACCGCAATGAACAGCGGCCAGCGCGGCGTCCGTCCGAACCCGTCCACCAGCGGGCGCGAGGCGAGTGCAAAGCCCGCCCAGCCCACCACATAGGCCAGCAGCTGCAACGCCATGGCGTGTTCGGGGTGCGGCGGCGCACCCTGCCACGCCCAGTCGAGCACGCGCAGGAACAGGAAGGCGGGCAGGCACAGCACCCCGGCCCAGAAGCTGCGCGCCGCGTCCTGCGGCGCCGGCCCGACCCGGTCCAGCCCCTCGGCGCGCCCCTGCGCCAGCAGCAGCGCGCCCGAAAGCCCGCTCGCGAACCCGCTCATCCCCCGCTCATCCCCGGCGCCCAAGCGCGAGCGCGATCAGGCTCGGGCCGAGCAGCAGCAGCGCACTGCCGAGATTGACCAGCGCCACCAAGGCGGCCGCGCGCAGCCCCGAGAGTGCCAGACCATGCCGCGCGATGAACCAGTGCAGCCAAAGCGCGTAGCCGCCGAGGGCCAGCGCCGCCGCGGCCGCCGCGCCGGGCACCGGCATCCCGGCCGCGACCAGCGCTTCCATCCCCAGCACCACCAGCATCGCGACCACCGGGATCGCCCACTGGCACCAGTTGAACGCGGTCGCGTAGCGCAGCCAGCCCTCTTCCCGCTGCCAGGCCTGTGCCAGCGCGTGCGAGATCACCGGCGGCGCGAGCAGCGCGCAGACCGTCGCCAGCAGGTCCGCAATCGCCCCCATCCCGCCGCCCTGCGTCAGCGCCAGCAGGCCCGTCACCAGCGGGAAAGCGATCAATGGCGCGAGGCTGGCGAGGAAGCTCTGCTCGGTCGCACCGAAGCGGGCCAGCCCCGCGCGGCGCCCGCGCGCCAGCAGCACGATCCCGGCCACGATGTCGCCCGGTGTCGCGCGTCGCGTGGCCGGCGTCATGGCGCGAGCATGTCCGTGAGGATGGCGCGGTAGATGCGCGTGAGCTGGCGCAGCTCGGCGACCGGCACAAGCTCGTCGGCCTGGTGCATGGTGGCGCCGACCAGGCCGAACTCAGCCACCGGACAATAGCGAGTGATGAAGCGTGCGTCCGACGTGCCACCCCCGGTATCGCGGCGCGGGACGATGCCGCTCGCCCGCGCGATCGCGCCGCACAGCCGGTCGAGCAGCGGGCCGGGCGCGGTCAGGAACGCCTCACCGCTGACGGCGATCGCGCACTCGAACCGTTCGGCGTACCGGGCGAGGGCGGCGCGCAGCCAGGTGGCCAGGCTCTCTCCGGTACGGCGATCGTTGAAGCGGATATTGAGCGCCGCGCTCGCCGCGGCGGGGATCACGTTGGGCGCCGGATTGCCGACATCGATGCTGGTGACTTGCAGGCTCGACGGCTCGAAATCGGCGGTCCCGGCATCAAGGGGCTCGGCGGTCAGCGCCGCCAGTGCGCGCAGCAGGCGATGCACCGGATTGTCGGCGCGCTGCGGATAGGCAACGTGGCCCTGCGTGCCGTGCACGGTGATCCGCGCATTGAGGCTGCCGCGTCGGCCGACCTTCACCACCTCGCCAAGCCGCGCCGGGTTGGTCGGTTCACCGACCAGGCAGAAATCCGGCACCTGCCCTTTCGCCGCCATCCACTCCAGCACACGCACCGTGCCGTCGGTCGCAGAACCTTCCTCGTCGCCGGTGATCAGCAGGCTGATCGAGCCGGTGAGCGGGGCGGCGGCGAGGTGCGCCTCGGCGGCGGCGGCGAAGGCGGCGATCGCGCCCTTCATGTCGCAGGCGCCACGGCCGATCAGGACGCCGTCGCGCAGCTCGGCGCCGAACGGATCGGCGCTCCAGGCGCCGTCGCCCGGCGGCACGACGTCGGTATGCCCGGCGAAGCAGAAATGCGGCGCGCCGGTGCCAACTCGCGCGAACAGGTTCTCCGTCGCGCCAAAGCGCAGCCGCTCGACGGCGAAGCCAAGCCGCGCGAGCGCCGCGGCCAGCACGCCCTGCGCGCCGGCATCCTCGGGCGTCACGGAGGGGCAGCGGATCAGCGCCCGCGCCAGCTCCAGCGGATCGGGATCGGTCAATCGCGCAGCAGCTCGTTGATCGAGGTCTTGGCCCGCGTCCGCTCGTCCACCCGCTTGACGATCACGGCGCAGGCGAGCGACGGGCTGGGACTGCCGTCGGCGAGCGGCCGACCGGGCAGGCTGCCCGGCACCACCACGGAATAGGCGGGCACGCGCCCGAACATCACCTCGCCGCTCGTGCGATCGACGATGCGGGTGGTGGCGGAGAGGAACACGCCCATCGAGAGCACGCTGCCGCGCTCCACGATCACGCCCTCCACCACCTCGGAGCGGGCGCCGACGAAGCAGTCATCCTCGATGATCACCGGATTCGCCTGCAACGGCTCCAGCACGCCGCCCAGGCCGACGCCGCCGCTGATGTGACAGTTGCGGCCCACCTGCGCGCAGCTTCCGACCGTCGCCCAGGTGTCGATCATCGTGCCGGCGCCGACATGGGCGCCGACATTGACGAAGCAGGGCATCAGCACCACGCCCGGCGCCACATGGGCCGAGTGCCGAACGATCGCGCCGGGCACCGCGCGAAAGCCCGCCTCGGCGAAGCGGTTGGCGCCCCAGCCCGCGAACTTCATTGGCACCTTGTCATAGACCGGCGCGCCGCCCGCCCCCGGCATCGGCGCCGAGTCGGCCAGGCGGAACGAGAGCAGCACCGCCTTCTTCAGCCACTCGTTGACCGTCCAGCCGTCCAGCCCGAGTTCGGCGACCCGCGCCTCGCCCCGGTCGAGCAGGTCGAGCGCGGCCTCGACCGGCGCACGCGCGTCGTCCCCCGATCGCGCCGAGAGCGCCTCGCGGCGCTCCCACAACGCCTCGATGCGGTCGCGCAACGCGAGGTCGGGCATATTGCCATTCCTGGGCCAGAATCGCGGCGGACCATGCGCAGCGCCCCGGCGGCTGTCAACGCGCAGGCCAGTTCGCCACGGCAATCGCTTGAATCGTCGGAAGGTGGCCAACTGCTCCTCTCCGCCCGCGCTTGCGGGGGGAGAGGCTGGGTGAGGTGGGTCGCGCGGCCAAAATCGATGCACCGAGTCAGCCGACAGGCCCACCTCTCCCCGGCCCTCTCCCCCGCAAGCGCGGGCGGAGAGGGAGCATGGCAGTCACGCACGGATCATGTCGCTTCAAGCGATTGCCCAGCCCAATTCGCCGATCAGCAGCCTCGATAACGCGCGCTTCACGTCGCGGCGTCACCATCGGGATATGGAGGGCTGCATGGGCGAGGGCGATGGCTGGCGGGAGATGGCGGCGAGCATCGCGGAGCTCGCCTATGAGACAGACGCTGCGGGACGTTTCGTCTGGGTCGCACCCGATCCCGCCCTCGGCTGGTCGGCGGCGACCCTCGAGGGTCAGCCCGGGCATTTGCTGCTCGCGCCGTCACCGGCAGCGGATTTCGACCCGTTCCTCGCGATCGCCGCCGTGCATCGCCGCCGCATCTGGCTGCGGCACCGCAGCGGGTCGGCCACCTGCCTCGAAATCACCGTGCGACCAGTGCACGACACGAGCGGACGGGTGCGCGGCACGCGCGGTCTCGCGATCGCGGCGGAAGCAGCGGTCGGGCCTTCGGCACCGATCGCTCCAGGCCCGGGCGCTCCAGGTCCGGGGGCGCTGCGCCGTGCCGAGGTGATCGACCGGATGCTGGCGCGGATGCGCGAGCACGTGCTGACGCCGGAGATGCTGCGCGGGATGCTCGACCTGCTGTGCAGCGCCACCGGCGCCGAGGGTGCGATGATCCTAGACACGCTGCGCGACGCCCAAACGCGACCGGTTTTGCACCAAGTGGGCACTGCCGCAGCCGAAGTAGAGGCGATGGCGCTCGCGGTGCTGACCGACGCGGCCGACCAGCCGCTGGCGCAGATCGCGCCCGACCGGCGGCCGGTGCTGGGCTGCCCGAGCTACACGCGCTTCGGCGAACGGGTCGGGCTGGTGCTGTGGCGCGCAGCCGGGGGCGCCGCGTGGGACGCGGACGAGTTGCAGCTCGCCTCCTTCGCCGCCGCCGTGGTGCGCGTCGTGCTTGAGCACGCCGCGATCCAGCGGCAGATGGCGTTGCAAGCGCGCACCGACCTGCTCACCGGCCTCGCCACCCACCGCACCTTCATCGAGGACGCGACCAAGCGCATCGAGCGCCTGAACCGGGAGGAGCTGCCGGCAACGCTGCTGCTGCTCGATCTTGACGGATTCAAGGCGGTCAATGAGCGCTTCGGGATCGCGATCGGCGACCGCGTGCTGGTGGAAGTCGCGGAGCTGCTGCGCAACACGGTGCGCCCGACCGACCTCGTTGCCCGATTGCACGGGGACCGGTTCGCGGTCTGGCTGGACGGTGCCGACAGCTTCACCGGCGCCGAGCGGGCCGAGGCGCTGCGCCTGCACCTGCCGCAGCGCGCGGGGAGTGTGCTGCCCAATGCGGCGCTACGTCTGACCGCCTCGATCGGCCTCGCCGCGCGCCGCCCCCACGCCGGCGAGGAGGTGGAGGGATTGCTCCGCCGCGCCGCGCTGGCCTTACAAGAGGTCAAGCACCAGGGCCGCGCGCACTGGCGCGTTTCGCACGACGAACCATTGTAGCCGTTTCGGGTGTGTGCAGACGAGCCGCGAATCGCGGCTTTTATCCGATCGTGCGCCGGCGGACGACGCCCAGCCCGATGAGGCCGACCGCGAGCACCGCGAGCATCGCGGGCTCCGGAACCGCCTGCGCGGCGAGTGTGATCGGGACGTTGTCGGGCCCCATATCGTTCAGCACCATGTCGTTCCGCAGAATGTCGTTTCGCAGTTTGGTAAGCGATAAGGTGGTGCCTGGGGTTACGGTGTTGCCCGTGGTTCCGGTCGTCACGAGATCCTGCGTTTGCGGAACGAAGCCCTTTGAGTCCTTGGCGCTTTGCGCCGGGGCCGTGGAAGCGTCTGACGCGGTTGCGCCGCTGCTGGCGCTGGCCATCAGTAGCTGCGGGGCGCCCACTTGGCCGCCCCCGCTGGCAACGTCGCTGGCCCGGTTGCCGGCGTCGCCCCCCTGGCTCGCAGCATCGCCCCCGCTGGCATCCACGAAACTAAGCGCCGAGGAATCCCCGACCGTCAGGCCGGAGATCGTGCCGTTGGTCCCGCTCGCCGAGCCGCTGTCTAGAGACCCGGTGCCAAGCGTCGCGAATTGATTGGCATGCCCCGCGACGGGGATATTGGCGCGGACACTGGAATACCCGGTGCCTCGGAGCAACCCGCTGCCCACTGAACCGGAAGGAACCCAGCCGAGAATGTTGGCCAGATTGGGGGCAAAAGGCGAGCCGATCTTGGCTGCTGTGGAACCGCCGCTCTGAGGAGTGGGTGACGAGAGCGATACGACCGCCGCCACCGCCGCCGAGCCGGCGACGACGAGGACAGGAACAGGAACCCTCATGAGCGCAGCTCCCCCGCCATTCGGAGGGATCGTCCGAGGGTCGGAACCCAGCCGCAATTGCAAAAGTCAGTCGCAGCGTGGAATTAACCCGCCTCCGCTACCCGTGCACGTCCGCCGGGCGCACCAGCGGCACATCCACCCACCGCAGCCCGGCCCGGCTGCGCACCAGGAACAGCACCCAGACCCGCCCCTCGCGCAGCACCGCCTCCATCCCCGCCTCGACCTCGGCCGGCGTCGAGACCGGCGCTTGCTGCACCGCCAGCACCACGTCGCCCGCCACCAACCCGCGGGTCGCGGCCAAGCTGTCCGGTGCCACCGCCGAAATCAGCACCCCGCGCGGGTCGTTCTGCAGCCCCCATGCCGCCCGGGTCGCCGGATCGAGCGGCGCGAAGCCCAGGCCCACCTGGGTCGTCGGCTGCAGCTTCGGCAGCATCGGTCGCATCGGCGCCGGAACCACGGTGCCACCGGGCGGCGGCGCGATCGTCACCGATGGCGTGATCTCATGCCCGTCGCGCCAGACCGAGAGCGGCTCGGTCACCCCGAGCGGCGTGGTCGCGACCGCCCGCGCGAAGCCCTGCGCGTCGATCACCGGATGGCCGCCGTAGCGCAGGATCACGTCGCCGTCGTGCACCCCCGCCTTCGCCGCCGGGCTGCCGGGCACGATGCCGGCGACGATCGCACCGCGCGCCGCCGGCAGCGCCAGGCTCTCGGCGAATTGGCTGGTCACCGTTTGCACGCCCGCCCCCAGCCAGCCGCGCTCGACGTAGCCATGCAGCCGCAACTCGCTGATCACCTGCCCGGCCATGTCCGAGGGCAGCGCGAAGCTGATGCCGACCGAGCCGCCGGAGGGCGAGTAGATCGCCGAGTTGATGCCGATGACGTGGCCGCGCATGTCGAATAGCGGCCCGCCCGAATTGCCGCGATTGATGGCGGCGTCGGTCTGGATGAAGCTGTCGAACGGCCCTTCCTGGATGTCGCGTCCGGTGGCGCTCACGATCCCGGCGGTGACGGACCTGCCGATACCGAACGGATCGCCGATCGCGAACACCTCGTCGCCGACCGCGACCTTGTTGCTGTCGCCGAACTGCACCGCTGGCAAGGATCGTCCGGCATTGATCGCGAGCACCGCCAGGTCGGTCGCCGGGTCGCGGCCAAGCAGCGTTGCGACCTGGAAGGTGCCGTCGCCGAGGGTCACGCCGATCACGTCGGCGCCGTCAACAACGTGGTTATTGGTCACGATCACGCCCGAGGGATCGACGATGAAGCCCGACCCGGTGCTGTTGACCCGGCGTGTGACCAGCCCCTGCCCAGCGGCCGCTGCTGGCTGGGTGCCTCCTTGATTGAGCGGCGCCTGTACCGTGCCGCTCGCCAGCACGGTCACGACCGAGGGCAGCACGCTGCGCACCAGCGGTGCCAAGCCGGTCGGCGGCTCATGCGTGTCGGCGCGCGCTGGTGCCGCCAGCAGCAGCAGCCCGAGCACGGCCGCGAACGCGCGGCGTCCGCGCGACGACGATTTCATGGCGCGATCCCTACCTGCCGCGCTCAGTGTTAGCGTGCGATGGCCGCAGCGAGAAGCCGGTCAGGCGGCGGGTCGGCCGCGAGTTCACGATGCGCTAAACCAGAGGCTCCGGTGCGGGAAGCCGCGGACGAACCAGCCGATGAGGAGTTGCAGCAGTGAGAGGCGTTCAACCACTCCCTTCTCGATCAGGAGCGGCCGCATGAGCCGCGTCGCTCGACCCATGCCGTACCAGGGGATTTGGCTGAAGATGTGGTGGATGAGGTGGCAGTCGCCTGAATCGGCGACGAATATCATACGCGTGACAACACCGGTCCGGTAGTAGGTGCCGAGGTGGAAGCTGTTGGTCGGGTCGGCATCCGCGTGCTCCAGGATGATCCTGAGACTTGAGGCAACCGGGGTGATGATGAACAGCGGCAGAACGTAGCCGGCCAGCACCCAGCCCGGCCAAAGGACCGCCGAACCGGCAACGCCCAGAACGAAAGCGCCCAGGCACGCCCGCTCCGCCGTGAGCCGCCGGCGCTCTTTGGGAGTTCCGGGCAGGATGGCAGGCATCCGCGCGTCCGCCTTGGCGAGCCTTCCCAGCTTGGCCAGGCGATCGCCGGGCAAGGTCAGAAAGAGCACGTGCTTCCAGACGGTGTCGAGGGTCTGCTTGTAAGTCTCGGTGTCCTTCGCGGTGCCGAGATAGGCATGGTGATCGCGATGGCTGATCAAGTACCAGGTCGGACACAGCAGCACTGGGAAAGACGAAACGATTGACCCGATCCAGGAGCCGCGATCGCCCCAAATCCGCCTGTGGTTGAAAGCATCGTGACTGAGCAGGCCCAGGCACTGAAGGGCGAATCCCTGCGCCGCGAAAGCGAGGCACCAGAGCAACCCGAATGGCAGCAGAGCGAGCAGGACGAACAGCCCGGCCACCGATCCCCAATAGGCCAGGACGCCGGCGGCATCCAGCAACCAGTGCTCGCGATGCAGCTCCTTCAACAGATCGACGCCTAGTTCCCTTTGATTTCAGCTCTTACGGCGTTCAGCTCGCGTAATGCGCTCACCGCGTGAGGCCCCGGCTTCATTTCTTCAGTAAAAAAGATTGCCGGCCGCAATGCAACCAAAATTGGTCTGTTAACCGTCGCTTCGCATCGGTTCCCCGCCCCGTTTCCACCGAGATTTCCCCTGCTAGACTTTGCCCCCTGCAGGAAGGCACGATCGATGCACCCCATTCCCAATCGCCCGTCGCGCGCGGCGGCGGCATTTCTCGGCTGCGCCCTGCTCGCCGCCTGTTCCACGCGAACCACGACCACCGGCAGCTACGTGCCACCCGCCACCGCCACTGCCGCGTTGCCCCGTCCGGCGATGGTCGTGGTTGACGATTTCGCGGTGGAGCCGAACGCCGCTCGGGTGGATCCTGGGATCGGCGGTGCGCTGCGCCGAGGGCTGAGCGGCATGACCGGCGGCGACGCCCAGGCGCGCGACGCCGACGCGGTGCGCTTCGGCATCACCGAATCGCTCACGCAGGCGATCGGCCGCATGGGGCTGCCGGTGCAGGAGGCGACCGGCGGCCCGCCCACCGGCCCGTATGTCGAGGTGCGCGGGCGAGTGATCTCGATCGACGAGGGCAACCGCACGCGGCGCACCGCCGTCGGCTTCGGCGCCGGTCAGAGCGACGTGCGTGCGATGGCGCAGGTGCTCTACGTGGCGTCCGGCGCCGAGCCGCGGCTGCTGCAGACCTATGACGCGAGTTCCAATAGCGGCCACACGCCCGGGCTCGCCGTGGGGGCGGCGAGTGCCGCGAGCGGCAGTGCCGCGGCTGCCGCGGCGAACGGCGGTGTGAACCTGGTCAATGCCGGCCGCGCCGATGTCGGGGCCGAGGCGAAGCGGCTCGGCGGCCGGATGGCGGTCAATCTCGGCACGCTGTTCGCCGAGCAGGGCTGGATCCCGCAAGCCGCCGTACCGACGCCTAGCCTGCGCTGAGCGGTTCCGGCTGGGCGGCCCGGCAGCACACTTCCGTGATCGCGGCCGGCGGTGTATCGTCCCCCGGGTCGAACCGGCGGCCGGAGGTGGGGGATGCGCTTCTCGGCCCGTCTGGCGCTGTTGATGGGGTTGACCGCGCTCGCTGCGTGCAAGCCGGCCAACCATTACGCGGCGCCGCCGCCCGCGACCGTCGGGGTGGCGCAGCCCGCGCAGCGCACGATCACCCGCTATCTGGACGCGACCGGCACCACGACCGCGATCAACTCGGTCGATCTGGTGGCGCGCGTGCAGGGATTCTTGCAGGCGCAGACCTACAAGGACGGCGCGTTCGTCACCAAGGGCACGAACCTGTTCACGATCGAGCCGCTGCCATATCAGGCGAAGCTGCAGCAGGCGCAGGCGCAGGAGGCGGCGGCGAAGGCGCAAGTGGTGCAGTCGGACGCCGAGTACAATCGTCAGGCCAGCCTGGGCAAGAGCCAGTTTTCCTCGCAGTCACAGGTCGATCAGCAATTGGCCACGCGCGACACCAATCGCGCCAACCTGCTGGGCGCGCAGGCCAATACCGAGCTCGCCGCGATCAACTACACCTATACGCGCGTGACCGCGCCGTTCGACGGCATCGTGACCGCGCATCTGGTCTCGGTAGGCGAGGTTGTCGGCGGCAACGAGCTGACCAAGCTCGCCACCATCGTCCAGGTCGCGCCGATCTACGTCAATTTCAGCATCAGCGAGCAGGACGAGCAGCGCATCCGGGCTGCGATGGCGGCGAAGGGGATCACGCGCGACACGCTCGGCCCGGTGCCGGTCGAGGCCGGCTTGCAGACCGAGACCGGATACAGGCACGCCGGCACGCTCGACTACGTGGCGCCGATGGTCGATGCGGTGACAGGCACGCTCGCGGTGCGCGCGGAGTTCGCCAACAAGGACCACGTGCTGCTCCCGGGGAGCTTCGTGCGCGTGCGGGTGCCGTTGCAGCGCGACGTGCCCGCGCTGCTGGTGCCGGATGTGGCGCTGGGCGCCGACCAGGGCGGGCGTTACGTGCTGGTGGTCGGGCCGGATGATCGGGTGTCGCAACGCCGGGTAGAGACCGGCGTGCTGATGGGCGAGATGCGGGTGATCGAGAGCGGCCTGAAGCCCGACGACCGCGTGGTGGTGGCCGGCGTGCAGCGCGCCATTCCTGGCGAGAAGGTCAGCCCGAAGCTGCAAACCGCCTCGGCCGCCACGCCGCCTGCCGCGAATTGAGCGCCGTCGCGTGATCTCGAAGTTCTTCATCGAGCGGCCAGTCCTCGCCAACGTCATCGCGATCCTAACGGTGCTGATCGGCGCCGTCGCCCTGTTCGCGCTGCCGGTTGCGCAGTATCCGAACATCGTCCCGCCCACCGTCTCGGTCACCACCCGCTACCCCGGCGCCAGCGCGCAGACCGTGATCGACAGCGTGGCGCTGCCGATCGAGCAGCAGGTCAACGGCGTGCAGGACATGCTCTACATGCAGAGCACCAGCGCCAGCGACGGCAGCTACAGCCTGATCGTGACGTTCAAGATCGGCACCGATCTCAACTTCGCCCAGGTGCTGGTGCAGAATTGCGTCGCCGCCGCGCTCGCGTCACTGCCGCAAGCGGTGCAGGCGCAAGGTGTCACGGTGCAGCAGAAATCGACCGCGATCCTGCAATTCGTGACCCTCACCAGCTCCGACAAGGCTCAGAACGGCCTCTATTTGAGCAACTACGCGACCATCAACCTGGTGAACGAGCTGGCGCGCCTGCCGGGGGTCGGCAACGTCACCGTGTTCGGTGCCGGGCAGTATGCCATGCGCATCTGGCTCGACCCCGACCAGCTTCGCGCTCGCAACCTCGCGCCGCAGGACGTGATCCAGGCGATCCAAAGCCAGAGCCAGCAGGTGACGGCCGGGCAGATCGGCGCGCCGCCGGCACCCGCCGGCGCGCCGTTCCAGTACACGGTCAACGTCGAGGGCCGGCTTTCCGATCCGGCGCAGTTCGGCGCCATCATCGTGAAAGTGGGCAAGGGCACCAACGGCCGGGTGACCCGGGTGCGCGACGTGGGGCGCGTCGAGCTCGGCGCGCAAACCTATGGCCAGGCTTTCACCGTCGATGGCACGCCCGCGGCCGGCATCGGCATCTTCCAGGCGCCGGGCGCCAATGCGCTGCAGGTGGCGCACGCGGTCGCGGCCAAGATGAAGGTGCTGGCGCGCGCCTTCCCGCCCGGGCTGCACTATGCGATCCCGTTCGATACCACGAAGTTCGTCTCCGCCTCGATCCATGAGGTGTACAAGACGCTGATCGAGGCGGCCGTTCTCGTGCTGATCGTGATCCTGCTTTTCTTGCAGGACTGGCGGGCGATGCTGGTGCCGGCGACGACGGTGCCGGTGACGATCATCGGCGCCTTTGCCGCGATGGCGGCGCTGGGGTTCACCGTCAATCTCTCGACCCTGTTCGCGGTGGTGCTCGCGATCGGCATCGTCGTCGATGACGCGATCGTGGTGGTCGAGGGTGCGGCGCACCACATTGACCAGGGAATGCGCCCCGCGGCGGCCGCGATCCGCGCGATGGAGGAATTGTTCGGCCCGATCGTCGGCATCACTTTGGTGCTGATTTCGGTCTTTTTGCCCGCGGCCTTCCTGCCCGGACTGACCGGGCGGCTCTATGCGCAGTTCGCGCTGGTGATCGCGGCGACGGCGCTGATCAGTGCGGTGAACGCGGCCACGCTCAAGCCCACGCAATGCGCGCTGTGGCTGCGCCCAACGGTGCCACCGGAGAAACGCCTCGCCTTCTTCCGCGGGTTCAACGCGCTCTATAACCCGATCGAGCGTGGCTATGCGCGCATGATCGGGCGCATGGCACGCCACAGCGCGGCGATAGTGCTCGCGGCGTTTGTGCTGATCGGCCTCGGCGGCTGGGGCATCATGCGCATCCCCACCGGCTTCCTGCCGATCGAGGACCAGGGCTATCTGCTGGTCTCCGTACAGCTTCCCGACGGGGCCTCGCTCGCGCGCACCGAGGACGTGCTGGCCCGCGTGACCCGGATCGGGCGCACGGTGCCGGGGGTCGCGCAAGTGCTGACCGTGGCCGGCATCTCGGCGCTCGACAACAGCGCGAGCCTTTCCTCTGCCGGGGTCGCCTATGTGCTGCTCAAGGATTGGGGCGTGCGCGGTAAGGGCGAGAATCTGGGCTCGATTTACGCAAACCTCAATCGCGCGCTCGATCAGGTGCCGGAGGCAGAGAGCGTAGTGCTGCCGCCGCCGCCGATTCAGGGCGTGGGCAATTCCGGCGGCTTCACCATGATGACGGAGCTGCGGAACGGCAGCTTCGATTACGGCGAATTGCAGGGCCTCACCCGCACGATCATCGCCCGCGCCGGCGACCAATCGGGCCTCACGCGCGTCGCCAGCTCGTTCCGCGCCACGACGCCGCAGCTTCGCCTCGACATCGACCGGGTGAAGGCGGCGACCTTGCACGTGGCGCTCGGCGACGTGTTCCAGGCGCTGTCGGGCTATCTCGGTTCGAGCTATGTCAACCAGATCACCAAGTTCGGCCGCGTGTTCCAGGTCTATGTGCAGGCCGACAGCCGGTTCCGCGCGGCGCCCGCCGACATCGACAAATTGTGGGTGCGCAACAGCGACGGCGCGATGATCCCGCTCGGCACCATCGTCAGGATCCAGCGCACGGTGGCCCCGGACCTGGTCAGCCTCTACAATCTCTACCCCGCCGCGACCATCGTCGGCCAGCCCGCGCCCGGCTTCAGTTCCGGCCAGTCGATGGCGTTGATGGAGCAGATCGCGGACGCGACATTGGCCCCCGGCACCGGCTTTGACTGGACCGCGATGTCGTATCAGGAGAAGGTGGTCGGCAACCAGATCGTGTACGTCTTCGGCCTGGCGATGCTGCTCGTCTATCTGGTCCTCGCTGGGCAATATGAGAGCTGGTACGCGCCGTTCTCGGTGATGCTCGCGGTGCCGCTGGCCCTGCTCGGCCCGGTCGTGGTGCTGGAGGCGGCGGGGGCGGCGAACAACCTCTACACCCAGATCGGGCTGATCCTGCTGATCGCGCTGTCGGCGAAGAACGCGATCCTGATCGTGGAGGTCGCGCGGGAGCGGCGGGCGGCCGGCTCGGGGCTGATCGAGAGCGCCGTCGAGGCGGCGCGGGTGCGGTTCCGGCCAATCCTGATGACCTCGTTCGCCTTCATCCTCGGAATGCTGCCGCTGGTATTCGCGACCGGCGCCGGGGCCAGTGCGCGACGCTCGATCGGCGTCGCGGTGGTGAGCGGCATGATCGCCTCCACCTGCCTCGCGGTGCTGTTCGTGCCGTCATTCTTCGTGCTGATCCAGCGCCTCGAGGAATGGCGCACCCGCCGCAAGCAGCCGCAAGCCGCCTCGATCCCCGCCGAATAGGAGCCGCCATGCGCACCGTGCTTCGACTGACCGCGCTTGCCGCGCCCGTGCTGCTGCCGGCGGTGGCACTGGCCGCGACGGCGCTCACGCCGCCCGTGGATTGGCCGCGCACGCTCTCGGAGGCGGGCGGCCAGCGGGTCGAAATCTTTCAGCCGCAGATCGAGACCTGGCAGGGTGATCGGCTTGGCGGCCGCGCGGCGATCGCGGTCGGGCCGGCGCAGGGCGCGCCCATCTTCGGCGTCGCGGTGTTCAGCGCGCGGGTGGAGGTGGACAAACCGGCGGGCGTCGCGCATCTCGACGCGCTCACGATCGAGCATGTCGATATTCCGACCGCGCCCGCGCAGGACGCGTCGGTGAAGACGCTGCTGCAATCGCGATTGCCGCAGGCAGGGATCACGACGTCGCTCGACCAGTTGCTCGCGAGCTATGCGGTCGGCCAGCAGAACGCCTCGGTTGCGAGTGTGGCGGTGCAGAATCCGGTGCCGCGCATCGTTTTCGCGGTGGCACCGGCTGCGCTGGTGCTGATCGACGGCGCACCGGTGCTGCATGCGCTGCCGGGAACGGCGATGCAGCGCGTGGTGAACGCGCGTCCGCTGGTGCTGAAGGACGCCGCTGGCGCCTGGTATGCGCTCGCCGCCGGGCACTGGTATCTCTCCCACGACCTGACCGGCGGATGGGCGGTGCTGGACAGCCCGCCGGCCGCGCTGGCGGCGGCGCAGCAGGCGGCGGCGCAGCAGCAGGCCTTCGACCCGTTGCCGCCGCCACCCGACACGCCGGCCGGTGCCCCGGCACCCGCGCTGATCGCGAGCACCGTGCCCGCCGAGCTCGTGCAGACCAAGGGCCAGCCGGAGCTGGCGCCGGTGCCGGGCACGGCGCTGCTGGAAATCCGCAATGCCGACCATGCGGCGTTCGTCAACATGAAGGACAACCGGACCTACGTGCTGGTCTCCGGCCGCTGGTTCGCCGCCGCCGATCGCGCCGGGCCGTGGAGCACCGTCGCCGCCGAGGCGCTGCCGGCTGATTTCGCAAAAATCCCGCCCGCCGACCCGATGGCGAACGCGCTGGTGTCGGTGCCCGGCACGCCGCAGGCGAAGGAGGCGGTGATCACGAGCACGATCCCGCAGACCGCGACCGTGAACCGCAGCACGCCCGCACTGCACGTGAGCTACGTGGGCGCCCCGGCGTTCAAGCCGATGCCGCCGACGACGCTGCAATACGCAACCAACACCGCGACGCCGGTGATCCGCGTCAGCCCGACCGCATACTATGCGGTCGCCAACGGCGTGTGGTTCGTGGCGGCGACGCCGCACGGGCCGTGGCACGTCGCAACCACGGTGCCGGCGGCGATCTATACGATCCCGCCGTCATCGCCGCTCTATTACGTGACCTACGTCCATGTTTATCGGGTGACGCCGTCCGCGGTGGTGGTGGGCTACACGCCCGGCTATCTCGGCGTGGTGGTGGCGCCGACGGGAACGGTCGTTTACGGCACCGGCTATTATTATCCGCCGCTCGTCACGGGCGCCTATTACTATCCGTATCCCGCGACCTACGGCTATGGCGCGGCCTTTGCGTGGGGAGCGGCGACGGGGTTCGCGTTCGGCTATGCGGCCGGGTACTGCGCCTCGCCCTATTGGGGCCCGTACTGGCACGGCAGCTACGTCAACTATCAATACGCCAACGTGAACCATTACAACGTGTACGGAAGCTGGGGCAGTGCCTCGGTGACGCACGCCTCCGGCTGGGTCGGCGCCACGTCGTACAACGCAACCAGCGTCAATGCCTTCAACCCCTACACCGGGCGCAGCACCACGCAGCAGGGCGGGACGTTCCACAACACCGCGACCGGCACCGAGGGCGCGGGCCGGCGCGGCACCAGCTATAACGCCAACACGGGTGCGACCACCGCGAGCCGTGCGGGGGCCGCGTACAATCCCAACACCGGCAACTACGCCGCCGGCCGGCAAGGGGCCGGATACAACCCATCGACCGGCACGCGCGGCGCGCACAGCACGACGGTGACGGGCAACACGCAGACCGGCCAACGGACGGTGAACAGCAAGGGTGTGGTCGCCAACCCGAACACCAACAGCGCCGCCGCCTGGCACAACGGCAACGTCTATGCCGGCCACGACGGCAACGTCTATCGCCGGCAGGATGGAAGCTGGCAGAAGGCGACGACCGGTGGTTGGACCCCGGTTTCGCCGTCGAACCAGAACCTCGGTTCACTGAACCAGGAGCGACAGGCGCGCACGCTTGGGGCGGAGCGCGCCGGCGGGCGGTTCAGGCGCTGAGGGGGCTTTGCACATAAAAGGCTCATTGCACAAAAACCGCCTCGGCTGCACAAAAACCTCTTAGCCACTGCCAGCGTGCTGTTCCAGCAACTTAACGCTGTGTCGAAGGGCGGCCTTGATGTCCCACTTGATGCCGGAGGGGACTTCCGAGGGGACCAATATTTTCTTGAGGCGATCCGCCGTAGTTTGGCGGTACCAGTTGAAGCGCCATCTCGTGCTATGTTTATATACGCCGCGATATAGGCAAGCTGCCTAATCGACATTGGTTCTTTAGGCTCAAGAACAACTAAGCCGTTTCCCGCGCGCCCGCATGCTATAAATGGAGGTGTTTGGAGCGTTGCCTCGCAAAATGCCGATATGACAATCGCCGGGAATTTAAATACCTTATCCTTGGGGCGCGCCTCGACAAAACCGACGACGGCATTATCCCCTAAGCCGCCGTTTCCGACATAAGCAACGTCGCCCTTTTTATATTCGCTAAAGAGCCCGGACTTCGCCCGATGTAGATTGAACAGTTCGTCAAGCCGTTTCATTGAACACTCCCGCCTTACTCTCACGCTGAAACCTCAAGAGAAAGGCCGCTGTCTCGCGAACCATGTTGTCCACAGCGTCAAAAAGCTCAGCAGGCGACGGTTGATTGGTGTCCAAATATATCTCAGGAACAAGCTCAAAAAGAGATCATCGAAGTCTATCGGAGCCGTCTTACAAAGCCTACGTTTGTTGGCCTGTACAGAATATTGGTCTGCGATAAAGTGGCGCAATTTTGGCAGTATTTCTGGCATGTCATTCGGCACCTTGCGTGGCGGTCGCTGCTCCTCACCGGGCAACCGTTTCGACTTTAGGACCATAAGCCCGTCATTCTCTATCCTCGCCCAGAATACAGGTTGCTCCTTCTGATGTGGCGTCCCTTTTTTGATAATCACGCCGACGACCTGCTTCAGGGCAGCGGGCATAAACAACTCAGGCGGGAAACTCATGACAGATAGCAAGGTATGATGTTTGAGCAGGTCGTCTCGTCGCCAGACCTTTTCGTCACTCGACCCAAACATCGCATCAAGCGGCAGCAAACTAAAAAGCACGCCCCCATCGGCCCATCAGGTCGAGCGCTCTCGAAACGAACCGATATTCCTTATCCCCTCTGCCCTTAAGAGCAAAGGGAGTAAGAGGGGCAAAACCCCGGGCCGGCAGGATTATGCGGGCTGGCCCCGGCAGCGGATGAGGTCTGGCAGGGACGGGACGATCGGTTGGCCCGGGACGGAAAGCCTGCTGCCGAGGTAATCCCAGAAGGCGACGCCGAGCTTGGCGCAAGTCTTGGCCAAGCCGAGGAAGGCATCGCGACAGGTACGGCCGTCATCGCTGCGAGTGCCACCGCTGACCTTGCGCTTGGTGACATGGCAGCGGATGTCGCGCTCTGAGCCATTGGTATGCAGTGGGATTTCTGGATAGTCGAGGACGGCCAACAGCTCGGCCTTGTTGGCGTGCAGCCGCGCGAGCAGGCGATCGAGGGTGACGAAGCCGGTGCGGCGGCGGAAGATGCGGTCGAAACGGGCACGGAGTTGGCGGCGGCGGCGCGGTGCCGGGTCGGTGCGGTAGGCTTTCAGGTCGGCGTAGAACTTCCAGATCAGGTCGCGGACGCGCTGCTGCGCGGCGTGCTGGGCGTCGGTGAAGGTGTCGAGCTTGTGCACCAGCCGCTCGGCGTGAACCCAGCACAACGCGTGCTGGCCGACGGCGAACTGGCCCGCATCATCGCTGACAATCACGGTGTCCCGCAGGAAGTCGTGCGCCTGCACGCTACCCCACAGGGCGCCCTCGGTCGCGACCCGCACCGGGTCAGGAGTGACGTTCAGCTGGGTGATGCCGAGCCGATCGAGATGGGCCTGCCAGGCCGCCGGGCCGGCGAAATGCGTCTCGGCATGTCCGGCCAGGGCGGCGATCACCGGCCCGGCCAGCGCGTGCTGGCGCATGTAGGTCAGCGCCGCGTTGTTGACCACGTAGTCGGTGTGGCCGGCGCGCAGCAGGTCGAGGAAGTTCAGCCGGCTCTTGCTGTTCGTGGTGCCGAACCAGGCGAAGTCGTCATTGCCGATCTGCGTGCAGACGCCATTGGCGCCTTTGTGGCGCGCGCCGGTGTCGTCCACCGTGACCCAGTTGGCGGTCTCCAAGCCGGCGCGCAGCACGTCACGGGCTTCGGTGAGGAACCCTTCCTGCCCCGCAATCAGCAGGCGCATGATCTGCCGCTTGGAGATGCTGACGCCGATCGCCTGGAGTTGCGCCATCAGCCGGGGCACGGTGACCTGTCCCTGGTGGTGTTGTGCCAGCACGAAGCGCTGCAGCTCCGGACCGAAATGGCCCGCCACGCCGGCCGGCAACGGCGCGATCACCGTTCGTCCATCCGGCGTCAGCCAGCGCTCGCGGCGATAGCGAGTGACCTCGACCCGCAGCACCAAATCCTGCACCACGAAATCCTCGTAGCCCTTGAACCGAGAGCCGGCCGGCACCTCCGCCTTGAGGATCCGTTCCTCCACCCTGACCCGTGGCGTCGCCTTGCCGCGACCACGCCGCCGGGCTCGCTTGCCCGCCGGCTTGGGCGTGGTCCCCTTCTCCATCCCGCTCGGCTTGATCCGCGGTCGGCCCTTCAGTCCCTTCAGCTGCGCGATCTCCTCGCGTAGCTCTGCTATCATGCGTTTCTGCGCCGCGTTCTCGTCCAGCAACGCCAGCACCAGCTGCTTCAGCTCGGCAAGCGACAGCTCATCGATGTCAGGCGGGGTGACCACATCGACGTTGAATCGAACCGCCCCGCGTCGGCGCAAGCGAAAAATCGACCCCGGCCCGGGGTTTTGCCCCTCTTACCAAAGGGAGCGTTCATTAGAACCCGCGTTACTGGTTCGCTGCCGGGGAGCGCGTTTTTAACAAACCTTGCCGAGGCGTAACCGTTGACTGAGCGCATGGCGAGAAGGACCCTTACGTCATCAGGGGATAGAAGCCCGGTGGCCTCCTGTTTGTTAATCGTGACTGTATGCCAATTGCCGTCCACGCGAACAGAAGTTCGCATCAAATATCCAGCGTCTTCGTTTCCGGCGACGCCTGTAGCCAAAACGGCTCTGTACCTGTCCGAGCGTGCTATTGACCTTGTCACAATAGAAATCGATTGCTTCCGCAAGTGCCTGGTCGAGTTGCTTCCGCGTGGCCTTCGCTTCAATCACCCATATGTGTTTTTCTGAAAGCTTAACGATGTTCTCTGGGCGAACTTTGCCGAATGCCGCTTTTATGTGCGGGTCGGCCAAACGCTGATTCTGTGTCCAAACCTGCCCATTACCGCCCTTGTTGGGGTCTTTGACGATCCAGCCAAGATCACGCAGCTGGTGGCGTATGAACGCATACGCCTCAACCTCACTTTCGGCCGATTTGGGCAGAAGGTTAGGTTGCTTCTTCGCCATGGAGCCCTCCCTTGCGGCGCTTCCCCGGGGTCTTCGGCTGCGTTTGGCGCGGCGTGTCCCAATACGGACTCTTGCACTTTGGACACACCTTTGGGTCCTGATCCTTGTCTCTTGGGACCCATTCGTGCTGGCATCGCTCGCAGCGATAACCCCAAATTCGGACCTTCGGCATTACTATGGTGTATAGCACTAGAGAGAGGATACCGCAACTCTTTGACGATGAGGTGTTGACGCGCTTACCTTCTAGGTATATACCAATTGGGTATATAGAGGGTGACGCCATGCTATCGGACCCCCGACAACAGCGCGGACTTGAGATAGCGGCAACGGCCAACATCGTTCGGAAGTGCGACGCATGGCTCGTTCCCTCGCAGTCAGGAAAGGGACGCTACACGGTTTGCCCGGACGACAATGGTCCCCGTTGCACGTGCCAGGATCACGAAACGCGGGGCGTCAAATGCAAGCACATCTTCGCGGTCGAATACGCCATATCCAGGGAGCGGAACAGCGACGGGAGCACGACAGTCACGGAAACCGTGACCGTTCAAAAGACGGTCAAGCGGACTTATCCCCAGAACTGGACGGCCTACAATGCCGCCCAGACACACGAAAAAGAGCGGTTTTTGGACCTCCTGCGCGACCTGTGCGGCGGCGTGACCGAGTCGGAGCGGCCGAAGAATGGACGGCCGCGCCTCCCTATTCAGGATGCAATCTTCGCGGCTTGCTTCAAAGTTTACAGCACAGTGTCGGGACGTCGGTTCATGAGCGACTTGCGGGATGCCCACGCGAAGGGCTTCATTTCCAAGCTTCCGCACTTCAACTCGATCTTCAACTATCTCGAAAGCCCCGAGCTAACGCCAGTTTTGCGGGCGATGATCACGGAAACCAGCTTGCCGCTGAAGGCGATCGAAACTGACTTCGCCGCGGACTCTTCCGGCTTCATTACTTCCCGCTTTATCCGCTGGTTTGATCACAAGTACGGCGCCCTGCGGGAGCAGCACGAATGGGTGAAGGTCCATCTGATGTGCGGTGTTCGGACCAATATCGTGACGGCCGTTGAAATCCGCGACAAGGACGCAAGCGACACAAAGCTGTTGCCCGCCCTAGTGGACGCCACGGCTAAGGGTCTGACTCAAATCGCCGTCGGAACGCGAGTATGTTGATTTAATGGGGAAATTTGGCCCACCACGGCGGCTCAAGCGGCTGCCAGCCGTCGCATCATGAGCTTGACACTGGTGATGTAAAGCCAAGTCACCGCGCTTTGGGTTGTCGCCTCGAAGTCTTTGGCCAGGCGACGGTTGCGGTTGAGCCAGGCAAAGGTGCGTTCGACGACCCATCGCCGGGGCAGCAGGACGAAGCCCTTGGCGGCGTCTGACCGCTTGACGATCTCGATGGTCCAGTCGCCGAGGTTTTCGAGGACGCCCTTCAGCTTGTCACCGGCATAGCCCCCGTCGGCGAAGACATGGCGCAACCAGGGGAAGGCGCTGCGGATGCTCGCCAGCAGGCCTGGCGCCCCATCGCGATCTTGAACGTCGGCGGGGTGAACGATCATCCCGACCGGCAGGCCGATCGTGTCGGTGAGAATATGGCGCTTTCGGCCTTTGATCATCTTCTCGGCCGCATAACCGCGCGGACCACCAGCCTCCGTGGTCTTGACCGACTGGCTGTCGATCACGCCCGCGCTCGGACTTGCCTCGCGGCCGGCGGCCTCGCGCACCAACATCAGCAGCGCATGATTGATGGTCTGCCAGGTTCCGTTATCCCGCCAAGCATAGAAATACCGCTGCACCGTCGTGAACGGAGGGAACTCCTTCGGCAGCAGCCGCCACTGGCAGCCCGACTGTGCGATATAGAAGATCGCATCGACGACATCCCGCAAGTCGGTCTCGCGCGTCCGCCCGCAGCTTGCCGCCGCGGGGAGGTGCGATTCGATCACGCCCCACTCCTCGTTGGTGGTATCGCTTGCATAGCGCAGCCCATCGCGCCGATACTTGGCGCGCGTGATTTCAGTCCAGGCCATCGGGTCATTCCTTCGTGTCGTCGCAACCACGAGAGAACCGAAGCCGCTGAAATCACGCAACCCCGTACAATTCCTGCAGACCGCAAGGTGACCCACCCATCGCCCATTTCCTTGAAATGACTCGCTAAACTATTCCGGGACCATTCCGGGTCAGCCTCTAAGAATTTCCAGCTAGACGAAGTCTCGGCCGACAAAGGCTATGGCAGCGTCAAAAACTACAAGGCCATTCAGCGCCACGGTGCGACACCTTACATTGCCTTCAAGAGCATCCATACCGGCCGCTCAGAAGGACTCTGGCAGCGCATGTTTCACTTGTACCACTTCAATCGAGCCGAATTCCTGGCCCACTGTCGCGATGATCAACGAAGTCCTTTGCAAGATTATCTGCCACAACATTTGCTGCCTTATCCAGGAATCGCACGACTTGGGATCAGCACGACTTTCTGGGCAGAAACTTTACCTGCACAAGAACTTACGATAAACTAGGCGTTATTGTGCAAAGCCCGCTGAGGGTGAGAGCCGGGGATCAGAACAGGGCCGGATCAGGCTCGCTGCCGGCCTCAGAACAGGGCTTTATCAGGGCGCCGCCGCCTCAGAGCAGGGTTTTATCAGGCTCGCCGAAGCGGGTCGCCTCACCATCATCGGTTGGCAGCCTCAGTTTCGGCCGTCAGCTCCCCTCCGCGGCGATCGTGTCGGTCAGTTCTGCAGCCGCGAGCTTCGCCAGCTCCGCCGCTCACCCCCGCCACAAACCGTCCGTATGCGTCTCGCATGAGTTGATCCCCTGATCGCGCTCGGGTAGAAGAAATAACAGAACTCTGCCGGTGGTGTCAAGTATTTTGCCACGCCCGCGACGGGCGGCGCCTGCCGCCGACCATGACGGTGGGGCGGCGGGCTTAGTTCGCTGCTGACTTCGGCTCGCCCGCTATCATCCCAGCCACTTCGCCACCAGCTTCGGTCGTGCCCCGGTCTGCTGCATCTGCCGCAGCCACTCATCGACGAAGAATTTCAGCGCCACGTCGCGCGGCATCATGTACCCCAGTTCGGATTGGTTGAACGGATGGTCCGGATGGATCGCGCAGAGCTGCGGGTGCAGTTTTTGCTGCAACCGCGTCTCCACCCCGTCGGTGATCATCACATCCGCCTTGCCATCCACGAGCTGCTGGAAGATCGTCGCGTTATCGGGATACATCACGATCTGCGCCTGGTGCAGATGCGCCTTGTCATAGCTTTCGTTGGTGCCGCCGGGATTGGCGATCACGCGCACGCCGGCCCGGTCGATCTCAGCGAGCGTCTGGTATTTCGCCTGATCGGCACACCGCGCGATCGCCGTCTTGCCGCTGCCCATCACCGGAATCGAGAAGAACGCGGTCTTGGCCCGCGCCAGCGTGATCGTGACACCGCCCATCGCGATGTCGTACTGGCCCGACAACAGGCCGGCCATCAGGGTGGGCCAGGTGGTATGCACGATCGCGAGCTTCACGCCCAACGCTTTCGCGAGTGCGCCGGCCATATCGACATCCAGCCCGGTGAAACGGTCATTCGCGCGGTCGAGGAACGAGAACGGCTTGTAGTCGCCGGTCAGCCCGACTCGCAGCACGCCGCGCGAGATGATCGCATCCAGCCGCGTCGGCGTCGGCGCCCCCGGCGCGGTCTGCGCCGAAGCGCCCGCTGCCGCCAAAAGCTGCGCGCCCGTGATAAAGGCGGCGAGTGCCGCACAACGCACGATCCGCATAAGCATTTCCCCCAACCTTACCCCGATGCTGCCAAGTCCGCGCGCCGGCGGCAACTCAAAGCCGACCCAGCGCCCGCAGCCAAACCCCGATCGCCAGATCGTACGGCAGCGCCACCGCCTCGCGCAGCCGCCAGAACCAACGCACCGAGAACCGGTGCGAGGCGGGCCCCGCGAATGGGCGGCAGCCGCGCGCGTCGAACCCCGCTAGCCGCAGCAGGGCCAGACAGCGCGGCAGATGATAGGTGCTGGTCGCCACCAGCACGCGCCCGCGATGCCCGCGCGCCCGCAGCAGCCGCGCGCACGCCCGCGCCGAACTCAGCGTGTCGGTCGCATTCTCCTCCGGCACGATCCGCGCCGGTTCCACCCCGGCCTGCCGCAGCAGCCGTGCCATTACCGCCGCCTCCGAGGGCCGATGCCGGCCGACGCCGCCGGTGGGCAGGAACCAGGCGCCCGGGTTGCGCGCCGCACAGCCCAACGCCGCTCGCACCCGCTGCTCCAGCGCCGCCGAGGGCACGCCACCGCGCTTGACCGCCGCGCCGAAGATGACGATCGGCGGCCCCCCCTCGGTCATTGGGGCGGCGCGAGCAGCACCCGGTTGACCGCCACCAGCGCCCCATACGTCGCGGCCCAGGCGCGCGTGAAAGCCGCGCGATCGATGCCGCGCTCTGCCAGGGCCGCCCCGATCGCGGCGACGGTGCGCCGCCCGTCGATCAGCGGCAGGATCGCCGCTGCTTGCGCCGGCAGCGGCAGCGGCACGCGCAGCCCGTCGAAGTTGAAGACGATCGTGCCGTCGCGCTGGATCAGCTTCGCGAGTTCCGCCCCCGGCATCTCGCGCGCGATCGGCACCGCGTTGGGAGCGCTGCCGTCCGGCACCGCGGTCATCTCCTCCTTACGCACGCAATAGAGCACGTGGGTGCTCATGTTGCCGGTCAGCGCCTCGGCCAGCGCCGCGCGGGCCACGCCATCGAGGCTCCCGATCCGCGCCCGCAGCCGCGGATCGGGCAGCCACGTCGCGGGGTCGTAGCGCATCGGCTCGATCAGGCACGTCACCGCCAGCCCGGCGGCCCCGAGCAGCGCGAACAAATCCGGGATCGCGAACGGCCGGTCGCGCGGATTGAGCAGCAGATCATAGAGGCCGGCATCGCCGCCGCTGATGTGGTCGGCGAAATAGGTGTTGGCGCGCAGCCAGGCGCTCGCCGGCAGATGGCGCATCACCCGCCGCGCCACGTCCAGGCGCGCGGGCGGCGCCTCCGTCTCCGGCGCCAGCAGCCGCAGCGCGTCCTGGAGCATATAGACGCCGGTGCGCCCGTGCGGCGCATAGAGCATCAGCCCCATGCCGCCGCCGGGCGCTAGCACCGCGAGCAGCGCGCGCAGACCCGCGGCCGGATCGGGCAGGTGGTGCAGCACGCCGCAGCAATCGATGTAGTCGAAGGGCCCCAGCCCCGAGCGCGGCAGGTCGAGGAGCGAGCCCTGCCCCCAGACGAGATTGTCCAGCCCGCGCACCTCCGCCCGCGCTCGCGCGATCGCCATCGCCGGCGCCGAGCGATCGAGATAGGTCACGCTGCCCGGCCGGCCGTCGCGGGCCATCTGCTGGGCCAGCATGATCGCCGCGTCGCCGGTCCCGCCGCCGGCGATCAACGCGTGCAGCGGACGCGATGCGGGACGGGCGGCGCCGAACACCCAATGGTCGATCTCGCGCAGATGGCTTGGGCTGCCGACGATCAGCCGTTTTTTTTCATCGCGCGGGTCGCGCTCGGGATACGGATGGGCCTCGTATTGCGCGGCGAGGCGCGCGTCGGTTGCATCGGTATGGAGGGTGGACATGGCGGGCAGGCATATCCCGCCGCCGCTTGCCCTGCCACCGGCTTGCCCTGCCAGGCGGGGGACCGTATCTCTGCCGCCATGCGCGCCATGTCCCTGATCCTGTTTGCCCTTGCCACTGCTGCCGCGATCCCGGCCGGGGCGCAGACGCATCCGCAGACGAAGAATCCCGCTCCCGCCCACCCGGCCGCGAAGCCCGCCGCCAGCACCGCGCCCTCGGCGATCGGCAACTTCGGCGACTGGACTGCCGCCAAGATGGAGCAGTCCGGCGCGCCCGCCTGCTACGCCTTCGTGCGCGCCAACCCCGCCGGCAAGCTCGCCGGCCGTGGCGACGTGGTCCTGAGCGTGACCGAGCGGCCCTCTGGGCGCGATTCGGTGGCACTCAGCGCCGGCTACACCTATCCCGCCGGGGCCACGGTCGACATGAAGGTCGATAAGTCCACCTCGCTCGAGTTCTACACCGCGCAGCGCTCGGCCTTCGCTCGCGACGGCCAGGCCGCCGTTACCGCCTTCAAGCGCGGCAGCGATGCGGTCGCGACCGGCCCCGGCCCGCTGCACAAGGGCAGCGTCTCCGACAGTTTCAGCCTGCACGGCTTCACCGCCGCCTACGACGCGATCGCGAAGGCCTGTCCGGCCAAATGAGCGCCGACTCCCCGGGTGTGGTGGACCATGGCATCGTGGATTTGGGCGAGGCCGAGCGCAGCCGCATCCTCGCCAAGTCTGCGCGCTTCGCCCCGCCGCCAGCGATGCTGCCCGACGGGCGGCGCGATCTGGTGGGGCTGTCGCGCGAGGAGTTGGCCGCCGAGCTAGCCGCGATCGGCGAGAAGCCGTTCCGCGCGCGCCAGCTCTGGCACTGGATCTACCACCAGGGTGTCACCGATTTTTCGGCGATGTCCACGATCGCGCGGCCGTTGCAGGCACGGTTGGCGGAGCGGTTCGCGATCGGCCGGCCCGCGCTCGCGACGCGGCAGATCAGTGCGGACGGCACGGAAAAATTCCTGTTCCGCTTCCGCGACGCGCAGGAGGTGGAGAGCGTCTATATCCCGGCACTCGAGGAAATCCGTGGTGCGGCCTGCCTCTCCTCGCAGGTCGGCTGCACGCTCTCCTGCCGGTTCTGCCACACCGGCACCCAGCCGCTCGCGCGCAACCTCTCGGCAGCCGAGATCGTAGGCCAGTTCATGGCGCTGCGCGACGCGTACGGCGAATGGCCGAGCCCGACCGGCGAGGCATCGCGGCGGCTCTCCAACATCGTGCTGATGGGCATGGGCGAGCCGCTGTACAATTACGAGAACGTGGCGGCCGCGATGCGAATCGCGTCGGACGGGGAGGGGATCGCGCTGTCGCGGCGGCGGATCACGCTCTCGACCTCGGGCGTGGTGCCATTGATGGACCGCTGCGGCACAGAGCTCGGCGTCAATCTCGCGGTCTCGCTGCACGCGGTGCGCGACGAGCTGCGCGACGAGCTGGTGCCGCTCAACCGCAAATACCCGATCGCCGAGCTGATTGCGGCGTGCCGGCGCTATCCGGGAGCGAGCAATGCGCGGCGGATCACGTTCGAATACGTTATGCTGCGCGGCATCAACGACAGCGAGGCGGACGCGCGCGCGCTGGTGCGGCTGATCGCCGGCATTCCCGCGAAAGTGAACCTGATCCCGTTCAACCCCTGGCCCGGCAGCACCTATGCGCCGAGCAGCCGGGCGGCGCTCGACCGGTTCGCGCGGATCGTGATGGCGGCGGGCTTCGCTGCCCCGGTGCGCAGCCCGCGCGGGCGCGACATCCTGGCCGCGTGCGGACAGTTGCGCACCGAGAGCCGGCGCGAGCGCCCGGCGGCGTGATGGCGCAGACGCGGCGCCGCGTCTATCACGGCGTTTCCATCGGCATCCTGATGCTGCGCACCGGCTTTCGCCGGTTCCCCGGCGATGTCGGCAACACCGAAACGTTTCCCTTTCCGGTGCAGTATCACGTGGTGAGTGACGCCACACCCGAGGACGTATCGCGATTCCAGGATGACCGCCTGTTGCCGGCGTTCCGCGACGCGGCATTGGCACTGGTCGAGGAGGGCGTGGACGCGATCGCGACGTCCTGCGGCTTTCTCGCCTGCTATCAGCGGGAGCTGGCGGCGGCGCTTTCGGTGCCGGTCGCCGCCAGCGCCCTGCTGCAAGTCCCGATGGTCGCGCGCACGCTGCCGGCGGGCCGAGGCGTGGGCGTGCTGACCTATGACGCGGCGGCGCTCGGTCGCGCGCATCTCGACGGGGTCGGTGTGGATGGGGATGTGCCGATCGTGGGACTGCCCCCGGACGGCGCCTTCGTGCGCGCGATCCGCGCGGGCGATCCGGTGCCGGATTTCGACGCGCTGGAAGCCGAGGCGCTGGATGCGGCCGCGCGGCTGGCGGCAATGCCGGACGTGGGCGCGATCGTATGCGAATGCACCAATCTCGGCCCGTTCTCGGCCGCGATCGCGGCGCGCACCGGCCTGCCCGTCTTCGACGTGGTGAGCCTGGTGCATTGGCTGCACCAGGGTCTGCGGCCGCGCGTGTTCGGGCGGAGATGAGCGCCGATTTCCTCGAACATCTGCGCGACTCCGTCGGTGCGGACGGCCTGCTCGCTGGCGATGCGATCGAGCCGCGATACCTGCGCGACTGGGGAATGGCGGCTCCGGACGGCGCGCTTCCGCTTGCGGTCGCGCGGCCGCGCAGCACCGAGGAGGTCGCTGCCGTGCTGCGCGCCTGTGCCGCGGCGCGTGTGGCCGTGGTGCCGCAGGGCGGGATGACCGGGCTGGCGGGCGGCGCCACGCCCGTTGCCGGCTGCGTTGCCCTCTCGCTCGAGCGGATGCGCGCGATCGAGGAAGTCGATGCCGCCGCAGGCACCATCACCGTGCAGGCCGGCGTGCCGCTGCAAGCGGTGCAGGATGCGGCCGAAGCGGCGGGCCTGTTTTTCCCGCTCGACATCGGCGGGCGCGGAACCTGCCTGATCGGCGGCAACGTCTCGACGAATGCCGGCGGCAACCGCGTGCTGCGCTACGGCATGGCGCGCGCACTGGTGCTGGGGCTGGAAGTGGTGCTGGCCGACGGCACCATCGTCTCGGCACTCAACAAGATGCTCAAGAACAACGCGGGATACGACCTCAAGCAGATTTTCATCGGCGCCGAGGGCACGCTCGGCGTCATAACCCGCATCGTGCTGCGCCTCCATCCCCGCCCGCGCAGCGTCTGCACGGCGCTGTGCGCGCTGGCCGGCTACGGTGATGTGGCCGGATTTCTACCGCCTCGGCACCGACGCGCTCGGCCGCCGCGCGCCGCTGCCGCATGGCTGCGCCAATTACGTGCTGGTCGAGTCGATGGGCACCGAGCAGGCGCGCGACGAGCCGCATTTCTTCTCTCTTATCGAGGGTGCGGTCGGCGACGGCATCATCGAGAACGCGGTCGTCGCGCGCTCCTTGCAGCAAGGTCGCGAGATCTGGGCGATCCGCGACAGTTCGGGCGAGTTCCCGCGCACCTTCTGGCCGCTGCTCAACTTCGATGTCAGCATTCCGATCGGCGACATCGGCGGTTTTGTCGATGACTGCGCCGTCCGCGTGCGCACCTCCTGGCCCGCGATGCGCACCGCCTTCTTCGGCCATATTGCCGACAGCAACGTGCATGTCGTGCTGAACATGGGCGACGAGCCGCTGCCCGATCACGAGGTCGAGACGGTAGTCTATGCCTGCGTGCGCGACTGGCGTGGTTCGGTCTCGGCCGAACACGGCATCGGCGTGCTCAAGCGCGACTACCTCGGGCATTCGCGCAGCGCAGAGGAGATCGCGGTGATGCGGCGGATCAAGGCGGCGCTCGATCCGCTCGGGATCCTTAATCCGGGGAAGGTGCTGTGAGGGCGAGTGGCGCTTGCGCAATATCGTCATGCTCGGCGGAGGCCGAGCATCCACGACTGTGCCGCCCGCGCGAACGACGTGGATGGTCGGCCTTCGCCGACCATGACGGTTGGCTGTTCCTCTCGTCTAACGAACGGGTTCCAAGGGCGAACGCCCTTGGCGGGGCTTGGGGCGGAGCCCCAATCTACAAATGCGGCAGCCACACATCCAGAACCGCGCAGCGGCGCTCCTCGCGCACCGCACGCAGCGCATCTCCGATCGCCGCGTCGAGTTCGCCCGCCCGCTCCACCCGACGCGCGAACGCGCCGCCCGCGGCGGCCGCGATACCGGCGTAGTCGGGCGGCGGATCAAAGGTGACACCGATCTCATTGGCGCGGCTCGCGTATCCATCCGGATGCACCGCGAGCGCCGAGAGTTTTGGCGACTTCCAGCCGCGATTGTTGTAGATCACGGTCAGGAACGGCGTGCCGCACTGGCGCGCGATCCAATGCACCGTCGATGGCACCGAGAACATATAGGAGCCGTCGCCGGTGAGCGCGATCACCGTCGCCTCCGGCCGGGCGAGCTTCATCCCGATCGCGGCCCCGCCATGCCAGCCAAGCGAGCCGGCGCCGCTGCCGAACATGCTGCCCGGCCGCGTCATCCGCAGATGGTCGATCGAGGCGGTGTAGTTCGAGATCGTCTCGTTCAGGACGATCGCGCTGGCGTCGAGATGCGCGCGGATGTGCGCGCTCAGCACCTCGCCGGTGATGATGTCGCCACGCGGTGCTTCGCGCTCGCGCAGACGTGCCGCGCGGGCCGCGTGGCATGCGGACCAGTGAATGCGCCGTGACTCGGCGGCACGGGCGCTGATCACAATTCCGTCCAGATACGTGTTGAGCTGACGCAACGCGATCGTCGCGTCGGCGCACCACACCTGGCGCGCGCCGATATACCAGAGCGGCATCGCCTGCTTCAGCGGATCGATATCGATATGGAAGATAGCGGCATCCTCGCGCGGGCGGCTGACGACCGGGATCCACGGCACGTCGCTGTCGATTACCAGCACCACATCCGCCTCGGCCAGCGCGTCGTTCTGCCGCGGCTCGTTCCACTGGTTGCCCTGATAGAGCGGATCATCGGCCGGGAAGTTCATCGCGTTCGGCACCGACTCCAGCGCGCCGACGCCGAGCCGCCCGCACAGCCGCACCAGTTCTGCAACTGCCTCCGGCACGCGCCCAAGATAGGACGTGACCACCAGCGGCCGCCGCGCGGTCATCAGCGCCTCCGCGAGCGGCGCCACCGCATCGGGCGGCAGGCCCGCGGGTGCCACCGGCTGCCAGGCGGCGGGATCGATCGCGACCGGCGGCACTTCCTCTTCCAGAACTTCCCGTGCGGCCATCAGATAGACCGGGCCCTTCGGATCGCTGTTGGCGAACTGAAGCGCGCGGAACGTCATCTGCTTGATGTTGCGCCCGGTGCGCAGCTCGGTGTCGTAGCGCATGTAGCCGCGCACGATGCCGCGCTGGTCATGCACGTCCTGGATCCATTGGATGAACTCGTTGCGGCTGCCCCGCAGCTCGCCTTCCTGCGTATAGGGCGACGCACCGGCCAGGATCACCACCGGCACGCGCCCCTTGGACGCATTGTGCACGGCGCCCGCCAGCGCCTGCGTGCCGCACTCCACATGCACCAGCACCGCCTGCGCGCGGCCCGATACCTGCGCGTAGCCGTGCGCGGCAGAGAGAGCCACCATCTCGTTCGGGCAGGTGACGATCGCGGGCACGCGCCGCCCGGTCGCGCGCGCTTCCGCTATTGCCTCGACCAGCGGCGGATGGTCGCTGCCGAGATTGGCGAAAATGTAGGCGACGCCGGCCTGATCGAGCGCCTCCAGCAGCGCCATGCAAGCGGTTTGCATCGCTCAGAACCCTCCTTCGCGCAGCACCGCCGCGACCATGCCGGCAAGCCGTTCGTAGTCCGCGGCCTCGTTGTACGCGGCGGCCGAGAGACGCAACCACGCAGCGCCGTCGATCACGTGCACCGGCGCATCGGTGCCGGCATCGAGCAGCGCCGCCCGCACCGCGAGCGCGCGCTCGGGCGTGGCCGCACCTGCGAGCGGCAGCCGCACCGCACCCATCGCGCCGGCGAACGCGCTGCCCGGCCCGCGATCGGTATTGAGTCGCCGCGCCAGCAGCGCCGTCGCCTGCTCGGCCAATTTCGCGTTGCGCGCCATCAGCGCATCTCCGCCGAGGCTCGCGTGAAAGTCGAGTGCGGCACCCACGGCGAGCCAGGCCGACGGATCGCGCGTGCCGGTCCAGTCGAACTCCTCGATGAAGCCGCGGCCGAGGCCGTGCGAGATGATTGTTGGATGCAGCCCGGCCTGACTTCCCGGCGCGCGCCCACAGGAAACCGCATCCCTTTGGCGCCATCAGCCATTTGTGGCAGTTGCCCGCGTACCAGTCAGCCCCGGTCGCCGGAATGTCGAGCGGCACCTGGCCCGGTCCGTGGGCGCCGTCGATCAGCACCGGCACGCCGGCCGTGCGGCAGGCCTGCGACATCGCGACGACCGGCAGCACCAGCGCGCTCGCCGAGGTGATGTGATCCAGCACCGCGATCCGCGTTCGGGGAGAGAGCGCCGCGCGCAGCGACCCGAGCAGGGCGGTTTCGTTCATCGCAGGGAACGGAACCGGCACCTCGACCACCCGTGCATCCGCCTGCGCCGCGGCATGGCGCGCCGTGTTCAGCACCGCACCGTAGCCGTGTGCGAGCACCACAATCTCGTCGCCCGGCGTCAGTTTCAGCGAGCGCAGCACGGCATTGCAGGCCGCGGTTGCGTTCTCGACGAAGGCCAGATCATCGCCGCGTGCGCCAAGGAATGCGGCGAGCCGCGACGCTGCCTCGCGCAGCGCCCGCGGCATTTCGCGTGCGAAGAAGCGCGTCGGCTGCGCTTCCATTCGCTGCCGCCATTCGTCCTGCGCGGCCAGCACCGCAACCGGTATGGCGCCGAAACTGCCGTGGTTGACGGTGCAGAAATCCGGCGCCAGCCGCCAGCAATGACGGATCGCGGCGCCGAGCGGTTGCATCAGCCGGCGGCGAGCGCCGCGGCGACGCGCCGCACGAAGCCTGCCGGATCGGACGGCGCCTCGCCATCCTGCACGCGCGCCAGATCGAGCAGCAGGGCGGCGTCGGCTGCCAGATCGTCACCGGTCTCGGCGCGCGCCGAGAGTGCTGCGATCCACGCATGGCGCGGATTGATCTCCAGCACCGGCTTGCCCGCGAAGGCGCGGCCGGAGCGGCGCATCAGACGCTGCATGTGCAGGTCCGGCCCGTGCTCGCCGGCCGCCAGTGCCACCGCGCTCTCGACCAGCCGCCTCGAGGCCCGCACATCGGCGACCTGCTCCTTGAGCGCCTCTTTTACTTTGACCACGAGACGCGAGATGTCGGGCGCGGCCTCCTGCGGCCCGCCCTCCAGCGGCAGCTTGTCGAGCTCGTCGCCCGCCTGCGTCACGCTGCGCAGCTTGTGGCCCGTGAACGCATCCAGCCGCTCTGGCCAGAACGCATCGACGGGATCGGTCAGCAGCAGCACCTCGACGCCGCGCGCGCGAAACCCTTCGAGTTGCGGCGAGGCGGCGAGCGCGGTCGCGTCATCGCCGAGCAGCACGAAGATCGACTCTTGCCCGGGCTTCATCCGCGCGACGTACTCGGGGAGCGACGTCCAGCCCTCGACGGCGGAGGAACGGAAGCGCAGCAACTCGGCGATCTCGCGCCGGTGCTCGTTGTCGTCCCAGGCGCCCTCCTTCAGCACCGGGCCGAAGAGTTCCCAGAATGTCGAGTAATCAGCGGCGTCCTTGGCGCGCAACTTCAGCTCGCCCAGAACGCGCCCGACCAGCGCGCGGCGTATGCGCGCCAGCACCGGCGTCGCTTGCAGCATCTCGCGCGACACGTTCAGCGGCAAGTCCTCGGTATCGACGACACCCTGCACGAAGCGCAGCCAGGGCGGCAGCAGCTCGGCCTCGTTGGTGATGAACATGCGCCGCACATGCAGCCGCACACGCGATTCGCGCACCTGTTCCAGCGGCTCGAACGGCTTCGAGCCGGGGATGAACAGCAGCGCCGCGAACTCGAGCGCCCCCTCTGCCCGCCAGTGCAGCGTTGCCCAAGGGTCGTCGAAGCAGATGCCCGAGATGGCGGTAGAACTCCTTGTACGACTGCTCCGACACCTCCGCCTTGGGCTTGCGCCACAGCGCCGTGCCCTCGTTGGCGGCGATATCCTTGCCGTCACGGGAATCGTGATCGGCACCGTGATGTGGTCGGCCCATTTGCGCACGATGCTCTCGAGCCGGATCGGATCGAGGAACTCCTCCGCGTCCGGCTTGAGGTGCAGGATCACGTCCGTCCCCGCCTCCTCGCGGGCGGCCGGGGCGATGGTGAAGCTGCCGCCGCCATCCGCCGCCCAGGCCCAGGCGGCATCGGTGCCGGCGCGGCGGGAGATCACCTCCACCCGCTCCGCAACCATGAAGGCGGAATAGAAGCCGACGCCGAACTGCCCGATCAGGCTCGGCCGTTCCTCGGGCTTGGCATCGGCGAGCGAGGCGCCGAAGCGGCTGGTGCCGGAGCGGGCGATGGTGCCGAGATTCTCGGCGAGCTCCGCGCGGGTCATGCCGATGCCGGCGTCGCTGATCGTGATCTGGCGGCCCGGCTTGTCGGGTACGATCCGCACCTTGGCCTCGGCGGGTGCGGCGAGGGCGGGGTCGGTCAGCGCCTCGAAACGGCGGCGGTCGGTCGCATCGGCGGCGTTCGCCACCAGCTCGCGCAGAAAGATTTCGCGCTCGGTATAGAGAGCATGCACCACGAGATCGAGCAGCCGCCCGACCTCGGCGCTGAACTCGTGCCGCTCGGCGGCTGTATCCGCCTCTGTCGTCTGATCCATTGCCGGTGCGTATCCCTGATCCGGTTGCGCGCGGCGCGCGATATGCGGCGGCGATCCTCCGCTTTCAACCGTATCAGGCGGTTACTGTCGCCGCCTGCTCGGCCTGCTGCGCGCGCCGGCTC
>CAVWFK010000034.1:0-193287 GCA_963754235.1 uncultured Alphaproteobacteria bacterium | reverse complement strand
GCGACGTCTCAAGAATACGGGTCGCATCCGCGGTGAAGCCCGGCCGCCGCAGGCTCATCTTGATCGCGATCTCCCATATGCTGACGGCGCTGAATAGGATTTCCACGTTCCTGCCTTCGAGCAGTGCAATCAGCGCGTGTCCCAGCCGCCGCCGGTCGCCATGTGCCCAAAGCAGCAGACCGGTATCGAGCAGGATCCGGGTCATGCCGACGGTTCTCCCCATCGTCATGGTCGGCGAAGGCCGACCATCCACGACTTCGCGATCTGGCCCGACCGAAAGACGTGGAGGCTCGGCCTTCCGCTGCCTTCCGCCGAGCATGACGGGGAAGAGGCGCAGATTCACTCGCCCTCTTCAAAGAGCTTGCGGATCTCCTCCGCGCCCATCTCATTGAAATCGTCGGGAACTTGGAACTCCCCCTCGAGGAGCCCGAGCCGCACCTTCCGCTTCGGCTCCAGCGGCACCAGCCTCGCCATCGGCTTGCCGGCCTTGGCGATGACGATCTCCTCCCCCGCCGCCGCCTGCTCCAGCAGCCGGCTCAACTGCGTCTTGGCGGCATGGATGTTGATCATGCCCATGGCCGAACTCCCTGAATAGACCCGACTAGACTTAGTCCACAATGCGGCCCCTGGGTCAAGCGGGCAGGGTTGCCGGCGCACGGCCCCTCGGCTAGAGCCGCGCCGCCCACCACCCCGAGGATCGGCCGCCATGGCGACGGAACTGACGCTCTCGATCATCAAGCCGGACGCGACGCGCCGCAACCTCACCGGCCAGATCAACGCCCGCCTGGAAGCCGCCGGGCTGCGCATCGTGGCCCAGAAGCGCCTGCGCCTGACCATGGCGCAGGCCGAGGCGTTCTACGCCGTGCATCGCGAGCGCGGCTTCTTTCGCGATCTGGTCACGTTTATGGCCTCCGGCCCGGTCGTGGTGCAGGTGCTGGAGGGCGCGGACGCGGTTGCGCGCAACCGCGACGTGATGGGCGCCACCGACCCGAAGAAGGCGGCCCCCGGCACCATTCGCGCCGAATTCGCCGAAACGATCGAGGCCAATTCTGTCCACGGCTCCGACAGCGCCGAGACCGCCGCCGCCGAGATCGCTTTCTTCTTTGGGGCGGTCGAGATCGTCGGCTGATCCGGCCCGCCCGCGACAGGTGACCCGCGGCAGGTGAGTGGGCCGCACGAAAGCGGGCAGCCTGGTCCGGTCGCGATCGTCCTGCCCTCGCAGGAAGGATTTTCGCCCGATGCGGCGGGTGCCATCGCGCTGCTGGTCCATCGGCTCGCGCGCCGGACGGCGCATCCGGTGCGCATCCTGGGTCCGGCGCGACCGGAGCAGCCCTTCGCCGACGTGGCGTTTCAGCCGCTCGCCCTCCGCCGCTGGCCCGCCGCGACCCAGCGCCGCCGCTACGGTACCGCCGCGGCTCACGCGCTGGCGGCGATGGCACCGGCGCTGATCGAGGTGCACAACCGGCCTGACCTGGCGCTCGACCTTGCCGCGCGCTTCCCTTCCGTCCCGGTCGCGCTCTTTTTGCACAACGACCCGCAGGGGATGCGCGGCGCCCGCACGCCCGCCGAGCGGGCCGCGCTGCTCGGCCGGCTCGCGTGCGTCGTCGCCGTTTCGGCTTGGCTTCGCGATCGTCTGTTGGAGGACGTTCCGCGGCCGGCTCGCCTGCCGGCCGCGCTGGCCAACTGCCTCGACCTCGCCGCCCTGCCGCCGCGCGCGCCGCCGGCCGGGCGTGCCGCGCTGCTGCTGTTCGCTGGGCGGGTGGTGCGCGACAAGGGGGCGGATACTTTCGTCGAGGCCTGCGCCCGTGCGCTGCCGCGCCTGCCCGGCTGGCGGGCCGAGATGATCGGCGCCGATCGCTTCTCCGCCGCGAGCCCCGAGACCCCGTTCCTGCGCCGGCTGCGCCCTCGGGCGGCGGCGGCCGGGGTCGCCCTCGCCGGTTACCGGCCACACGCGACGGTGCTGGAGGCGATGGCAGCCGCCGCGATCGTCGCGGTGCCGAGCCGCTGGCCGGAGCCGTTCGGCCTCACCGCGCTGGAGGCGATGGCGAGCGGAGCGGCGCTCGTCTGCTCCGATCGCGGCGCGCTGCCCGAAATCGCCGGCGAGGCCGCCATGATTGCCGACCCCGACAATCCCGCCGCCCTGGCCCGCGCCTTCTGCGCCCTCGCCGCCGATCCGGCGCAGCGGCAGGCGCGGGCCGAGGCCGGCCTCGCCCGTGCCCGCCGCTTCGACGTATCGCACGCCGCCGCGGCGCTCGATGCGCTACGGACGGAACTGCTCGGCCGGTGATCCGCGCTCTCGACCGCGCGGCGCTGGCCGCCACGCTCGCCTGCCCGATTTTCCTGCTGCACGGGCGCGGCATCGCCGAGGCGATGATCGACCTGACTGCGCTGGCCTTCCTCACCCGCTCGGCGCTGGCAGGCGACTGGCGCTGGCTGCGGACCCCTTGGGTGCCGATCGCAGGGGCGTGGTGGCTTTGGCTGGTGGTGTGCTCGGTGCCGGGCATCGGGCAGGGCGGCGCGCACTCGTTCCTCGAGGCGCTCGCAGTGGTGCGGTTCCTGCTGTTCACGGCCGCCTTGGAACACCGCGTGCTGGCCGAGGCGCGGCCGCGGCGTTGGATGCAGTGGCTGGTCTCGGCCGCCACGCTCTACATCGCCGCGCAGGCGATGCTGCAGTTCGCAACCGGCAGAAACCTGTTCGGCGAGCCGCGCGCGCCCGATGGCACGCTCACCGGCCCGTTCGGCAAGGAACGCGCCGGGCCGCCGTTTTCGCGCCTGATCTTCCCCGCGGTGCTGCCGCCGGCCTGGCGGCTGGTGTCGCGGCCGGGGGCGTGGGGCAAGCTCGCCGCGGCACTCCTGGTGCTCGCCACGGTCACCGTGCAGGTGCTGTTCGGGCAGCGGATGCCGGTGCTGCTGGTCGGGCTCGGGCTTGGCGTCTCGGCGATCCTGCTGCCGCGGCTGCGGGTGCTGACGCTGGGCGCCGGGTTTGCTGTCCTGGCACTGGTCGGCGCCTCGGCAGCGATCGACCCGCCGGCTTTCCACCGGCTCGTCACTCTCTTTTCGCGTCAGATGGAGACTTTTCCGCAGACCGAGTACGGGCTGATCGCCGCCCGGGCCGTCGCGATGCTGCGCGCCTCGCCCTGGACCGGGCACGGCTTCGACGCCTTCCGCTTCGCCTGCGCCGACCCGCGCTTCTTCCACGGTTGGAGCGGCGGCAATGGCGGCGGGGCCGCGATCTGCGTGCAGCATCCGCACAACCACTACCTTCAGGCGGCGATCGAATCCGGCCTGCCGGGTCTGGCGTTGTTCTCGGCGATGGTGCTGGCATGGCTGATCTGTGTCGGGCGCAGCCTGTGGCGCGCGCCCGATCCGCTGCGTGTCGGCCTGTTCGTGGCCATGCTGCTGCAGGAATGGCCGATCGCCTCGGCCAGCGACTTCGTGGATATGCCGCTCGGCGGCTGGTTCTTTCTGCTGCTCGGCTTCGGTCTCGCCTGCGCGCGCGCGGCGGCCCCGGTGGCAGCCGCCGCTCGCGCCCCCTATATCGCGGGAAGAAACCCCCCGATTCCGGAGCGATGACATTGATGGACGCCCAGGTGCCCGTGACCGTGCTGACCGGCTATCTCGGCGCCGGCAAGACGACGCTGCTCAACCGCATCCTCACCGAGAGCCACGGCCGCAAGTATGCGGTCGTGGTCAACGAGTTCGGCGAGCTCGGCGTGGACAACGACCTCGTCGTGGACGCCGACGAGGAAGTGTTCGAGATGAACAACGGCTGCATCTGCTGCACCGTGCGCGGCGATTTGATCCGCATCCTCGGCGGCCTGATGAAGCGGCGCCAGAAGCTCGACGGCATCATCATCGAAACCACCGGCCTCGCCAATCCCGCGCCCGTCGCACAGACCTTCTTCGTCGATGAGGGCGTGCGCGAGAAGACGCGGCTCGATGCGATCGTGACCGTGGTGGATGCCAAGAACCTCGCGGCCCGGCTCGATGACAGCGCCGAGGCGGCGGCGCAGATCGCGTTTGCCGACGTGATTGTGCTGAACAAGACCGATCTGGTGAGTGCCGCCGAGCTGGCCGAGGTCGAGCGCCGCATCCGCGCGATCAATCGCTTCGCCCGCATCCTGCCCGCCGAGCGCGCCCGCGTGCCGATCGCAGCACTGCTCGATCAGGGCGCGTTCGACCTCAAGCGGGCGGTGGCGCTGGAACCCGGCTTCCTCGACGGCGACGACGAGCACACGCATAACGAGGACGTTTCCTCGATGAGCTTCGAGGTCGAGCGCCCGATCGACCCGGAGAAGTTCAACGCCTGGATCAGCGTGCTGCTCGCCGAGCGCGGGCCGGATTTGCTGCGCACCAAGGGCATCCTCGCCTATCCCGGCGAGGATCGGCGCTTCGCCTTTCAGGCCGTGCACATGATCGCCGACGGCGACTTCATCGGTCCCTGGCGCGAGGGCGAGCCGCGCCGCAGCCGCATCGTGTTCATCGGCCGCAACCTCAACCGTCCGCTGCTGCGCCGCGGTTTCGAAGCGACGCAGGCGGCGTGAGCGGGACCGTCGCGCCGCGCTTCCTGATCGAGACGCGCGGCGTCCGGCTCGAGTGGGATGCGTTCGTCACCGCCGCCATCTTCGATCGCGACGGTGCGAATTGCGCCTTCGCGCTCGGCGACGGGACCCTGCGGATCGGCGCGCGCGCCGATCCGCAGTGGCTGCGCGCCGAGGCGCATGACGGCGCGACGCTGGCGCTGGCGCAGGACTGTGCGGCCGGGCGGATTCGTGACCGGCGGCGACGACGGCGCGTTCCGGCGCACGAGTGCCGGCGGCGAGGTGTCCGAGATCGCCGCGCTTGGGGGGAAATGGGTCGAGCACGTCGCGAGCCACGCCGACGCCAAGACGAGTTTGCTCGCCTGCGCGGCCGGGAAGTTCGTGCATGTGTTCGACGCGGAGGGCGCGAAGCTGAAGGCGCTTGCGCATCCTTCGAGCGTCACCGGGCTAATGTTCGACGCGCGCGGCAAGCGCGTCGGCGCCTCGCACGTCAATGGCGCCTCGCTTTGGTTCGTGGCGGCCAAGACCGACACGCCGCGGCTGCTGGAATGGAAGGGCAGCCATATCGGCATCGCGATCAGCCCGGACGGCGACGCCGTGGTGACGGCGATGCAGGAGAACGCGCTGCATGGCTGGCGACTTTCCAACGGGCAGCACATGCGGATGAGCGGCTATCCCGCCAAGACACGGAGCATGGGCTTTACCACAACGGCAGATGGCTCGCCTCGTCGGGTGCCGAGAGCGTAGTGATGTGGCCGTTCTTCGGCGGCGGCCCGATGGGCAAACCACCGATCGAGCTTGCCGGCGGGGATACTGTGCTGTGCACCGCGGTCGCGTGCCATCCGAGCATGGACACGGTCGCGGCCGGCTTCAGCGACGGGCTGGTGGTGGTCGCCGACATCGGATCGAGCCGCATCCTGCCGATCTGCGATCCGGGGCACGGGCCGATATCGGCGCTGGCCTGGAGCCCGGAAGGCGCGATGCTGGCGCTCGGCACCGAGCAGGGCTTTGCAGCCTGGTGGATTTCGCGAGGCGCTGAAACCTGCTGTAATTCGTTATGACCCCCTCTCACCGAGCTAAGTGTCAACGAAAGGCCTGAGAGATGTCGATTATCGGTTGGATCGTCCTTGGCTTGATCGCGGGCTTCATCGCCAGCAAGATCGTCAACAGGGAGGGTGCAGGCTTCCTGCTCGACATCGTGCTGGGCGTCGTCGGCGCACTGGTCGGGGGCTTTATCCTCAACGCCTTCGGTGCTGCCGGAATAACCGGCTTCAATCCCTGGAGTTTTCTGGTCGCCATTTTTGGCGCAATCATCGTGCTCGTGATTTGGCACGCTCTGGTCGGGCGCCGAACTTACTGACTTTGGAACTCGCCGCCAATGCCATCCTCGACGCGGTGCATTCGGTTTGGACCAGCTTGTCGAGCGGTGAGCGGCAGGCATGGGCGGATTGTGGCGCACTGGTTCTGTGCAGAGGGGTCGCATGGTGCACGCCCCTGCCGCAATACCAGCGCACCCTTGCCAATCAGCGGTGCGGCGGCGATCCCGTCACCAGCGCGCGGATGCGGGCGGGGTCGGATTCCGCCATCACCGCGCGCGCGAGGCGGCCGCATTCCTCGATGCTGGCCGCCCGCACCGCCTGCTTCACCCGCGGCACCGCGCCGGCGTTCATGCTGAAGCTGCGCAGGCCGAGGCCGAGCAGCAGCCGCGTCAGCCGCGGGTCGGCCGCCATCTCGCCGCACACCGAGACCGGCAGCCGCATCCGCCGCGCCGCATCGGTCGCGAACTGCACCAGCCGCAGCACCGCCGGGTGCAGCGGGTCGTAGAGGTGCGCCACCTCGCTCGCCGCGCGATCGACGGCGAGCGTGTACATCGCCAGATCGTTGGTGCCGAGCGCGAAGAAATCCACCTCCAGCGCCAGCGCATCGGCCGACAGCGCCGCCCCCGGCGTCTCGATCATGATGCCGAGCGGCGGCGGCCGGTCGGGCAGCCGCTCGCCGCGGCGGCGCAGGCGGCGCAGCACGCGGGCGTAGATCTCGCGCGCCGCCCGCACCTCGGCCACACTCGTCACCATCGGCAGCAGCACCCGCACCGGCCCCGCGGCGCCGGCGCGCACGATCGCCGCAAGCTGCGTCTCCAGCAGCTCCGGCTGGCGCAGCAGCAGCCGGATGCCGCGCAGCGCGAGCGCCGGATTGGCTTCCGTGCGCCTGCGGCACCAGCCCCTCGGCCTCCAGCGCGTCGACGTCCTTCTCGCCGCCCCAGTCGAGCACGCGGATGGTCACGCAGTCGCCGTCCATCGCCTCGACGATGGCGCGATAGGTCTCGGCCTGGGCGTCCTCGTCGGGCAGGCCCTCGCGGTTCATGAACAGGAACTCGGTGCGCAGCAGGCCGATCCCGGCCGCACCCGACTGCGCCACCAGCGGCAGCTCGGCCGGCAGCTCGAGATTGGCCTGCAACTCGACCGCCACGCCGTCCTGCGTCACCGAGCGCAGCGGGCGCAGCCGCGCGAGCCGCTGCCGCTCGCGCGCGAACGCCGCGACCGCGCGGCGCGCGTGCGCCGAGCGTCGCCGCCGACGGGCAGAGCGTCACGGTGCCGGCGGCGCCGTCGACCACCGCCAGGTCGCCCGGCGGCAGCGCGGCGGTGAACCCGACCGCGCCCAGCACCGCCGGCACGCCGAGCGCGCGCAGCATGATCGCGGTGTGGCCGTCGGTGCCGCCCTCGTCGGCGATCACGCCGGCGATGCGGGACGGCTCGATCAGCGCCGCGTCGGCCGGGCGCAGTGCCTCGGCGGCCAGCACCGCGCCCGCGGGGAGCGCGGAGAAATTGCGGAACGGCGCGCGCGTCAGGTTGCGCACCACGCGGCGGGCGATCTCGCGCACCTCCTCGGCGCGGCGCTGCTGGCCGGCCTCGTCGTCGGTCGGCATCGCGAGCAGGACGGCGGCGATCGCCTCGCTCTGCTCGGCGACCGCGGTCTCGGCGGAGACCAGGCCCTCGGCGATGCGCAGCCGCGCCCCGCGCACCAGCCGCGAGGGGCCGAGCATCTGCATGTAGGCGTCGAGCAGCGGCGCGATCTCGGCGTGCGCGTCCTCCGGCAGCACGGCGAGGCGCGCGCGCAGCTTGACGAGCTGGCGGCGGGACTGCGCGATCGCCGCCTCCAGCCGCGCGGTCTCGGCGCCGATATCGGCGGCGTGGATGCGGTGGCGGACGACCGTCTCCGGCGGCTCGATCGCGCGATGCACCGGGCCGATCGCGATGCCGGCGGAGACCGCGATGCCGGCGAAGCGCCGCTCCGGCCGGGGCGACAGCTGCTCCTCAATCGTCTTCATTGAAACCGTGCTCGACCAGGGCGGCGAGCGCGTCGATCGCCTCCTTCGCATCCCAGCCTTCGGCGCGCAGCTCGATCGCCGCGCCCGGGCCGGCGCCGAGCATCATCAGCCCCATGATCGAGCGGGCGGAGACCGTCTGCCCGTCGCGCGCGACCTCGACGGAGGCGCCGAACCGCTCGGCCAGGGTGACGAACCTCGCCGCGGCGCGGGCGTGCAGGCCGCGCTTGTTGCAGATGGTGACGGTGCGGGAGAGCGCCTCGCCGCTCATGCCGCGGCGACGCGGTCATCGAGTGCGGCTGCATCCGCGATCCGGTCGCCGGGTCTTCGGTCGGAGCGGCTTGCGGGAGTCGCCCGGGCGGCGCCTCGTCCTGGGCATGCCGTGCAATGGCCGAGCACGTCGGAGGCGGAGGCGATGTATTTCCGCCCGGCCGCCTGCGCGCAATCGACGCATTCGGCCAAGCGTCTGGCTGCCGCGCACCTTGGCGAGCTTGACCAGCATCGGCAGGTTGACGCCGGCGATCACCTCGAGCTTGCGCCCGTTCATCATCGAGATCGCGAGGTTGCTGGGCGTGCCGCCGAACATGTCGGTCAGCAGCACCACGCCGTCGCCGGTATCGACGCGGGCGATGCAACCTGGATGTCGCCCCGGCGGCTCTCCATGTCGTCGTCGGGGCCGATGCAGACGGTCGCCACGTTGCGCTGCGGCGCCGACGACGTGCTCCATCGCCGAGCGCAGTTCGTCGGCGAGCCGACCGTGGGTGACCAAGACAAGACCGATCATGGGTTGGGGTCAGGCCTCCTGTGCCTGAACGTCCGCGGGCGCGCGGGCCGGCGGCGGGCGGGAGGCGGCCTCCTCCCGCGCGAGTTCGCGATGCGTCACGGTCAGCCGCCAGGCCCCGCCTTCGGGCGCGCGCAGATGCGCGGCGAGGCGCTCGATCAGGTGCACCGAACGGTGCCGGCCGCCGGTGCAGCCGATCGCGATGGTGACGTATTTCTTGCCCTCCTGCACGAAGCGCGGCAGCACCAGGGCGAGCAGGTCGCGGATGCGGGCGAGGAAGGCGGCGTAGTCCGGGTCGGCCGCGACATAGGCCGCGACCTCCGGATCGAGCCCGGTGCGCGGCCGCAGCACCGGGTCGTAGTGCGGGTTGCGCAGGAAGCGCGCGTCGAACACCAGGTCGGCGTCGCGCGGCAGCCCGGCGGCGATAGGCGAACGACACCAGCGAGACGGTCATGCCCGTCATGGCCGAGGCCGGGCTCGCGCGAAGCGCTGCTCGATCAGCCGCCGCAGCCCGGCGAGCGGCAGGTCGGAGGTGTCGATCACCAGGTCGGCGGCCTCGCGCAGCGCGCCGGTCAGCGCCTGCTCGGCGGCGATGCCGTCGCGCACGCGGCCCTCGGGGGCGAGCGGATGGCGGCGGCGGCTCTCGGTGTAGCGGCGCATCAGCACGCCGTCGTCGGCCCAGGCATAGACCAGCTCGGTGCGCAGCGCCGGGCTGGCGCGCAGCCGCTCGCGGGTCGGCGAGCACGGCGCCGGCGTCGAAGCCGCTGGTGCGCGCGTCGATGCCGATCGCGAGTCCGGCGCGCCGCCGGCCACCTGCTCCGCGACCAGCCCGTCCACCAGCGGCAGCGGCGGGTTGTCGACCGCCGCGTAGCCGAGATCCTCGAGCGCGCGCAGCACCGAGAGCTTGCCCGCGCCGGACAGGCCGGTGACCAGCACGACGCGATGCGCAGCCCTGCGCTGCGCTCCGCTCATGCGAATGCGCCCGCGACCTGGGCGACGCGGCCGAGCGCGCAGTCGAGCGCGAGCGCCACCCGGGCCGCGGCCGACGGCAGCGGCCGGGTCGAGCGCGATCACCGGCAGGCCGAGCTCCGCGTCGCGCGCCGGCGGCGGCAGCCGCTCGGCCGGCGGCCCGAGGCGGACGGCGAGCGCCAGCGGCGCCTCGGCCGCGTGCGGCAGGCGCACGATGCCGAGGCCCGCGCACCTCCAGCAGCCCGGCGAGGTGCGGCGGGGGCGCGCGATGCCGTCCTCGATCTCGACCCTGTCATCGGCAACCAGCATGAACCCGCGATCCAGCAGACGCAGCGCCAGGTCGGACTTGCCCGACCCCGGCGGCCCCAGCAGCAGCACGCCCGCCCGATCGCGGGCCACGCAGCTCGCATGGATCTGCATCGGGATCGGCAATGTGGTGCGGCGCGCGGCGGAAAGGAAAGCGGGTTGTGCGGCGGGCGGACCGCGTGCCAGCGTCCGGCCTGCCATGCCAGCCGCTGCGACCATCCCGAGTCGCGATATCGAAATCGCCGCTCGCGAACGCATCGCGCCGCATGTCCGCGCGACGCCGGTGCTGCGGCTGGCGGCGGGCGAGCTGGGGCCGGCGGTGCCGATCGTGCTGAAGCTCGAGTTCCTGCAGCACACCGGCAGTTTCAAGCCGCGCGGCGCGTTCAACCGGCTGCTCGCTGCCGACCGGCCCGAGGCCGGCGTCATCGCCGCCTCGGGCGGCAATCACGGCGCCGCCGTCGCCTACGCGGCGCGCGCGCTCGGGCCTGCGCGCCGAGATGTTCGTCCCGGAACCGACGCCGGCCGAGAAATGCGCCCGCATCGCCGGCTTTGGCGCGCGCCTGGTGCGCGCGCGGCGCCGGCTATGCCGAGGCGCTGGCGGCGAGCCGGGCGAGGCAGGCGCGAGACCGGGGCGCTGGAGGTTCATGCCTATGACGACGCCGACGTGGTGGCCGGGCAGGGCACGGTGGGGATGGAGTTCGAGGCGCGAGCGCCGGACCTCACGCACGTGCTGGTCGCGACCGGCGGCGGCGGGCTGATCGGCGGCATCGCCGCCTGGTACGGCGGGCGGGTGCGGGTGGTGAGCGTCGAGCCGGAGGGCTGCCCGACGCTGCACGCGGCGCTTGCCGCCGGACGCCCGGTGCCGGTGGCGCCCTCGGGGATCGCCGCCGACAGCCTGGGCGCGCGCGAGGCGGGGTCGGTGATGTTCGCGGTCGCGCAGCGCGACCTGGCGTCGATGCCGGTGCTGGTGAGTGACGCCGCGATCCGCGCGGCGCAGCGCCTGCTCTGGGAACGGCTGCGGATCGTCGCCGAGCCGGGCGGCGCGACGGCGCTCGCGGCCCTGCTGGCGGCGCGTTCCGGCCGCCCGGGGATGCGCGCGTGGGCGTGGTGCTGTGCGGCGCCAACTGCGCGCCGGCCAACTTTGCATCGGGAGCGTTCGGCGTGACGCGGCGGCGGATCAGCCAGGGCAGCCGGTTCGAGGCCGAGATCGGCTATTCGCGCGCGGTGGTGGACGGGCGCTGGGTGTTCGTGAGCGGCACCACCGGATACGACTACGGGACGATGACGATCGCGCCGGGCGGCGTGGTGCCGCAATGCCGGCAGGCGCTGGCCAATATCGCGGCGGCCCTGGCGGAGGCGGGGGCCGGGTTCGGCACGTGGTGCGGGTGCACTACTACCTGCTGGACGCGGCCGACTTTCCGCCGTGCTTTCCGCTGCTGCGGGAGGCGTTCGGGGCGGCGCTGCCGGCCGCGACGATGCTGGTCGTGGCCGGGCTCGCCGCGCCGGAGATGCGGATCGAGATCGAGGCGACGGCGCTGCTGCCGGAATAATGGGATGGCGGGTATTGTTGTGACAGCGGCTGTATGTCATGACCGTTGCGGTCGTCATGGTCGGCGAAGCAGGCTGTGTGAAAACTCGCGTCGCGCGGAACTCGTCATTCTAAAATCCTCCCTCAATTCGCTGGGGGAGTGTGGCATGGGGTTTATCGAAGGTGTCGATCGCGGACAGGTGACGCTGTTGCCGCCGGCGGTGGACGACTACGTCGCCGCCGACGCGGTGGTGCGAGTGATCGACGCGTTCGTGACCAGCCTCGATATGCCAGCTCTGGGCTTCGAGCGAGCGGTGCCGGCGCGGGAGGGCCGCCCGGGCTACGATCCGCGCGATCTGCTCAAGCTCTATATCTACGGCACCCTCAACGGGGTTCGCTCCTCGCGCAAGCTGGAGCGCGAATGCCAGCGCAACGTCGAGCTGATGTGGCTGCTGGGCCGGCTGACCCCCGACTTCAAGACGATCGCCGACTTCCGGCGCGACAACGGCCCGCAGATCATCGCCAGTTGCGGCGCGCTGGTTCGGTTCTGCCGCGACCGCGGCCTGTTCGCCGGCGGCATCGCGGCGATCGACGGCAGCAAGGTCCGCGCGGCGGCGAGCCGCAAGCGGGTGATGAGCCGCGCTGAGGCGGCGGCAGAGATCGCGCGCCTCGACCAAGCGATCGCCGACCACTTGGCGGCGATGGACGCGGCCGACGCGGCCGAGCCGGACGAGGCGGGCGGGCAAGCGGTCACGGAGGCGCTGGCGGTGCTGCGCGCCAAGCGCGGCAAGGTTGCCGAGCTGGCGCAGCGGCTGCGCGAGGAGGGTCGCGAGCTCGGCGTCGTCGGCGAGCCCGACGCACGGCCGATGGGCAGCGGCGCCGGCGCCAAGCCGCCCTCCTACAACGTGCAGATCGCGGTCGATCCGGCCAGCCACATGATCCTCCACCACGATGTGACCACGGATGCGAACGACCTTCGCCAGCTGCTGCCGATGGCGCTCGCGGCCAAGGTGGTACTCGGCGCCGCGGCGCTGACGGTGGTTGCCGATACCGGCTACGCCAATGCGACGCAGGCCGCGCAATGCGAGGCCGAGGGCATCGCCGCCGCAGTGCGGCCGCCGGCGCAGGTCAACCGGCGAGGCGACTACTTTGCGCCGACGGCCTTCCGCTACGATGCCGAGACCGACACGATGACCTGCCCGGCCGGGCGCCGCCTGGTTCGCAACGGCGGGCACGGGTCGGACAACGCCGTGCGCTACCGGGCCGAAAGCTGTGCCGGATGTCCGCTGAAGTCGCGCTGCACGGGGGCCGACCGCGCCACGTCTATCGACTGATCGATCAACCGGCGCTCGACCGGATGGCGGCACGGATCGCGGCGGACCCGTCGCTGATGCGGTTGCGCCGATGCACGGCCGAGCACCCGTTTGCGTCGCTGAAATACCTCCTGGGCGGTCGCTTCCTGCTGCGCGGCAAGGCCAAGGCGGCCACCGAAACCGCGCTCGCCGTGCTCGCCTACAATATCGGACGCCTCAGCAAGCTCCTCGGCCCCGCAAACCGCGCCGCCGCACTCGCCTGACCGGAGCGAGACCGCCCCTGCCGCAGACCCCCGTCTTGACCGCCCTTCAATTAAAACTCAGGTTCTCGCACAGCCTGGAAGGCCGACCATCCACGTCGTTCATGCCGCGGCGAAGTCGTGGATGCTCGGCCGCCGCCGAGCATGACGAGCGCCCGGCCGTCGCCGGGTGTGACGACGGACGCAGTCACAAATGGTGGGGAGTCTCAGCCTTTGTTGAAACTCTACGGATGGCGATGCAGCGCTTCTCCGCCCTCTCCCTGATCGGCAATGCGCTCGGCGGGCACCAGGGCTGGCAGCCGCAATGGCGCTCGCCGGAGCCGAAGCCTGCGTACGACGCGGTCATCGTCGGCGGCGGCGGGCATGGGCTGGCGCCGCCTATTACCTCGCCAAGCGAGCACGGCATGCGCAACGTCGCCGTGCTGGAGAAGGGCTGGATCGGCGGCGGCAATACCGGGCGCAACACCACGATCATCCGCTCGAACTATCTCTTCGACGAGAGCGCGGCGCTCTACGACCATGCGGTGAAGCTCTGGGAGGGCTTGTCGCAGGAGCTGAACTACAACGTCATGTTCAGCCAGCGCGGCGTGATGATGCTCGCGCACAACATCCATGACGTGCAGGTGTTCAAGCGCCACGTCCACGCGAACCGCGCTGAACGGCGTCGACAACGAATGGCTGACGCCGGAGCAGGCGAAGGCATTCTGCCCGCCGCTCAACATCGCCGCCTGCCATGCGCTATCCGGTGCTGCGGCGCCGCCCTGCAGCGGCGCGGCGGCACCGCCCGGCACGATGCGGTCGCCTGGGGCTATGCCCGCGCCGCGGACGCGCTGCGGCGTCGACATCATGCAGAACTGCGAGGTGACCGGGATCCAGCGCGACGCCGCGGGCGCCGTGTCGCGGCGTCGAGACCACGCGCGGCACGATCCGCACGCGCAAGATCGGCGTCGTCGCCGCCGGGCAGCACCAGCGTCGTGATGGCGATGGCCGGGCTGCGCATGCCGCTCGAGAGCTATCCGCTGCAGGCGCTGGTATCGGAGCCGGTCAAGCCGTGCTTCCCCTGCGTGGTGATGTCGAACACGATCCACGCCTATATCAGCCAGTCCGACAAGGGCGAGCTGGTGATCGGCGCCGGCACCGACGCCTATACGTCCTACACGCAGCGCGGCGGGCTGCACATCCCGACGCACACGCTCGACGCGATCTGCGAGCTGTTCCCGCACGTTCCGCCGCCTGCGGATGCTGCGCAACTGGGGCGGCATCGTCGATGTGACGCCCGACCGCTCGCCGATCATCGCCAGGACCGCGGTGCCCGGCCTCTACGTCAATTGCGGCTGGGGCACGGGCGGCTTCAAGGCGACGCCGGGCGCCGCGCATCTGTTCGCCTGGACCATCGCCAAGGACGAGCCGCACCCGATCAACGCCGCCTTCACCCTCGAGCGGTTCCGCGACGGCGACCTGATCGACGAGGCCGCCGCGGCCGCCGTCGCGCACTGAGGCGCCACCATGCTGCTGATCCATTGCCCCTATTGCGGCGAGCGCCCGGAGCTCGAGTTCAGCTATGGCGGCGAGGCGCATATCGCCCGCCCGAGCGACCCCGCCGCGGTCACCGACGAGGCCTGGGCCGAGTTCCTCTACCGGCGCACCAACCCGAAGGGCGTGCATGCCGAGCGCTGGCGGCACACGCATGGCTGCGGGCGCTTCTTCAACGCGCTGCGCGACACCGGCAGCGACCGGTTCCGCGCCACCTACAAGATCGGCGAGGAGCGGCCCGATCTCGCACGCGCCGGGCGCGAAGCCGCGTGAGCGCGGACTTCCGCACCGCGCAGGGGCGGGCGCATCGACCGCGGCCGCCCCGTGCGCTTCACTTTCGACGGGCGCGCCTATGCCGGGCCTCGCCGGCGACACGCTCGCCTCCGCGCTGCTGGCGAACGGCGTGCATCTGGTCGGGCGCTCGTTCAAATATCACCGCCCGCGCGGCATTCTTGGCGCGGGCGCGGACGAGCCGAACGCGCTGGTCGGCATCGCAGCGCGACGCGGCCCGCAGCACGCCCAACCTGCGCGCGACCCAGGTCGAGCTGTACGACGGGCTGCGGGCGCGAGAGCCAGAACCGCTGGCCCGTCGCTCGGCGCTCGATCTCGGCGCGGTCAACGATCTGCTCTCGCCGCTCTTCCCGGCCGGCTTCTACTACAAGACCTTCATGTGGCCGCGAAAGGCCTGGGAGCGCGCTCTACGAGCCGCTCATCCGCGCGATGGCCGGCCTCGGCCGCGCCCCGACGCTGCCCGATCCCGACCGCTACTGAGCCGCTTCGCGCATTGCGACGTGCTGGTGGTCGGCGCCGGGCCGGCCGGCCTCGCCGCCGCGCTGGCCGCGGCCGATGCCGGCGCGCGCGTGATCCTGTGCGACGAGCAGGCGGAGCCCGGCGGCTCGCTGCTCGCCGACACCGAGGCCACAATCGAGGGCAGGCCGGCGCGCCGATGGCTCGCGGACACGGTCGCGATGCTGGCGCGCAACCCGCGCGTCGACGCTGCTGCCGCGCACCACCGCCTTCGGCTATTTCGCGCACAACCTGATCGGGCTGGCGGAGCGCGTCACCGACCATCTGGCCGACGCCGACCCGCGCCTGCCGCGCGAGCGGCTGTGGCAGGTGCGCGCGAAGCAGGTGGTGCTCGCGGCGGGCGCGATCGAGCGGCCGCTGGTGTTCCCGGGCAACGACCGGCCGGGCGTGATGCTGGCCGACGCGGCGCGCACCTACCTCGACCGCTACGGCGTGCGCTGCGGCAGCCGCGCCGTCGTCGTCACCGCGCACGACGCCGCCTATCGCGCGGCGCTCGACCTTCACGCGCGGGTGTCGCCATCGCCGCGATCGTCGATGCGCGCGCGGAGGCCAACGGCGCGCTGCCGCAGGCGGCGCGCACGGCCGGATTGCCGGTCCGCCTCTCCAGCACGGTGATCGGCACCATCGGCCGGCTGCGGGTGGACGCCGTTCGGCTCGCCCAGATGCAGGCCGACGGCGACGATCGGGCGGGAGATGCGTGCGCTGCGACCTGCTGCTGATGTCGGGCGGGTGCACGCCGAGCGTCCACCTCTTCTCGCAGTCGCGCGGCAAGCTGCGCTTCGACGGGGAGCTGGAGCCTTCGTGCCCGGCCTCTCGGTCGAGCAGGAGCGCTCGGCCGGGGCCTGCCGCGGCGTCTTCGGCCTCGCCGCGGCGCTGGCCGACGGCGCGGCGGCGGGCGAGGCCGCTGCGCGCGCGGCGGGCCACGGCGGCGCCCGCGCGCGAGCGTTCCCGACGCAGGCGCCCGAGTTCGGCACCGGCGGGATGCTCGGCGCCTTGCCGCAGGGAAACAGCCCGCGGCGCATCCGGGCGCGTCCAAGGCGTTCGTCGATTTCCAGAACGACGTCACCGCCAAGGATTTGGCGCTCGCGACGCGCGAAGGCTTCCGCTCGATCGAGCACGTCAAGCGCTACACCACGACCGGCATGGCGACCGACCAGGGCAAGACCTCGAACATGAACGCGCTCGGCATCGTCGCCGGGGCGCTCGGCAAGCCGATCCCGCAGGTCGGCCTGACCACCTTCCGGATGCCCTACACGCCGGTGACCTTCGGCACTTTCGCCGGCTTGTCGCGCGGCGAGCTGTTCGACCCCGTGCGCACGACGCCGATCCACGCCTGGGCCGTGGAGCACGGCGCCGTGTTCGAGGATGTGGAGCTGTGGAAGCGCGCCCGCTATTTCCCGCGCGGGCGCGAGGACATGCACGCGGCCGTGGCGCGCGAATGCCGGGCGGTGCGCGAGGGCGTCGGGCTTCTTCGACGCCTCGACGCTCGGCAAGATCGAGGTGGTGGGGCCGGACGCCGCCGAGTTCCTGAACCGGATGTATGTCAACGCCTGGACCAAGCTCGGCGTCGGCCGCTGCCGCTACGGGCTGATGCTGCGCGAGGACGGGTTCGTGCTCGATGACGGCGTGATCGGCCGGCTGGCGACGGACCGCTTCCACGTCACCACCACGACCGGCGGTGCTGCGCGCATGCTCGCGACGATGGAAGATTATTCTGCAGACCGAGTGGCCGGAGCTGGACGTCTGGCTCACCTCGGTCACGGAGCAGTGGGCGGTGATCGCCGTGCAGGGGCCGCGCGCGCGCCGGGTGCTGGAGGGGCTGGTCGAAGGGATCGACCTCTCCTCCAAGGCGATGCCGCATATGAGCGTGACGGAGGGCCGCATCTGCGGCGTGCCCACGCGGCTGTTCCGCGTCAGCTTCACCGGCGAGCTGGGCTTCGAGGTCAACGTCGCCGCCGATCACGGGCGCGCGGTGTGGGAGGCGGTGTTCGAGGCCGGGAAGCCCCACGGCGTCACGCCCTACGGCACCGAGGCGATGCACGTGCTGCGGGCGGAGAAGGGCTACATCATCGTCGGCCAGGAGACGGACGGCACCGCGACGCCGGACGATGTCGGCCTGGCCTGGGCGGTCGGGAAGGCGAAGCGCGACTTCGTCGGCAAGCGCTCGCTCGCCCGCCCGGCCATGACCTCGCCCGCGCGCAAGCAACTCGTCGGATTGCTCACCGAGCGAGCCGAGCTTCGTTTTGGAGGAAGGCGCGCAGGTCCTCGCGGACCCGGACGGGCGCGTGCCCGCGAGGCCGCTCGGCCATGTGACCTCGGCCTATTTCAGCGCCACGCTTGGGCGCTCGATCGCGCTCGCGATGGTCGGCGGCGGGCGCGAGCGCACCGGCGAGCAGCTTCATGTCACCACGGCCGACCGACCGGTGGCCGCCCTGGTGACGGCGCCCGTGTTCTACGATCCGGAAGGGACGCGCCTCGATGCCGCCTGACCTCTCGGCCGCCGCGGCGGGGCGCCGCTCGACGGCCTGGCCGCGCCCGGCAGTGCCGCGCTCGTCGCGCTGCCTTCCGCGTGGCGCTCGGTGCTGCGCGGCCGGCCGGCGGCGATCGAGGCCGCCGCGTCCGCCTTCGGCGCTGCCCTGCCGGTGCAGGCGTGCCGCGCCGTCGATGCGGGCGGGGGGCGCGCGGCGCTCTGGCTCGGCCCGGACGAGTGGCTGCTGCTGGCGGCGAAAGGCGAAGGCCCGGCGCTCGCCGCGGCGCTGGAGCGGGCCATGGAGGAGCACCCGCACTCGCTGGTTGACGTGTCCGACCGCCAGACCGGGATCGAGATCACTGGCCCCGACGCCGCCGCGGCGCTGAACGCCGGTTGCCCGCTCGATCTCGATCCGGAGGCATTCCCGGTCGGCATGTGCACCCGCACCGTGCTGGCGAAATCCGAGATCGTGCTGTGGCGGACTGCGCCCGCCACCTTCCGCGTCGAGGTGTCGCGCTCGTTCGCCATGTATGCGTGGAGGTTCCTCATCGAGGCGTCACGCGAGTTCCGGGACTGAACCAATCTCGTCATGCCCGGCCCCGGGTCGGGCCAAATGCCCGCCCGAGGATCGTTCGGCGCGGCCGCCGGCGAGAGTGTGGCCACGGCATTGCTGGCTGCCGGGGTGGCGGAATTTCGCCCCTCCGCGGTGAGCCACGCGCCGCGCGCGCCGTACTGCATGATCGGCAATTGCTTCGAGTGCCTGATCGAGATCGATGGCCAGCCCGACCGGCAGGCGTGCCTGGTCAGCGTCGCCGACGGGATGCGGGTGCGCCGGCAGTTGGGCGAGAGGGCGGCGTGAGCAACGAGCGGCACGAATTCGCAATCATCGGCGGCGGTCCGGCCGGCATGGCCGCGGCGATCACCGCGGCGCGGCTCGGGCTGGACACCATCCTGCTCGACGAGCAGGGCGCGCCGGGCGGGCAGATCTATCGCAATATCGAGCAGATCAGCCGCGACGGCAGCCTCGACGTGCTGGGAGAGGAATATCGGCGCGGCGCGGAACTGGCCCGCGAGTTTCGTGCGAGCAAGGCGATTTATCGGCCGAGCAGCACGGTTTGGCAGGCCGCGCCGGATGGGCGCATCGGCGTCACCGCGCCGCGAGGGCGCGCGGATCATTCGCGCGGAGCGCATCCTGCTTGCAACCGGTGCGCTGGAGCGGCCGGTCGCCGTGCCGGGATGGACATTGCCCGGCGTGATGGGCGTGGGCGCGGTGCAGGCGCTGCTCAAGGCCGCCGCGATGGTGCCCGACGTGCCGGTGGTGATCGCCGGCTCCGGCCCGTTGATCTATCTGGTGGCAATCCAGTTGGCGCGCGCCGGCTGCACGGTCGGCGGCACTGCTGGTGACCACGCCGGCCAGCCGGATCGCGGGTGCGCTGAAGGAGCTGCCGCGGGCACTGCTCGCGGGCCGCGATCTCGTCAAGGGATTGGGCTGGATGCACGAGGTGCGGCGGCTCGGCATCCCGACCACCAATGGCGTCACCGGCCTCCGGATCGAAGGCACGACGACGGGCCGAGGCGGTTCACTATGACGCCGGCGGCACGCGCAAGCGCATCACGGCCGGGCTGGTGCTGCTGCATGAAGGCGTGATCCCCAACGTGCAGCTCAGCCTCTCGACCCGCTGCCGCCATGTTTGGGACGAGGTGCAGGAATGCTGGCACCCGGAGACCGACGAATGGGGTGCGACAAGCGAGGAGCGCATTGCGGTCGCCGGTGACGGCGCCGGCATTCACGGCGCGCTGGCGGCCGAACCGCTCGGCCGGCTCGCGGCACTCGACGCGGCGTTTCGGCTTGGTCGCATCGATCAGGCCGAGCGCGACCGCGAGGCCGCACCCGAGCGCGCAGCGACTTGCACGGTACAGCCGCATTCGCCCGCTGCTCGACCGCCTGTTCCGCCCGGTCCCCGCCATGCTGGCGCCGGCGGATGACGAGACGATCGTCTGCCGGTGCGAGGAAGTAACGGTGGGCGCGCTTCGCGAGGCGGTGAGGCTGGGCGGGGATGACCCGAACCGCGCCAAGGTGTTCACGCGCTGCGGCATGGGTCCGTGCCAGGGCCGCATGTGCGGCCCGACCGTCGCCGCGGTGATTGCGCGCGAGAGCGGCCGCAGCATCGCCGATGTCGGGACCTATCGCATTCGCATCCCCGTGCGGCCGGTGCCGCTGATGGCGCTTGCGGAACTGGTCGGCGAGGAAGAGGGGCTGCCGGCCGAGGAGATCACGCCGTGAACGGGGTTCGCGCCGGCGGCGATGCCATCGTCATCGGCGGCGGGCTGCATGGCACCTGCACCGCCATCCATCTGGCGCTCAAGGGATTGCGCCCGATCGTGATCGAGAAGAACTCGGTCGGCCGCCATGCGTCGAGCGTGAATGCGGGCGGGGTGCGCCAGTTGCGGCGCCACCCGGCGGAAATCCCGCTCTCGGTCGCGGCGATGGATCGCTGGTTCAATCTTGGCGAATTGCTCGGCGAGCACGCGCCGATGTGCGAGTTCGTGGGCAATGTCGGGCAGATCGCGGTTGCCGAGAACGAGGCCGATATGCGCCCGCTTGAGGCGCGCGTGGCCGAGCTGCAGCGCCTGGGATGGACCCATGAGGAGCTGATCGACCGCGAGGAGCTGCGGCGCCTCGCGCCGGCGGTTTCCGACCATTGCATCGGCGGGCTGATCTCGCGCCGTGACGGGTTTGCGACGCCCTATCTGACCATGCAGGCATTCCGGCTGCGTGCGCTCGATCTCGGCGTCCGCTTCGAGGAGGAAACGCGGGTTACCGGAATGGAGCACGCTGCGCACTGGAAAATAACGACGACGAAGGGCGGGTTCGAGAGCGATATTCTGGTCAATTGCGGCGGCGCCTGGGGCTGGCAGGCCGCGGCGATGGTCGGCGAGATTTTGCCACGCGGGTATTTCGCCCCCACCATGATGGTGACGGCGCGGATGCCGCATTTCCTTGATCCGGTCATCCTCGGCACCGGGCGCAAGCTCTCGTTCAAGCAGACCGACAAGGGCACGGTCGTGATCGGCGGCGGCATCGAAGGCATCCCGGACCTTGAGCGCGAGACCGCCGATCCGGTCGCCGAGCGGCTGCGCGTGAGTGCACGAGACCTGCGCGATCCTGTTTCCGATCATGCGGCAGGCGACGATCGTGCGGGCCTGGGCGGGGCTTGAAGCGCGGATGCCGGACGAAATCCCGGTGATCGGGGCAAGCCAGACGGCACCGGCGATGTGGCACGCGTTCGGCTTTTCCGGTCACGGCTTCGAGCTCGGCACGATCGTGGGCTCGCTGCTCGCCGATCTGATCGTGGACGGGAAAAGCCCGCTGCCGATCGAGGCCTTCCGGCCCGGACGGTTCAACGAGCTAGGGCGCGTATCTCATTGGCGCTGAGCCTGATGCTCACGGCTGCTGATACCCGCGTCCTTCCCCACCGTCATGATCGGCACATGCCGACAGTCCACGACTTCGCCACGTTCTAAAGAAACCCGTGGAATGCTCGTCCTTCCGATGCATGGGTAGGATCAGTCTGAGGCCTTGTCGATCGACACCGATGTCCGTGATCTGCGGCATTTCGCTCAGAAGCGCGCGTGCCCACGCTCTGAGCCGCTTTACGGCCTCCCACAAAGTGCTGCCGAGCTTGGTCAGTTGAGTAGATCTCGCGTCGCGGCGGCGTCGCGGCGCGAACACTCTTCCTTGCATCACCAGGCCGTCTCGCTCCAAGCCACGCAGAGTAACGTGAGCGTCTTCTGCGAGCTATCGCCGACCAATCGCTCGATACGGCGTTGGATGCGTCTCGGGCCGTCGCCGATCGAGACGACGATCAGCACGGTCCACTTGTCGCCGACGCCCGCCAGTATGCCGGACCCTGACGACGAAATGGTGCTTGAGGCGGCGATCAACGGTCACGCCGACGCGCTCGTAACCTATGTTGCCGCTCACTTCCGGAACGCCGCGGCACGCTTTGGACTGCGCCTGAGGCGCCCGGTCGAGATCGTTCGCGAGGTGGTCGGCTCATGACCAAGGGGACTTATCCGCTGAAGCTTCCGGCCTCGATCAAGGCCGCTGCCACGCGGCTTGCCAAGGAGGACGGCGTATCGCTCAACCAGTGGATCGCGACCGCAGTCGCGCAGAAGATCGGTGTCGTCGAGACCGCCGCCGAGTTCTTTCGGCGTCGGGCAGGCGTTGCCACACGTGAGGACCTGAAGCCTGTCCTAGACACGGTGCCGGACGCGCCTCCCGATCCGCAAGACGCAATTCCGCCCGACTTGGCCGACCCGTCTGTCTCATCCTAAATAGCAGTCTACACCGCTCAGAATAAATGCCTGCCAACCGTCGCGCCGCAGCACGTCAGGATACGCTTCCCATGTGACGGACCCCGCCCATGAAGGAATACACCCAAGGCCGGTCCCACGTCGCCGACACCCCCGAGCTCGACCGCTACTACGCCGACCTCGGCACCGCCTCGATGGGCGCGCTCTGGACTGTCGCCAACGCGATCGAACCCTGGCACCCGAAGCCGCCCACCATCCCGATGCTCTGGCCCTGGCGCGAGACCCGCCCGGCGGTGCTGCGGGCGCTCGACCTGGTGCGGCCCGAGCAGGCCGGGCGGCGCGTCGTGATGCTGGTCAATCCCGGCGCGCGTGCGATCAGCGCCGCCGTGGGCCTGCTCTATACCGGCGTGCAGGTGATGGGGCCGGGCGAGTGCGCATCCGCCCACCGCCACGCCGCCGCCGCGCTGCGCTTCATCATGGAAGGGCAGGGCGCCTATACGATCGTCGATGGCGAGCGCATCACGCTCGGCCCGCGCGACTTCGTGCTGACGCCGAGCGGCACCTGGCACGATCACGGCGTCGATGCCTCGGGCAGCGTCTGCATCTGGCAGGACGGGCTCGACATCCCGCTGGTCAACGCGCTCGACGCCAATTCCTTCGAGGTGCATCCCGATCTGCACCAGACGTCCGAGCGGCCGGTCGATGCGTCGTGGTCGCTCTATGGTGCCGGGTTCCTGCAACCGGCCACGCATCGCGGCACCTGGACGCGGCGGCATTCGCCGCTGCTGCGCTATCCGTGGGCGCAGACCTACGACGCGCTGCACGCCGCCGCAGCGGCGGGCGAGACCTCGCCCTTCGACGGCGTGCTGATGGATTACGTCAACCCCGCGACCGGCGGGCCGGTGATGCCGACGATCGGCGCCGCGATGCAGCGTCTCAGCCCCGGCGAGCACACGCGCGCGCATCGTCACACCGGCAGCACGGTCTATCAGGTGGCGAAGGGCAGCGGATTTTCGGTAATCGACGGCCGCCGCTTCGAATGGACCGAGCGCGACATTTTCGCCGTCCCGTCCTGGGCGGTGCATGAACACGCGAACGCGTCGGACCGTGACGATGCCTGCCTGTTCTCCTTCCACGATCTGCCCGTCCTGCGCGCGCTCGGTCTCTATCGCGAGGCAGCGTGGGAGGCGGGGAACGGGCGGCAGGAGATGATCGCCTGACCGCACTTGCCGCCGTCACCATGGCCTACAACGAGGCGGATTTCGTGCCGATCTGGCTGCGCCACTACGCGCGGCAGGTGGGGGCGGAGAATTGCGTGCTGGTCGATCACGGCTCCGACGACGGCAGCATGAACGCGGCCGGTGTGGCGCGGGTGATCCGGCTGCCGCGCTCGGCGCAGGACGATGCGTGGCGCGCGGCGCTGATCGGCGATCTCTGCGCCGAGCTGCTGGGCCGCTACGACGCGGTGCTCTACGCCGATATCGACGAGCTGGTGCTGGCCGATCCCGCGCAATTCGCCGATCTCGCCGACTATGCGCAGCGCATGTCGGGCGACGTCGCGACCGCGATCGGGGTTGACGTGCAGCATTTGCCCGACGAGGAACCGCCCTTCGACCCCGCGCGCCCGGTCGGTGCACAACGGCGCTGGGCGCGGTTCGCCTCCTCGATGTGCAAGCCCGCATTGGTGCGGCGGCCGGTCGCCTGGGCGCCCGGCTTCCATTGCGCGGCGGATGTGCCGATCGTGTTCGATGCGCTCTACCTGTTCCACCTGCGCTACGTCGATCTTGGGCGCGGCCTCACGCGGCTCGCCAAGACACGCGCGATGCCATGGGCGGATGCCGCCGCCGGCACACACCAGCGCGTGGACGACGCGGCGTGGGAAAACATGCTCCGCCGCATCGCCGGCCTGCCGCGCCAGGCGGTCGCCTTCGATGCCGCCCTACCGCCGCTCGCCGATTGGCTCGCGCGGTTGCGCGCCAGCCTGACCGGGCGCGAGCGCGACACCTACCGGTACGATCTCCATCTCAACGGCGACGCGCTGTGGGAAATCCCTTCCCGCTTCCGCGCCGCTCTGTGAGGCCGGGGTTTTATCGGGTGAGCGAAGCCGGTCGCTCCGGTGTCACGGACGCGAACAGCCATTCGCGAAACAGCGCGATATTCGGCGCGTCGGCCATCGCCTCCGGGGCAACGACGTAATACCCGGCCTCGGCCGGCAGAACAGTATCGAAGGGTGCCACGAGGCGGCCGGCCGCGATGTCCGCTTCGACCACGCGGCTCCAGCCGAGAGCCACGCCCAGCCCTTCGATCGCTGCCTGCATGATCATGACGGAATCATCGAAATTGAGTCCGCGGCCGGTGGCGAGAGCGGGCGGCAAGCCCACCGAAGTCAGCCAGAGGCGCCAGTCCTCGGGCCAGCTCGTGTCGTGGAGCAAGGTGTGGTGGGCGAGGTCCTCCGGTCGTGTGAGCGGCTTGCGGCCACGTAGCAGGGCCGGACTGCACACCGGGAAGATGTCATCCGCCATCAGCCAGTCGGCCCGCAGGCCAGGCCAGTTTCCGCGCCCGTAGCGGATCGCCATGTCGGCTTCCCCCCGCTCTAAATCCACGAGGCGGGTGGAGGTCGTGATGTGGACGACGATGCCGGGATGCTGGTCCTGGAAGCGCGCCACCCGTGTCAGCAGCCACTTGGCGGCGAGCGAGGGCATCGTGCTCACGGTCAGCACGCCGTCGCGATCGGCGCGCCGCAGCCGCGCCGTCGCCCGGCGCAGATCCTCGAAGGCGGTGCGGACCGCCGGCAGGTAGGCTTGCGCCTCGCGGGTCAGCAGCAGGGCGCGATTGCGCCGCACGAACAGACGGATGCCGAGCTGCTCCTCAAGGCGGCGGATTTGATGGCTGATCGCGGTCTGGGTGACGTTCAGCTCGGCGGCCGCGCGGGTGAAGCTCAGGGAGCGCGCTGCCGCCTCAAAGGCACGCAAGCCGTTGAGGGAGGGCAGGGGGGTGGTCATGGGGGGATCCTATAGATGACATTCTATCATGTGAAGCGGGACAAAGTGTCGTTTGTTGGGGGGCGTTTCGAAGCCCATTTCCCCGGCAGGCTTTGGAACGTAACGGAGGTTCGTCATGGCTGGCTCGGCGCGTCGGATGCTGACAAATGCTCGGCCGTTGCCGCTCTCGGTGACGCGTGGAGCGGCGCCGCGTTATGGGGTGCTCCCGCGGCTGGTCGCAGTTTGGGGACGCTGGCACGAGCGCGCGTCCACCCGAGGGGAGCTTGCAAGGCTGAGCGAGCGTGACTTGTGCGATATCGGGTTGTCGCGCGAGGCCGCCGGGGAGGAGATTGCCAAGCCATTCTGGCGAGGCTGACCTGCGATGCCGTCCCCCTCTTCGCGGCACGTCCGCATCGGCGTGCTGACGCCCTCCTCCAACACGGCACTCGAGCCGCTGACGCAGGCGATGGCGCGCGAAGTCCCTGGTGTCTCGGTGCATTTCAGCCGCTTCCCCGTGAGCGAGATTGCGCTCACGGGTGCGGCGCTGGCGCAGTTCGACGAAGTCCCCATCCTGCGCGCGGCCGAGCTTTTGGCCCACGCCCGCGTCGATCGGATCGTCTGGAGCGGCACGTCATCCGGCTGGCTCGGCTTCGCGGCCGACGCGCATCTGTGCGAGGCCATCGCCGGTGCTACCGGCATCCCCGCCACCACCTCGATGCTGGCGCTGAACGCAGCGCTGCGCGGCATCGGCGCGCGCCGGATCGGGCTGGTGACGCCGTATCTCGACGACGTCCAGGCGCGGATCGTGGCCAGCTATGCCGCGCTCGGCTTCGACTGCACGGCAGAGCGCCACCTCGGCTTGCAGGACAATTTCTGCTTCGCCGAGGTGCCTGAGACGCGGATCGCGGCGATGGTGCGCGAGGTAGCGCAAGCGGCGGACGCGGTGGCAATCGTCTGCACCAATCTGCGAGCGGCCCATCTCGCGGCCGGGCTGGAGCGGGAGACCGGTGCTGTGGTGTTCGACACCGTGGCGACCGCGCTCTGGCAGGCGCTGCTGCTCGAAGGCTGCGATCCGGCGCCCCTCGCGGCCAAATGGGGCCGGCTGTTCGCGCTCGGCCTGCCGGCGGCGGGTTGACCGCGACAGGCTGACCGCGACGCTGGCGAGGCCGCCGGCCCGTGCTATAGCCGCCGCGCCCGAAACCCGGAGCGCGCTCGCCCGATGCCGAGCTGATGGACGCCCCCACCCCCGCCCTGCTGCGCGATGCCCGAGCCGAGACCACCCGCGCCCTGCTCGTCCGGCTGTGGCGCGAGCACATCCGCCATCACCGACGCCACCTCCTCGTCATCCTGGCGCTGACGCTGGTAATGGCGGGGCTGACCGCCCTCTATCCGGTGGTGATCGACCACGCCTTCGCGATGTTCGCCGCCAAGGACCGGCGCATTCTCTATCAGGTGCCGGCGCTGATCCTGGCGGTGACCGCAGCGCGCGCGGCCTCCCTCTATGCGCAGAACGTGCGCGTGCAGCAGGTGGTGTTGCTGGTGATCCGCGAGTTGCAGGATCGCATGTTCGCCCATCTCGCGCGCGCCGACCTCGCCCGCGTCGAGCGCGAGCCGCCCGCGTCCCTCGCCGCGCGCTTCACCACCGATGCCGCGATCATCCGCGAATCGCTCACCCGCGCGGTCAACGGTGTCGCCGATGCGATGCAGGTGGTCGGGTTGATCGCCTCGATGGTCTATCTCGACTGGGTGCTCAGTCTGATCGCACTGGCGCTCTATCCCGTCGCGGTGGTGCCGGTGCAGCGCATCGGGCAGCGCATCCGCCGTGCCTCGGGGGGGATGCAGGAGCGGATGGGCGAGACCGCGGCACTGCTGAACGAGAGCTTCGCCCAGGCGCGCACCGTGCGCACCTACGGGCTGGAGGAAGCCGAGGACCGGCGTGCGGCGGCCGCGTTTCATGCACTCTATCGTGCGCTGCTGCGGATGGCCCGCAGCCGCGCGCGGCTCGACCCGGTTATGGAGGTGCTGGGCGGCACCGCGGTTGCGGCGGTGCTGGGCTTCGCCGGCTGGCGGGCGGCCGTCGGCGCGGGCAATGTCGGCGTGTTCACCGGCTTTGTTTCGGCGCTGATCTTCGCCGCCCGGCCGCTGCGCGGGCTTGGCTCGCTGAATGCCGCCTTGCAGGAAGGGCTGGCCGGGCTCGCGCGCGTCTTTTCGGTGATCGACGAGCCGCCGGGCATCCTCGCAGCACCCGGCTCGCCGCCGCTGCCGCCCGGGCGCGGGCATCTGCGCTTCGAGCACGTGCGCTTCGCGTACCCCGACGGCCGGCACGGGCTGCTCGGCCTGAGTTTCGAGGCGGAGCCGGGGCTGACCGTCGCCCTGGTCGGCCCGTCGGGCGCGGGCAAATCGACGGCGCTTTCGCTCATCCCGCGCCTCTACGACGTGGGCGGCGGGCGCATACTGCTCGACGGCGCCGATCTGCGCGCGGTCTCGCTCTCCAGCCTGCGCGCGGCGATCGCCTATGTCGGGCAGGACGCGCTGCTGTTCGACGACACCATCGCCGCCAATATCCGCATGGGGCTCCCGGAGGCGAGCGAGCCGGAATTGGCCGCCGCCGCCGAAGCTGCCGCCGGGGGCTTCATCGCCGCGCTGCCGGAGGGGATGGCGACGCGCGTCGGCCCCGGCGGCCAGCGGCTGTCCGGCGGCCAGCGGCAACGGGTGGCGCTGGCCCGCGCGCTGCTGCGCAACCCGCGCATCCTGCTGCTCGACGAGGCGACCAGCGCGCTGGATGCCGAGAGCGAGGCCGCTGTGCAGGCGGCGCTGGCGCGGCTGCGCGCCGGCCGCACCACGATCGTGGTCGCGCACCGCCTCTCGACCGTCCGCGACGCCGATCGGGTAGTGGCGATGGCGGACGGGCGCGCGGTGGAGCAGGGCACCCATGCGAACTTGCTGGCACTGGGCGGCCTGTATGCGCGGCTGGTCCGGACGCAGGCTTTCGCCAGCTGACCCGCGAGGGTGGGCGGCTGAGCGCCGCCCCCGCATGAACGGCCGGGGCGGAAGGATGGGGCTACTGACCGATCGGTCAATCGTGCTAGCAAGGGGTCGGAACCCTGACTCTTGCCTGACGTTGCGCGCCCTGACCTGGCCGGGCTGGGCGGCGACGCCATTCCTTCCAGGGTCGAGCACGGGAGCTTCCGGATGGACGACACGCGCGAGGTCAGGGACCGGCCCGACAGTGGCGGCGCGCCTGCCGAGGAGCGTCAGAGCCGTGCCGAGGCCCCGACGCGGGAGCGTCCGGCGCCCGCCGAGCCGAAGCCGCGCGAGCAGTCCCGGCCGCCGGGCGAGGATGAGAGCGGTGGGGGCGAGCAGGGGGGTGGCGAGCAGGGCCGTAAGCGGCGCAGCAAGCTGCCGCTGATCATTCTCGGCATCGTGATCGTGATCGGCGCGATCGGCGGCACCTGGTACTGGTGGAGCACGCGCGACCTCGAGACCACCGACGATGCCTATACCGCCGGCCGCGCGGTGCAGATCGCGCCGCGCATCTCCGGGCAGGTCGTCAAGCTCGCGGTCAACGATAATCAGTTCGTCCATGCCGGCGACCTGCTGATCCAGATCGACCCGCGCGACTACCAGGCGGCCGTCGATCAGGCGCGCGCGCAGCTCGATGTGGCAGAGGCGCAGGTCGCGAATGCGCAGCTCGGCAGCGAGATCGCCCGCGAGATATTCCCCGCACGTCTCGCCGCGGCGGCGGCGCAGCTCGCCGCGGCGAAGGCGACGCAGTCCCGGGCCGATTCCGATCTGCACCGTCAGCTCTCGGTGCCGCGCGCGGCCACCTCGCAGCAGAATATCGACGCCGCCCGCGCCACCGCCTTGCAGGCCGCGGCGCAAGTGAAGCAGGCCGAGGCGAGCGTGCGCGAGGCGACGCCGGTGAAGCCCAACATCGCCCAGTCCGCGGCGCAGGTGAAGCAGCTCGGTGCCGCGGTGGAACAGCAGCAGGCGAAACTCGAGCAAGCGCAACTCAACCTCTCCTACACGCGTGTGGTGGCGCCGCAGGACGGCTGGGTGACCAAGCGCAACATCGAGATGGGTGATTATGTCCAGCCGGGACAGGCGATCATGTCGCTGGTGGCACCGCAGGTCTGGGTGACGGCGAACTTCAAGGAGACGCAGCTCAACCGGCTCCGCCCCGGCCAGCACGTCAACATCGGCGTCGACGCCTATCCGGGGCTCAAGCTCGCCGGCCATGTGGACAGTGTGCAGAAAGGTTCGGGCGCAGAGTTCAGCGCCTTCCCGGCCGAGAACGCGACCGGCAATTTCGTCAAGATCGTGCGCCGCGTGCCGGTGAAGATCGACATTGACAGCGGCCTCGACCCGAACCTGCCGCTGCCGCTCGGCATCTCGGTCGAGCCGACCGTTCATCTGAAATGAGCGGCAGCGACGTCGCGCGTCGGGACGCCGTATGGCGCCCGCGGGCGAATCCGTGGCTGATCGCGGTCATGGTCACGGTGTCGGCGGCCATGGAGATCCTGGACACCACCATCGTCAACGTCTCGCTGCCGCACATTGCAGGTGCGATGTCGGCGAGTTACGACCAGGCGACCTGGACGCTGACCTCCTACCTCGTCGCCAACGGCATCGTGCTGCCGATCTCGGGTTGGATCGGCCGCGTCGTGGGCCGCAAGCGCTATTTTATGATCTGCATCGCGATGTTCACGGCCTGCTCGTTCCTGTGCGGAATCTCGACCAGCCTCGGCGAGCTCGTCGTCTTCCGCCTGCTGCAAGGCTTCTTCGGTGGCGGGCTGCAGCCGAACCAGCAGGCGATCATTCTCGATACCTTCGAGCCGTCACAGCGCGGCCGCGCATTCTCGGTGGTGGCGATCGCGGTGATCGTGGCGCCGATAGTCGGCCCCACCCTCGGCGGCTGGATCACCGACAGCTTCTCGTGGCGCTGGATCTTCCTGATCAACGTGCCGGTCGGCCTGTTCGCGATGTTCGCGGTGGGCGCGCTGGTCGAAGATCCGCCCTGGGTGGTGCGCGAGCACCGGAGCGGCGGGCGGCGGCGGATCGACGGCATCGGATTGGGGCTGATCGCACTTGGCATCGGCTCGCTGCAGGTGATGCTGGATCGCGGCGAGGATCTCGACTGGTTCACATCGCCCACCATCCGCCTGTTCGCCATCCTGGCCGCGATCGGCATCGCGGCTGCGGTGTGCTGGCTGCTCTACGCAGAGAACCCGGTCGTGAACCTGCGCGTGCTGAAGGACCGCAATTTCGCGCTCGGCTCGCTGATGGTGTTCAGCATCGGCGTCATCCTCTATTCTAGCTCGGTGATCATCCCGCAACTGGCGCAGGAGCAGCTTGGCTACACCGCGTTGCTGGCCGGGCTGATCCTTTCGCCGGGCGGTCTCGCGGTACTGTTCCTGATCCCGGTCGTGGTCCGCCTGCTGCCGCGGGTGCAGACGCGGTTCATCATCGGATTCGGCTTCTTCGTGACCGGCTGCGCGCTGAGCTGGGCGTATTTCCAGATCACGCCGGGGCTGGATTTCTTCACCCTGGCCATGATCCGCACGGCCCAGACCGCGGGACTCGCGTTCCTGTTCGTTCCCACCAGCACGATCGCCTACTCGACGCTGCCGAAGGAGGTGAACAACGACGCGAGCGCGCTCTACGTGATGTTCCGCAACCTCGCCGGCTCGATCGGCATCTCGCTGGTCACTGCCTATCAGCGGCAATCGCTCCAGACCAACCATGCGGAGCTCGTCCACAATCTGACGCCGCTCAACCCTGCCTATCAGCAGACGCTCGCGCAGGTGCAGAGCAGCCTGGAGGCGATGGGCCGCACGCACGCGGTGGCACACCAGCAGGCGCTCGGCTGGATGAACCAGATGCTGAACGGGCAGGCGGCGATGCTGTCGTACATGGACGTGTTCGCGATCAGTGCGGTGGCGGCTTTCCTGGTGGTGCCGCTCACCTTCCTGTTCGCACCGACCAAGGCCGGCGGCCGCGGGGCGCCGGCGCACTGAGGATAGGCTGCCGGCTCAGCGCGCCGGCTGCCGGCCCCGCATTCCGGACACGACGACCGCGACCAGCACCACGGCACCACCTGCGATCGTGCGCGCCTCCGGCGCCTCGGCGAAGGCGAGCCAGACCCAGAGCGGCGCCAGCACGCATTCAAGCAGGGTGATCAGCCCGGCATCGGCCGCCGGCATCAGACGCACGCCGGTCGTGAACAGCACCAGCGCGAACGCCATCTGCCCGAAGCCGAACAGCGCGAGCAGCGTATAGTCGCCCGTGGGAAGCGCGAAGCGTGTCATCGGCAGCGCGACCACGGCCGTTATCGCCATGCCGGCGAAGGTCGCCGCCGCCATCGAAACGCGCCGGTCGAGGCGCGCAAGCACGATGGTGAGCGCCGAAGCGATGGCCATGCCGAGGCCGATTGCGTCACCAGCGAGCCCGCCGCCACCAAGATCGCCCGACACCATGATGACAACGCCCGCGAGCGCGCCGAGAATCGCGAACAGGGTGCGCCGCGAGAGGCGCTCGCCGAGCCAGGCCCAACCGAGCAACGCGGCGAGCAACGGCGAGACCGCCTGGAACACCATCACGCTCGCGACCGTGGTGAGCGCCAGCGCGTTGATGAAAGTGATCATCGAACCGGCGAGGCAGAGTGCCAGCAGCAGCCCGACCGGCCCGAGCTCGCGAAACGCCGGCAGCATCCGCCCCGGGGCCGCGATGCGGAGCCAGACGAGCAGGGCCGCGGAGGCAAACACCGCGCGCCAGAACAGCGTCGTCCATGGATCGTTCGCGGTCCAGCGCACCAGCAGCCCAGCCGTGCTCCAGGCCAGCGCGGCCCCGCCGACCAGCAGCGCGCCGCGGCGATAGTCCGTGGTCGCGCCGGCCAGCGGCACGGCCACGCTCTGCTCAATCTGGCTCACCGGGGCCTCGGCGTCTCGGGGGGAAACCGGCAATCACACCCGCGTCAGCCGAAGACGTCGCGAAGCTCGATGCCGGGCGGGTCGAGGATGATGGGGCCGTCCTTGATGATCCGGGTCGCGATCGCGCCGGCCGCATCGCGCGCATGGTGGATCACGGTGCGGTTCTCTGTCTTGACGATGAGGTAGTGACGCATGGAGGGGGAGCCGGAAATAGTCCTCGAGCTTGGCACCGGCATCCCCGGCGCGCGTCGAAGGCGACAGCACCTCGACGACTATGACCGGGTCCGTGACCTTGATCGCTTCGTCCGGCAGCAGCTCACCGCAGCGAACCATGGCATCCGGCTCATAGATCGTGTTCGCATCCACCTCCACGGCCATGCCGTCGGCGTAGGCCTCGCAAGGCAACCCTTGCGCCTCGATTGCCTCGGCAAGACGGCGCACGACACGAAGTTTGGTGCGGGCATGAGCGGCCCGCTCGGGTGCCATGGCGACCACCTCGCCGGCAGTCAGCTCGTAGCGTTCACCCTTGGGGCGCGACATGGCCCAGGCGATGAACTGGTCGGACGTCATGCGGGCGTGTGCCGGGGCGGTCATCTGAGCCTTCAACTGCAGATAGCCGTAGCGCGGCGCCATACCACGGCCGCTGGCGCAGTCTATCGGCAAACGCTCGGCCTGTCGCGCCGTGACGAGGTCGCTGACGGCCCCCGCAAGCCGCCGGTCTTCCCGTCGCGGGTCCCGCAAGGGGAGGGGGCTGGGGGACCGGCAGCGGGATCAAACCGAGTAGTACATCTCGAATTCGACCGGGTGCGGGGTGTGCTCGAAGCGATATACCTCGTTCCAGCGCAGCTCGATGTAGCTCTGGATCTGGTCGATGCCGAACACGTCGCCGGCGAGCAGGAATTCGTGGTCCGCCTCCAGCGTGCCGAGCGCCTCGCGCAGGCTGCCGCACACGGTCGGGATTCCCTTCAGCTCCTCCGGCGGCAGATCGTAGAGATCCTTGTCCATCGGATCACCCGGATGGATCTTGTTGCGGATGCCGTCGAGCCCGGCCATCAGCATCGCCGAGAAGGCCAGGTAGGGATTGGCGCCGGGGTCGGGGAAGCGCACCTCGACGCGCTTGGACTTGGGGTTGGTCGCGTACGGGATGCGGCACGAGGCGGAGCGGTTGCGCGCCGAGTAGGCGAGCAGCACCGGCGCCTCGAAGCCGGGGATCAGCCGCTTGTAGCTGTTCGTGGTCGGATTGCTGAACGCGTTGATCGTCTTGGCGTGCTTGATGATGCCGCCGATGTAGTGGAGCGCCGTCTCCGAAAGATCGGCATAGCCGTTGCCGGCGAACAGCGGCTTGCCAGCTTTCCAGATCGACTGGTGGACGTGCATCCCCGAGCCGTTATCGCCATAGACCGGCTTCGGCATGAAAGTCGCGGTCTTGCCGTAGCTGTGGGCGACGTTGTGGATGCAGTACTTGTAGATCTGCAGGTGGTCGCACATGCGCACCAGCGGACCGAACTTGATCCCCAGCTCGTGCTGGCTCTGCGCCACCTCGTGATGGTGCTTCTCGATGATCACGCCCATCTCGGCCATGGTTGAGAGCATCTCGGCGCGCAAATCGCTCTCGCTATCGACCGGCGGGACCGGGAAGTAGCCGCCCTTGGTGCTGGGGCGGTGGCCCATGTTGCCCTCGGGGTAGTCCTTCATCGAGGCCTGCGGGCCTTCCAGGCTGTCGAGCTGGTACATGCCGTAATTCGGGCCGGTGCCGAACTTCACGCTGTCGAAGATGAAGAACTCGGCCTCGGGGCCGAAGAAGGCGGTATCGCCGATGCCGGTCGATTTCAGGTACTGCTCGGCCTTCTTCGCGGTCGCGCGCGGGTCGCGGCTGTAGAACTGGCCGGTCGAAGGCTCGACGATGTCGCAAACCAGGATCAGCGTCGGCTTCGCCGCGAACGGGTCCAGCGTCGCCGTCTCGGCATCCGGCATCAGGATCATGTCGCTCTCGTTGATCGCCTTCCAGCCGGCGATCGAGGAGCCGTCGAACATGATGCCGTCTCGGAACACCTCCTCATCGATGGTCGAGACGTGCTGCGCCGTGTGCTGCCACTTGCCGCGCGGATCGGTGAAGCGGAGATCCACGTATTCGACGGAGTGCTCCTTCAGCATCTCCATCACCTTGTCGGCGCCGCCGCCGACGCCTTCGGGCTTTCTCGCCATAACTTGCTGTTCGTCCTTCTTTCACGCAAAGAGCGGGCCGCCCCGCGCAGCCCGCCTGATCGTTCGTCGTCCGCGCTCGCCGCGGGTCAGATCGCCGCCTCGCCGCGCTCGCCGGTGCGGATACGAATCACTTCCTCGATCGCGCTGACGAAGATCTTGCCGTCGCCGATGCGGCCGGTGCGGGCGGCCGCCATGATCGCCTCCACCGCACGTTCGACCACCGCATCCTCGCACACCACCTCGATCTTCACCTTGGGGAGGAAATCGACCACGTATTCGGCGCCGCGATAGAGTTCGGTGTGGCCCTTCTGGCGGCCGAAGCCCTTCGCTTCGACCACGGTGATCCCTTGCAGTCCGACCTCGTGGAGCGCCTCCTTCACCTCATCCAGCTTGAACGGCTTGATCACCGCCTCGATCTTCTTCATGCGCGAAACACCCCTCGCGGAACTCGGCCGCCGGCTCGCGGCGCGTGTGATTACGCCGGGTGGGGCCTGCCCCACAAGCGCGCGCCCAGCTCCATCCTGGCGTCCCCATGCATTTCGCGTGCCAGCCACGATGCGTGCCTCCGGCCGCGGGAGCGGCGCGCGCCGCGCCCGTCCGGCGAGCAGTAGGGGCGGCAGATGCCCACGTTGCGGGCAGGCACCGGTTGCTGCCCACCGGCGATCTGCGATAGTGTGCCGGTTTGGCTTGACTACCTTCGCATGACCGGGACCGGGAGGAGATGCCGTGAAGCCGGCCAACGCGCTGCTGTCCGCCACCGGCACCACCATCTTTACGGTGATGTCCGCCCTCGCCGCCCAGCACCGGTCGATCAATCTCGGCCAGGGTTTTCCCGACGCCGAAGGCCCGCAGGATGTGGTCCGCGCGGCGGCGGCGGCGCTGCTCGACGGCCGCAACCAGTATCCGCCGCTGACCGGCGTGCCCGAGCTGCGCCAGGCGGTCGCGGCGGTGAACCGCCGCTTCTACGGGCTGGAGGTCGATCCCGACCACGAAATCGTCGTCACCTGCGGGGCGACCGAGGCGATCACCGCCTGCCTGATGGCGCTGCTCGACCCGGGCGACGAGGTGGTGCTGATCGAGCCGCTCTATGACACCTATCTGCCGGTGGTGCGGCTCCTCGGGGCCGAGGCCCGGATCGTGCGCCTGCACGCGCCGCGCTGGGAGCTGCCGCGCGCCGAGCTCGCCGCCGCGTTCGGGCCGCGCACCAAGGCGATTCTGCTCAACACGCCGATGAATCCGACCGGCAAGGTGTTCACCGCGGTCGAACTGGCCTTCATCGCCGACCTCTTGCAGAAGCATGACGCCTATGCGGTGTGCGACGAGGTCTATGAGCACCTGACCTTCGACGGCTGGCGGCACATCCCGCTGATGACCTTGCCCGGCCTGCGCCGGCGTGTGGCGCGCATCGGCAGTGCGGGCAAGACGTTCAGCCTGACCGGTTGGAAGGTCGGCTACGTCACCGCGCCGTCGGCGATGGCGAACGTGATCGCGAAAGCGCACCAAAACCTGACCTTCACCACGCCGCCCAATCTGCAGCGCGCGGTCGCGGTGGGGCTGGCCAAGGATGAGGCGTATTTTGCCGGACTTGCCGGCGGTCTCGCCGCCAAGCGCGACCGGCTGGCGGCGGGGCTGCGGCGGGCCGGGATGACGGTGCTGCCGACCATGGGCAGCTATTTCGTGACCGCGGATTTCGCGCCGCTCGGCTTCGCCGGCGACGACGAGGCGTTCTGCCGCTACATCACCGAGCACGCCGGCGTCACCGCGATCCCGCACTCTGCGTTCCATGTGGACAACCCGCCGAGGCAGTACGCACGGTTCGCCTTCTGCAAGGAGGATGCGGTGCTCGACGAGGCGGCCTTGCGGCTCGAGCGTCACTTCGCCGCCCGCGCCCGGGCGGCGCACGATGCGGAGCTGGAGGCCAAGTTGACGGCCGCCGGCTGATCGGCGTATTCGCGCGACTGCGGTGGCGGGCGTAGCTCAGGTGGTAGAGCGCCAGGTTGTGGTCTTGGATGCCGTGGGTTCGAGTCCCATCGCTCGCCCCACCCGCCGCGGGCAGAGTCTGGTACGGTGAGGTATCATTATATTTTTGCCGCCTTATGTGGCCGCACCGGAAAGATCGTCTCCCATCCGCCGCCCAGCGCCTTGTAGAGCTGCACCAGATTGGTCGAGACCGTGGTCGTGCTGCTGGCATATTGCTGCTCTGCGGCAAGCAGGGTGCGCTGGGCATCCAGCACCTGAAGGAAATCGGCCAGGCCCTGTGCGTAGCGATCGCGCGCCAGCCCCAGCGCACGCTGGCTCTGCTGCACGGCGACGCCAAGCGCCGCCCGGCGACGCTGCTCGTCGGCATAGGCGGTGAGCGTGTTATCGACGTCGTGCCAGGCCTGCAGCACGGTGCGCTGGTAGTTCACCGCCGCCTCCTGCTGCTGCGCCTTGCGCAGCTCAAGCGTGCCGCGCAGTTCGCCGCCGCGGAAGATCGGCAGCGTGATCCCCGGCCCTATCGCGTATTGCCGCGCACCCCAGTTGGCGAGATCCTTGAATTGCAGCGCCTGGATGCCGAGGCTGCCCGAGAGCGTGACCTGCGGGTAGAAATCGGCGACCGCAACGCCGATATCGGCGGTCGCCGCGTGGAGCTGCGCCTCGGCCTCGCGGATGTCGGGGCGGCGGCGGGCCAGCTCCGCCGGCAGGCCGATCGGCACCTTGGGCGGCACCGGCGGGATGGGCTTGAAGGTCGCGAGTTCGGCGCGCAGCGCGCCCGGCGTGTCGCCGAGCAGGAAGCTCAGCGCGTTGATCTGCTCCGCCTCCTGCTGCTGCAGGGCGGGGATCTGCGCTTCGGTGCTCGCCACCTGAGCGGCCGCGTTGGCGACGTCGAGATCGGTGGTCAGCCCGCCGGCGGCGCGCTCGCGCGTCAGGCGCAGGCTCTCCTGCGCGGTGCGCAGATTTTCCCGCTGGATGCGAAGTGCGGTTTGGGTGCCGCGTAAGCTGAGGTAGTCGCGCGCCACCTCGGCGAGCACGGAGAGCAGCGAGGCGCGGCGGGCGTCGGCCGAGGCGACCACCGACGCCTTGGCCAATTCGATCTGGCGCCGCACCCGGCCCCACAGATCGAGTTCCCAGCTCGCGTCGAATCCGTACTGCCAGAGGTCGAACGGCTGAAAGATGGGATTCGGCGCGCCGACGCCGAAGCCTGTGCCGTTCGCGACCGTCCCCTGCGAGGCGCCGTTCGCACCAGTTGCACCACTGGGGGTGAGCGAGAGCACGCCTTTCGCGCTCGCCTTCTCGCGGTTGTAGGAGGTATTGCCGTTCACCTGCGGGAAAGCTGAGGCCGAGACGATGGCGCGCTGCTCGCGGCTCTCGGCCAGGCGGATGGTGGCGGTGCGGACGTCGAGGTTCGCGAACGCGACGCGACGCTCCAGCGAGGTGAGTTCCGGGTCGTCGAACAGCGACCACCAATCGACATCGATCGGCCGCTGCACCGGTTCGCTGGCCAGGGAAGCCGGCGGCTTCGGCCGGCCGGCGAACCAGGACGCGGGCGAGAACAGGCGCGGGGGCACGAAATCCGGCCCCATCGTGCAGCCGCCAAGCAGCAATGCCGCTGCCACCGCCGCCGGCGGCCCGATCCGATGCCCCCGCCACCCACCCATTCCTCGCCCCTCTGCCGGCACGTGCCCGCTGACCGGTCGGTCAACGCCGCGCCGAGCTATAGGAGATCGGCGCCGGAAGGTGTAGTCGTCGGGTTCAGACCACAGCGCAGAGCGCGGCACCAATCACCATGTCGGAAGCCGATGCGCTGCCACCCGAGCACCTGACCCCGGAGAAGCGGGCCGTGATCCTGGCCGGGGCGGCGCTGGTTTTCGCCGAGGACGGGTACGAGGGCGCCAGCATGGCGCGGATCGCGCAGCAGGCCGGCGTCTCCAAGGGCACCCTCTATAACTATTTCGCCGGCAAGGCCGAGTTGTTCGCGGCCCATGTCGAGCAGCAATGCACCGCCAATCTGGCGCGCGTGTTCGGGCACATCGAGCCGGACGGCGACCCGGCCGCAACGCTGCATGAGATCGGGCAGCGGATGCTCGGACTGATGCTTTCGCCCGCTGGGCTTGCGATCTACCGCGTCGTCATCTCCGAAGCCGGCAAGTTTCCAGCGCTCGCGCAGACCTTCTATGATGCCGGGCCGGCGCGTGCGATCGCCAGCACGGCGGCGTGGCTCGCCGAGCAGACCGCGCGCGGGCGGCTTTGTGTCGATGATCCGGCGTTCGCCGCCGAGCAGTTCCTCTCCCTCTGCCAGACCAGGCTCGGCCTCTCGTGCCGGCTGCTGCTCCAGGAGCAGCCGGATGCGGCGCAGATCGAACGCGTGGTCGCGGCCTCGGTGGAGATGTTCCTGGCTCGCTATGCCGTCCGACCCTGACAAGGAGCCTTGCATGACCGACGCCGCCGACCCCGCTCTCGCGGCACTCGAAGCCGACCGCGAGGGCGCCCGCGCGCGCTGGTTCGAGGTGCTGCGCATTCCCAGCATCAGCGCCCAGCCCGACCACGCCGCCGATTGCCGCCGCGCTGCCGAATGGTTCGCCGCCCAACTCGCCGGGATCGGCTTCGCCGCCGAGGTGCGGCCGACCAAGGGCCATCCGGTCGTGCTCGCCCACCATGCCGGCGCCCGGGGAGCCGGAGGGCGGGAGGCGCCGCACCTGCTCTATTACGGGCACTATGACGTGCAGCCTCCCGATCCGCTCGACCTCTGGACCAGCCCGCCCTTCGAGCCGGTGCTGGTCGATGGCCCGCATGGCAAGCGCGCCGTGGCGCGCGGCGCGGTCGACGACAAGGGCCAGACGATGATGTGGCTCGAAGCGTTCCGCGCCTGGCACAAGGCGGGCGGGTTGCCGGTTGGCGCCACGGTGCTGATCGAGGGCGAGGAAGAGATCAGCAGCATCAACCTCGACCCGTTCATCGAGGCCAACCGCGACGCGCTTCGCGCCGATGTCGCAGTGATTTCCGATACCAGCATGTGGGACATCGACACGCCGGCGATCACCACCGGGCTGCGCGGCATCCTCTATGTGCAGCTCGACCTCAAGGCCGCGTCGCGCGATCTGCATTCCGGAATATATGGCGGCTCGGCGCTCAATCCGTGCAACGCGATCACCGCGATCCTGGGCGGGCTCAAGGATGCCGGGGGACGTATCCAGATCCCCGGCTTTTACGACGGCGTGCGGGACCTGTCCGACGCGCGTAAGCGCGAGTGGGACTCGCTCGGCTTCGACGAGGCGGCGTTCCTGGCCGCGATCGGCCTCTCGGTGCCGGCGGGCGAAGCGGGGCGGAGCCCGCTGGAGCGGCTATGGGCGCGCCCGACCGCCGACATCAACGGCATCTGGGGCGGCTATACCGGCGCCGGCAGCAAGACCGTGATCGCCTCGGAGGCGCACGCCAAGGTCTCGTTCCGGCTGGTGCCGGGGCAGGACCCGCAGGCGGTGCTGGCCGGATTTCGCGCCTTCGTGGAGGCGCGCAAGCCGAAGGACGCGACGGTCGGGGTGCAGGTATTCGGCGCCTCGCCGGGGATCGAGGTGTCGTCAGACAGCCGATGGGTGCGCGCTGCGCTGGCGGCGCTTGGAGCGGAGTATGGCAGGCCCGCCGTGCTGATCGGGTCCGGCGGCTCGGTGCCGGTGGTGGAGAGCATGCGCCGGCTGCTGGGGCTGGATACGCTGCTGATGGGCTTCGGGTTGGACGATGACCAGGTGCACAGCCCGAACGAGAAGTTCGAGCTCCGCTGCTTCGAGAAGGGCGCGCGCAGCCACGCACGGCTGCTGGCGGAGCTGGCGCGCTAATGCCTTACTACCCGGATCGAAGGACTACGCAAACAATAGGTTGAATTACATCCATGATATTGCTCACGGGAGCAACGGGCCAGGTCGGAAGTGTAGCGATGACTGCCCTTGTCGCAGCCGGCGCAGAGGTACGCGCGCTGGTGCGAAGGCCATCCGAGTTCGCCGGGACTGAAGGTGTCCAGGTGGTGCAGGGCAACTTCGACGACGACAGGTCGCTCGCCAGAGCCCTCGAGGGCGTTGCCGTCATGCTGCTGGCCGGCAGGGATAGTCCGGATTCGGTTGCCCAGAATCAACGCGTGCTCGCGCACGCCCGTCATGCCGAGGTGCGGCACATCGTCAAGCTGTCCGCGATCGGCGCATCCCCCGAGTCTCCAATAGCGTTGATGCGCGAGCATCACGAAATCGACAAAGCAATCCGAGAGGGTCCAGCAGACTGGACGCTTCTCAAGCCGCACCTCTATATGCAGAACCTGCTGCGGGCCGCAGACGCTGTTCGCCGCGAAGGACGGCTCGCAGCTCCGATGGGGCGTGGCCGCTTTTCCCTCGTCGACACCCGCGATGTCGGCGCTGCCGCGGCAGTCGTTCTCGACAATCCCGCCGCACACGCCGGTAAAGCATACACACTGACCGGACCCGTCGCTCTGAGCTATGACGAGGTCGCGACTGTGCTCGCCACTGTTGCCGGCCATGCGGTCACGTATGAGCCAGTCATGCCTGAAGACTTCGAATCCCGTCTGCTCGCGGCGGGAATTCTAGACTGGCGCGCGTTTGACCTCGCCCATGTTGCGTCCGCGTACAGTGCTGCCGAGAATGCCGTCTCAACCGATCTTCCGATGCTCCTCGGCCGAAAACCCAGGTCACTCGCCGAGTTTCTTGAAGATCACCGGAACGCTTTTTCCTCCTGATCGGGCCAGAGTGCCCCTGACGAATAGCAAACCGAAGGTCAGCTCCTGGCGCAACCCAGACTGTCCAGACCGGCGGAGTCAATGTCCGATTTCGGCCAGCTCAGAGACAGTCTCTAAGGAGTAGAGAGCACGAGCGCCCTTGCAATCCGCGCCGCGCTGTGACGCCATCCGCCGCGGAGGAGCAAGCCATGGCCCCGAGCTTTCGCGTGTTCATCGACGGAGAAGCCGGCACCACCGGCCTTGGCATCAGCGACCGGCTGCGCGCCGTGCCCGAGATCGAGCTGCTGCGCGTGGCAGCCGGCGAGCGCAAGAACCCCGAGGCGCGCCGCGCACTGATGGAGCAGGCCGACCTCGCCGTGCTCTGCCTGCCGGACGCGGCTGCGCGCGAATCGGCGGGGTTGGCGGCCAGTCTTGGCGACCGTGCGCCAAAACTGCTCGACGCCAGCTCGGCGCATCGCGTTGATCCTGGCTGGGTCTATGGCTTCCCCGAACTGACACCCGACCAGCCGGGCCGGATCGCGTCGGCGCCGCGCGTCGCCAATCCCGGCTGCTATTCGACCGGCGCGATCGCCCTGCTGCGGCCGTTGCGGGACGCCGGCCTGCTACCGGACGACTACCCGGTGACGATCAACGCGGTGAGCGGCTATTCCGGCGGCGGACGGCCGATGATCGAGGCGCACGAGGCCGAGCGCGGACCGGCATTCGAGCTCTATGCGCTCGACCTCGCGCACAAGCACCTGCCGGAGACGCAGGCCTATGCGCGGCTCGCACGCCGGCCGATCTTCGTGCCATCGGTCGGGCATTTCCGGCAGGGGATGCTGGTCAGCGTGCCGCTGCATCTCGACCTGCTGCCCGGCCGTCCGTCGCTCGGCGATCTGCACGCCGCCCTCGCCCGGCACTACGCAGCCGCACCCCTGATCCGGGTGCTGCCGACAGCATCTGGCGAGCGGCTGGAGCCGGAGGCGTTGAACGGCACCGACGCAATGGAGCTGCGCGTCTTCGGCAGCGACAGGGAGCGGCAGGCGGTGCTGGTCGCGCGGCTCGACAATCTCGGCAAGGGCGCGTCCGGTGCGGCGGTGCAGAACATCCGCCTGATGCTCGGGCTGACCGCGGCCGCCGCGAACAGGGAGCGTGTCCATGCCTGACCATCTGCAGCTCGGTCGTGCAGACGCAATCACCGCCGCCGGCCCGCTCTATGCGTTCGACGGCGTCGCTCCCCGCATCGCGCCCGATGCATGGGTGGCACCCACCGCGGCAGTGATCGGCAATGTCGAGATCGGGTCGCAGAGCGGCGTGTGGTTTCATTGCGTGCTGCGCGGCGACACCAATTTCATCCGCGTCGGCGCCCGCGTGAACATCCAGGACGGCACCATCATCCACGTCAACCCGGGCAATTTCCCGACCATCATCGAGGACGACGTGACGATCGGCCACGCCGCGATCGTGCACGCCTGCACGCTGCGCGCCCGCGCCTTCGTCGCGATGGGGGCGACCGTGCTCGACGGCGCGGTGATCGAGACCGGGGGGATGCTGGCGGCCGGCTCCGTGCTTCCGCCGGGCAAGATCATCGGGCCGAACGAGATGTGGATGGGCGCGCCGGCGAGACTGAAGCGCATGCTCGACCCCGAGGAACGGGCGGAGTTCGACCGCATCGCCGTGCACTACGCCAAGCAGGCGGCGCGCTTCGCCCGAGGGCTGCGGCCCGCCTGATGGGCTGCCGCGCGATCCTGCTCGCGGCGCTGCTGCTCGGCGGCTGCGCGGCCGGCGGCCCGCCCAACGTCGCGCAATTGCCGCCGGGTGCGTTCGGCACCGCCCCCGACCAGGATCAGGCGGCGCTGAACCGTGCCGAGTATGACTTCGCCGATTCCAGCCGCCTCTACGGCCGCCCTGCCGACGCCGCCCGTGCCGCGGCCGCGATCGATTATCTGGCCGGCGCCTTCGTCACCGAGCCGCGCTGGGCCTATCTGTCGCCCGACACCAAGCAGGAGATGCTGGACGCGCGCGAAGGGGTTCGGAAGGCACTCGGGATCGCGCCGGACGCGCCCTCGCAGGGCGTGGTCGATGCGCTGCTCACCGCCGCCGACGCGCTCGACGCCGGCGACCGCACCGCCGCGGTGGCGGCACTGCGTGCGCCGGGCTTCACCCTGCCGCCCGGGCGGACGCTGACGCAGCTTTCCGAGATGCCGTACGTGCAGGCGGCGAACGTCGCCACGCGCGAGGCGGCCGACGCGGCGCAGGCGGTGCCGCGGCCAGATTGCGCGCAATGCGTCTCGGCGCCGCTGCTGTGAAGGTCGGGGCTCCGCCCCGAACCCCGCCAAGGGCGTTCGCCCTTGGACCCCTTGCCGCTCGTCTGGATTGCTTCACTGCGCTCGCAATGACGCTGTTTCGCAACCGGGTGAGCCCAAAGGCGGAAGGCCGACCATCCACGACTTCGCGATGTACCGACCGAAAGACGTGGATGCTCGCCCTCCGCCACGCATGACTCAAGTTGGACAGTTCGCTGCGCTGCAGCAGGAGAGGAAGCGAGTCATTTCAAGCGATTGGCCGACCGTTGGCCGAGATTTCTGCTGAATTGCGGTGCCACGTGTTTGCGTAATTGTTAACGAAAGCCCTTGCACGAAGGCGGCGATTCGGCATAAGCGTGCGGTGTCACGATCGAGAGCCGCATGTTCTTCCGCATCAAGCCGTCCGGAGAGCGCCGCTACCTGCAGATCGTCGAGAACACGCGCGACGGCACGCGCACGGTGCAGCGCGTGCTGGCCACCCTCGGCCGCGTCGAGGACCTCGAAGCCGACGGCAAGCTCGATGCCCTGCTGCGCTCGGGGGCCCGGTTCTCCGAGACCGCCCTGCTGATCTCCAGCCTGCAGGCCGGAACGCTGCAGACCAGCGCCAGTGTGCGCATCGGCGCCCCGATGATCTTCGGCCGGCTGTGGGAACAGACCGGCTGTCGCGCGGTGATCGAGCGGCTCGCCGCGGGGCGCGGCTTCGGCTTTTCGCTGGAACGCGCGGTGTTTGCCAGCGTGCTGCATCGGCTGGTGGTCTCCGGCTCCGATCGCGCCGGCGAGAAATGGCTGGATGCCTATCAGATCGACGGCGCCGACGGCCTGGAGTTGCACCAGCTGTATCGGGCGATGGCTTGGCTGGGCGAGGAGCTGGCCGACCAGAGTGGGGCGACGCGCGCCCCCCGCCGCAACAAGAGCCTGCCCTCGGGCCGGCAAAGCCGGACCCGGGGGATCTGATCGAGGAGGCGCTGTTCGCGCGCCGGCGCAGCCTGTTCAGCGATCTCTCCGTGGTGCTGTTCGACACCACCTCGTTGATGTTCTACGGCGCCGGGGGCGAGAGCCTCGGCCGGCACGGCAAATCCAAGGACCATCGACCCGATCTGCGGCAGGTGATCGTGGGCGTCGTGCTCGATGCCGAGGGTCGGCCGATCTGCTCGGAGACCTGGCCGGGGAACGCCACCGACGTAAAGGCACTGCTGCCGGTGGTCACGCGCCTGCGCGAGCGCTTCGGCATTGCACGGATGGGCGTGGTTGCCGATCGCGGCATGATCAGCACCGAGACGATCAGCGAGTTGGAGGCGCGCGGCATCGAGTACATCCTCGGCGCGCGCGAACGCAGTGACAGCGAGGTGCGCCAGGTCGTGCTGGCCGACCGCAAGCCGATGGTGCCGCTGATTATCCCGCGCGCACGCGGGGCGGAGACGGCGCTGGAGGTCAAGGAGGTGGTGGTCGGCGACTGGGGGCCTGGGACCAGGCCGCGCCGCTACGTGGTCTGCTTCAACCCCGAGGAGGCGCGGCGAGACGCCGCTGCCCGTGCCGCCATCGTCGAGAGCCTGCGGCTGAAGCTGCAGCAAGGCGACAAGGGGTTGGTCGGCAACGCCGGCTATCGCCGGTTTCTCGCTACCCCGTGCGAGGGGCACTTCGAAATCGACGCCGACCGGATCACCGAGGACGCCCGCTTCGATGGGCTTTACGTGCTACGCACCAACAGCAAGCTTCCTGTCCTCTCGGTTGCCCTAGCGTACCGGCAGCTCTGGAAAGTGGAGGCCATTTTTAGGACGGCAAAGTCGATCCTGGAGACGCGACCGATCTACCATCAATCCGACGCCGCCATCGCCGGCCACCTGTTTTGTTCGTTCCTCGCCCTGCTGCTGCGCAAGGAACTCGACGAGCGACTGGCCGCCGCAGACGTGACTGCGGAGTGGGGCGATATCGTGCGCGACCTCGATCGCGTCGAGCAGATGACGGTCGAGCAAGCGACCAAGCGCTTCCTGCTGCGGCCTCACGCGCCAGGTTGCGCCGGTGGCGTGTTCAAGGCCGCTGGCGTCGCCCTGCCGCCGTTGGTGCGCCAGTTGCCGAACGCGACGCCGCCACCGATCGCGGCACCAGCGCGACCGCCGCCGCGTCGCGGACGCCCGCGGCGTGGTGCCACGCGCCCCTGAATTTTCCGAATTCGCGTTCCTAATCAAACCCTTTCGGATTCTTGGTGTCCAACTTCAGCATGACGTGGAGGCGGGTAAGTCCGGGTGGGTCAAAACGTTCCGAAGTCGGAAATAAGAGCAGGGCCGGATCAGGGTCGCTGCTGGCTTAGAACAGGGCTGGATCAGGCTCGCCTCTGGCCTGGAACAGGGCTGGATCAGGTCGTTTGCGCCTGAGAACAGGGGTTGGATCAGGCTCGCTGCAGCCGCTCACCCCCGCCACAAACCGCCCGTACGCGCCTCTCATGAGTTGACCCTATGGCTCGGCCGCAGCCGGCAGTAAAACTGCCACATCATGGCGGGTTTTGTCACCTTTTCTACCAAAGCCAAGAAAGCGGGATGCATCGAAGCAACTGTGAAGTTTCGAAGCAGGAGACTATAGACCTCGTCTTCCGATCGGGGGGCTGGGGCCTCAGGCCCCAGCGGGGTCGAGGGGCGGAGCCCCTCGCCTTTCTTGTTGGGGAATACGTATGCAACACGATGAGATCGAAGCGTTTCGCGTCCGGCTTGCCGACGCGGGGCTGAACCTCACCGCCGCGCAGGCGGAGGCGGTGCATGGCGGCTGGGCGAACCTGCAGCACATGATCGCCACTATCCGCCGCCCGCGCCCGCCCGAGGACGAGCCGGCGCTCATCTTCCGCCCGGAGCAGGACTGATGGCCGCGATCCCGACCATCGCCGAAGCGTCGCGCCGGATCGCCGCGAAAGACATCTCCCCGGTCGAGCTCGCGCGTGACTGCCTCAACCGGGCCACGCGGCTCGATCCCGCGCTGCACGCCTTTCTGCTGGTCGCCGAGGATCGCGCGATGGCCGACGCCCGCGCGGCCGAGGCGCGGGCAATGCGCGGCGCGCGGCGCGGTCCGCTCGACGGCATCCCGATCGTTCACAAGGACATCTACGGCACCGCCGGCATCCGCACGACCGGGCACTCGCGGGTGCTGATGGAGCACGTCCCCACGGAGGACGCGACCGCAGTGCGCAAGCTCGCCGAGGCCGGCACGGTGATGCTGGGCAAGGTCGCGACGCATGAGTTCGCAATGGGCGGCCCGTCCTTCGACCTGCCCTGGCCGGCGGCGCGCAATCCCTGGAACCCGGCGCACTTCACGGGCGGCTCTTCCTCCGGCACGGGGGCGGCGGTGGCGGCGGGCCTGGCACTCGGCGGCACCGGGTCGGACACTGGTGGCTCGATCCGCAGCCCGGCCGCGTTCTGCGGCCTCGCGGGGCTGAAGCCGACCTATGGCCGCGTCAGCCGCGCCGGCATCCTGCCGCTCGCCTTCTCGCTCGACCATGCCGGCCCGCTCGCCTGGACGGTCGGGGATTGCGCCCTGCTGCTCGGTGCGATGGCCGGGCACGATCCGGCCGATCCCGCCAGCGCCAACCGCCCGGTGCCCGACTACGCCGCGGCGCTGCGCGAGGACGCGCGGGGCTTGCGCATCGGCGTGGTGCGGCACTGGCACGAGGACGACACCGAAACCACACCCGCGGTGGGCGAGGCGGTGGTGCGAGCGGCCGAGACGTTCCGCGGCCTCGGTGCCGAAATCGGTGAGGCACGGCTGCCGCATCTCGGCGAATGGGGCGCCTGCAACACCGTCATCCTCCTCACCGAGGCGTACGCGATCCACGCGCCCTGGCTCGCCACGCGGTTTTCCGAGTACGGCGAGCTGTTCCGCGACCGGCTGGCCCTGGCCGCCCTCATCACCGGCCCGGACTATGTGGCGGCGCTGCGGCGCCGTCGCGAGCTGTGCCGCGAGATGGCGCGCGGCATGGCGGACTTCGACCTGCTGCTGACCGCCACGGCACCCGGCGAGGCGCCGCGGATCGACGCCGTGCCCAAATGGTCGCCGCCGGACAAGCCCGGGTTCAACCCGCCGGGGAACCTCACCGGCTATCCGGCTATCTCGGTCTGCGGTGGCTTCGGCCCGAACGGGTTGCCGCTCGGCATCCAGCTCATCGGCCGCCCGTTCGAGGAACCGACGCTGCTCGCCGCCGCCCACGCCTTCGAGCGCGCGACCCTGTTGCGCAACCGCCGGCCAGAGATGACGGAAACGCTGATGATGGAAGCGCTATAGCCGCAGCGCCTCGCGTACGCCGTCGAGCGCGATCTGGGCGGCAAACGCCGCGACCAGCACGCCGAGCACGCGGCCGATCACGCTCGCCCCGGTCTTGCCGAGCAGCCGCGACAATCGCTGGGCCAGCAGCAGGGCGGCGAGCGTCACCAGGATGGTGACGAGCAGCGCCGCCTCGATCGCGCCGATCATGCGCGGGTCGCCGGCGGCGGTGGAGTTCAGCAGCACCATCGTGGTCATGGCACCCGGCCCCGCGATCAGCGGGATCGCCAGCGGAAAGACGCTGATATCCTCGTTGCTGCGGATCGCCGCCTCGCGTTCGCTACGGCCGGGGCGCAGCGCGCCTTTCGCGGTCACCATGTCGGCCGCGGAGAGGAACAGCAGGATGCCGCCCGCGACCCGCATCGCCGGCAGGCCGATCCCGAGCGCGTGCAGCAGCCGCTCGCCCGCCAGGCCGAAGGCGGCAAGCACGACGAAGGCGATGATGCACGCCCGCCGCGCCTGTGCGGTGCGCTCGGCGACGGTGTCGTGCGGCGTCATCGCGGCAAACAGGACGGCGGTGCCGGCCGGATCGACGATCACCAGCAACGCAACCAGCGCGTAGAGGAAGCTGTTCGCGAGCGAGGCGTGCATAGCGCCGCATGGCCGGGCGACGTTGCGCGGTCAAGCCGGGTTGCGTGCCGCCCGCGTCCGCCGCACAACGAGATGCCGCAGGGAGAGGGGGGCCCCAGGAGGCCAGCCATGCCGATCATCAACCGCATCGCCGAGTTCCACGACGCCATGACCGAATGGCGGCGCGACCTGCACGCGCATCCCGAACTCGGCCTCGCCGAGCACCGCACCAGCGGCGTGGTGCAGGCAAAGCTGCGGGAGTTCGGCGTCGATGAGGTTCACGCCGGACTCGCCGGGACCGGCGTCGTCGGCGTGGTGCGCGGGCGCGGCGCGGGCGGCGCCATCGGCCTGCGCGCCGACATGGACGCGTTGCCGATCGCCGAGGAAACCTGCCTTCCCTACGCCTCGCGGAACGCCGGCGTGATGCACGCCTGCGGCCATGACGGGCACACCACGATGCTGCTGGGTGCTGCGCGCTATCTCGCCGAGACGCGCAATTTCGACGGCACCGTCTATCTGATCTTCCAGCCCGCCGAGGAGACGCAGGGCGGCGCCGGCATCATGGTGCGCGAGGGACTGTTCGACCGCTTCCCGATGGAGCGGGTGTTCGGGATGCACAACTGGCCGCTGGCGCCGGAGGGCACTTTCCTCTGGCGCGACGGTCCGGTGATGGCGGCGGTCGCCAATATCGACGTCGCAATCACCGGCCGCGGCACGCACGGCGCGCAGCCGCATCTCGGCGTCGATCCGGTGTTCGTCGCCGCCCAGATCATCTCGGCGGCGCAGGGCCTGGTGTCGCGCGTCATGGAGCCGATCGAGGGCGGGGTGCTTTCGCTCTGCCACATCGCCGGCGGCCACACCTACAACGTGATCCCCGAGACGGTGCGCATGATGGGCACCGCGCGCTGGTTCGCGCCGGAGGTGGGCGACCTGATCGAGCACGGCTTCGTCCGGCTCGCAAGCGGCATCGCCGAGAGCCTCGGCGCCCGCGCGGAGGTAACCTACCGCCGCAACTATCCGGCGACGGTAAACGACGCGCCGACCCTGGCGCTGGCAAGGCGTGCGGCCGAGGCGGTGGCGGGACCGTCGCGCGTGCAGCCGATGGAGAAACCCACGATGGGCAGCGAGGATTTCGCGTTCTTCGCCGAAGCCCGCCCGGCGGCGTTCATCCTGCTCGGCGCGCGCGCACAACCCGACGATGCCATGGTTCATCACCCGCGCTACGACTTCAATGACGCGATCCTGCCGGTGGGCGCCAGCTACTGGGCGGTTCTGGTCGAGCAGATGCTGCCACGCCAGGGTTGAGAGCCGCCCGGCTTTCGGCGGCGTTGATCACGGCGGCGTGACCAAAAGCGGTGGAGGCAGCGAAGACGTCGTTCTATTGTGAGGATATCACGAAATCCGGCGTCGGCCGTCGGCAACAGACGTAAATATCTACGACTCTGGCCGAAGTTCAGCGCCGCCGGCGCACCATGGTGACGATAAAGAGGAGTGGAACCAACCAGGGCGAGAGTGCCCGGCTCGGGAGCGTTCGATGTCGATCCGCCCGTTGGCAACCCGCCGGTCGTCGAACCGTCTGCTGACGAGCTGCTCGGGGTCGAGCCGGGCGGCGCCACGGTCGCACTCGCCCCGCTGCCAGGGCTCCCGCCCAGCCAGTCAGTGCCCTGGGCGGGGCCGAAATTGAATGCGTGTCCCGGCCCGCCAATCGTGTAGGTCCAGCTCGCGCTGCCGGCGGTGGCGATCTCAAGCGTTGGGATCAGCCTGGCCTGTGCCGGCAGGTGCAGGCTCACGAATGCGCCGAGGGCCAGGGCGCCAGCGCGGAGAATGATCGCGGTGCTGGTCGTGGGAGCTTCCTTATGAAACCCACGATAGCACACAGGGTATCAAGCGTCTAGAATAGGAGACGACCCGTACCGGTTCGGGCCAGCCTTCAGCGGCGCCGGCGAACGATCGCGGCGACGAACAGCAGCGGGAAGCCGAGCAGCGCGAGGGTGCCGGGCTCGGGCACGCGGGCCGTCACGGCGCCCGGTAACGAGCCGCCCGTCAAGGAGCCGGGCGAGGTGGTGGCGGCCACCGCCGCTGCGCCCTGGCTGCCGCCCATCCAATCGGTGCCCTGGATCGGGGCGAAATTGTACGTGCGCCCGGTCGCGCCGGCGGTATAGGTCCAGTTCGTGCCGCCGGAGCTGGCGGTCTGAAGGGTCGGCGCCATACCGGCGCTCGCCGGCTGGTGCAGGGTCAGGAATGCGCCGAGGGCAATAACAGCGGTGCGGGTGATGAGTGCCGTGCTCGTCATTGTAATCTCCTTTCGAAGGCGCGACGGGATTTTCCCGGGCGCTGGGCCTGCACGCCGCCAGACTTGGCCGGCAACGAAGGACTAGCAAATGCTGTGCCAAGCGAAAAAATGACGCCGCATCAAACGGTTAAGATTTAGCCCGCCGGACGGGATTGGCACTTAGGCAATTAGCTTTTACACATTATTCCGTTCTAGAATCTTTCGCGTCAAGGGATTCTGCTGGCGTAGCTCGGTTGCTTCACGAACGCGCGATCGGCACACCAAAGCGTGAGGTGTCTCGGGCCACTTGGCATGGTATTATTATTGGAACGAACGCTGTCCTTCGCCGTGACGGACGCGTGATTGGTGAAGGAGCGTAATAATGGCGACGGTCGCGATCGGTAATCTGTCGTTCAATTACCGGCTCAGTCCGATCGGCACGCTGCAACTCTCAGATGTCAGTGCCGAGCAGCCGGACGGATCGGCGATCGCGCTCGACTTCCCCGGCGGCGATCCGAACCACTTCATCCTGCTCGAGGGAGCGTTCCAGTACGGCAACCCGATCCCGAACGACCCGGCGCTGAAACAGGTGCTCGGCGGCACCGTGACCGGCATCATCGAGGTCGAGGAGGTCCCGGGCGGCCTCCCCATCCTGATCGACTCGGTCACTAACTTCCCTCCACAACCGCTGGTAGGCGCGATCGCGGGCAACAACCCGCAGGGCTATCTCACCCTGCTCTCCGGCGACGACACGGTGACGGCGGGATCGGGCACCACGACCCTGACCGGCGGCCTCGGGAACAACACGATCTTCCTGAGCGGCGGCACGGACTCGCTCGATTCGCTCGGCAACGACACCATCACCGCCGGTGCCGGCCCGGCCACGATCAACGCCAGCGGCAACGCCCTGGTGTTCGGCAACGGCCCGCTCGAATTCCTCGGCGCCGGCCAGGGCAACTCGACCGTCGTCGGCATCAACGCGACCGCGCCGGTGACGATCTTCGGCGGCCAGGGCGGCGGGCTGTTCGCCGGCAGCAAGGAAGGCAACAACGTCGTCGCCGCCGGCCAGCAGGCGACCGTGATCTTCGGCGAGGGCAACGGCGACATCATGGCGGCCAACGGCCCCGGCCAGGATCTGATCGCCTGCGGTGCCGGCAACGAGGCGATCATCGGCGTCAATGGGAGCGGCAATAACGTGTTCTGGGGCGGCACCGGCAATGACATCTTCGGCGGCGGCTCGGGGACGGATTTTTACATCGCCGGCAGCGGCAGCAACACGATCATCGGCGGCACCGGGACCGACTTCTACTCCATCCTCAACGGGTTCTCGTCGGGCGGCAGCGTGGACATCTTCGGCTTCAACGAGGCCAAGGGCGATCGCCTGTTCCTCGCCGGCGGCTATAGCCCCAGCGAGGCCTCGAACGCGCTCGCCGGCGCGACCGTCGCCAACGGTGCCACGGTGCTGACCCTGTCGGACAACACGACGATCCGCATCGAGGGCGTGACCAATCTGAACGCGTCGGCGTTCCTGTAAGAAGGTCGGGGCTCCGCCCCGAACCCCGCTGGGGCCGGCGGCCCCAGACCCCTTTTCGTCAACGTGCCCGCGCGAGCCGCGCCTCGTAGGCCTGCACCAGCCGCGTCGCCGGGAACAGCAGCGCGAAATAGATCAACGCGACCACCGTGTAGACCTCGAGCGGGCGGTACGTGTCCGCCGTGATCAGCGTGCCCTGATACAACAGGTCGGGCACCGCGATCGTCGAGACCAGCGACGTGTTCTTGAGCTGCGTGATCGATTGATTCATGAACGGCGGCACCATCCGGCGCACCGCCTGCGGCAGGATCACATCACGCATCATCGGCCAGCGCCGCAGGCCAAGCGCCCGCGCCGCGTCCCACTGTCCGCGCTCGATCGAGATGATGCCGCCGCGGAAGATCTCGGCATAGAACACGCCGGTATAGAACGAGAGCGTCACCGTCGCCGCCGTGACCGCCGGGATCTGAATGTGCAGCAGCACCGGCAGCGCATAATAGACCCAGACGATCTGCACCAGCAGTGGCGTGCAGCGGAACGCTTCGATCAGCGCGACCAGCGGCGTGTTCACCAGCCGCGAGCGCGACAGCCGGCCGAGGCCGAGCAACAGCCCGATCAGCAGGCCGAGCAGGATCGTCCCCGCCGTGTAGGCGAGCGTGACCAGCGTGCCCTTCCACAGCAGCGGCAGGTAGCGCTGGAGAAAGCCGAAATCCCACTGGTAGTGCATTCCGCCCGCCGCGGCGGCGTGCGCTCAGAACGTGACTTCCGGCGGCACCTGGCTGTGCTTCACCCCCGCCAGCGCCAGGCCGTCGAGCAGCCACTCGCGGATCTGGCCGATGCCGCGGTTGAAGTCGAGCCAGGCGTTGAGCACGTCCTGGAACCGCGTGTCCGGCTCGCGCTGGATGCCAAAGTCGGACGGGAGTGCCACCAGCGGTTCCGTCAACAGATAATACGGCCCGAGGCTCGGATTCTTGCCGACCGCTGACAGGCCGAGAATGGCGGCGAGGATGTCCACATCGACCTTGCCCGATTGCAGGGCGAGGATCGCATCGTCGCGATTCGGATAGCCCACGTGCTGTGCGTCGGGCGCGAAGCGCTTGGCGCAGGTCTCGTGCAGCGAGCCGATGTCGAACGCGACCCTGATGTTCGGCTTGTTGATGTCGCCCCAGGTCTTCGGCGCGAAACCGTGCTTCGCCAGGCAGCCGAACGGATGGATGATCATCGGGTGCGTGAAGCCGATCGAGAGCGCGCGCTGCCCGGTCGGGTTCAGCGCGAAGGCGAGATCGACCTTGTTCGATTGCAGATCGAGCACCGAGGTGCCGTAGGTCGCCTCGACATAGGCGAGGCGGGCGTTGAACAGCTTCGCGATGTCCTGCGCCATGCTGATGCAAGCGCCTTTCCAGGTGCCGCTCACGAGGTCCTTCTGGAAATAGGGCACCTCGCCCGGCAGCGCCGCGATGCGCAGCGTGCCGGTGCGACGGACGCGCTCGAAGGTGCTCTCGCCCCCCTGGGCGGTCGCCGCCTGCGCAGGTTCGATCAGCGCCAGCGAGGCGGGCAGCAGCGCCGCCCCGGCGAGGTTGCGGCGTGTCACGCGGTCAGTCATGCTTTTCCCCTTGAAAGCAGCGCGCTCATTGTCTGGCGGTGGAGCATAGCACCGGCCCGAGACCGGCGATCAACGGCGAGCCCGGACCGCATCGGCCATCGAACGAACGGCGGCGATGACCAACGCGGGCCGGTCGGCGGCCACGTCGTGGCCGCTACCGCGCGCGACCACCAGCGTGCCGCGCGGCGACAGCGTCGCGAGCTGCCGCTGCAACCGCATCAGCGTCGGCTCCCAGCGGCGGAAATGCGGTCCGTGATCCGTCGCGGCAATTACCGTCAGCGGGATCTTTGGAAACGGGCCGGCGGCATGCACCTCCCGATTGCTCTCTCGAACGCCCTCCTCCTCCAGAAACTCGGCCGATCCCGACACGAGGCGTGCGCGCGTCTTCAGCTCCTCAGGGGCGTCCGCGCTGCTCGAATTCGAGCAGCACCATCCCCGCGACTTCGCCCGGATAGAGGCGCGCGAACATCTGCGCATAGAGGCCGCCGAGCGAATGACCGACGAGAATGAACGAAGGACGCAGGCCGGCTTGCGCGAGCAAGCGATGGAGCGCGTCGGCGACACCGCGCGCCGCGATCGGCCGGCCCGGTGCGGCCAGTGGCTGGCTCGCCCCAAGTCCGGCGCGGTCATAGAGCACCGCCTGCGCGAACCAGGCGATCGGACCGACGACCCGGCGCCACGCCGACGTATCGGCGCCAAGGCCGGATTCGAACACCACGATGGGACCGATGCCGCCGCGCTTCTCGATATGCAGCGGCTGGCCGCCAACGGTGAAGATCGCCTCGCATCGTGCGCAATCCGGCGACCATCCGGGGGCAGCACTGGCGGACGGCGCGAGCAACACCCAGGCAAGGGCAAGCCGCGCGCCGCGACGGCTCAAGTGCCGATCTTCAGGGTCGAGACCAGTCCCTGCAGGCACGCCAGCACCGAGAGCGGCGTCAGCCGGCCGGTGCGCGGATTATCCTCGCTCGGCACGCCCTCGATGGTCATGGAAAAGCGCGCCGCCTCGGCCTCGACACGGATCGTGTGGCGGTTGCGCGTCATGGCGGGGTCGGCCCAGATACGCACCATCGTCCGTTCCGGCCCGATGCCGGCGAGCGCCAGGGCCGCGGCGACGTTGACATTGGCTGGGAAGCCGGCGGCGGCTTCCCGCGCGTTGCCCTCGAACACCAGTCGCGCCGCATCCATACCGTCCAGCGCGATCCCGTGCGCCGCCAGATAAGGGGCACCCACCAGGCCGGCGGGCGGCTTGCGGGTCTCGATCTCGACCGTCGTGACTTCGCCCTCGGCGGCGGCGCGCACCGCATCCAGCCCGAGCAGCGCCCCGCTCGGCACCACGATCCTGGCCCCCATCTCCCGCGCCCGCGCGACGAGCGCCATGCGCGGCAGCAGCGCCCCGACCGAGGCCGGCACCAGGATGCGTCCCGCTTCGATCGCCGGTATTGCGATCTCTTCGAACACGGCAGCCGGCGCGGCCTCCACCACGATGTCGGCCCGCGCCAGCCCGTCCAGATCGGTGATCACCGGCCGATGCCGGAGGCCCGCGAGCTTGGCCCGCGCGCGGTCGTCGTCGCGGTCCGCGACCGCGATCAGCCGCAGCCCCTCAACTCCGCGATCCAGCGCCCGCGCGAGCGGCAGGCCGATCGCGCCGAGGCCGCCGATCGCGACCGTCAGAGGCAAGGGGCGCCGCCCGTTACGGCCTCGATATATGCCATCGGTTGGTTTGTCTCCCTCGAACTGGACAACCTCGCAACGGGGAGGGGGTTGGGGGAGCCGATCTGCTGGACGACTGGCCTCACGCCGCGCGCCGGCCGGAGAGGGCGGCGGCAAGCCCGCCGATCGCGTGATCGACCAGGGCCGCGTCGTCCTGCGGCGTGAGCTCGGTCGCGATCACCCGCTCGGCGGCACGCGTCGCGATGTCGGCGGCGACCATGCGCACTTCGGTCACCGCGGCCTTCTCGGCGGCGGCGATGCGGTCGAGCGCCATCTGCTCGCGCCGGCGGCCGGCGGCCTCGGCCTCGGTGCGGGCGGCGGCGGCGACGCGCGCGGCCTCCCCCTGGGCCGAGGCGAGCAGCGCCTCGGCATCGCGGATCGCGGCGTCGCGGCGGGCGGAGGCGTCGCGCAGCATCGCCTCGGCCTCCTGGCGCAGCCGCGCCGCCTCCTCGAGTTCGGCCCGGACGGCAGCGGCGCGCGCGTCGAGCATCCCGACGATCACGCGCCACAGCCTGCGGCCGAACACAATGAAGAAGATGACGAAGGCGACCGCCACCCAGAAGCGCGGCTCGGTGATCTCGGACACGATCTGCTCCTCAGCCCCGTCCGCCCGAGCCCCGACCGCCCGAGCCCCGACCGCCCGGTGTGCCCGCGGCCATGGCACCCCCGACCGCCGCATCGACCGCGTCCGCTCCGGCCGGGCGGCCGATCAGGCGGGCGACGATCGTCGCGGTGGTCTCGCGCGCCACGTCGCGCAGGGCGCCCATCGCGGCCTGGCGCGCCTCGCCGATGCGCGCCTCGGCCTCGCCGAGCTGTGCCTCTAGTCGTTCGTTCGCGATCCGCGCCTGTTCGGCGGCCTCCGCCTTGGCGCGGCCGACCGCCTCGGCGATCCGCGCCTGCGCGGCGGCATGAGCCTCGCGCGTGGCACGGGTCAGATCGGTCACCGCCGTATCGGCCTCCGCCTTGGCTTGCTGGGCGGCTTCGAGATCGCTCTTGATCGAGGCCGCCCGGCCTTCCACGACCCCCGCCACAAGCGGCAGCGCCCAGCGCCACAACAGGACGTAGAGCACCGCGAAGATGACGATGAGCCAGCCTACCTGATCGAGCGTCAGCGGATTGTTGAAGTTGAGCTGCGGCATTCCGCCGCGGGTGGGCGTGGATGCGGTAGGGTGGGGAATCCTGGTCGGGTTAGCCGACGGGGCGGGCGCGGCCGCCAGCGCCAGCGCGGGTAGGAGGGCGAGCAGGCCAGCGAGCAAGGATCGCGTCGGGCGCACGCGCGGTCCGATCAGGTGAAGAGGATCAGGAACGCGATCACCAGCGCGTAGAGCGCCACCGCCTCAGTAAGCGCGAAGCCCAGGATGGCGAGGCCGAACACGCGCTCGCGGGCGGCCGGATTGCGGGCGACGCTGGTGACCAGGGCGGCGAAGATATTCCCAATCCCGGCGCCGACCCCGGCCAGCGCGATCACGGCGAGACCCGCACCAATCTGCTTGGCGGAGAGGAGATCCATCGACGAAGTTCCTTTCTGTGCGTCCGAGGGGCGGCGTGCCAGGAGAGGGGAGCGAGAGCAGGAAGTGGGTTAGTGCAAGTGAACGGCGTCGTGCAGGTAGATGCAGGTGAGGATCGCAAACACGTAGGCCTGCAGCACGGCCACCAGAATCTCGAAGCCAATCAGTGCCACGTTGACGGCGAGGGCGAGCGCCGCCGGCACCCAGCCCAGGATGCCCGCAGCACCCAGCATCAGCACGAAGGCCGCGAACACTTCGAGCATCACGTGACCGGCGACCATGTTGGCGAACAGTCGCACCGACAGCGAGATCAGCCGCGACAGGTAGGACATGACCTCGACCGGCACCAGCAGCGGCGCCAGCGCCACCGGCACGCCCTGCGGGAAGAAGTAGCTGAAGAAGCGCCACCCGTGGATGGCGATCCCGACGACCGTGGTCATCACCACCACGAACAGCGCCATGAAGCCGGTCACCGCGATATGGCTGGTGAAGGTGAACGCGTAGGGCCATACGCCGATCAGGTTGCCGAGCAGGATGAACGCGAACAGGGTGAAGATGAACGGGAAGAAGCGTCGTCCCTCCGGCCCGATCGTGTCGAGACACATCCCGAGCACAGCCTCGTAGGACATCTCGGCCAGCGCCTGCCCCCGTCCCGGCACCTGCGCCCGCTTGCGCATTCCCCAGACCAGGGCGAACAGGGTGATCGCGGCCGCGAGCACCATCATCAGGTTCGATTGCGAAAAACCAACCGAAGCGCCGGCCTGGCCGAACACGCTGTGGAGCTGAAACTGGCCCAGCGCATTGATGTGCGTTGCCGCCACTCTGTCCCGTCCCCCCGCGCACCGGACGCGGCCCGCGCCGCCGCCCGTGTGAAGCCCAGACGCCGTCAAGCTCAAAACGCCGGCGGCGGCCCTAGCCGCGCGGCGCGAACACGCGCCACACGTTGAGCATCCCCGCCGCGCCCCCCAGCAGCACGAACACGGCGAGCAGGATCGGCCCGGTGCCAAGCCAGCGATCCAGCGCCCAGCCGATCGCAACCCCCAGCCCCAGCGCGGAGACGAGTTCCACCCCCACGCGCAGGGCGATCGACCAGGCCGAGCCGCTTAGCGGGTCGGATCGGGGATCGGCGCCGGGTGGCGGAGCGTCGAGCCCCTGCCTGTTGCGGGCGGCGCGCAGCCGGTTCTCGAAAGAGCCGTCGTCGCCACCCTCGGTCTTGCTCATGTCCGCTCCAGGCAAGCAGCCTTGCCGGAAGGCATGGGCTTGCTACCGGCGCACGCCGGAGGTGTCAAGAACGTGACCGGCGCGGATCAGGCGGCATCGGGGTTTGGAGGCGGCTCGAGAAACACCGGAGGAGCAAGCATATCATTGGCTTCCCCTAAGGATTAGTCTAGTATGCAGTTCGCCCATTGGGGCGACGATCGGCCTTGCGCTAACCGAGCCATCGGCTAACCCAACAACGGGAGGTGTTCGAACCCAGGCTACAAGGACATCCGATACAGGTGAACCAATCCATGTCACTGGCCATGTCGCGCGTTGTGATTGTTGATGACCGGGTGACGAACCGTACCATCTTGTCCAAGCTTGCCGGTGCGATTCAGCCAGGCCTGGTGGTGGACGCTTTCGCGAGTGCCAACGAGGCCCTGGCGTGGCTGGCCGACAATACGGCTGATCTGGTGGTCAGCGACTACAAGATGCCCGAGATGAACGGCGGCGAGTTCGTCCGCCGCTTGCGGCAACTGCCGCTTGCCGCCGATGTCCCGATCATGGTCCTGACCGCCTATCACGACCGCAGCTTCCGGCTTGACGCGCTGCGCGCCGGGGCAACCGATTTTCTGCACAGCCCAGTTGATCACGCCGAGTTCCAGACCCGGGCGCGCAATCTGCTCAAACTGAGCTGGCAGCAGAAGATCATCCGCCGCCGCGCCTTGGCGCTCGAGGACCGGCTCAAGGCATCGGAGCTCTCCCACGCCCAGGCGCTGCGCGACAGCCGCGAGCAGCTGGCCCAGGTCATCGACACGGTCCCCGCCCTGATCAGCGCCACCGACCGCCAGGGCCGTTGCATCTTCATCAACGCCCATCAGGCGGCGCTGGCCGGCCTTGATGCGCACGCCATCGCCGCGGCACCGGCGCCCGAGCAGCCAGCGGACGCGCGCGATGCGCAGAGCCGGGAGCTGGACCGGATCGTGCTCGAATCCGGCCAGGCGCTGCCGAGCTTTGAGGAGGAGATCGTCGATCGCACCGGCTCCCCGCTCACTTTCGTCACGACGAAGTCGCCGCTGCGCGATGCCGATGGGCGGGTCTCCGGGGTGCTGACCAGCTCGCTCGACATCACCGAACGCAAGCGGGCCGAGATGCGGCTGTTGTTCCTGGCCAATCACGATCATCTGACCGCGCTGCCCAATCGCGCCTTTCTGGTCAACCGGCTGCAACACGAGTTGGCGCGCGGCCGGCGCGGCGACCGGGTCTTTGCCCTGCATTTCGTCGATCTCGATCGCTTCAAGGATGTCAACGACGCCTATGGCCACCATCTTGGCGACCAGGTGCTCAAGGCGATCGCCGACCGGCTGCGGCAGTTGGTGCATGGCTGCAACGTCGTCGCCCGGCTTGGCGGCGACGAGTTCGCGATCCTGCAGACCGAGGCACGCAGCGCCGACGACGCCAAGCAGCTCGCCGAACGGATCATCGCGGCCCTCGAACAGCCGTTCATGATCGACGGCCGCGACCTGACGACGGGGGCGAGCATCGGCATTGCCATGCACCCGAAAGACGGCCGCAACCCCGACGAGCTTTTGCAGAACGCCGATCTCGCGATGTATCGGGTGAAGCTCAGCGGCCGCAACGGCTGCGAATTCTTTGCCGGCGACATGCTCTCCCACGCCAAGGAAAAGGCGCTGCTGCAGACGGCACTCCGGCGCGCGCTGTCGCGGCAGGAATTCGCCCTCTACTACCAGCCGCAGGTGGATTTGCGCAGCGGCGAGGTGATCGGCGCCGAGGCGCTGCTGCGCTGGCACCGGCCGGGCTGGGGCGCGGTCGGTCCGTCGTCGTTCCTGCCGGTCGCCGAGGATAGCGGGCTGATCCTGGCCGCCAACGAATGGGTGCTGCACGAGGCATGCCGCCAGGCGGTCTGCTGGCTGCATGGGGAGATGCCGCCGGTGCGGGTCTCGGTGAACCTCTCGCCGCTGCAGTTCCAGCGTCAGAACCTGTGCGATCTGGTGATCGAGGTGCTGGAGAGCACCGGCCTGCCGCCCGACCTGCTCGAACTCGAACTCACCGAGAGCATTCTGGTCGAGCACGCCGACGCGGCGCTGGAGGGGCTGGTGGAGCTGCACGGCCGCGGCGTGCGGCTCTCGGTCGATGATTTCGGCACCGGCTACTCGTCGCTGACTCGGCTGCGCCGGCTGCCGGTCGATCGGCTGAAGATCGACCGCACCTTCATCGCGGATCTCGATCCGGGTTCGAACAATATCGCGATCGTGCGCGCGATCATCGGCCTGGCCCGTGCCCTCGGGCTGGAGGTGCTCGCCGAAGGCGTGGAGACTGCGGCACAGATCGAGTGGCTGCGCCAGGAAGGCTGCGACGCAGTGCAGGGCTACTATTACAGCAAACCGATCGGCAGCGCCGAGTTCGAGCGCTTCATCATCGAGCGTGCGGCCGACCGGGCCGCTTTGCGGGCACGGACCGACGAAGCATGACCGGATGAAAGCGACGCGCGCGCGGCTGCGCGACGCCTTGCGCGGCCGCCAACTGCGGCTGCCGCCCGATCGCGAGCACGAGATGGCGATCAACCGGCTGATCGCCGGCGTGCTGGTGCTCGCGTTCAATGCGTTTTCGGCGCCGCATGGCTGGGTGATGCAGGAATGGCATCTCGCTGCCCCGGCCCTCTATCTCGGCGGCGGGCTGCTGCTGATGGCCGACATGGCGATCCACCCGGCGGCGGCACTCTGGCGGCGGGTGGCGGCGCTCGGGCTCGATATCGGCTCGGTGTCGTTCGAGATGCATATCGGCGGCGCGGCCACCGCGTGGCTCTACCCCGCCTTTCTCTGGACGATCTTCGGCAACGGCTTCCGCTTCGGCGCCCGCTTCCTGCTCGCCGCGATGCTCGCGGCGATCGCGGGATTCGGGCTGATGATCGCGACGACACCGTTCTGGACACGCCTGCCGTCGGTTTCCACCGGCCTCGTGCTCGGGATGCTCATCCTGCCGCTCTACGCGTTGGCACTGATCCGGCGGCTGTCGCAGGCGCGCCAGCAGGCCGAGGAGGCGAGCCAGGCCAAGTCGATGTTCCTCGCCAGCGTCAGCCACGAACTGCGGACGCCGCTGAACGCGATCATCGGCATGGGCGCGCTGCTCGACAGCAGCAATCTCGATCTCGACCAGCGCGACATGAGCCAGACCATCATGGCTTCGGCGCGCAGCCTGCTCGGGCTGATCGACAACATCCTCGATCTCTCGCGCATCGAGGCCGGACGAATGCCGCCGGTCGCGACGGTGGATTTCGATCTCGCGCAACTGCTGGGCGAGCTGCGCCGGATGCTGCTGGCGCAGGCACGGGCGAAGGGGCTGCGCCTCAATGTCCATGTCGCCGCGCGCACGCCGCTCGCGTTGCACGGCGATGTGCGGCGGCTGCAGGAGATTCTGCTCAATTTGGCGAGCAATGCCGTCAAGTTCACCGCATCGGGCGGGGTGAGCATCGCGGTGGACGCCCCGGAGCAGGGCACGTCGGAGCAGGGCGAGGCGGGGGTGCGGCTCCGCTTCGAAATCTCGGATACCGGGATCGGCATCGCCGAGGAGGCGCGCGGCCGGATCTTCGAGAGCTTCACGCAGGCCGACGAGACGATCATCCACCAATACGGCGGCACCGGTCTCGGCCTCGCGATCACGCAGAAGCTGGTGCTGCTGCTGGGCGGGCAGATCGGGCTCGACAGCAAGCTCGGCGCCGGCAGTAATTTCTGGTTCACGTTGCCGTTCGCGCGCGGTCAGGGGACGGCGTCCGCGACGGCGAGCGGACGGCTCGACGGGACCCGTTGCTTCTTCCTCGGTGGCCGGCGGGAGACCGCAGCGCCGCTGCTGGGCCGGCTGGTCGAGCGTGGCGCCACGGTCGAGCTGGTCGATCCGTCCCGGCTGGACGCCGCCGAGGCTTCCCTCGGCTGCCTGCTCGCCTTCGCCCGCGGTCCGGCCGCCCAGGCGCACGCCTTCGCGGACTTGCGTGCGCGCGACGCGCTCGGGTTGGTCGAACTGCGCGACCAGCCCTTCGACGGGCTGCCGCCGCCCGCGCAGCGGGACCTTGTCACCACGATCCTATCCACGCCGGTCAGCGACGCGGCGCTGGAGACGGCGCTGCGGGTGTGCGAGGCGGTCCGGACCGAAGACGCGATCGAAGGCGCCACTCAGACGTCCGAGGCGGCGCCAACCGAGGCCGTGACCGGCCTCGCGGTGCTGGTCGCCGACGACAACCGCACCAACCAGAAGGTGCTGACCAAGATCCTCGAGCGCGCCGGGCATCGGGTCGTGCTCGCCGACGACGGCGAGCGCGCGCTCGACATATTGGGCGAGGAGCAGATCGATCTCGCGATTCTGGACGTCAACATGCCCGGCATGGGCGGGATCGAGGCGGCGAAGCTCTATCGCGTCACCGCCCTGGGCCGGCCGCATCTGCCGATCATCGCGCTGACCGCGGACGCGACGCCGCAGACGCGACAGCACTGCCTGGATGCCGGGATGGATGCCTGCCTGATCAAGCCGATCGAGCCGCGTGCGCTCCTGTCCTCGATCGCCGGGCTGGTGGCACGCGATGCCGGCGAGAGATCGGACGAGATGGAGACAGAGGCGGCGGTGACGGCGATCGCGGCGCACCCGCGGTTTCGCACCGTGCAGATGCCGCTCGCCGATGCCAACACGCTGGCCAGCCTTGCCTCGCTGGGCGGCGAGGATTTCCTGCGCGAGCTGATCGACGAGTTCCTCTCCGACACGCGCACCCTGCTCGCCGAGCTGCGCCAATCGGCCGCCGCGCGCGATGCGATCGCGTTTCGGGCGCAGGCGCACGCGCTGCGCAGCGGGTCGGCCAATGTCGGTGCCGCTCGCCTCGCGGCGCTTTGCGAGCCGTGGCAGACGATCTCGGCCGAGCAGCTCGCGGCGGCCGGCGCGCAGTACCTGGCCCAGCTCGAAGCCGAAATCGACCGCGCCGCCGAGGCCCTGCTGACGGCAGCGCGCGAGCGCCGCGCGCGGTCGGGCGACAGCGGCTGATCCGCCGCCGCCCGCATCGGGACCACGCGCCCTACTCGGCGGCGATCGCCGCCGCGCCGGTCTGGCGCGCGCGGAAGCGGTCCTGCGCCGCCGCGATCCGCGTCATCTTGCGCAAATCCGCCTCCTCCAGCGCCAGCGCCGCCTCGACCCACGTATCGACGACGTCGCGCAGCTCCTCGAGAGAGACCGAATTCACCCGACGGCGCACCTTGTAGATCGCGGAATGCGCGTTGCGGCGCGCCCGATTGTTGGCAATATAAGTGCAGACGGCGCGCTGCCCTTCCCCGGTCTCCGCCAGCACGTCCACGACGCCGAGCGCGTGCATCTCCTCGGCGGTGTAGATGCGCCCGCTCATGATCATCTCCTCCGCCTTGATCGGGCCGATCCGGCGCGAGAGGAAGCTATAGGCGCCCATGCCGGGGAACAGGTTGAACAGCACTTCGGGCAGGCCAAATTTGGCCTGCCGCTCGGCGATCAGCACGTCGCAGGACAGCGCCGATTCAAGGCCGCCGCCGAGCGCATCGCCCTGGATCAGCCCGATCGTGATTACGCCGTTGTCGTAGCCGCGATGGTTGGCATGCCCCGCCTCCACGCAGGCATAGCCGTAGCGGCGCAGGGTGGCACCGTCGCGGGCACGGATCTTCTCGACGAACAGGTTGAGGTCGCCGCCGAGGTTGAACACGCCCGGGCTGCGCGAGCCGAGGATGAAGTAGTCGAAGGGCCGCCCGTACCCGGTGGTGCCGCGATCGAACAGGCCGGCGATGCAGTCCTGCATGGCTTCCAGATCGCGCAGCAGCTGCGGCGTGAAGCTGGGCCGGGGTCTCGGGTTCATGAAGCACCAGAAGGCGCGGTCCTCTTCGGTGATGAAGGTCTCGAGCTCGGCGTAGGCGCAGGCGGCGATCTCGGCCGCTGAGCGGAGGTCGCCGACGATCAGCGACCGCGCGGAGGCGTTCTCCGGCACGTCGAGCGCCGAGTTGTCCGCGAGCCCCGTTGTCGGCCACGAATCCGTTCCGTGCGCGCCGGGAACGGTCAGTTTTGCCACGCGATGCAGAAACGTCATTTCGATTCTCCTCACAGTCCGGTTGAGCGTCGTCCCGCTCCCTTTTGTTTTCGCGGCCGCGGCGGGGATACGGTCGTGAAGTCGACACTGGCTAATGAACTTTTGACAAGCTATAATACGCACGTGTTCGGCAAAGGAGGCCACCACTTTTCACCGCTGGCGTGGAAACGTCGGCAGAAATGAACCGGACGGGTGCGATTGCGGGCCGGTGTTGCTGCGCAGAAACGAGGCCGAGAAGCGGTGCCGTGGCGCCGCGCTGCGGCTTGCCGCGCGCCGGGGGCGGGGTTAGACCAGCCGCCGCCGCGAGGCGGCGCAGACCGGGAGGAGACGATCATGAATGATGCGCCGCCGCCGAACAAGCCGAAGAAGTCGGTGGCGCTGTCGGGCGTCGTGGCCGGCAACACGGCGCTCTGCACGGTCGGCCGCACCGGCAACGACCTGCACTATCGCGGCTACGACATCCTCGACATCGCCGAGACCTGCCGCTTCGAGGAGATCGCCCATCTTCTGGTCCACGGCACCTTGCCGACTCGCGCCGAGCTTGCCGCCTACCTCGACAAGCTGCGCGCGCTGCGCGGCCTGCCGGCCGCGGTCAAGCAGGCGCTGGAGACGTTGCCGGCGGTGGCGCACCCGATGGACGTGATGCGCACCGGGGTCTCCGCACTCGGCTGCGCGCTGCCCGAGCCGCCGGACCACAACGCGCCCGCCGCGCGCGACATCGCCGATCGGCTGATGGCATCGCTCGGCTCGATGCTGCTCTACTGGTTCCACTTCGCGCATAACGGGCGGCGCATCGAGGTCGAGACCGAGGATGCGACGATTGGCGGCCACTTCCTGCATCTGCTGCACGGCCACCCTCCGTCGGAGGAGTGGGTGCGGGCGATGCACACCTCGCTCGTGCTCTACGCCGAGCACGAGTTCAACGCCTCCACCTTCGCCGCCCGCGTGGTCGCCGGCACGGGGTCGGACATGTATTCCGCGATCTGTGCGGGGATTGGCGCGCTGCGCGGCCCCAAGCACGGCGGCGCCAACGAGGCCGCTTTCGAGATCCAGAACCGCTATCGCACCGCCGGCGAGGCGGAGGCCGACATTGTCCGGCGCGTGGCGGCGAAGGAGGTCGTGATCGGCTTCGGTCACCCCGTCTATACGATCGCCGATCCGCGCAACAAGATCATCAAGGAGGTGGCGCGGCGCCTGGCACGCGCCGCGGGGGCGGCGCGCATGTTCGAGGTGGCCGAGCGGATCGAGGCGGTGATGGCGCGCGAGAAGCGGATGTTCGCCAACCTCGACTGGTTCAGTGCCGTCTCCTATCACATGATGGGCGTGCCGACCCTGATGTTCACGCCTCTGTTCGTGATCTCGCGCACCTCCGGCTGGGCCGCGCACGTCATCGAGCAGCGCGAGGACGGCAAGATCATCCGCCCGACCGCGAACTATACCGGTCCCGAGGATCTGCGATTCGTGCCGATCGACGAGCGCCGCGAGTGACCTACCTGGTCGCCGCCGACCTGCCCGCCGAGGCCGCCGGCGCGCGGATGCGGGCGCTGCTGGCGCGCGCGCAGATCCTGCAGCTCCCCGGCGCCCATAGCGGGCTCGCAGCCTTGCAGGCCCGGCGCGCGGGCTTCGAGGCGCTCTATCTCTCGGGCGCCGCCATGAGCGCCTCGATGGGGCTGCCCGACCTTGGCGTCATCACCGTGGACGAGGTGTGCTTCTTTGTCCGCCAGGTGGCGCGCGCGGGCCTGCCGGTGCTGGTCGATGGCGATACCGGGTACGGCGAGGCGCTCAACGTGATGCACATGGTGCGCAGCTTCGAGGAGGCGGGAGCGGGTGCGGTGCATATCGAGGACCAGTTGCTGCCCAAGAAATGCGGCCACCTGAACGACAAGAAGCTTGCCGATGCGCGCGACATGGCGGCCAAGATTGCTGCCGCCGCCCGCGCCCGCCGCCATCTGGTGATCATCGCCCGCACCGACGCGGCGGCGAGCGAGGGTCTGGACGGTGCGGTTGCCCGCGCGCGCCTCTATCTCAAGGCCGGCGCGGACGCGATCTTCCCCGAGGCACTTCACTCGGCCGAGATGTTCCGCGCCTTCGCCGAGCGGATGCCCGGTGTCGCGCTGCTCGCCAACATGACCGAGTTCGGCCGCACGCCGTTCTTCACCGCCGCCGAGTTCCAGAGCATGGGCTACCGCATGGTGATCTGGCCGGTGAGCGCGCTGCGTGTCGCCGCGCGCGCGCAAGGCGAGCTCTATGCCGCGATCCGCCGCGACGGCGGCGCGCAGGCGATGATCGATCGGATGCAGACGCGTGCGGAGCTGTACGCGACGATCGACTATGCGGAGTACGAGGCGCTCGATGCCTCGATCATCAGCACGGTCGTGCCGCACGGAATGCCGCAGCGCGAGACGTGACGACCCGCTACTCCGCTGCCTGCGCGTACGCCTCCAGCGGTGCGCAGGTGCAAACCAGGTTCCGGTCCCCGTATACGTTATCCACCCGCTTGACCGGCGGCCAGTATTTCCGCGCCGCCACCCAGGGCAGCGGAAATGCCGCCTGCTCTCGCGGATAGGCGTGGTTCCAGACATCCGCCGTCACCTCGGCGGCGGTGTGCGGCGCGTTCTTCAGCGGATTGTCCGCGCGATCCAGCCGCCCCTCGGCGATCGCCGCGATTTCGGTGCGGATCGCGATCATCGCATCGCAGAACCGGTCGAGCTCGGCGTGGCTCTCGCTCTCGGTCGGCTCCACCATCAGCGTGCCGGCAACCGGCCAGGACATGGTGGGCGCGTGGAAGCCGAAATCCTCCAGCCGCTTGGCGATGTCCTCGACCATCACCCCGGCCTCTCGCTGGAAATCCCGGCAGTCGAGGATGCACTCATGCGCCACCATCCCCGATCGGCCCGTGTACAGCACCGGGTAGTGCGGCCGCAGCCGGGCCGCGATGTAGTTGGCGTTCAGGATCGCGACCTCGGAGGCGCGTTTCAATCCCGCCGCACCCATCATGCGGATGAAGGCATAGCTGATCGGCAGGATCAGCGCGCTGCCGAACGGCGCGGCCGCGACCGGCCCCACGCCAGTTGCCGGGCCGGCATCGCTGCGCGCGGGGTGACTGGGCAGATAGGGCAGCAGATGCGCCGCGACCCCGATCGGCCCCACGCCAGGACCGCCGCCGCCATGCGGGATGCAGAACGTCTTGTGCAGGTTGAGGTGGCACACATCGGCGCCGATCGCGGCCGGGCTGGTCAGCCCGAGCTGCGCGTTCATGTTGGCGCCGTCCATATAGACCTGCCCGCCATGCGCGTGGACGATCGCACAGATCTCGCGGATTTCCCCCTCGAACACCCCGTGCGTGCTGGGATAGGTCACCATCAGCGCCGCCAGCCGCTCCGCGTGCTGCGCTGCCTTGGCGCGCAGGTCGGAAAGGTCGATGTTGCCGTCGCGGTCGCAGCCGACCACCGCCACCGACAGGCCCGCCATCGTGGCACTGGCCGGATTGGTGCCGTGGGCGGAGGCGGGGATCAGGCAGACGTTTCGATGCGCCTCGCCGCGTGCCGCGTGGAACGCGCGGATCGCGAGCAGGCCGGCATATTCGCCCTGGCTGCCGGCGTTCGGCTGCAGCGAGATGCCGGCGAAGCCCGTGATCGCGGCGAGCCAGTCGCCGAGGTGCCGGATCAGATCGGCATAGCCTTCGGTCTGTTCGGGCGGCGCGAAGGGATGGATGTCGGCGAAGCCGGGCAAGGTCACCGGGATCATCTCGGCGGTTGCGTTCAGCTTCATGGTGCAGGAACCGAGCGGGATCATGCTGCGGTTCAGCGCCACGTCCTTGTCCTCAAGTCGCTTGAGGTAGCGCAGCATCTCGTGCTCGGCGTGATGGCGGCGGAACACCGCGTCGCCCAGGAACGCCGAGCCGCGCGACAATTCGGCCGGGATCGACGCCGGTGCGTCGGCGAGGTCGGCCCCGAGCACGCCCGCCAGACGCTCCAGCTCCGCGCGGGTCACGGTCTCATCAAGCGCGATCGCGACACCGGTCGCGTCCAGCCGTCGCAGGTTGAACCCGCCCGCCAGCGCCGCCGCCATCAGCGCATCGGCGCGCGCCCCCGCCTCGATCGCAATCGTATCGAAGAACCCTGCGTGCCGCAGAGCATATCCGCCCCGGGATGCCGCCTCGGCCAGCAGCCGCGCTTGCAGGTTCACCCGCCGGGCGATCCGCCGCAATCCGTCCGGCCCGTGCCAGACAGCGTAGAAGCCCGCCATCACCGCGAGCAGCACCTGGGCGGTGCAGATGTTCGAGGTCGCGCGCTCGCGGCGGATGTGCTGCTCGCGGGTCTGTAACGCGAGCCGCATGGCCGGCGCGCCCGACGCATCCTGGCTCACGCCCACCAGCCGCCCGGGCATCTGCCGCTTGTAGGCGTCACGAGTGGCGAAAAACCCCGCGTGCGGGCCGCCGAAGCCCATCGGCACGCCGAAGCGCTGTGCCGATCCCACCACCACGTCGGCATCCATCTCGCCGGGCGGTGTCAGCAGCACCAGCGAAAGCGGGTCGGCGGCGACGATCGCGAGCGCGCCGGCGGCGTGGGCGGCTGCGATCTCGGCCCGCAGGTCGCGCAGGGCGCCCGCGGTGCCGGGGTATTGCAGCACCACCGCGAAGGGCTTCTCCGCCGCGATCGCAGCGGTATCGCCCGGCGCGAAATCAACCAGTGTCCAGCCGAGCGGCCAGGCTCGCGTCGCGATCACGGCCCGGGTCTGCGGATGCAGGTCGGCGGCGACCGCGATGCTCGCGGATTTCGTCCGCCCGACCGCGTGCGCCATCGCGACCGCCTCGGCCGCCGCTGTCGCCTCGTCGAGCAGGGAGGCGTTGGCGATCTCCATGCCGGTGAGCTCGGCGATCATGGTCTGGAAGGTGAGCAGCGCCTCCAGCCGCCCCTGCGCGATCTCCGCCTGATACGGGGTGTAGGCGGTGTACCAGCCCGGATTCTCCAGCACGTTGCGCAGGATCACCGGTGGCGTGTGGGTGCCGTGATAGCCGGCGCCGATCAGCGACTTGGCGCCGCCGTTCTTTGCCGCAAGCGCTCGAAGCTCGGCCATCGCCGCCGCCTCGTCGATCGCCTCGGGCAGTGCCAGGGGTTTCGCAAGGCGGATGCCGGCGGGCACGGTTCGGTCGGCCAGCTCGTCGAGGGTCGCGGCACCGACCTCGCGCAGCATGGCCGCGATCTCGGCGTCGTCCGGCGCGATGTGGCGCGAGACGAACCCGTCCGCCGCCTCCAGTTCGGTGAGCTCGGCCAGCGCCGCCATTACGCGGTCTCCACGAAGGCGTCGTAGGCGGCCTGGTCGAGCAAGTCGCCGACCGCGCCCGGATCGGCAAGCCTCATGCGGAACATCCAGCCGCCGGCCTGCGGCTCGCGGTTGATCAGGGCCGGATCTTCGGCGAGCGCCGGGTTGGTCTCGGTGATGGTGCCGGCGAGCGGGGCGAAGACGTCGGACGCCGCCTTGACGCTCTCCACCACCGCACAGGCCTCGGACGCCGCCACCGCGCGGCCAGGCTCGGGCAGCTCGACGAACACGAGGTCGCCGAGCGCCTGTTGCGCATGATCGGTGATGCCGACGGTCGCGGTGTCGCCGTCGAGGCGCACCCATTCATGGTCCTTGGTGAAGCGCAGCTCGGCCATCGGTGAGGTTTTCCTTCAGCGGCGATAGCGGTGGGGAACGAAGGGCATGGGCGTGACCGCGGCGGGCAGGTTGCGGCCGCGCACGGTCAGGAACAGGGAGGTGCCGTCGGCGGCGAGGTCGCGGCGCACGTAGCCCATCGCGATCGGGGCGCCGACGCTAGGCGCGAAGCTGCCGGAGGTGACGGTGCCCGCGGCGGTGCCGTCGGCGGCGATCACCACGGTGCCGCTCCGCGCCGGCGCCCGCCCCTCGGGGCGCAGCCCGACCCGCAGCCGGGTCGGGCCGTTGTCGAGCTGGTCGCGGATCACGGCGCTGCCCGGAAAATCCCAGTTGGCGCGCCGGCGCTTGCCGATCGTCCAGGTCAGGCCGGCTTCGACGGGCGTGGTGAGCTCGTCGATGTCGTTGCCATAGAGGCAGAGCCCTGCCTCCAATCGCAGGCTGTCGCGGGCACCGAGGCCGGCCGGCTGCACCTCGGGCTGCCCGAGCAGGCGCTCGGCGAGCGCCTCGGCGGCCGCGGCCGGGACCGAGATCTCGAATCCGTCCTCACCGGTATAGCCGGAGCGCGAGACCCAGCACTCCCGGCCCGCGATCACGAACTGCCCGGCGGCCATGAAGGCGAGCGCGGCCGCCTCGGGCGAGAGCCGCATCATCACCTCGCCCGCTCTCGGCCCCTGCAAGGCCAGCAGCGCCCGATCGTCATGCGCCTCGAGCCGCACCGACCCCGGCAGCCGCTCGGCGAGATGGGCGAGGTCGGTTCGCTTGCGGGATGCGTTGAGCACCAGCACCAGCCGCTCGCCGTGATGGGTCACCATCAGGTCGTCGAGGATGCCGCCCGCCTCGTTGAGCAGCACGGTGTAGCGCTGCCGTCCGGGCTTGAGCCCGATCAGGTCGCCGGGCGTCAGCCGCTCCAGCACGGCGGCGGCTTCGGCGCCGTGCAGGCTGGCCTGGCCCATGTGCGAGACGTCGAACAGGGCGGCCTGGGCGCGGCAATGCAGGTGCTCGGCGATGATGCCGGCGGGGTACTGCACCGGCAGCGAATAGCCGGCAAACGCGACCATCCGCCCGCCGAGGCGGCGGTGCAGCGCATCGAGCGGCGTCGTGGCGGGGGTGTCTGGCTCCGGGTCGGGGCCGATTTCGCCAGGCAGGAACTCGGACACGAGCAGCTCCGCGGTCAGGTCCAGCCACCGGCGGAATGCCGGCAGACCTGACCCCCCTCTGTCCCGGAACCTGAGAGATTCGGCCGACCGTTCCCGGCGCCTTACTCCTTCGGTGCGGCGGTGACTGTCCGCCGGCTTTCCAGAGGCCCGTCGCCCGGTCGCGGTCCTTCTGCCTGAGCGTTTCCGGGGGCCGGTTGCGCCTTCGGCGGCGGCGTAGCACCGCTCTCTCCCGCGCGGGAGTGGTCGAGCGGCGTCAGCATCGCCGATCCCGCGGCTTGCGGCAACCGGCCCCGATCACCCGCGCGGAGATAGGCCCGGTCGAGCACGGAGGTGAGGCGGACCTGGTCAGACGCCGCCACCTGGTCCAGGCCGCCCTCGCCATCGCTCAGCAGGAACTCGCGCATCAGCGCGTCCACCTCGCTGGCCTCGGCGAGATCGAGTCCAAGCGCCAGCAGATCATCGGAGAGCGCGCCCGGCGCAGGAGAAAGATAGCGGTTGGACCCGCCGGCATTGCCGGGGACGCGAACCACGACCATCCGCGTCGTTGAAGGCAGCGCCTCGGGGCCGATGATGGTCGCGCCCGACATCACGCCGCACAGTACGCTGGCCGGCGGCCCGGGCAGGAACAGGCTCACGAACAGAGGTGAACGCCCTTCCGGATTGCAGACGCTGAGGTGGACGGTGCCGCGCGCCGGCAGCACCTCGCCCTCGAACCGGACCTCGGTGCCGAGCACCGCCTCGCTGTAGACCGCAGCGAGTGCCGGGGTCCTTCGGCCAGGCCCGATCGTCAGCGCCCCGCGGATCAGATGCCCCCGGTAGTACGGCGACCAAGCCAGTGAGTAGCACGCATAACTCCCGCAGAGATAGCCGCTGGCGGAACTCGCGGCGGGTGCAGCGACGACACCGTCCCCGCCGCGCTCGTCGGCACGGTGGCGCAAGGTGTCGGCATCTGCCGAGTAGAGCTTGCAGATTTCTTCCAGGAAGGCCTCGACCGTGCACGACGCGAGCCAGGCCCCGGAACGCTGCGTGCCCAGCACCTTGGCCCAGTCGTCGTACATCTGAACCGAGCGCGGAAGCGCCCGGCCTTGCAGCCACTTGCTCGACCGCTCGACGTCGAAATGAGTTGCCGGGTTCACCGCCCGGAACCGTGCACAGAGATCCTTGCGGCCGGAACAACCCAGGGCGGTTGCGGTCAGGCGGAGCTTGGCCGCGAAGTCGGATTCCATGGCGCTACGCGCCCCGGCGTGCGGCACGGCTTTCTGCGGAATTTCCTCGCCACGGCGGGAAATTCCGCGCGGCGATCATTGCGGGGATCGCGGCCATCGGCCGATATGCGCCGGCGCTCGGCAGGGCCCGCGCGCCAGTCGGCCATGGGAGGAGTGACATGATGGCCGTCACCATCGACCCGCCCTTCGCTCTCCGCACCGCTGGCCGACGCGGGGAGGCACATCGTCAACTCCGCCCGCAGGTTCCTTGCCGCGAGCTGCCGTCGGGGCTGAGCGATGTCACCACGCACCGCCGCAGTTATCACGCGACATCGGCACCCGTCCAGGAGGATCGAAGCATGACCACCAACGCTGCCTTGCATCCGTCTGACGTCCCGACCGCCGACGCAATCGCCGGCTTGCCGAGCTGGCTCGGCCGCATCGTCGCCGTCGGCGCCACGCTGCGCGCCTGGCGCGCCCGCGCCCGTGAGCGCGCCGAGCTCGCCGTGATGGACGGGCGCGAGCGCCGCGACCTGCCGCTCGCCCGGGATTTCGACATCCGCCGCGAGATCGCCAAGCCGTTCTGGCGGGACTGATACCAGGCCGAGGTATCGGTTTTCCGCACCGTCCGTTTCTGTGCCGCGCAGCACGCCGCCGCCGGTCAGCGCGGTCCGCGCGTCCAATTCAGTTGCAATTCCTCGGGCGTTAGCTGGAACCCAACGTTGACGGCATAGGCGGCGCCCGATTTCTGGGGGCTGATCGGCAGGTGCAGCGTCACCGTCCGGCGGGTGACGCGCACCCGATCGACATCGGGCGGAAACACCACGGCCTCGGTCAGCACCTGCTTGCCCAGTATCTGCTCGCCTTGTGACCGCGACGAAATACGGCACGTCGGGCGGTGGGTGCGGCCGGGTGCGCGGAACTCCGATACGAGCGGCTCGCGGTCAGGTCCAGCCGCCGACGGGATGCCGGCAGACCTGACCCCCTCTGTCGCTGAACCTGAGAGATTTGGCCGACCGTTCCCGGCTTGATTTATGCACGCGCGGCAAACCCGGGTTAGCGTCCACGGTCCTGGTGGGGATTTAGGTGCGGCCGTTCAAGCGCGAGCTACGGGCGCGCTATGCGCAGTTCCACGAGGGCTCGCACACCGCGAACGCGCAGTAGTCAGGCCCGCCAGCCGCGGCGGCGGACGGCCAGCGCGGCGTGCCAACGCGCTACGCGGCGGCGGACTTTGGGGCGGGCATAACTTCCGTCATCAACCGTAAGCATCCGGCGAAGAACACCTTGCATCGCCGTAGCAGTGGGGCGTCAGTTACGTGGTGATGCGCCCGTGGGTTCTCATTGGCCCGTGGCGCCGGCTGCATTGGGAGAGCGATGATGAGGTATTTGGACGAGGCGAGTGTCCGCGCGGTCCTTGGCTGGGACGCACTCATCGCCGAAATGGAGCTGGCCCTCGCCGCCTTCTCTTCCGGTCGCGTCATTCAGCCCGTGCGCAACATGCTCACGATCGAGGAAGGCAAGCGCTATCTCGGCATTATGCCCGCCGCGGCTGAGGAGGCGATGGGCCTTAAGCTCGTGAGCTTTTACCCTGGCAACGCAGGCACAGGCGTTCCCACCCACCTCGCGGTGATCCTGCTGTTTCGCCCTGATACCGGCGAGCCGCTCGCCGTCATGGATGGCCGGTTGATAACAGAGATGCGAACAGCCGCGGTCTCGGCGGCGGTGACGAAGCACTTGGCTTCGCCGGAGAGCCGCGTTCTAGCGCTGCTTGGCAGCGGAGTGCAGGCGAGCGCCCACTTGGAGGCGCTCTCGCGTGTCCGCGCGTTTGACGAGGTGCGGGTGTGGAGTTCGAACGGCAGAGCACGCGCGGCGTTTTGCCGAGGAGCACGGCGCGCGCGCGGCACCGGACGTGGAGTTCCGCGGTGCGGGATGCGGACGTAATCGTGACTGTCACAAGTGCACGGGAGCCGATCCTGAGAGGAGCGTGGCTGAAAGCTGGCGCGTATGTGAACGCAGTAGGCTCGCCTCGCCCGACATGGCGGGAACTCGACGACGACGTGATGACCAGTGGTGTGCTGGTCGTCGACTTGCGCGAGGCAGTGCTCAAAGAATCAGGCGACGTAATTCTCTCGAAGGCTTCGATCTACGCCGAAGTCGGAGAAATATTCGCCGGGATGAAGCCCAAGCCGTACGCGGGGTGCACGACAGTCTTCAAGTCCGTCGGAATAGCCGTCGAGGACATCGCTGCTGCGAAGCTGAGTGTACGAGGCAGCTGCACGTCAGGTTGAGTCTATAGGTGCCTCTCGGTTCGATCCGAATGCATAGCTTCGGTGGCCGACGCCCCGCCCGCTGTAAAGCAGGCCAACGGCGAAGGAACCAAGCTCGGGGAACCCTGCTGTCCCTCCGTGAACGTCGCGAGAACCTACCAATGCGCACCCAGCATTTCCCATGTGCGTTTTTCTTGATCTCTGCACCGGCAGGGAGTGGTCGAGCGGCATCAGCATCGCCGATCCCGCGGCTTGCGGCGACCGGGCTCGATCGCCCTCGCGTGGAGATAGGCCCGGTCCAGCACCGAAGTGAGACGGACCTGGTCAGACGCCGACACCTGGTCCAGCCCGCGCTCAGTATCTCTCATCAGGAATTCGCGCATCAGCAGGTGGCGCCGGCGGTGGCGAACCTGATCGGCCGAAGAACAGGGCCGGATCAGGCCCGCCGCAGGCTGGGAACAGGGCCGGATCAGGCTCGCTGCCGGCCTGAGAACAGGGCTGGATCAGGGTCGCCGCCCCTGAGAACAACGTTAAATCAGGCTCGCCGCAGCGAGTGGGGTGGCCCCGAGGTCTCGCCGCCGGCTCGCTCGCCAGTCGCATCGGCCCTCCTCCGTCATCTCGGCTTTCGCGGCGATCATGGTCGGCAGCTCGGCATCCGAAACTCGCGTCAGCTTCCGCGTCGCCGGCACAACTCCGCGCGCCGGCCGCGATGCAGACACCGCCTATAACACTTCTCTTGCGAGTTGTCAAACAACATAACGCAACCCCGCGGCCGTCACCCGCGCCCTGCATCGGCTCGGCAACGCCGGTGGCGAACGAGACGGAAGCCAGCTCGACCGGGGTAGTCGGCTATCGCCGGGTATCCACGCTTTCACGCCTCACCGACCGGTCGTGGACGGCCGGCCGGAGCCTGTCCTCGGGCGGGCCCTTGGCCCGGCCCGTGGGCCGGCCACGACGAACCTGCAACGGCCACGGCACCGGGGTCGCTGGAGGCTTCCGCCCCGAGCTTGGATTCGAATATAACGACCGAAAATCCAGGCCGGGCACTCCGATCCCGCGGCAGATCGCGAGGACGTTCGAAATCGAAAACGTCTCGATCAAATAGATCCCCATGCAATGATTCAAGATCTCTAAACGGAGTTTCGAGGCTGCTGTAGATGACGAAAACCTTCCGCGGCTGCTGCTTCAGGGAATGCACCAAGTGGGCCATGACCTCCTGCAGCACCGAGTTGGAGAACGGCCTATAAAAAAAGAAAACGCAGGGGCCGGTTGGGATCTGGAACTCCGTTGCGTCCATGTTGAGCATGGTGACCGGGGCCATCGCAGGGCGTCTTTTGCGGTGCTTTGCGACATTTTCGATAGCAGTGCCGCAGAGCTGGGATGACAATTCGATACCGATAACTTCGGAAAACCCGCACTCGGCCGCGATAATGACGACGCGGCCCTTCCCTGACCCGACATCGATGAATGTGGCACCCGGCAGACGCGACGCGATCTGGCAAATGACATGGCGCGTGATTCGTGGCGGGCTCGCCTGATACGGCTCGGCGCTTTTCGTCTGCTCCGGAGCGAGGTCGAGTTGCTCGGGTGCTATGGAGCCGGCCGTGTCGATCCCGAGCGCGCGGTCGAAGCGGCGTTCGGCTGCCATCGGGCTCAACGGCCAGGTCAGGTTCTTCCAAACCAAGCGCGGCAGCTCGGAGGGCCTTGCGAAATGATAAACGACGATCCGCCTGAGCCGTTGGAGAACTGGCAATCGAACACTTCCCTCTGGAACCTATTCCGGCGTCCGACTTTGACCGTTAGGGGGTATCCCGGCAAGACGGGGGTTGCCGCCGGCCTCAACCGCGCGGCAGCCGCGACCAGATCTCCGCAACCGCAGCCGGCGGCGTGATGGCGAAATCCCGCTCCAGCACCCGGCCCAAATCTTCCGGGCCGGCGAGGACCCGCTCGCTTACTGTGCCCTCAGTCCGCCGCCGGGTGAGTTGCGCATTGAACAGGCTGTCGCGCCCCTCCGGCGTCAGCCGCTGGACCAGGAGATTGCCGGTGAATAGCGATTTCGGGTGGGTAGAGGTGAACCAATTGGCGACCACATAGTCGGCGGGGACCTGAGGCTCCTCGGTGAAGCGGTAGAGATCGTGCCAGCCGTCCGGCAGCGCGGTCTGGAGCGTGAAGCGACCGTCGCCGGCCAGCAGGCGCATCATCCCGCCTGACGTCGGCTGCTCGATCTCCGGCTCCAGCCGCACCGGTTCTGCCAGCAGGAAACCGCCGAACCCGACATCCGCGAGCCAGGGGCCGTCCGCCAGATCGACCCGAAGCACCATGTGGGTCCGGGGATTCTCGGGCCCTTCGGGCGGGACCATCCAGCGGACGCGCGCGGCGAGCGGGGTCACCTTGAACCCAAGTGCCTCGAGCACCGCAGCGAGCAGCATATTATGCTCAAAGCAGTAGCCGCCGCGCCGCGCACGGACAAGCTTCTCTTGCAGCGACGCCAGATCGAGCCGCACCGGCCGGCCCAGCAGCGGATCGAGATTCTCGAACGCAATGACGGCCGGATGCAGGGCGTGGATCGCCCGCAGCGTCGCCATGTCGGCCGCACGCGGCCCGGCATAGCCGATGCGCTCGAAATAGGCGTCCAGATCGAAGGTCTCGGACAAGCGCCTGCCTCCTCCCGCGAAACCAATCGTCTGCTCTGGGCTGCCGGCGACGCGCGATCAACCGGTTTCGGGGCCGGTGGCGCCCGTCGCCCCCGCCCGTCCCGCAAGGTCCTGCACGAACTGCCACGCCACCCGTCCGGAGCGGGCGCCGCGCGTCATCGACCACTCGATCGCCTCGGCGTGCAGCGCCTCGCGCCCGATCGGCAGGCCGAAATGCGCGGCATAGCCCTCCACCATCCGGAAATAGGTCTCCTGGTCGCAGCCGTGAAAGCCGATCCACAAGCCGAAGCGGTCCGAGAGCGACACCTTCTCCTCGGTCGCTTCGGCCGGGCTGATCGCCGTCGATCGCTCGTTCTCGATCATCTCGCGCGGCATCAGGTGGCGGCGATTCGAGGTCGCGTAGAACAACACGTTCTCCGGCCGGCCCTCGATGCCGCCGTCCAGCACGGATTTCAACGCCTTGTAGTCCGCGTCCTGCCGCTCGAAGGAGAGGTCGTCGCAGAAGATCAGGCACCGCCGCGCCTGCCCGCGCAGCCGGTCGAGCAGCACCGGCAGGCCCGCGATGTCCTCGCGGTGGATCTCGACCAGCACCAGGCTCCCCGGTACCGCGTCGCAGCAGGCGGCGTGCGCGGCCTTGACCAGCGAGGACTTGCCCATCCCGCGCGCGCCCCAGAGCATCGCGTTGTTCGCGGGCAAGCCGGCGGCAAAGCGGCTTGTGTTCCCGAGCAGCACCCGTTTCTGCGGCTCGATCCCCTGCAACAATCCAATCGGCACGCGCGATACCACCGGGACCGGCGCCAGGTGCGGCGGGGTCGGGTGCCAGACAAAGGCATCGGCCGCCGCCAAATCCGGCGGCGGGGGCGGGGGCGGCGCCAGGCGCTCCAGCGCCGCGGCGATGCGGGCGAGCAGGGCGGCGCCCCCTTGGTCCATGATGGCTTGGTCCACGATGCCTGGGTCCATGGTCCTGCCGTTGCTTGACCTTCGGGGGGCGGAAACTATGGTCCGCCCCCACGCACCGCAACCCGGACGCTCCCCTCCATGCTGATCACCCCCGCCTTCGCGCAGGACGCGGCCGGCACGCTCTCCACCGTCACGCAATTCGCGCCGCTGGTCCTGATCTTTGCCGTGTTCTACTTCCTGCTGATCCGCCCGCAGCAGACCAAGCAGAGGGAGATGAAGGCGATGATCGCGGCGATCAAGCGCGGCGATCGTGTGGTCACCGGCGGCGGCATCCTGGGCACGGTGCAGCGGGTGCGTGACGGATCGAACGAGATCGACGTCGAGATCGCGCCCAACGTGCGCGTGACCGTGCTGCGCGAGACGATCACCAGCGTGGTCAAGCCGCACGCCGCCAACGACCCCAAGCCGCCGGCCGCGAAGGCGTCCTGATCCGCCCGACCCGGCAAGAACAGGTCGCCGACATCGCAAGCGGAGCCGATCGAGCCAAAGGGTGTCACGATCGAAACGGTTGGCCCCACGGCTCGATCGGCGCGGGCCACACTTGCGGCGGGAGGTGAGCAATGGTGTGGCGTGAGCTGGATACGTTCTCATTCGGTGATAACCCGGCATTGGCCGACGAACTCGCGGCGCTCGTCCTCGATGGACGCAAGCGTGCGACTTGCTGGGCCGCCAGTGACGGGATGCAGACTGAGGTCGGCAAGCGGATGGTGATGCTGGACGGATCAGGCCGTCCGCGCGCAGTGTTGGAGACCGTCCAGCTCTTTCTATGCCGCTTCAACGAGGTGCGCGCCTCATTTGCATACGATGAGGGTGAAAACGACCGAACACTCGAGGCCTGGCAGCAGGCGCACCGGGCCTACTTCGGTCGCCGAAATCAGTTCGCAGAAGACATGCTGCTCTGGTGCGAGCGTTTCCAGGTGGTCGAGCGCATCGCAGGACCCGACGACCGGTGAGCGACGGCGCATCTCGCAGCCCCCGCAAGGGGTGGGCGATGCGGCAAGTGATGGTGCTGCTGCTAATGCTGCTGCTGGCCGCGTGCGCCGGCCGCCCGGCGCCGGTCGCGACGGGCGGCGCGTTCCTCTCCGCGTCGGATCCGCATTTCGATCCGATGGCCGACGCGGCACTGGTGCCCGCCTTGCAGACAGCACCCGCCCTGCGGTGGGCGGCGATCCTCGACCGCGCGCCGGCGGCCCCGCTCGGCCGGTATGGAGAGGACCCCGGCTGGCCGCTGGTGCGCTCGGCGCTGGATGCGATGCGGGCGACGCTGCCGGATCCGGCGTTCCTGGTGCTGCCCGGCGACTTCCTCGCCCACTCCTTCCGTCAGAAGTTCGACGCGACCGCGCCTGACCGTTCGGACGCCGCCTACAGCAGTTTCGTTACCAAGACGTTCGCGTTCCTCGCCGACGAACTGCGCCGCCGCTTCCCTGGCGCGACGATCTTCCCCGCACTCGGCAACAACGACAGCGTTTGCGGCGACTACCGGCTGCGACCCGACGGCGCGTTCCTTGCCGCGACGCTGCCGATCGTCCACGCGCTGACGCACACCGGCCCAAGTGCCGACTTCGACGCCGACTGGTCGCGACTCGGCCAATACGATCTGCCGGTGCCGGGGATCGCGCATCAGCGCATGATCTTCGTCAACACCGTCTATTTCTCCACCGAGTACAAGGATGCCTGCGCCCCGCCCGGAGCCGCCGATCCGGCACCGGCGGTGCTGCACTGGCTTGCGGCCCATCTCGCGCGGGCGCGCGCGGCGGGCGATCACGTCTGGCTGCTCATGCACATCCCGCCCGGCATCGACGTCTATGCGACGCTGCATGGCGACACGGCCCCGAAGATCGAGACCATGTGGCGCGAGGACGATGCGGCCGGCTTTGCATCGCTCGCGCGCCAATACGCCGCGACCATCACGATGAGCTTCGCCGGCCACACGCACATGGACGAGTTCCGCCTGATCGACGGCGCCGGCTCGGTTCTCGTCACCCCCGCGATCAGCCCGATCTTCGGCCAGAACCCGGGGTTCGAGACGTGGCACTACGGCCCGGACGGCACGATCCTCGATCGCGCAACCAGCGTGCTCGACAGCCTGCAAGCCGGCGGCTGGCGGCAAGAATACGATTTCGACGCGACATGGGGCACACAGCGCCTCGATGCCGATAGCCTGCGCGCGCTCGCCGAGCAGCTCGGCACCGATCAGGAAGCTGCCACGCGCTGGCTTTCGCTGTACCCGCTCTCCCGCGCAGCGTTCTGGAAGCCGACCCTCGCTGCGCAGCCTCCCGCCGTCGTGGGTGCATACCTCTGCTCCGCGGCACATACCGACGTTGCGGCGTTCCGGTCGTGTGCGGGCGAAGAAAGGCAAGGGCTCCGCCCTTGACCCGCTGGGGTCGCAGGCCCCAGACCCCATTCGCTAGTGTCCCGATTCCGAAGTTCCTCGTCATTGCGAGGAGCGAAGCGACGAAGCAAATCCAGCACGGTGCCGCTGGCGAGATTGCTGGATTGTGCGACCTACTCCTCAAAGCGACCGGTGGCGTCACGATCGCGGTCGTATCGTCTCGTGAGCGGAAACGGCGGCAACCAGGACTCGCGACGGACGATCCAGCTTTCGTAGGTTGGCATCAGTTGGTCAGGGGCATCCAGAGATCCTAGGTTCACTTCGATTTCGTCTGCGCTGCGTCCGAAAATGGATGAGCCGCAGCGGGGACAGAAGAACCGCCCGGCGTAGTCGCGTGTTTCGCCATCGATCGTTACCGAATCCTGAGGGAACACCGCGGAAGCGTGAAAAAGGGCCCCATGATGCTTGCGGCAGTCGAGACAGTGACAAAGGCCGACCCGGTATGGAAGTCCGGACGCCACAATTCGGACGTTGCCGCACAGGCAACCGCCGGTGAATCGATCCATGCTGCGTCTCCTCTAGGCCCAAACAGGTCTTGCCGAGGCCGCGCCCTCCATTGATACGTCTGGGCCGCAACCCGGTTTGCCATTCGCTAAAGGGTTCCAAGGGCGAGCCCTTGGCGGGGTTCGGGGCAGCGCCCCGACCTTGCCTTATCCCAAACTTCGCGAAACCATCTCGAACGTATTCTTGCTCAATCCCGGCGTCGCCAGCACGCGCTCCAGCGCCGCGCGCATCAGCGCCTGCCGCGCCGCGTCCTGTCGCCGCCAGCGGCCGAGCGGAGCCACCATCCGCGCCGCGACCTGGCTGTTGCGCGGGTCGAGTGCCGTCACCTGCTCGGCCAGAAAATCGTATCCCGCACCCGACGCGGCATGGAAGCACACCGGATTGCCGGCCGTAAATGCGCCCACCAGCGCGCGCACGCGGTTAGGGCTGCGCGGGTCGAAATCCGGGTGCTGCGTCAGCGCGCGCACCGCCGCGAGCGTATCCGGCAGCGGCGCCATCGCCTGGATCGCGAACCATTTGTCGAGCACGAGGTCGTCGCCGCGCCAGCGCGCATGGAACGCCGCCAGCGCCGCGTCGCGCGCCGCGTTTTCGGTCCGCGCGAGCATCGCGAGTGCCGCCAGCACATCGGTCATGTTGCGCTGTGCGTCGAATTGCGCCCGTGCCAGCGCGATCCCCTCCGCACCCGCCGCCGCGAGATAGGCGAGCGCCGTGTTCTTCAGCGCGCGCCGCCCGATGCTGGCGCCGTCGATGCGGTACTCGCCACTCTCCTCGTTGCGCGCATGAGTCTCGCGCAGCGCGGCACCCAGTGCGCGCCCGATCGCCGCGCGGGCGAATTCGCGTGCCGCATGGACCGCTTCGGTGTCGGCGACCGCCATCGCGTCGGCGAGCACATTCTCCCCCGGCAGCGACAGCGCCTCGGCCGCGAACTCCGGATCGGCATCGGCGCCCGCGAGTGTGGCCGCGACCGCTTCCAGCAGTCCGGGATCGAGCGCGAGCGGCTTTCCCGCGCGCCACGCGGCCGCAAGGTCGAGCAGCACGGCGGTCGCATATTGCTGTCCCGAATCCCAGCGCACGAACGGGTCGGTGTCGTGGCGCGCCAAGAAGCGCAGCCGTTCTTGCGGCACGTCCATCAGCCGCACCGGCGCCGAGAAACCGCGCAGCAGCGAGGGCACCGGTGGCGCCGCCACATCCTCGAACACGAAGCGGGTTTCGGCCGCGTCCGCCATCACGACCCGCGTCGTCCCAAGTGCGGCCCCTTGCGGATCGAGCAGCCCCAGCGCCACCGGGATCGGCACCGGCCGCTTCTCCGGCTGGCCCGGCGTCGGCTTGGTCGATTGCCGCAAAGTCAGCACGTAGCGCCGCGCCGCCTCGTCATACGCGCCCTCGGCACGAAGCTCGGGCGTGCCTGCCTGCGAATACCACGCGAGCATGTCGGTGAGATCGACGCCCGAGGCGTCCTGCATGGCGGCGACGAAATCCTCGATCGTCACCGCGTGGTTGTCGTGGCGCTCGATATACCGCGTCATGCCGCGCCGGAACCCTTCGCGGCCGATGCGGGTCTCGATCATCCGCACGACTTCGGCGCCCTTGGAATAGACCGTCGCGGTATAGAAATTGTCGATCTTGAGGTACTGGTCGGGCCGGACGGGGTGGGCGAGCGGCCCGTCATCCTCGGCGAACTGCCCGGCGCGCAGCCGGCGCACGTCGCGCACCCGCTTGACCGCGCGGCTGCCCTGGTCGGCGGTGAACTCCTGGTCGCGATAGACGGTCAGCCCCTCCTTCAGCGAAAGCTGGAACCAGTCACGGCAGGTAACGCGGTTGCCGGTCCAGTTGTGGAAATACTCGTGCGCAACCACGGTTTCGATGTCCTGATAATCGGCGTCGGTCGCGGTCTCGGGCTTGGCGAGGATGTATTTGGTGTTGAAGACGTTCAGCCCCTTGTTCTCCATCGCCCCCATGTTGAAGTCCGACACGGCCGCGATGTTGAACACGTCGAGATCGTATTCGAGGCCGAACCGCTCCTCGTCCCACGCCATAGCGCGCTTGAGCGAGCGCATGGCGTGGCCACATCGGTCCTCGTCGCCGGACCGCACCCAGATCCCGAGTGCCACGTCGCGCCCCGACATGGTGCGAAAACTGTCGCGCACGGCCACGAGGTCGCCCGCTACCAGCGCGAACAGATAGCTCGGCTTCGGGTGCGGATCGACCCATCTCGCCCAATGCCGCCCGCCTCCGTCCTCGCCCGTGCCAGCCGGATTGCCGTTCGACAGCAGCACCGGGCAAGCCGTGCGATCGGCGATCAGCGTCGTGGTGTAGCGCGCCATCACGTCGGGGCGATCGAGAAAAAAGGTGATGCGCCGGAATCCCTCGGCCTCGCACTGGGTGAAGAAATTGCCGCCCGAGGTGTAGAGGCCGGACAGCTCGGTGTTCTGCTCGGGTCCGATCTCGGTCACGATCTGCAACCGGCACCGCTCCGGCACCGTCGCGATCTCCAGAGCGTGCTCGTCCAAATGGTACGCCTGCGCATCCAGCAACCGCCCGTCGACCGAGACCGCGCGCAGCCGCAGTGCCTCCCCGTCGAGCCGCAGCGGAGCGCCGGGCCGTCCCGCCGGATTGCGCCGTACGTCGAGCTTCGCGCGCACCACGGTCGTCGCCGGGTCGAGCTCGAATATCAGATCGACGGCATCGATCAGGAAGCTCGGGCGGGCGGTAGTCGAGGCGGCGCACCGGCGCCGGGGTCGCGCTGTCCATGCGCCGGATATGCGGCGGATCAGGTGCGCGGGAAAGGGGCCAGGTCAGTTGCGCAGTCAGCCGGTGGTCACCGCCCGCGTCCGTGGCATACTCGGCGCCTATCTTGGGGAGGGATGCCGTGCTCGAAGACCCGCCGATCCTGCAGATCAACCGCCGCATCGCCCGCCCCGACCCGGCGCTGCTGGAGGCATTCGGGGGCATGCCCACCGGCTTCGTCACCGACAGCATGGACGGGCGGGGCGCGCTCGATCACCGGATCAAGCCGATCGACCCGGCCTGTGCCGCCTTCGTGGGCGTGGCGCTGACCTGCCAGTGCGGCCCCGGCGACAATCTCGCGATCCTGGGGGCGCTCTCGATCGCGGAGCGCGGCGACGTGATCGTGGCCGCCGCCGACGGGTTCGTCGAGCTTGCGGTGATGGGCGACCGGGTGGCGGGGATGGCACGCAATCGCGGCGCGGCCGGGCTGGTGACGGACGGCGCGGTGCGCGACACGCCCGGCATCCGTGCGGTCGGCCTGCCCTGCTTCGCGCGCGGGGTCACGCCGAGTTCCTGCGCCGCTTCCGGCCCGGGCACGATCGGGCTGCCGGTGGTGATCGGCGGCGTCGCGGTCGCCTCGGGCGATGTGCTGGTCGCCGATTGCGATGGCGTGGTAGTGGTGCCGCAGGCGCGCCTCGCCGCGATCGCCGCGCGCGTGCGCGAGGTCGCGACGGCCGAGACGGCGATGGACGAGCGGGTGGTCGCGGGCCTCGCGATGCCGGGGCGGATCACGGAGTTGGAGAAGGCAGGGAAGATACGGTTTTTCGACTGAGTCGTGGGGTGAGTCGTGCCGCGGCGCCGGCAACGTCTTGACAGTGGCAGCATGGGATATACAACATGTATATCTCACCTGAGGCACGCGCATGACACGAACCACCCTGTTTCGCTCGAACCGCTCGCAGGCGGTCCGTCTGCCGAAGGACGTCGCGTTTCCGCCGGGCGTGCACGAAGTCTCGATCCTGCGTGACGGCGCGCGGCGGGTCATCGTGCCGGCAAACGCGATTTGGGACGATTTCTTCGACGCGCCGGGAATCGAACTTGCGGCGCGCGAGCAGCCGGAGCCGCAGGAGCGCGAGCCGCTGTAGTGCTGCGCTACATGCTAGACACCAATCTGTGCGTCAGGGTCCTGCGCGACCGGCCGTCAGGCCTGCGAACGCGGTTCAATGCCGAGGCGGAGGCGTTGTGCATCTCGACGGTCGTGCTGGCAGAATTGCTGCACGGTGCGGCGAAGTCTGCGCGGCCGATAGAGAACCGGCGCGAGGTGCAACACCTTGCCGACCGATTAGAGGTTTTGGCTTTCGACGCCGAGGCAGCGGCGCACTCGGCCGACATCAGGGCGGTGCTTGATCGGCGTGGCCAGCGGATCGGTGCGTATGACCTGTTGATTGCCGGTCACGCGCGGAGTCGGGGTCTGATCGTCGTGACGGGCAACTTGGGCGAGTTCGGGCGCGTCGATGGCCTGCGCGTCGAGGACTGGCTCGCGGCGCCCGGCCGGTGACTTGGGATGCTGGACGACTGCGCAACTTGACTGGAGCCCGGTGTTCGACAATCCGCAATTGCGGGCGAGCAGATAGCAGAGTGCGATGCTGAAGAAGCGGGTGAAAGGCAGCCCAATTTGCAGAGGCCAATTCGCGGAGGAATGACTTCACAGCATGGACGCCATTGCGCAGCGAACATCCGCTCCGCGTCGCGCAGGCAGGAGCTCGCAGAGCGCATCATCATCTCGGCGGCCGTCATAACGGCCATTGCAATGCGCCTCTATCGCCTCAATGAGCTATTCGACTTCGACGGCTACGATGAAGGAGTTTATTGGCAGACGCTGCGAGCCGTAAGCGCGGGTCACAAGCTCTACCACGAGGTGTTCTTCTCGCAGCCGCCCTTTTTCCTGCAATCGATTTACCCGTTTTACGCATTGCTCGGTTCCACGATTTCATCCGCCCGCCTGGGCGTCGCGACGCTTTCCCTGTTCGGCCTGGCCGGTGCTTATTTGCTGGGGAGGGCGTTGGCCGGACGCGCCGGAGGAATTGCGGCGCTGGTCATCGTGGTTGCGACACCGTTATACCTGGAGATGTCGCAGCGACTCGAGGCGGAGGGGCCGGCGACCGCCTTCCTGCTGGTCACGGTCGGAGCCGCCTTCCTCTGGTGGGAGCACCCGACGGGAGGGAAGGGGGTCGTGCTCGCCATCACATGCGGGGTGACGCTAGCGCTGGGCAGCCTCATCAAGTTGCTTGATGTGACCGCTGTTGTACCCGTCCTGCTGCTTGCCTCCGCGCGACTTTGGCGGGTCCGGCGGCAGCCAGCCTCTCGTGCCGTGGCGGTTGTGGTGCCCATCGCGGCCGGCATTGCGGCAGGCGTCATCACGATGACGATCGTTCTGCTGCCGTTCCGGGGCTCCTTGCACCCACTCCTGCAGCAAGTGGTGATGTTCCATATCGCAGCGAGAAAGGCGATGGCCGCCTCGGGAGCTGACAATGTTTTTGTACTGCATCGGTTCTTCACAACGAACGTGATCCTGGGCGTGGCGGCAATCGCGGGCACTATCGTTGCGATATTCCGGCGCGACTGGCGCGTCGTTGCGTTGATCGGCTGGGCGCTGGTCACATTCATCGGCCTGCTGATGCAGGTCCCGCTTTTCGGGCGTCATGCGATCGTGCTCTTGCCGCCCTTGATTGCGCTTATGGCGTTGGGGTTGCACGACCTGCCGGCCGCGAGAGAGATGAGGCAGGTTCTGCACGAACGTGATCCGGTGCGCAGCGGCGCTCTCCTGGTAGGATTGCTTGCGCTCGCCGCCGTTCTCGCCGGCATTCCATCCGATTATCAGCATTTTCGCTCTATCAGAACACGGGCCGGGAGCAGTGAAACGCAACGTGCGATACGAATCGCGGCCGATTTGCAGCAGGTCACAACGCCCGAACAGTGGGTTATCACGGACGCCCAACTCGTTGCGGGTCTGGCCGATCGCGATACCCCGCCGTGGCTCGTGGATACGTCCATTGTGCGCGTCAGGAGCGGCTATCTCACAACGCCCGAGTTGATTCGGGCGGCATCGGATCCACGAGTTCACGCCGTTCTGTTTGCGACGAATTGCCTGGTGCTCGCGCCGGTTGCCGGGTTCCACGACTGGGTGGCCCAGCGCTTTCACCGGTTCCGCACATACGGGCCGGCGATGGAGCTATGGATACGGTAGGGTTTCCGCGCGGGCGCCGAACATGGCTCGGAGTGGATTCCCTTCGCCGGCCACCCTCTGCGTCACACGGAAATCCACCGTCGGCGAGCAGAACTGACAAGCTTCTGGCGTGGGCCGATCACGGCTTCGGGTCGGATTCGGGATGAAACAGTTGGTGCCCGGCGATCGCATAGCCGCCGATCGCTGCCTGCCCCGCCGGTGAGGCGAGCCAGGCGGCAAAGCGGCGCGCCGGCGCCTGCTTAGCCTGCGGGTGTGTCTTCGGGTTCAACAGGATCACGTCGTAGCGGTTCAGCAGGCGCGGATCGCCCTCAAGCTCGATCCTCATCCCCGCTTTGTGGCCGAAGCTCAGCCAGGTGCCGCGGTCGGAAAGGGTATAGGCCCCCATTGCTGCGGCGGCGTTCAGCGCCGCTCCCATGCCGCCGCCGATGTCGCGATACCAGCTGCCCCCGAACCCGGCCGGATCGAGCCCGGCCATCTTCCATAGCCGCTTCTCCAGCGCATCGGTGCCGCTCTTATCGCCTCGCGAGATGAAGGGCGCCCTCGCTGCGGCGATCGCTTTTAGCGCCGCGACCGCGTCGTGCGTACCGGCGATACGCGCCGGGTCGGAGCGCGGTCCGACGATGACGAAGTCGTTCCAGGCGATCTCGGTGCGGGTCAACCCGTGGCCGGCGGCTACAAACTTCGCCTCCGCCACCGGGTCGTGCACCAGCACCAGATCGGCGTCGCCATGCGCGGCCGTCGCCAGCGCCTGCCCGGTGCCTTGCGCCACCACATGCACCTCGATCCCGGTTTCGCGGGTGAATTGCGGCAGGATGTGCGCCAACAGACCGCTGTTCTCGACCGAGGTGGTCGAGGCGAGCACGATCGTCTGATGCTCGGCCGCGCCCCCGGGCACCGGCAAGAGGGCAAGCAGCGACAGGGTGCTCAGCGCGGCGACGTGTCGAACGCGGAACGGCTTCATGCTGGTTCGCGGCGAATGGTTCGGCGCGAGCGAGCCTCGATCGCGAAGGCGAGGGCGCTCACCGCGATGCTGATTGCGATCAGAACGAGGCCAAGTGCGAGCGCGAACGCGAGGTGGCCCTCGCTGGTTTCGAGCGTGATCGCCGTCGTCATCGTGCGGGTACATCCGGCGATGTTGCCGCCAACAATCAGGAAGGCGCCCACTTCCGAGATCGACCGCCCAAACCCCGCGAGCGCGGCGGTCAGAGCGCTCAACCGCCCAATCGCCAGGAGATGCGGGATGGCCCGCAACCGGCTCGCGCCCGAGATCAGCAGGTCGTCGCCGTACTCCTGCCATAGGCCGGCCATCGCGCGATGGCTGAGCGCCACGATGATCGGCAAGGCCAGCAGGAACTGCGCAAGCGTCATCGCAAGCGGCGTGAACAGGATGCCCAGCGTGCCGAGCGGCCCTGATCGCGACAGCAGCAGATAGAGCGCGAGGCCGATCACGACCGGCGGCAGCCCGAGCAGCGCGTTTGCCAGCAGAACCAGCGCGCCGCGTCCGCGAAAGCGGAACACGGCGAGTGCCGCCCCCAGCGGCAGCCCGAGGGCGGCGGCCGCGGTCGTGGCCGAGAGGCTCACCGCGAGCGACAGGGCCACGATCCGTCCCAGCGCGGCGTCCAGCCCGAGCAGAAGTCGAACGGCGAGACGGGCGGCGTCAACGATGTCCGACACGAGCTCTCTGCCGAAGCCGGTGCAGGCCCTTAGAACAGCAGTCCCTTGCGCAGCATCCCGTGGATGCCCTTCTCGCCGTTCACCGTCTGGGTCACGTGGAAATCCACCGCCAGCGAGCAGAACTGATACGCCTGCTCGCGCGAGAGATTGCTGCGCGCACAGATGAACGCGATCATCTCGCGCAGCGCCGTCTTCATCGCGACGTCGAGATCCTCATGCATCCCCATGCTGATGAAGTGGCCGGGCGTCTCGGCGCGCGGATAGCGCAGCCCGGCGCGCTTGTGCAGCGCGAAAGTGAAGGTGCCGGTCAGGCACGTCTCCAGCGCGTTGATGCACACCTCGCCGTCGCCCTGCACGCCGTGCCCGTCGCCGGTCGAGAAATTGGCGCCGGGGACGAAGACCGGCAGATAGAGCGTGCTGCCCGCGACCAGCTCCTTGTTGTCGAGATTGCCGCCATGGGCGCGCGGCTCCTTCGTGTTGATCGGCCCCCATTCGGGCGGCGGGGCGACGCCGGTCACGCCGAAGAAGGGCGCGAGCGGCAGCTCGGTGCCCCAGGGCAGGCGGCAGGTGCGCGCCGCGCGGTCGATCGGGATGTGGCTCAGATAGCGCTCGGGAAAGTCTTCGGGCAGCGTGCCGAGCAGCGGGCGGAAGCCGCAATAGCCCCAGTCCGCGCTGAAATCGATTGCATCGATCCGCACTTCCAGCGCATCCCCTGGCTCCGCCCCGGCAATCGCGACCGGCCCGGTGACCAGATGGGCACCCTGGCGCGGCACGGTCGCGTGAATCGCGGGCAGCGCCGCTGGGATCACGAAGCCGCTGCCGGGCGGCGGCATCATCTCCGGCGCGCCGGAGACGCATTCGATCACCACCGTCTCGCCCGGCTGCACCGTCAAGACCGGCGGGATCGCGGCGTCGAAGATGCCCCAGCGGACCGTCTCCGGCGTCGAGGCCAGGCGATGCGTCGCCATCGTCAGGTCGCCATCGTCAAGCGGGCCGCACCGGATCGCCGAGCCGCACGATTCCGCCCTCCAGAATGCGGCAATTTAGGCCGCTGCGGTTGAGCATCGGCTTGAACACCGGCTTGCCCAGTAAATCCTCAAGGTAGCGGCATGGCACCGAGAGCCGCATCGCCTCCAGGAGCGCCGGCCCGAGGCGGAAACGGCGACCGACCAGATGATTGAGCGGCACGCCCCGCACCGTCACGTTGCGGCGATGCTCGTGGGGCGCGAAAGCGATGCCGTGGTCGCGCGCCATGGCCTCCAGGGTCTCGGCCTCGAACAATGTTACCTGCCGCCCCGGCTCGGGCTTTGCGGAATAGGTGCCGGCGCCGAGCAGGTAGCGGTCACCTTCGATGCCCTGGCCGGCGAGCAATGATAAGGAGGGCACCGCACGCATCGGCTCCGAGGCGGCAGCACATAGATGGAGGTGCTCGACGCTTCCGATCCACCCCGACGTCACGGGCCGCCCGGCACCTGCCGTCAGTGCGCGGCGGTCGTCTCGCGCGGCTTGGCCGAGGCCGGGGGTGGGGCGTCGGGGTTGGGAGGGGCGATGGTGCCGCTCGGCCGCTCGGCGGCGGTGGCCGACATCGAGGCGTCCTCGTGGTCATCCGCCATGTTCTTTTTGAACGCTTTGATGCCCTTGGCGAAATCGCCCATCAGGTTACTGACCTTGCCGCTGCCGAACAGCAGCAGCACGACCAGCAGCACGATCATCCAGTGCCAGATGCTCAAGCCACCCATGTATCCTCCGTGCGGGGCGTGCGGCCCCGACCCTGTGCCGGCCGCCCGGCCAACCTAGACCTGCCCAGCCCCGCTGCCAATGGCGCGGCCCGCTCGCGACATGGCAAGGTCCGCCGGCGCTTGCAAGCGATGTTTTGCAACCGGATAGGGCCTTTCGCGCCGTCGCATGACGCGGCAGGCTGCAATCATGTTCCGCCTTCTCGCCGGCGTGTTCGGGTTGCTGCTGTTCCTGGTGCTGCTGCCTGTCGCCGGGCTGGTGGCGGTGCTGTGGGCGACGCTGCCGCCGCGCACCGCCGAAGCGACGCTGCCCGGCCTGTCGGCCCCGGTGCGGGTCGCCTTCGACCCCGACGGCGTGCCCTTCATCCGTGCCGCCAGCCTGCCCGACACGGCCGAGGCGCTCGGCTATCTGCACGCGCGCGACCGGATGTTCCAAATGGACCTGATGCGTCGCACCGCGTCCGGCCGCGTGTCGGAGATCGCGGGGCCGGCTGCGCTGAGCGTCGATGAGATGATGCGCGTGCTCGGGCTGCGTCGCCGTGCCGAGGCCGATCTGGCGGGCCTCAAGCCGGAGACGCGGGCGCTGCTGGACGCCTACGCGCGTGGCGTGAACGCCTGGATCGCGCAGCGCGGCCGGTTCGCCGCACCCGAGTTCGTCCCCTTCGGCGCGCCCGCGCTCTGGACGCCGGTGGACAGCCTGCTGTGGGGCAAGCTGATGGCGCTCTGGCTTACCGGGAACTGGCGCACGGAGCTGGCGCGGCTGTCGCTCGCGGGGCACCTCGATCCGGCACGGATCGACGAGCTGTGGCCGCCGGACAGCGAGGCCGGCCGGCCCGATGCCGCCCTGGCGCCCGGCGCCCGCGAGCCGCGCTACGCCGACGCCGCCCGCGCCGTGCTCGCCGCGATCCCCCGCTTTCCGGCACCGATGACCGAGCCCGGGGAGGCATCGGACGAATGGGCCGTCGATGGCCGGCACACCGCTTCGGGCAAACCGCTGCTCGCCGGCGACCCGCATCTGGCGTTCGGCTTCCCGGGCCTGTGGTATCTGACCCGGATCGATGTGCCGGGCCTTTCGCTCGCGGGTGCGACGGCACCCGGCTTGCCGTTCCTGGTGCTCGGCCATAACGGCCACATCGCATGGACCTTCACCACCACCGGGGCCGATACCGCGGACGTGTTCGAGGAGACGGTGCTGCCCGACGGCAAGTACCAGACGCCGGACGGCCCCAGCCCGTTCGTCACGCGCCAGGAGCGCATCCGCGTGCGCGGCCGCAAGCCGGTCACGATCACCGTCCGCGAGACCCGCCACGGCCCGGTCATCAGCGACCTCGACGGGCGCCAGGGCGGCCCCGGGGGCGGCCCGGTGCTGGCGGTCGCGATGGCGGCCCTGGCACCGGGCGATACCGCCGCCGACGGCATCCTGGCGCTGAACCAGGCGAGCGATGTGGCCGCGGCCGGACGGGCGGCGGCGATGATCAGCGCGCCGGTGCAGAACATGCTGGTGGCCGATGCCTCCGGTGTCGGCTTGTTCGTCACCGGGCGCGTGCCCATCCGGCGCGCCGGCGACGGCGCGGCGCCCGTGAACGGGGCGTCCGGCAAGTTCGACTGGACCGGCTTCGCGAGCGGCGAGGCGCTGCCGCATTACGTCGATGCGCCGAGCGGCCGGCTGGTGAACGCCAATGAGCGCGTCGCCACGCGTGACTTTCCGGTGTTCATGGGCCGCGACTGGTTCGGCGACTGGCGGGCGGTGCGCATCCGCCAGCTTCTCGATCAGGGCGGCAACAAGCTCACCCCGGCGGATTTCGCCCGGATGCAGGTCGACGCTACCAGCACCTTCGCCCAGGCGCTGCTGCCCGTGCTGCGCGGCATCGAGTTGCCCGCCGAGGCACCGTCCGCGAAGGCCGCGGCGCTGCTCGCGCATTGGGACGGGCGGATGGCGATGGGTCTGCCGCAGCCGCTCATTTTCAACGCCTGGATGCAGCGCTTCTATCAGCTCGTCATGCAGCGCGCCGGGATCGCCCATCTCTGGGCAGCCGCGTGGCAGGAGTTCACGCAATGGGTGGTGACGCCGGCGGGTGCTCATTGGTGCGGCGGCGACTGTGGGCCGCTGCTCGCGCAGGCGTTGCAGGAGGCGGTGGCGCAGCTTGCCAAAACGCAGGGACCGGACCCCGCTTCGTGGCGGTGGGGAAAGGTGCATCGCGCGGTGTTCGCGAGCCCGCTGCTGGGGCGGCTGCCGGTGATCGGCTCACTCACGACCGCCCGCATTCCGGTGCCCGGCGACGACACCACGCTGTTCCGCAGCGGCGCGCCGCTCGGCCAGCTCGATGCCGTCCACGGGGCGGAGTTCCGCGGCGTCTATGACCTCGCGAAGCTCGACGACAGCCTGTTCATGGCGGCACCCGGCCAGTCCGGCCAGGTCGCGAGCCGCCACGCCTGGAACCTGCTGCCGGCCTGGCGCGACGGAGCGACGATCCGACTCGGGCCGGCCCCCGAACGCACCGCCTGGACCATGCATCTCGTTCCGGCAACTGCGAAATCCTCGAAACAGCGTTGACCCGGTATGGCGCGGCATGGATCATGCTGTCTCGGTCGATGCGCGAATGACATACAAGCCACCTCGCCGCCCGCAATTTTTCTACACCACGGCGCCGCTGCCGTGCCCTTATGTCGCGGGCCGGACGGAGCGCAAGGTCGTCACCGAGATCACCGGCCCCGATGCCGAGACGCTGCACGACCGGCTCTCGCGCGCCGGCTTCCGCCGCAGCCACAACATCGCCTATGCGCCGGTCTGCCCCGGCTGCCAGTCCTGCGTGCCGATCCGCATTCCGGCCACCACCTTCCAGCCCGGCCGCACCCTGCGCCGGATCGCGGCGCTGAACGCGCTCGTGGAAGGCTTCGAGGTGCCGGCGCGGGCCACCGCCGAGCAGTATCAGCTGTTCCAGCGCTACCAGCGGGCGCGGCACGGCGAGGGCGACATGGCGACGATGAGTTTTTACGACTATCGCGCGATGGTTGAGGACACGCCCATCGAGACCCTCATCGTCGAGTTCCGCGACCCCGAGGATCGACTGGTGGGCACCTGCCTCGTCGACCGGCTGAGCGACGGGCTTTCGGCGGTGTACAGCTTCTTCGCCCCCGAACTGGCCCGGCTCTCACTCGGCACGCACGCGATCCTGTGGCTGATCGAGCGCGCGCGGCAGGGCGGGCTGCCCTACGTGTATCTCGGCTACTGGGTGCCGGAGAGCCGCAAGATGGCCTACAAGGCGCGCTTCCGGCCGAGCGAGATCCTGATCGGCGGCACCTGGCGGATGTTGACCGACGCCGACCTGGCCGAGCCGCAGCCGGCCCCCGACCCGATCCTGGTCTCCGAGCCGGCGGGCTGATCCGGCGGCGATGGCTGAGCCGGACTGGCTGGTCTGGGGCCGTGAGCTCGCGGCGATCGCGCAGACCGGCCTCGCCTTCACCCGCGATCCCTACGATGCCGAGCGCTACCGCGCGATCCGGGCGCTGGCGGCGCGGATCATGGCAGCGCATTCGCGCACCGACGGGCGGCTGATCGAGGCCCTGTTCGGCGCCGAGACCGGCTACGCGACCCCCAAGATCGACGTCCGCGCCGCGGTATTCGACGTCAGCGGCCGCATCCTGATGGTGCGCGAGGTGGCCGATGGCGGCCGCTGGACGCTGCCGGGCGGCTGGGCCGACGTGAACCAGACGGCCTCCGAGTGCGTAGTGCGCGAGGTACGTGAGGAGGCCGGCTACGAGGTGCGGGCGCGAAAGCTCGCCGCCGTGTGGGACCGCACGCGCCAGGGCAATGCGCCGAGCCCGTTCTCGATCGCCAAGCTGTTCTTCGTCTGCGAGCTGATGGGCGGTACGCCGGCGATCAGCCTCGAGACCAGCGAGGTCGGCTGGTTCGCCGAGGCCGAAATACCGTATGACATATCATTCGGTCGCGTCGTGCATCCGCAGATCGCGCGGATGTACGCGCACTGGCGACATCCGTGGCTGCCGACCGATTTCGACTGACCTCGCCGATTATTGTTAGAGCTTCGTAAGCACGGAGCTGGTATGATCGTGACATGCACGCTATCGTAATCGGCCTCGCGGCTACGTTGCTCGCCGGTCCGGCATTGGCATTAGAGGCTGGGGCAATGGAGCCTGGGGCGGGGCTGGCGCTGCCGATCCCACCCGTCCCGCCGTTCTCGCCCTTCACCGCGTGCGGCAACGCGATCGGGGCGGCGCAGTGGGCGGAGCACATCCCGGCCGGGCTGCTGGCGGCGATCGGCGTCGTCGAGAGCGGCCGGGCAGATCCCGCCGGCCGTGCGCGCCCGTGGCCGTGGACCATCGACGTGGGCGGCGCCGGCCAGTTCTTCGCCACGAAGGCCGACGCGATCGCGGCGGTCGAGGCCTTGCAGGCCAAGGGCGTACAGTCGATCGACGTCGGCTGCCTGCAAGTGAACCTGATGCACCACCCGCACGCCTTCCCGAGCCTGGACGCCGCGTTCGATCCGGCGACCAACACCGCCTACGGCGCCCGCTTTCTGCGCGACCTGTTCCGGATCACCGGGAACTGGACCACGGCGGCGGCCGACTATCATTCCCAGACCGCCGAGCTGGGCCGGCCCTATGCGCGGCAGGTGATGCTGGCCTGGGGGCATCCGGAGCTTGCGCCGGCCCTGCTGCCGGTACCGCCGCGGCCGGCCGCGGCGGGCTTCGCGCCACCGGCCGAGGCCTATGCAGCGCTGCCGCCCGCGTCGACCCAGTATCGTGCCTTCGCACCGCAGAGCGCCATGTTCGGCGCCTTCGCCCAGACCGCCGCCAATTCAGGCGGCCGAACGCTGCCGCCGCTGGAGCGGGTGCAGCAGCCGGGCCATCGCGCGCCGATCGAGACCGCGCAGGCGCCGAACTGATAATATCGAGTGTTGCAACGGAGGTGCGTCCGGTGCAACTCGTGCCGGCGCTGACGGCCTGCTCCGCCTCGATCCCATTTCGCCGGGATGGCGATTGGCAAAAAAGCGTTCCGCAGGTGTGCGCCTGCCGAAGCCCGCGGGGGAGGGGGCATGACCCTGCCGGAATCACGCGCAAACCCACTGCTGCTCGGCCAGGCGGCGGCCGAGGCGGCGATCCTCGAGGCGATGCGCTCGGGGCGCATCCACCACGCCTGGCTGATCGCCGGGCCCGAGGGCGTCGGCAAGGCGACGCTGGCCTTCCGCTTCGCCCGCCGGCTGCTCGCCGGCCCCGCCGCGACGCTCGACCTTGATCCTGCAAACCCGGTGTTCCGCCGCGTCGCCGCCGGATCGCACGCCGATCTGCTGACGGTCGAGCGTGCCTGGGACGAGAAGCGCCGGCGGTTGCGGGGCGAGATCGTGGTCGATGATGTCCGCCGCGTTGCCGATTTCCTGCGCCTCACGCCGGCCGAGGCCGGCTGGCGCGTGGTGGTGCTGGACGGCGTGGAACACCTCAACCGCAACGCCGCCAACGCGCTGCTGAAGGTGCTGGAGGAGCCGCCGCCGCGCGCGGTTCTGCTGCTGACCTGCACGGCACCCGGCCGCCTGCCGGCCACGATCCGCAGCCGCTGCCGCCGCCTCCGCCTCTTCCCTCTTTCTGCCGCCGACATGGACCGGCTGCTGGCCGCCGCCCTGCCGGAGACCGGCACCGCGGAGCGGGCGCGGCTGGCGTCGCTCGCCGAAGGATCGCCCGGCCGGGCGCTGACGCTCGCCGAGGAGGAGGGATTGCGGATCGCGGAGAGGGTGGGCGATGTGATGGCGGCGGCGCCGGATTTCGACCTCCGCCGTGCCTATGCGCTCGCCGACGAGCTCGGCCGGACGGAAGGCGGATTCTCGACCTTCATGGATTTGCTGCGCGCGGCCCTGGCGCGGCAGGTCCGGGATGCGGCACGGCGGCCCGGAGACCGACACGCAGACCGGGCCGGCCTTGTCCGGCCGGGCGAGGTGTGGCAGGCGCTGGGGCAATTGCAGAGCGAGACCGAGCGCTTCAACCTCGACAAGCGGCAGGCGCTGGTCTCGGGCATCGCGCTGCTGAACGGAACCCCATTGGACGTGTTCACCGGCGCATGAACGACCGCTTCTTCATCACCACCCCGATCTTCTACGTGAACGGCGCACCGCATATCGGGCACGCCTACACCACGATCGCGACCGACGCGCTCGCGCGCTGGCAGCGGCTCGACGCGCGCCGCGTGTTCTTTCTCACCGGCACCGACGAGCACGGGCAGAAGGTGGCGCGGGCGGCAGCCGAGGCCGGACTGACGCCGCAGGCATTCACCGACCGCATCTCGGCGCAGTTCCGCGCGATGGCCGACGCGATGGGTGCGAGCTACGACGACTTCATCCGCACCACAGAGCCGCGCCACTACGAATCATGCGCGGCGCTATGGCTGCGGCTGCAGGCAGCGGGCGACATCTATCTCGGCGCCTATGAAGGCTGGTACGCGGTCCGCGACGAGGCCTACTACGCCGAGGACGAATTGACCGTGCAGCCGGACGGCAGCCGTCTCGCCCCCTCCGGCGCGCCGGCCGAATGGGTGCGCGAGCCATCGTATTTCTTCCGCCTCTCCGCGTGGCAGGACCGGCTGCTCGCGTTCTACGCCGCCCACCCCGAAGCAATCGGGCCGGAGAGCCGACGCAACGAGGTGATCGGGTTCGTTCGCTCGGGTCTCAAGGATCTCTCGGTCAGCCGCACGACCTTCGACTGGGGCATCCCGGTTCCCGGCGCGCCGGGGCACGTGATGTATGTGTGGCTTGACGCGCTGACGAACTACATCACCGCCTGCGGCTTCCCCGACGAGGCAGGCGCGCTGTGGCGTTTCTGGCCGGCTGATCTGCACATTGTCGGCAAGGACATCATCCGATTCCACTGTGTCTATTGGCACGCCTTCCTGATGGCGGCCGGCATCGCACCGCCGAAGCGTGTGTTCGCCCACGGCTGGTGGACGGTCGAGGGTCAGAAGATGAGCAAATCGCTCGGCAACGCGCTCGATCCGTTCGAGCTGGTCGCCACGTTCGGCCTCGATCCGGTGCGTTATTTCCTGCTCCGCGAGACCGCGTTCGGCGCCGACGGGACGATCAGCCGCGCGGCGCTGATCCAGCGGCTGAACGGCGAATTGGCGAACGATCTCGGCAACCTTGCCCAGCGCACGCTGTCGCTGATCGCGCGCCAATGCGACGGCCGGCTGCCCGCGCGCGGCGCCGTCGGCGAGGACGATGCGGGGATGCTGGCCGCCGCCGAGGCGCTGCCCGCACTGCTGCGCGAGCGCATGAACCGCCAGGCGCTGCACGAGGCGCTCGAGGAGGTCTGGAAGGTGGTTCGTGCCGCCAACGCCTATATCGACCGCCAGGCGCCCTGGGCGCTGCGCCGCACCGATCCGGCGCGGATGGGCGCGGTGCTGCGGGTGCTGACGGATGCGCTGCGGGTGGTGGCGACGGTGTTGCAACCCTTCATGCCGGGCAGCATGGCGCGGATGCTGGATCAGCTCGGCGTGCCGATGGAATCCCGCAGATTGAGCGATCTCGGGGTCAAGCTCGCAGCCGGCACCGAGCTGCCGCCGCCGGTCGGCGTGTTCCCACGCTATGTCGAGGATGCCGGCTAGGCGCCTCATGCTGATCGATTCGCATTGCCATCTCGACTATTACAGCGAGGCCGAGCTGCCGGATGTGCTGGCGCGCGCCGCGGCGGCGGGTGTGAGCGAGGTGGTCACGATCGGCACCACGCTCGCCCAGTCCGATCGCATTATCGCCCTCACCTCGTCATGCTCGGCGGAGGCCGAGCATCCACGACTTTCCGGCCGCACCAAAGACGTGGATGGTCGGCCTTCGCCGACCATGACGGTGGGTCGGCCTTCGCCGGCGGGTGGTGCATCCCGCGTCTGGTGCTGCGTCGGCGTCCACCCGCACCATGCGGCCGAGGCGCCGGTGCCGGATCCCGAGGCGATCGCGGCACGGACGGCACACCCGAAGGTGGTGGGGATCGGCGAATTCAGGTCTCGACTATTTCTATGACAAAGCCCCGCGCGACGTGCAGCAGGCGAGCTTTCGCGCCCATATTCGCGCCGCCCGGCTGGCTGGCCTGCCGATAGCGATTCATGCGCGCGACGCCGATGATGACATCATCCGCATCGTACGAGAGGAGCGGGAAGGCGGCTGGTTCGACTTTCTGCTGCACTGCTTCAGCTCCGGCCGGCGGCTGGCGGAAGACGCGGTCGCGATCGGCGGCCATGTCAGCTTCTCTGGCATTCTGACCTTCCCGAAATCGCATGAATTGCGAGCGATCGCGCGCGATCTTCCGGCCGACCGGCTGCTGGTCGAGACCGATGCGCCGTATCTGGCGCCAGTGCCGCATCGCGGCCGCCGCAACGAGCCGGCCTGGGTCGCCGATACCGCCCGGGTGCTGGCCGAGGTGCGCGGCCTGTCAGCCGAGGCCCTGGCCGGGCTGACGACGGCAAATTTCCGCCGCCTGTTCACGAAGACAGCATAGCACACAAGCTATTGTTATCTAAACAATAATGCTTGCGGCTTCGTCGCGCCGCCAGTAACGTCGCGATACAGAACCGAGCGGCAAGCGTGGCCGTCGGGGGAGGGTATCGCATGACGGATTTCGCATGGTTCCCCGTGACCGGCGACGGCCAGAGCCCGCAGACCGCCTTCACCTGGCATGCCGGCACGTTCCCGTTCGCAACCGGTGCCGATTGGTTGAACGTGACGACCGTGCCGACGTCAATCGTGACCGGCACCGTGCCGGGCGCGGTCTCGGGCGGGGTGGCACAGGACAACGCGTTCCTGTTCGCGGGCGCCGCGTCTGGCTCGCTCGTCAACTCGTTCTATCACCCGAACCCGAGCCAGGGCATCCCCTTCATCGCCAAGGGGGCGGACGGCAACTACGACTTGCCGACTGACGTGCTCCTCAATTCGGGAAGCGTCGAGCTCAACACGCTTGGGCCTGGAACAGGCCAACGTGCAGGCCGGCCCGTTTTCGCCGACGCTCGACATCGAGGGCGCGACGCTCGACGTCACCGGCTCGGTGGTCTCGACTTATCTATCGAGCAAGCTGCCGCCGGGCATCAACCGCATCATCGCCGACGCCGCACCGTTCATCAGCGTTTTGGGCATCACCCTGCCGCAGCCGGGCGGCACGATCGACATCGGCGGCGGCGGCCAGCTCGAGGTCGGCGGCAGCATCGACGCGCAGGTCGCGGTGAGGTTCAACGGCGGCAGCGGGAACACGCTGCAGCTCGATGCGAGCACGATGCCCACCAACACGATCTTCGGCTTCACCACCGGCGACACGATCGACCTCGCAGCCGTGGCACCGGCGAATGTGAGCAGCGTTTCGATCGGCGCTGGCAACACGCTCGCCATCGCCGAGACGAACGGGACGACGCTCAACCTGATCCTCGATCCCGCGCAGAGCTTCGCGAACATGACGCCGATGGCGAGCAGCGACGGAACCGGCGGGACCAACATCAGCTTCGGCGGCGCGGCCCCGCCGCCCGCCAACACGATCAACCTGACCGGCGGCAACACGTTCAACGGCGGCAGCGCCAACAACACGATCAACAGCAGCGGCGGCAACAACCTGATCGCACCGGGCAGCGGCAACAACATCATCTTCGATTTTGGCAGCAAGGACGTGATCTTCCCCAATACCGGCGGCACCGAAACGATATTTGCGTTCGGCTCGGTGCTCGCCGCGGTCGGAGCGGGGAAGATGGCGTTCGTCAACGGCAGCAACCCATCGACCGTGCTCGGTGGCGGCAGCGGCTCGGCGACGATCAACGCCGGCGCCGGGGGCGGGCTGTACGCGGGCGGCACCGGCGGCCTCAATGTGATCATCGGCGGCTCGGGCGTCTGCACGATGTTCGGCAGCAGCGGCTCGGACCTGCTCGCGGCCGGCGGCGCAGGAGCCAATCTGCTGATCGCGGGCAGCGGCAACGAAACCCTGACCGGCGTCGGCTCCACGGGCGCCAACGTGATGTTTGCCGGGGCGGGCAACGATCTTATGGGCGGCGGCGCGGGGAATGAGACGTTCTTCGCCGGCCACGGCAACGCGACCGTGATCGGCGGCAGCGGCGCCGACCTCTACGCGTTCGCCAACGGCCTCGCGGGCGGCACTGAGACGGTGTTCGGCTTCAACACCGGCAAGGGCGATGCGATCAGCTTGCAAGGCTACGGCGCGAACGAGGCCCAGAACGATCTCGCGAATGCCGTGGTTGCCGGCGGCAACACCATGCTCACGCTGTCGGACCACACGCAGGTGATGTTCGTCGGTGTCACGGGGCTGACCGCCTCCGCGTTCGTGTAAGCCTCCTAGAGGACGCCCCGGCCGCCCTCCCGTTGCTGCGCGACGGGCACCCCTCTCCGCCCCGAAGAGCGGAGAGGGGTGCCACAAGCGTGGTTCGGCGACATTATCACGTTTCGTTTATGACCACTTGCGCTCCCCTGCCTGTGCTCGCTACTGTCACGGTATCGAACCGACTGGCAGACCCGGTCGTGGCTCGGATGCCGCGAGGGAGGGACGCCAATGACGGATTTCGCATGGTTCCCGGCGACCGGTGACGGCCAGAGCGAAGCGACCGCTTTCGCCTGGAACATCGGCGCGTTCCCGTTCGCAACCGGCGCCGACTGGCTGAACGTGGATGTCCTGCCGCCGACGACGGGCACCGTGCCGGGCGCAGTCTCGGACGGTGTTCCGCGGGACAGCGCGTTTTTGGCCGCGGGCCAGACTTTCGGCGAGATTTTCAACAAGTTCTACCAACCCGACCCGGCCAACGGCGACCCCTTCCTCGCTGCGGACGGGGACGGGAGCTACGACTTCCCGGCCAACGTGGTGCTGAATTCCGGAAGCGTGGCACTCAACACGCTGGGCCTCGAGCAGGCGAATGGCGGCGGCTCGTTCGCGCCCACACTCGACATCGAGGGTGCGACCCTCGATGTCACCGGCTCGGTGGTCTCCCTCTACGGTCCGAATTTGCTGCCCCCCGGCCCCAGCTCCATCGTGGCCGAGGGGGGTAACTTTGCCCCGGAGCGAGCACCGCAGCCTTTCGGCGGCACCATCGAGATCGGCAATGGCGGCCGGCTCGAGGTCGGCGGCAGCATCAACTCCGCGGTGCAATTCAATGGCGGCAGCGGCAACGTCCTGCGGCTCGATTCCGGCTTCTTCGCCCAACTCTCCGATTTTAGCGCCGGCGACACCATCGACCTCGGGACCGTGGCCCCAGGCAGCGTGCGCAGCGTTGCGGTCGGCGCCGGCATCGGCGTCGATACCGATTTCGGCAACTCGCTGACGATCAACGAGACGAACGGAACGACGCTCTCGTTCCTCCTCGGTCCCATTGTCGCTCCGGCGCAGAACTTTGCTGGGGCGATCCTGAGCAAGAGCAGCGACGGCGCCGGCGGCACCGACATCAGCTTCGCCGCGCCCGTGGCCGGAGATACCTTCTCTGATGGCGGCACGAGTTCCAATCTCGTCGGCGACGCCAACGACGACATCTTTATCGGCACCACCGGCAACGACACGATCGCGACCGGGATCGGCCACAACCTGATCGAGCCCGGCAGCGGCAACGACATCATTCTCGACAGCGGCAGCGACGTGATCTTCCCCGAGACTGGCGGCAGCGAGGCGATCTTTGCCTTGAGCTCCATCATGGCCGCGGTCGGGGCAGGGCACATGGCCTTCGTCAACGGCGATGAGCAGACGACCGTGTTCGGGGGCGGCAGCGGTTCGGCGACGATCAACGGCGGCGCCGGCGGCGGCCTCTATGCCGGCGGCACCGGCGGGCTCAATGTCATCGTCGGCGGCTCCGGCGCCTGCACCATGTTCGGCAGCAGCGGCTCCGATCTGCTCATGGCCGGCGGCTTGGCGGCCAATCTGCTGATCGCCGGCAGCGGTAACGAAACCCTGACCGGGATCGGATCGCTCGGCGCCAACGTGATGTATGCCGGCGCAGGCAACGACCTTTTGGGCGGCGGCACGGGCAAGGAGACTTTCTTCGCCGGCCACGGCAATGCAACCGTGATCGGCGGCACCGGCGCCGACCTCTACGGCTTCATCAACGGCCTAGCGGGCGGCACCGAGACGGTGTTCGGCTTCAGCACCGCGAAAGGCGATCAGATTTCTTTGCAGGGCTACGGCGCCAACGAGGTGCAGAATGACCTCGCCAACGCCGTCGTGTCGGGCGGCAACACCATGCTCACGCTCTCCGACCACACCCGGGTGACGTTCGTTGGCGTCACGGGTCTGAGTGCCTCCGCCTTCGTCTAGCCGACGTTCCGCCAGGGGAGGGCGCTAAATGACGAATTTCGCATGGTTCCCGGCGACGGGGGACGGCCAGAGTCAGGCGACCGCTTTCGCCTGGAACACCGGCGCGTTCCCGTTCGCAACCGGCGCCGACTGGCTGAACGTGGATGCGGAGCCGCTGCCGCTGATGACAGGCACCGTGCCGGCTGCCGTTTCGGGCGGTGTTCCACAGGACAGCGCGTTCCTGGTCGCGGGCCAGGGGATCGGTTCGATGGTCGACACGTCCTACCATCCAAATCCGGCCAAGGGCGATCCCTTCATCGCCGCGGGCGCGGACGGAAATTACGACTTCCCGACCGACGTGGTGCTCAACTCCGGAAGCGTGGCACTCAACACGCTGGGCCTCGAGCAGGCGAATGTCGGCGGGTCTTTCGCGCCCACACTCGACATCGAGGGGGCCGCGCTCGATGTGGCCGGCTCGGTGCTCTCCCTTTACAGCCCGAGTCTGTTGCCGCCCGGCCCCGGCTCATTCGTGGCCAACGCGGGCCTCTTTTCTGTGCCGGACCCGCCGCCGCAGCCGGGCGGCACGATCGAGATCGGCAATGGCGGCACGTTGGAAGTCGGCGGCAGCCTCGACGCCGCGGTGCAATTCAACGCCGGCAGCGGCAACGTCCTCAAACTCGATTCCGCCGCCTTGCCGTTCGGCGGTGAAATCTTCGACTTCACGATCGGCGACACGATCGACCTCCCGGGCGTAACCTTCGGCCCGGCGGCCGGCGCTGCGATCGCGTACACCAACGGCGCCCCCAGCGCGCTTGATGTCGACGGGTCGTTTGGGCAGTTGCTCACTTTCCCCCTCGGTGCTTCGCCCAACAACGATGCGGACACCCTGCTCACGCGCAGCGACGGAGCCGGCGGCACCGACATCTTCTTCAGCCCGCCCGTGCCCTTCCAACTTCTCTCCGACAACGGGCAGAGTTCCCGCCTTGTCGGCTACGGCGGCACCGACGTCTTCCTCTGCACCACCGGCAACGACACGATCGCCACCGGCATCGTCTACAGCCTGATCGAACCCGGCAGCGGCAACGACGTCATCTTCGACGAAAGCAGCAGCGTGGTCTTCCCCGATACCGGGGGCACCGAGACGGTCTTTGCCTCTGGCCCCCTGGTGGCCGCGGTCGGGGCCGGCAAGATGACGCTCGTCAATGGCGAAGAGCAGTCGACCGTGTTCGGGGGCGGCAGCGGTTCGGCGACGATCAACGGCGGCGTCGGCGGCGGCCTGTTTGCTGGCGGCACCGGCGGCGAGAACGTCATCGTCGGCGGTTTTGGCCCCTGCACGATGTTCGGCAGCAGCGGGTCGGATTTGCTCATGGCCGGCGGGGCAAGGGCCAATTTGCTGATCGCCGGCAGCGGCAACGAGACGCTGACCGGGATCGGATCGATCGGCGGCAACGTGATGTATGCCGGCGCCGGCAACGATCTTCTGGGCGGCGGCGCGGGCAAGGAGACCTTCTTCGCCAGCCAGGGCAGCGCGACCGTCATCGGCGGCACCGGCGCCGATCTCTATGCGTTCGTCAACGGCCTCGCCGGCGGCACCGAGACGGTGTTCGGCTTCAACACCGGCAAGGGCGATGCGATCAACCTGCAAGGCTACGGCGCGAACGAGGCGCAGAACGATCTCGCGAATGCCGTCGTCGCCGGCGGCAACACCACGCTCACGCTGTCGGACCAGACGCAGGTCACATTCGTGGGGGTAACGGGGCTGAACGCGTCGGCCTTTGTCTGAGCCTTCGTCTCACGGGGGCGCCTTGATCTCGCGGCCGCGCTGCCTGACAACAGGCCGTGGGTTTCACGGTCACGGTTCTCGGCTGCGGCGGCTCGGCCGGGGTGCCGATGGTGGGCGGGCCGGACGGGCGCGGCGACTGGGGCGCGTGCGACCCCGCCGAGCTGCGCAACCGCCGCACCCGTGCCGGCCTGGTGATCGAGAGCGAGACCGGCGCCCGCCTGCTGGTCGATACGCCGCCGGACCTTCGCAGCCAGCTTCTCGACTGCGCGATCCCGTCGATCGACGCCGTGCTGTTCACCCACGCCCATGCCGACCACATCACCGGGCTCGACGAAATCCGCATCCTCAACCGCATCGCTGGACGCCCGCTGGAGGCGTTCGCCGCGCGCGCGACATTGGACGAACTGCATAGCCGTTTCGGTTACGCATTCAAGCCCTGGCAGCCGCCGGGCTTCTTCCGTCCGGTGCTGCTGCCCCGCGAGGTGGCGCCGGGCCAGACGATCGCCACGGCCGGTCTGGCGGTCCGGGTGTTCGGGCAGGATCATCGCGTGGTGAAGACGCTGGGGCTGCGGATCGGCGGCTTTGCCTATTCGACCGACGTGGTGGCGCTGGATGACGAGGCCTGGGCGGCCCTCGACGGCATCGACACCTGGCTGGTCGGTTGCTTCCAGCGCCAGCCGCACAGCACGCACGCGCATCTGGGGCTGGTGCTGGACTGGGCGCGGCGGCTGCGGGTGCGGCGGACGATGCTGACGCATATGGGCACCGACCTCGACTGGGGCTGGCTGCGGCGCCGGCTGCCCGCAGGTGTGGAGCCGGCGTATGACGGGCTGGTGCTGGGCTGCGAGTAACGGGGGCTCGCAAGGTTCCATAATATCTCTTCTGCGGCATTACTCACCTGATCCAGCCCTGTTCTCAGGCCGGCCTTATGAGCGTCTGAGGCCAACGGCGCTTCACAGGCTTTCTATCGGACGACGTCGAGCGTGCCCTTCATGTTGGGATGGAAGCGGCAATAGAACGGCGTCTCGCCGGCGTGGCGCAGCACGATCTGACCGGCCTTGCCGGGCGGAATTGTCACATCGAAGCTGCCGTCGTTCGCCGTCACCGTGTGGGCGACGAAATCATGGTTCGACCATTCGATCACGTCGCCGACATGCACGGCCATCGGCGCCGTCTCGAAGGCCATGTCGCTGATCGCCAAGTGAAGCGTCTTGGCACAAGCCGGTCCGGGAGACGACATGAGGGCAAAAGCCGGCATTGCCAGAGCCATCGCTGCCAGCGCGTGCGTCATCCGCACCACAGGGCTACCCGCCTATTTCTGCTGCTGCAACATGCCATCGAGGTGTTCGGCATGCTGCTCGTGGCCCTGGAAGATTGTGAGCCCGGTCTTCAGCAGAGACTTGAGCTGCGCATTCTGTGCCGAGGGGATCAGCGTTGATTCCAATGCCGTATCGACAGCCTTGTGGTAGGCAACCTCGTTCGCAACGTAAGCCTTATCGAAAGCCGGACCCGTCAGCGCGGACAGCCTGGCGCGTTCCGCATCGGCCTGCTTGACCAGGGACTGACTGGTCGCGTTGTTCTCCGGCGTCACGTGCAGCTGCTTCACCAGCGCCAGAGCCTTGTCGTTGACCGCCGTGTGATCGCGGACCATGTCATCGGCGAACGCGCGGACATCATTGTTGTGCGTTTTCTGCAGCGCCAGTTTTGCGTTCGCGATGTCGATCACGCCGGCAGTGTAGGCAATGTGGGCGATTTGTGGATCGGTCGGCGCCGCAGCAGCCTGGGCAAGGCCGGTGCCCGCGCCAAACACACCACAAGCGAGAAGGGCCAGCGCTGCGGAACGGATCGTGGTGAGGGGGGACATGGCGGTTCCTTATGGATAACCAGTGAGGGGACCCGATACGCGGCAGGCGCCGCTAGCGGGGAGTCGCGCGAGCACTGCGCGCGTTAGCCGATCGCAACGCGAGCCGCCGAACGGAAAGGCATCGTCGAAAACCGCGGCAAGCTCGGCGCCGAGGTTTGCCCGGATCTGCAGGATTGCGCGGTGCAACCGTGTCTTGGCCGTCGCCACGGGAATATTCAGGCTGGTCGCTGTCTCGTTGATGCTCATCTGCTCGACGATCCGCATCATGAAAACGACCCGGAACGACGCTGGCAGCGCGTCGATCGCTGTCTCGACCATGCGACGAATCTGCTGGCCGGCCGCGGCAGCCTCAGGGTTCGGCGGCCGCGCCATCATCGCTGAATCAAGGTAGTCCGGCGCCAATGTCTCGCCGATGTCGCCCGGATCGATGGGCGGCGGCTTGCGCTCGCGCCGCCGCAGCGCCTCGTTGACGACGATGCGGGAAAGCCAGGTGGCCACACTTAATTCGCCGCGGAACCCGTCGAGCGACGTCAAGGCCCGGACATACGCGTCCTGCACCACCTCCTCGGCATCGCCGTCGTCGCGTACGATCCCGCGTGCGATGCGCCAAAGCCGCTTGTTGTACCGCTGAACGATGGCCTGGGCGGCCATCCGATCGCCGCCGCGGAACCGTTCAATAAGAACGGAGTCGTCCGCGCTCCGGTTGTCCACGAACAAGGCAGTCTCTCCTTCGCCGGTACGTGTGCGCTTGTGCGGGCTGTCGCCAGTAGCAGCCATTGGACCCGGCTTGTCAGCAAAAGGTTCCCGGCTTTCTGGTGGCCCGTCGTGGGATGCAGGCGATCAAGCGCCGATATGATATTGCCCCGGCGGCAAATAGACGGAGAGCTGGGCGCCATGGCCGATGCTGAACTGGAGTTGCGGCGCCTGCTCGAGATCATGGCCGCCCTGCGCGCGCCCGAGAGTGGCTGCCCGTGGGATCGGGTGCAGACCTTCGAGACGATCGCGCCCTACACGATCGAGGAAGCCTATGAGGTCGCCGACGCGATCGCGCGGCGCGACTTCGCTACGCTCCCGGACGAACTCGGCGACCTGCTGTTCCAGGTCGTCTATCACGCGCGCATGGCCGAGGAAGCCGGCCGGTTCGACTTCGGCGACATTGCGCGCGCGATTGCCGACAAGATGGTGCGCCGCCATCCGCACGTCTTTGGTGACGCCGCGGCCCGCGACGCCGCCGCCCAGTCGGCCGCGTGGGAGGCGCAAAAATCGGCCGAGCGCATGGCCCGGCGCGAGGGTGGCGTGCTGGCCGGGGTTCCTACCGCCCTGCCCGCTTTGACCCGTGCGCGAAAACTGACCGTCCGCGCCGCCCGGGTTGGCTTCGACTGGCCCGATGCCGGCGCGGTGCTCGACAAGCTCGAAGAGGAAGCGGCCGAGCTGCGCGCCGAGCTAACCGCGGCCGATCCCGAGCGGCTGGCCGACGAGGTGGGCGATCTGCTGTTCGTGCTCGCCAATCTGGCGCGAAAACTCGATCTCGACCCGGAGAATTGCCTGCAACGCGCCAATGCGAAGTTCGCGCGCCGCTTCGGCGCCGTCGAGCAAAAGCTTGCGGATGCGGGAAAGACGGCTGCCGACAGCACGCTCGCCGAGATGGAGGCGGCATGGCAGGCCGCGAAGCAGGCCGAGCGCTGACCCGCCGGGCGACGCCGCGAGCAGCGACGCTCAATTCCCTCTCCGCCCCGTGGGGCGGAGAGGGCTCGAGTCCCGTGGTTTGTTGAGCGATCTGCTATCACTCCTCCAGCAGCGCGGCCCGTACCGCCTCCCAGCTTGCCTGGTCGGGCGCGCAGATCAGGCCGCCGCCGGTATGCGCAGGCGCATAGGCACCGCCGTCGAAGCGTGCGGCATAGCCGCCCGCCTCGCGGTGCAGCAGCCAGCCGGCGGCGTGATCCCAGGGCATCAGCCGATGGAACAGCAGGAAATCGCAGCCGCCAGATGCCGCGAGCCGGTACTCGTGCGCAGCGCAACGATAGTCCCAGCAGGCGCCGAGTCGAGGCATGTTGCGCACGATCGTGGCGCGTAGCGGCGGTGGCGCAAAGCGCCAGCCGGCATGGCCGCTCATCCGCTCGGGCCGCACCGGCGCCGCAACCCGAAGGCTCGTGCGCACCCCGCCCGAATCCTCGACCCAGGCCCCCTCCCCGCGCAGCGCCAGCGCCCAATCGTCGAGCACCGGGTCGTGGATCACGCTGCCGACGACCTCGCCGTGCGCGATCACGCCGACCATCATCCCGAACAGCGGCAGCCCCGCGGCATAGTTCGCGGTGCCGTCGATCGGATCGACGGCGAAGGCGAGCGCCGCGTCCCCGAGTCCGTCGAGCAGCGACGGGTCGGCCGCCGTCGCCTCCTCGCCGATCACCCGCGCACCGGGAAAGCGTTGCCGCAAGCCGGCCGCGATCACCGCCTCCGCCGCCTCATCGGCGTCGGTGACGAGATCGAGCGGGCCGGCCTTGGTGCGCACCCCGCCCGCGGGCAGATGGCGGAAGCGCGGCATGACCTCGGCACGGCCGACCGCGCGCAGCAGCGCCGCGATCGCCCCGAGGTCGCGGCGCGTGATCGGGTTCAAGCGGTGGCGCCGTCCTCGCCGTGCTCGAAGCGGGCGCGGTCGGCGGGCAGCAGGCGCACCGAGACGCGGGTCGCCGCCTCGTCGTCGCGGCGTTCCACCACCTCGCCGTGGCGATACAGCCACGAGAGCCGCCTGCCGTCGCCGTGCGGGATCGCGTATTCAGCGAGCTCCATTCCCGCCGCGATGCGCCCGTCGATCGCGGCCTGCAAACCCGCCAGCCCCTCCCCCGTCAGCGCCGAGACTGCGACCATGCCGGGGCGCAGCGGCACCGCGGCGATGCCGCCCAGCAGGTCGGCCTTGTTCATCACCTCGATCGTGCGCGCCGGCCACCCGGCGTCGAGCGTGCCGTCGCGCACCATGCCGTCCAGCACCACCGTCACGTCGGCGCGCTGGGCCGCGCTCTCGGGGTGGGCGGCGTCGCGGATATGAAGAATGACCTCGGCCTCGGCGACCTCCTCCAGCGTGGCGCGGAACGCCGCCACCAACTCGGTCGGCAGCTCGCTGATGAATCCCACGGTGTCAGACAAGATAATCCGCCGACCCGACGGCAGCCGCAGCCCGCGCATGGTCGGATCGAGGGTCGCGAAAAGCTGGTCCTCGGCATGGACCTTGGCTCCGGTCAGCGCATTGAACAGCGTTGATTTTCCGGCATTGGTGTAGCCGACCAGCGCCACCACCGGGAACGGCACCCGCCGCCGCGCCTGCCGGTGCAGCAGGCGGGTGCGCCGCACCTGCTCCAGATCCCGCCGCAGCCGCGCCATGCGCTCGCCGATCAGCCGGCGGTCGGCCTCGATCTGCGTCTCGCCCGGCCCGCCCAGGAAGCCGAAGCCGCCGCGCTGCCGCTCGAGATGGGTCCAGGAGCGCACCAGCCGCGAGCGCTGATAGTCGAGATGCGCAAGCTCGACCTGCATCGCGCCCTCGCTGGTGCGTGCGCGCTCGCCGAAGATGTCGAGGATCAGCCCGGTGCGGTCGATCACCTTGCAGTTCCACGCGCGCTCCAGGTTGCGCTGCTGCACCGGAGAGAGCGCCGCATCGATCACCGCGACCGCAACCGATCGCCGCGCGATGTCCTCGGCAATGCTCGCCACCTGGCCGGTTCCGAGCAGGGTCGCGGGGCGGCGGGCGCGCAGCGGCAGGATGACCGAATGGACGACCACGAGCCCGATCGAGGCCGCGAGGCCGACCGCCTCGGCAAGCCGCGCGTCGGCCGCGCGCGCCGCTCCGTTTGCCTCCTGCCGCTCCCAGGGCAGGATGATGGCGGCGCGGGTCGGCTCGGCGGTCGTGTCAGACGGCGCCGGCGGCAGGGACTGCCTCCCGCGCCGGCGCCGGGGCCTCCGTCTTCGACGCATCGAAGAGCTGGATCGGCGCGCCCGGCATCACCGTGCTGATCGCGTGCTTATAGACGAGTTGGGTATGCCCGTCGCGCCGGAGCAGGACGGAAAAGTTGTCGAACCAGGTGATAATGCCCTGGAGCTTCACGCCATTGACAAGAAAGACCGTCACGGGGGTCTTGTTCTTGCGGACGTGGTTCAGGAACACGTCCTGAACGTTCTGAGTTTTTTCGGCCACGGCGCGGTCCTTTTTGTTATTGAATCCGGGGGATGCGCGCGTCGCCGGGCGGCAGGCCCGGTCGAAGCCGGATCATCCTATCAGCCGCCCGAAGCCGGGCAAGGCCCGGGCGCCAAGCGGGCTGGCCGTCACGCGGCGTTCCGCAGCGTCCCCTGCACGTGGCGGGCGAAGATGTCGAACAGGCGCCGCGTCACGCGCCCGACCTGCCCGTCGCCCACCGGGTCGCCGTCGATGCGCAGGATCGGCTTGACGAAGGTGGTAGCGGCGGTGATGAACGCTTCTCGCGCGCTCCGCATCTCCGCGACGCTGAACGCCCGCGCCTCGCACGCGATGCCCTCCCGGGCGAGCAGGTCGAGCAGGGCCGCGCGCGTGCAGCCAGGCAGGATCGCGTGGTCAAGATGACGCACGCGCAGCACGCCGGCCTCGTCCACGATCCAGAAGCTGGTCGCGGCCCCCTCGGTCACCATGCCCTGCGCATCGACCAGGATCGCCTCCACGGCGCCCTGCTCGCGCGCCGCCTGGCGGGCCAGCACGTTGGGCAGCAGGCCCACGCTCTTGATGTCGCAGCGCGCCCAGCGCTGGTCGGGCTGCGTGATCGCCGCGCCCCCCCAGGCGTCAACGTCACGCGGATAGTCGGGGATGCGCCGCACCGTCACCACCAGCGCCGGCGGCGTGCCCGCCGGGGGGAACGCGTGCTCGCGCCGGGCGACGCCGCGGGTGATTTGCATGTAGAGCAGCCCCTCGCGCACCCGGTTGCGCCGCGCCACCTCGGCCAGCACGTGCAGCAGGGCCGGGCGCGACATCGGCATCGCCATGCGCAGCTCGCGCAAGGAGCGTTCCAGCCGCGCCAGGTGACGGTCCTCGTCGATGAAGCGGCCGTCGTGCAGATGCACGACCTCATAGACGCCGTCGCCGAGCTGGTAGCCGCGATCCTCGATGTTTACGGAGGCCGCGCGCTGCGGCAGGTACCGGCCGTTGACGTAGGCGATGCGGCTCATTGAAGCCTCGCAATACCAATCACCGAAACCCCACCGCAATGGTCGGCGAAGGCCGACTATCCACGTCTTTCGCGCGGCCGCAAGTCGTGAGTGCGCAGCAATAAATCATGCATCCAAAAAAGCGGGTACTAGCGGGGCCGCCAAACCGCCCGCCGGGATCCCGGCGCCGCGAAATCCACCGCCGGCCCCGCCGGCACGATCCGCGTCGGGTTCACCCAGGGATGGCTCATGTAATAGTGCCGCTTGATGTGGCCGAAATCGACCGTCTCGGCGATGCCGGGCACCTGGTACAGCGATCGCGCGTAATCCCACAGTGCCGGGTAATCGACGATGCGGCGCAGGTTGCACTTGAAATGCCCGTGATAGACGGCATCGAAGCGCACCAACGTCGTGAACAGCCGCCAGTCCGCCTCGGTGATCGCCTCGCCGCACAGGAACGGTGTGCGCGCGAGCAGCGCCTCCAGCCAGTCCAGCGTCTCGAACAGCGGCCCGATCGCCGCGTCGTATGCCGTCTGCGTACGCGCGAAGCCGGCGCGATAGACGCCGTTGTTCAGCGTCGCATAGACGCGCGCGTTCACCGCGTCGATCTCGGCGCGCAACGGCGCGGGATAGAAATCTCCCGGCGCCGCGCCGATCCCGTCGAAAGCGGAATTGAGGATGCGGATGATCTCGGCCGATTCGTTGTTCACGATCGTGGCCTCGCGCGCATCCCACAGCACCGGCACCGTCACCCGACCTGAGCAGGCCGGATCGGCGCGGGTGTAGAGTTCGTGCAGGAACCGCGCGCCATAGAGCGGGTCGGGGATCACGCCCTCATCGGGCGCGAAGGTCCAGCCGTCCTCGGCCATCAGCCAGTGCGTGACCGAGAGGCCGACGATCTTCTCCAGCCCCTTGAGCTTGCGAAAAATGAGCGTCCGGTGCGCCCACGGGCAGGCGAGCGAGACGTAGAGGTGGTAGCGGCCGGCTTCGGGCGGAAAACGTCCGCCCGCCTCGATCCGGTTGCGAAAGGCGGTCTCGGCGCGGACGAACGCGCCCTCGGCGGTGGGAACGCCCGAATTGTCCGGCGACCAGCGCCCCGCCACCAGCCTTCCCATCGCAGCACTAGGCCCCCCTCTGCTCAGCCCTTCGGCGGAAGCGGACCCGCCGCCTTCAGCGCCGCCGAGACATGCGCGACACGATGGCCCTGAAAACGCGCCACCTCCAGATCGTCCGCGGTCGGCTTCGCATTCTGCGGGCCGGAGACCGAGGAGGCGCCGTATGGCGTGCCGGCGCGGAACACCACCGGATCGGCGTAGCCGAGCGGGACGATGATGAAACCAAGATGCGCCATCGGGTTGTAGAGCGAGATGATGGTGCTCTCGTTGCCGCCGTGCAGGCTCGAGGTGGAGGTGAAGGCCGAGGCCACCTTGCCGTTGAACTTGCCCTGCGACCACATCCCGCCCCAGCCATCGACATAGGCCTTCAGCTCCGAGCAGATGGCTCCGAAGCGGGTCGGCGTGCCGAACACGATGGCGTCGGCCCATTCCGCGTCGGCATCGGTCGGCGCCTCGTAGGCGGCGTTCATCCGCTGGGCGTTCTCGGCCCAGCCGGGGACGCGGGCCATGATGTCCGGCCCGACCAGCTCGCGCGCCCGCCGCAGCCGCACCTCGGCGCCGGCCGCGCGCGCGCCCTCGGCAACCGAGTTGGCCAGGGCTTCGACCGAACCGTTGCGGGAATAGAAGGCGATGAGCATGTTGACGGGCATGGCCGGCTCCTTCAGTCCAATCGGGTGGGACGCACACATCGCGCCACCCGGGCGGCGACGGCAAGGGAGGTTCGATGACTCTTGGTGGGACCGGAGCCGGGCCTCGTCGTCGCAGCGAGCTGGTGCGCGACAACATGGTATAGCCTCGGCGGGCGGCCATTACGGGTCCGATGCCGTTGCGACCGTTATCCCACCGTTGGACGGCCCGCCTCCGGCCGCTGTTGCCGGCATGGGCGATCGGCGGGATTTGCCTGGCGCTGCTGCTCACCCTGTGGGCCAGCGTGCCGGATCTGCGTGAATCCCTGCGCGAGCGCGCGCTCGACCGCCTGTTGCCGCTGCTCACCCCGGCCGCGCCGGCCGCGCCCGGGGTGAGCATCGTCGATATCGACCGTGCGACCTTGGATCGGTTCGGTCCGTGGCCGTGGCCGCGGGTCCGGCTGGCCGAGCTGGTGACGGCGGTGGCGGCGGCGCGGCCGGTGGCGCTGGGGCTCGACATCCTGCTCGTGGGTCCGGATCGCTTCGCGGGCGAGACCCCGGGCCACCGCGCGCCGCCGGGCGACACCGCCCTGCGCGACGCGTTGCAAGCTGCCCCGAGCGTGCTCGGCTTCGCGCTGGCGACGCCCGGGTTGGAGACGATGCTGCCGGCGACGCCCGTCCTGGTCGGCGGCACGCCGTCGCTGCCCGGCCTGTGGCGGGCCCCAGGCGTGGTCGGCCCCGAGCCGGCGCTCGCCGTAGCAGCCCAGGGTTTCGGTGCGCTCGTGGCCGCCGCCGACCCGGATGGGCCGGTGCGGCGGGTGCCGCTGCTGGTCCTGGCCGGAGCGACCCTGCGGCCGGGGCTGGCGCTGGAGTTGGTGAGGCTTGCCGGGGGTGCCAGCGCGCTGGTGCTCGACGCGGCCGGCAAGGTGCGGGCCGGCACGGTCGTGGCGCCGGCCGGCGAAGACGCCGCACTCCGCCTCAGCCAGCCGAACCCGGCGAGCTGGGCCGACCGGACCATTTCGGCGGCGGCGCTGCTGGAGAATCCGGCCGCCTCCACCCGGCTGACGGGGCGCATCGTGCTGATCGGCGCAAGCGCGCCGGAGGCCGGCGGATTGCGCGTGACCCCGGCCTCGGCGGCGACACCCTCGGTGCAGATCCAGGCCGCCGCGGTCGAGGCGTTGCTGCAAGGTCGGGTGGCGGCGCGTCCCTCCTGGCTCGGGCCGGCCGAGCTTGCTGCTGCGGCGGCGCTCGGCGTGCTGGCGCTGCTGCTCGCGATGCGGCTACGACCCGCGACCGGCGCCCTGATCATCTTGATGCTGGCCATCATCTGGCCGAGCGTCGCGCTGACGGCGGGACGGGCGGCGGGTCTCTTGGCCGATCCGGCGGGGCCTGCGGCGGTCGTGCTGCTGGCCTTCGCCGCCTCGGCGCTCGCGCGATTCGCGCAGGACGAGTGGCGCGCCCGCCTGCTGCGCGCGAGCTTCGAGCAGCACCTGGCGCCGGAAGTGGTGCGCCGCATCGCGGCCGAGCCGGCGAGGCTGCGGCTGGAAGGCGAACTGCGCGACATCACCTCGATGTTCACCGACATCGAGGGCTTTACCGCGATGACCGAGCGGGCCGATGCCGGCGACCTTATCGTTCTTCTCGACACGTATTTCGACGCCGTGACCCGCGTCATCACCGAACACGGCGGGATGATCGACAAGATCATCGGCGATGCCGTGCACGCGATCTTCAATGCGCCGTTCGAGCTGCCCGAGCATCCGACGCGCGCGATCGACTGCGCGCTGGCGCTCCTCGCGGCGAGCGAGACGGTGCGGCGTTCGCCGCTTGGGCGTGGCCTGGGACTGGGCCGCACGCGCATCGGCCTGGAGACCGGCCCGGCGATCGTCGGCGACGTCGGCGGCGCGCGCAAGCTCGACTACACCGCTCACGGCAATGCGGTGAACACCGCGGCGCGACTGGAAGCGGCGAACAAGACGCTGGGCTCCAGCATCTGCATCGGTCCGGGCACCGCATCGCGCGTCGATGCGCAAACACTGCGGCCGATTGGCCGGATCACGGTGCGCGGCCGCAGCCAACCGGTCGACGTGTTCACCCCGGCGGCGCTGCCGCCCGGGACGGATACAGCCTGAGCGGGCAGCTACTCGACCGAGGCGAAGGCGGCCGCGATGCGGGCGCGGCCCCAGGGATGCGGCTGTGTCGGCTCGCCGCCCGGCGCTGCAATATCGGTCCCGAGGCCGGGGCCGACCTCAACCGCGGTGCTGGCGCCGACCACCATCACCAGCCCGCGCTCGACAAACACGCCGAAGACCCGGTTGCTTGGGTCCGGCGAAGAAGCGCGTGCCCCGCACCGCCATCAGGCCGAAGGGAGAGCGCACCGCCAGATCCGCCCTTGGCGCCGCTTCGTCCCGGTCGAACACCATTGCGCCCTGTCCGAGCTCCAGAATGCCGCCGGCATTGATCAGGTAGCGGTCGATCTTCAGCGTTGTGTCCGCGCCGAGGCGGATGAGGGTGGCGGCGCCGAGTCGCATCGCCAGCGCCGAGCGCGCGCCGGTTGCGACCTGCTCGCCCACGAACAGGTCCGCGGCGGCCGCCAGCGGTCGGCGCACCGCTTGCCTCAGCGCGAACGCGGCGCCGCGCACCGTCTCCACCTTACCGGCAGGGGGCGACGCCGCCCACGCGGTTCCAGCAACCGGCAGCGATGCGGCGAATACGCCCAGGACGCCGCGACGGGTTGGTTTCATGGCCGTAGGGTTGTTTCCACTGGTCGGAGCGGCGGGATTCGAACCCACGACCCCCAGTCCCCCAGACTGATGCGCTACCAGACTGCGCTACGCTCCGACCCCATCCACCTCTAGCAGCGGGCCGGCCCAGCGGCAACGATCTCAGTCCAGCAGCGCGCGCAGCTCCTCCAGCGTCCGCAGCGTCCGGGTCAGCAGCGCGCGCAGCCGCTCGAGCTCGGCATCGCCGCGCGGGCGGGCGGTCTGCGGCCGCGGCGGCGGCGCGGCGGCAGGGGCGAGGCCGGGCATCGGCAGCTCCGGCGTCGCGGCCTCGGTACGGGCGTGCGCCGCTTCGGCCTCGGCCTCCGCCCGCTCAGCGGCGGTCGCGGGCGGGATGTCGTCCGCCAGGGTCCCGCCTCCCTCGCGCAGCAGCCGTTGCACGCCCTTGATCGTGTAGCCCTGGGTGTAGAGCAGGTCGGCTATCCGCCGCAGCAGGGTGATGTCGTCGGGCCGGTAATACCGGCGGCCGCCGCCGCGCTTGAGCGGCCGCACCTGGCCGAACTTGGTCTCCCAGAAGCGCAGCACGTGCTGCGGGATGTGCAGATCGTCGGCAACCTCGCTGATCGTGCGGAACGCGCCGGGCGCCTTCTTGGCGCGCGGCCGGCTCGGCGCGAGTGTCTGCGGCGCTGCCGCGGGGCTGTCGTTCATTCGTCATCCCCGCCGTCATCGGCGCCTTCCAGCCCCGCCGGCACCGCCTGCCCATTGACGTGCGCACGCAGCGACTGGCTGGAACGGAACACAAGCACCCGGCGCGGCAGAATCGGCACCTCCACCCCGGTTTTCGGGTTCCGCCCCACGCGGCGGCCCTTCTGTCGCACCGAGAAGGTCCCGAAGCCGCTGATCTTGACGGATTCACCCGCCTCGAGCGCCATCGCCACCCGTTCCAGCACCATCTCCAGCAAGTCGGCCAACTCGTTCCGCGACAGCCCGACCTGAGCATAGATCGTCTCTGCGAGATGGGCGCGCGTTACGGTGTTCATGAACGAACCGTAAGAGAGGCCGGCCGCCGCCGTCAAGAAATCCCGAAGGATCAGGCCTTTGAGGCTGAAAAACGTGACCTCAGAGCCGCACCAGCGCCGAGCCCCAGGTGAGGCCCCCGCCCAGCGCCTCCATCAGCACCAGATCACCGCGGCGGATGCGCCCGTCGCCGTATCCCTCGGCCAGCGCGAGCGGGATCGAGGCGGCGGAGGTATTGGCGTGGCGATCGACGGTCGTGATCACCCGCTCCGGCGGCAGGCCAAGGCGGCGGGCCATCGCGTCGATGATGCGCTGGTTGGCCTGGTGCGGTACCAGCCAGTCGAGTTGCGCGCGCGTGAGGCCGTTGGCGGCCAGCGCCTCGTCCACCGCCTCGGCGAGCTTGGCGACGGCGTGGCGGAACACCTCGCGGCCGTTCATCCGCAGGTGCCCCGGCCGGTCCGGGCGGCCGACCGCGCCATCGACGTAGAGAATGTCCGCGAGCCGCCCGTCGGCGTGCAGATGGGTCGAGAGCACGCCGCGCCCGGTCGCGTCCGCCTGTCCGGCGGCGAGGCGCAGGAACACCGCCCCTGCCCCGTCGCCGAACAGCACGCAGGTGCTGCGATCCTGCCAATCCAGAATGCGCGAATAGACTTCCGAGCCGATTACCAGTGCGCCGCGCGCCTGGCCGCGGGCGATCATCGCGTCGGCGATCGAGAGCGCATAGACGAAGCCGCTGCACGCCGCCGAGACGTCGAAGCCGAAGCCGCCGGCGATCCCCAGCGCCGCCTGCACGCGCAGCGCGGTCGCCGGGAACGCCTCGTCGGGCGTGCTGGTGGCGAGGATCACGGCATCGACCTCGCCCGCCTCTGCGCCGGCGTCGCGCAGCGCCGCGCGGGCAGCGGCGGCCGCCATGAAGGCCGCGGTCTCCTCGGCGCCCGCGATATGGCGCTGGCGGATGCCGGTGCGCTCGGCGATCCAGGCATCCGAGGTGTCGATCCGCCGCGCCAACTCGTCATTGGAGACGACGCGCTCGGGCAGGTAGCCGCCGATGCCGGCGATGAGGGAGCAGGGCTCAGGCTTCATCCGCGGGCGGTCGCCAAGCCATTTTTCGGGCGCGCCGCCTGCTCGGGCGGCTCGGCAACCGGCGGTATCGCGGCGAGCGGGCCGATCCGGGCCAGGGCCTCGCGGATACGATCGTTGAAGCCGTGCAGAACCATATCGACCGCGACATCGACGGCGTGCGCGAAGCCCTCGGCATCGGTGCCGCCGTGGCTTTTCACCACCATCCCGTTCAGCCCCAGCATCACCGCCCCGTTGTAGCGCCGCGGATCGAGCCACTCGCGCAAGCGGTCCAGGCTCGGCCGCAGCAGCAGATAGGCGAGCCTGGCCGAAAGGCTGGAGCTGAACACCTGGCGCAGCAGATCCCCCACCAGCTTCAGCGCGCCCTCCCCGGTCTTGAGCGCCACGTTGCCGGTGAAGCCGTCGGTCACGACAACGTCCGTGGTGCCGGCAGCGATATCGTGGCCCTCGACGAAGCCGCGGAATTGCGGGCCGATGTGACTCTCGCGCAGCACCTCGGCGGCCTGGCGCAACCGCTCGTCGCCCTTCATCTCCTCGGAGCCGACGTTCAGCAGCCCGATCGAGGGCGCGGTCAGGCCAAGTGCCGTGCGCGCGAACACGTCGCCCATCACCGCGAACTCGATCAGGTTGCGGGCGTCGCAGACGACGTTGGCGCCGAGATCGAGCATCACCACGTCGCCGCGCGCCGAGGGCCCGATCGCGGCCATCGCCGGCCGGTCGATCCCCGGCAGCGTCTTGATGACGATTTTCGCCAAGGTCAGCAGCGCCCCGGTATTGCCGGCCGACACCACGCCGAGCGCCTCGCCCGCCGCCACCGCATCGATCGCGACCCGCATCGAGGCGCCGCGCATCCGCAGCGCCGCGGTCGGCTTGAGGTCGTTGCCGATCACCTCCGGCGCGTGCCGCATCGTGCAGGCCGCATTCGCGCGGTGGTTCCTCGCAAGCATCGCCTCGGCCCGCTCATCGCCGACCAGCAGAAAGCGCGCGCCGGGGTGGCGCTCGGCGGCGATCGCCAGACCATCGACCACCGCCTGCGGGGCGTGATCGCCGCCCATCGCGTCCACGGCCAGCGTGAAGGGCTTGCTCACCGCACGTGCCGGCAGACGCCCGGCCGGATCAGATGCGGACCGCCTTCAGCGGCTTGCCGGCGGGGATCACCTCGCGCCGGTCGTAATAGCCGCAGTGCGGGCAGACGTGATGAGGACGCTTCAGCTCGCCGCAATTGCCGCACTCCGCGTGTGCCTCGGCCGTCAGCGCCTGGTGGCTGCGGCGCATTCCGCGGCGGGAAGGCGAGGTCTTTCGCTTCGGAACGGCCATGGCTCAGCGCCCTTCGGTCCTGCTGTGGCGACGGGCGCGGGTCGCGACCGGCCACGGTTACAATTCGGAGATGTTTGCAGGGGCCGGGCTCTACCAGAGGCGCCGACCGCCTGCAAGGCGAATGCCGGCGCGGGCCCAGGGATCGTTTCGGGGGCGGTCGATTGTTTCTCCCGCGGTCAGTGCCGGCGGTGCGCCGGGTCAGGCGTCCCCTCCGGCTCCGGCTGCACACCCTCCGGCCGCGTCGCGCCGGGCTTGCGGGGATAGGGGTCCAGCGCCAGCGCCAACTGCTCGGCGGCCGCCTCGCCGAGGTCGATCACAGCGCCGCAATAGGGCATTTCGTCGATTGCATCGGGATCGATGGCCAAGCTCTCCGCTCCCCGCGGCACGAAACGCAGCGCAAACCGCTCCTCGATCACCGCCTCGAACGGGTCGAGGGAGAGCACGCAAACCTGCACCGCCTGTGCCCGCAGCAGGCCCTCGGCCTCCACCACCCCGCCGGCGGTCGGGCGCAGCGCGAAGGTGCAGGTGAGCGCAGGCAGCTCGGGCACTCGCATCCGCAGCGCCAGGGCGGCGCGCTCGGCCGCTGTCGCCTCGATCGCGATCGTCCGGCCGCCGCCGATCCGGGCGAGTGCCAGCGGGCGGGAGAACTCGGGTTTCATGCCGGCACCTGTGCATTGGCCGCCGCGTCTGCGGCCGACAGAAACGATGCCCGCCCCTTCGCAAGCGCGGCCAACTCCTGACCGGCAAGATGGGCCGCCTGCGCCCGCGCGACCGCGGCGAGCATCTCCGGCGCTCCGGCGGGCGGTGCGCCGCGCCAGACATTGCGCCCGAGCGCCGCCGCCAGCGCCGCCGCATCATCCGCATCCAGCGCCGCCTCGTAGGCGCGGGCGCGGCCGTTCAGCGCCTCCCACATCGCGCGCACCCGCTTGGGCACCGAGAGGTCGCCGACGCCGATCTCGCGCAGGTTGATGTCCATGTCGCTGAACATCGCGTCGAACACCGCCTGCGCCAGCGCCGGGCCCGGCGGCGGATCGTGGCGCAGCCGCCGGATCAGCAGGCAGACGTTCAAGCCCACCAGGTCAAACCGCCCGTCCAGCGTGTCGGGCACCCCCAGGCGCCGATAGCCGAACGGGTCGCGCGCCGCGGCCACCGCCGCGCCGTAGAGCTCGAAGCCCGCCCGTTCGTAGCGGCGGCGTCGGAACATCTCTTATCCCTCGTTCGCCGCGGATTGACAGCGCGCGCCCAGTCGTGACAACGGAGCGACAGATAGCGCGCCGAGTCCCGCGGTCAATCGCTCCGGGCGGCGCCGGAAACCGAGAGACGCAAGGATCAGGCTTGCCGCTTCGCCCTCCTCCCCCCGCCGTCGCCCTGCTGCTGCTACCGCTGCTCGGCGGTTGCAGCTTCTTCGAGGCGCAGATGCAGGTGCGCGGCAACCCGGTCGATCCCGACCAGCTCAAGCAGCTCGCGGTCGGCACCTCGACCGAGAAGGATGCCCAGGCGCTGCTCGGCTCGCCGACCGCGCGGGCGACCTTCGACGACAACACCTGGCTCTACATCAGTGAGGTCACGCGGCCGCGCATTGCCCGCAAGCCGGGCGAGCTGAAGCAGAACGTGGTCGCGCTGAGCTTCAACCAGGGGGGCGTGCTGCAACACGTCCAGCGACTGGACATGGCGGATTCGCAGCCGGTCACGATCGCCTCTCGCACTACGCCCTCGCCGGGCAGCGAGGCGAACTTTTTGCAGCAACTGTTCGGCAATGTCGGCCGCTACAACCCGCTTCCCGGCCTGAGCCAGGGTGTGAGCCTCGGCGGCAACAACAACATTGTCGGCAGCACTAACGGCAACGGCAGCAGCTCGTATTAAGGCTCCGGGCCCAGAAATGCGCCCCTCTTCGAGCGGACCCAAACGGCGGTCCTGCACCACCGGGAGCTGCCGCTCGACTACGCGGTAGAGGGCTTCCCGACCACGTCGCAAGGAAGAAACCCTTGCGGCCCAGGCGGCGCCCTCAGGCGAAGAACCGCTCGAACCATTCCAGCACCGCCGCCGGCGCTTCCTCGGCGAGATAGTGGCCGGCGTCGATCGCGCCGCCTGTCACCTCGGCCGCGGCATACTCGCGCCACAGCGCCAGCGGGTTGTACCAGCCGCCGAGGCGGCCCTTCCCGCCCCAGAGCACCAGCGTGGGCGCGGCGATGCGGCTTCCCTCGGCCCGGCTGATCCGGTCGTGCACCAGGTCGATCGTTGCCGCGGCGCGGTAGTCCTCGCACATGCCGGTGATCGTCTCCGGCTGGCGCGCCGCCGCGAGGTAGTCGGCGAGTGCCTCGGGGGCGAAGAACTCGTGCGCCGTCGGCTCGCGCCCGGTATGGGCGTTGAACCAGGTCTCCGGCGCTGCATTGATCAGCTCCTCGGGGAACGGATGCGGCTGGGCGAACCAGAACCAGTGATAGTAGCCGAGCGCGAAGGACATGTCGGCGCGCTCGAAATGCTCGATCGTCGGCACGATGTCGAGCACCGCCAGCCGCTCGACTCGGTCGGGAAAGTCGAGCGCGAGACGATGGCCAACACGGGCGCCGCGGTCGTGGCTGCCGAGCCGGAAGCGGCGATGGCCGAGCTGCTCCATCAGCGCCACCATGTCGGCCGCCATCGCCCGCTTGGCATAGGGCGCATGGTCGGGGGTCGGCCCCGGCTTGAAGCTGCCGCCGTAGCCGCGCAGATCGGGGCAGATCACCTCGAACCGGCGCGCGAGCGTAGGGGCGACGCGGTGCCACATCGCGTGGGTCTGCGGATTGCCGTGCAGCAGCAGCAGCGGCCGCCCGCTGCCGCCCCGGCGCAGCCGGATGCGGCCCTGCGGCAGGTCCAGATGGGTCAGCTTGAAGCCGTCGAAGAACATGGGTACCCCCTGCCCCCCACCATGCTGCCGTCGCCGCTGCGTGTCATCCGCCCGCTTTGGCATCTGGCATCGGCGCGGGATCGAAGCTAAAGCCGGGCGTCCCTGCGCAGGAGAGCGCCCTGTCCAGCCCCGAGGCCGCGCCGCCGACGCTCTCGTCCACGCTGTCACCCGCGTTGTCGGTGGTCATCCCCGCCTACAACGAGGCGCCCGGCCTGCCCGAGTTCCACCGCCGCCTCGCCGCCGTGCTCGACGGCCTCGGCGAAAGCTGGGAGGCGGTGTATGTCAACGATGGCAGCCGCGACGAGACGCTGGCGGTGCTGCGGGCGCTGAAGTGCCACGATCCGCGCGTTGCGATCCTCAATCTGTCGCGCAATTTCGGCAAGGAGGTCGCGACCACTGCCGGGCTCGATCATGCGCGCGGCCAGGCCGTGCTGCTGATCGACGCCGATCTGCAGGATCCGCCCGAGGTGATCCCCGACCTGGTCGCCGCGTGGCGCGAAGGCTTCGACATGGTCTATGCGCAGCGCCGCGAGCGATACGGCGATACTGCGCTGAAGAAGGCGACGGCGAACCTCTTTTACCGCATGATGGCGCGCATGGGGCGCGTGCCGCTGCCGCCCAATGCAGGCGATTTCCGGCTGATCAGCCGCCGCGCGGTTACGGCCCTGCTGGCGATGCGCGAGCAGCACCGCTTCATGAAGGGCCTGTTCGCCTGGATCGGCTTTCCGACCCGCGCCGTGCCCTACGATCGTGCACCCCGCCATGCCGGCGAGACCAAGTGGAATTACTGGAAGCTGTGGAACCTCGCACTCGAGGGCATCACCAGCTTCACCGTGATGCCGCTCAAGGTCGCGACCTATCTCGGCCTGGTGGTGGCGGTGTTCGCGGCGATCTATGGCGGCGTGATCGTGTTGCGCACGCTGCTGTTCGGCAACCCGGTGCCGGGCTATCCGAGCCTGATGGCGGTGGTGCTGTTCCTGGGCGGCGCGCAACTGGTGACGCTGGGCGTGATCGGCGAGTATCTCGGCCGGGTGTTCAACGAGACCAAGCAGCGGCCGCTTTACGTCGTAGAACGGTATGATCCGGCGGCGCGAAGTGACGAAGGGCGCATGGACGGGTTCGACAGATGGGAGCAGGCGTCGCCCGCGGGTCTCGACCCCGATGAATGGTCGGCGCTGCGTGATGCGGGCGGCGGCGCGAGGGAGATCGGCGAATGACTGATCTCGTGATCAGCAACGTCCGCCCGCTCGGGACCGCTGCCACCACCATCACCGTCGAGGGCGGCCGCATCGCCGCGATCGGGGGTGCCGCGCGGCCCGGCACCGCGGCCCTCGATGCCGGCGGCGCTCTGGCATTGCCCGGTCTGGTCGAGGCGCACACGCATCTCGACAAGTCGCTTATCGGCATGGACTGGTACGAGAATACGGTCGGCCCGTCCCTTGCAGACAAAATCGACAACGAGCGCGCGGCCCGCGCGGCACTCGGCCTCGATCCGCGGCGCCAATCCGAACGGCTGGCACGCCTCGCGCTGTCGCACGGCAGCACGCAGATCCGCAGCCACGTCGACGTTGATACCGAGATCGGCGTGCGTCATGTCGAGGGCGTGCTGGCGACGCGCGACGCGCTGCGCGACCTGGTCGGCATCCAGACCGTCGCCTTCCCGCAGAGCGGCCTGCTGATCCGCCCGGGCACGCTGGCGCTGATGGAGCAGGCGCTGCGCCTCGGCGCCGAATTGGTGGGCGGCCTCGATCCCTGTGCGATCGACCGCGACCCGAAGGGGCATCTCGACGCGATCTTCGGCCTTGCCGAACGCTTCGGCCGCCCGCTCGACATCCATTTGCACGAGCCTGGCGAGATGGGTGCGTTCTCGATCGAGCTGATCGTCGAGCGTACCCGAGCACTCGGCATGGCGGGCCACGTCGCGATCAGCCATGCCTTCTGCCTCGGCATGGTGGCGCCCGCTGCCGCCGACGCGCTGATCGCCTCGCTCGCCGAGGCGGGCATCGCGATCGTCACCACGGCACCCCCGTCGCCGCCCGCGCCGCCGCTGCGCCGGCTGCTCGCGGCGGGCGTCCTGGTCGCGGCGGGATCGGACGGCGTGCGCGACACGTGGGGACCGTATGGCAACGCCGACATGCTGGAGCGCGCGATGCTGCTGGGGATGCGCCAGAACATGCGCCGGGACGACGAGCTGGCGGAGGTGCTGGCCTGCTGCACCGAGGCCGGCGCGCGGCTGCTCGGGGTGGCGGAGTACGGCCTGAAGCCGGGCTCGATTGCCGATCTCGTGCTGGTCGATGCCCGCACCTCGGCCGAGGCGATCGTCGCCCGGCCGCCGCGGCGGAGCGTGATCCGCGGCGGTCGCGTGGTGGTGCGCGAGGGGCGGATCGTCTGATCGGCTGGTGCGGGCGGTCGGGGTCGAAGGAGTCCGCACCCTTGCCGTCGCCGACCGGGCCGGCAGCGAGGTATACTCCGCTGAGTGCACCGCTGCGAGACGAGGACACCTGCCATGGCCAATGACCGCATGATCGCGCAAATCTCCGGACAGGACGGCTTCATCGCCGCGCTCGACCAGAGCGGCGGGTCGACGCCGGGCGCGCTGCGCCTGTACGGCATCCCGGACACCGCCTATAGCGGCGATGCCGAAATGTTCAGGCTCATCCACGAAATGCGTGTCCGCATCATCACCGCCCCGGCATTCACCGGCGCCAAGGTGATTGCGACCATTCTGTTCGAACGCACGATGGATGGGGAGGTGGAGGGCCAGCCCGTTCCGACCTTCCTGTGGCAGTCGCGGGGCGTCATTCCGATCGTGAAGGTCGACCAGGGGCTCGCGCCTGAGAACGACGGTGTGAGGCTGATGAAGCCGATGCCCGACCTGGACGCGCTGCTCGCCCGCGCCGTGAAGCTCGGCGTCTTTGGCACCAAGATGCGCTCTGTCATCAATCTGCCGTCGAAGCAGGGCATCGCAGCCGTCGTGGCGCAGCAGTTCCAGGTGGCCGAGCAGATCGCGAGCTACGACCTGCTGCCCATCATCGAGCCCGAGGTGTCGATCAAGAGCCCGGACAAGGCCGGCGCCGAGGCCATCCTTCTCGCGGAACTGACCAAGGCGCTCGGGTCCCTGCCCGGCGGGCGCCAGGTGATGCTCAAGCTGACGATCCCGGAGGTTCCGGATCTGTATTTGCCGCTGATCGCGCACGATCGCGTGGCCAGGGTGGTGGCACTTTCCGGGGGCTATTCGAGGGCGGAAGCCTGCGAGCGCCTGGCCGCGAACCGCGGCATGATCGCTAGCTTCTCACGCGCGCTGATGGAGGACCTCAGTCATTCGATGAGCGACGCCGCATTCGACGCGACGCTCGCACGATCCATTAACGAGATCTATCGGGCGTCGACGGTGAAGGCCTGATGCACGGCCCATCGGACCACCTGCTTCGGTGGTCTTCACGCTGTGGTCGTAGAGCAGAGCGCTCATCCGACAAGGCCGGCATCGGTGCCGGCCGAATCCGACGACAACTCTATGGTGACGGCGAGGGTGTCGGCGTCGAGGCCCTCCTGGCCCTCAGCGACGTGGAGCGCGGCGACGGTGCCGTCAGTGCCGGCGGTATGCGGCACCTCCGTCTTCATCACCTCCATGATAAAGAGCGTAGTGTTGGTGCTGACTTGGTCGCCCGGCTTCACCAGAACCTTCCAGATGTTGCCGGGTACCTGCGTTCGGATTTCTGTGACCATGGCAATGTTCCCTACTCGAGGCTTGATGGGCCGCAGATGGCGTTCAGCGCACGGCGCAGCACTTGCGCCTCCTCCACGTTGATGGCCTTGAATCGGTAAACGTCTCCCGGCTTCGATTGACCGAGTTTCCAGAACGCAGCCGAGGGCACCGTGTAGGGATTGATGAATCCGCCCATGGACGGCCCGTCATTGACCAGGATAATCGGCGTCTGCCCGGCTAGGTTGATGGCGCCCAGGGGATAGCCCTGGTCGATGATGTTGGAGGGCAGCGAGCCGTTCTCGGGCGCCTTGTCTATTGCCTTGGGGGCGAAGCTCCACTCGGGCCCATCGAGGCGAAAGCCGGTGCGATCGGACTTGCCGGAGAGCTTCCAGTCGGAGCCGAGGAAACGGGCATGACCGGCCGCGTCGATCCAGTCGTCGTTCGGCCCGGCAACCACTTCGATTTCCCAGCGCCGGTCGCTGGCAAAGACCGGCCGCATCTCTGCTTTCACTGTGCGGCCCGGTGTACCGGACGCGTCGGCCACCGGCACTTCCTGCCCGGCCTTCAGGGCATGGCCCGCCATACCGCCGACCCCGGCCTTGTGGAAGGTTGAGCGTGAGCCGAGCCAGGGCTCCGTCGCAATGCCGCCTGCGAGCGCCACATAGGCCCGGGCGCCGCGCAAAGCGGCCGCGAGCTTCAGCGTCTGCCCGGCCGCGACGGTCAGGCTTTCCCACATTGGACAAGGAACGCCGTCCAATTCGGGGCGCATATCCGCGCCGGTGATCGCGATGACCGCATCCCGGCCGAAGCGCAGCGTCGGTCCCAGATACTGGCATTCCAGTCCGGCGACGCCGACCTCGTTGCCGACGAGCAGATTGGCGAGGCGGAACGACCACGAATCCATCGGCCCGGAGGGCGGAAAGCCCTGGTTCCAGAAGCCGAGCCGACCCGGATAATCCTGAACGGACGTCTCCAGGCCCGGCGAGATCACTTCGAGCATGAGCCTGCCCCCTCAAAACCGCTGCGTTCGATCCAGAGATCCGATCCAATCCTTGTACTGGCGGACGGAGAACTTCTGGTAATCGACGATGTTGTAGACGTAGGTACCCGCTGCCACCTTGGCTTCGACGTCGTGGAACTCCTCGACCGAGCACGGGACAAAGCGGATCCGATCGCCGGGACGAAAGAGGCAGATGGAATTGGCGAAGGCATCAAAGCGCCGTGCCGGATCCCAGATCGGCACCGGCGTCCGCGCGAAGATCTGGTAGCCGCCGGGCGTCGCCACGGGGTAGATCGAATGCGCGGCGCCGCCGAGCCCGATCGTACCTTGCGGGGTGTTGGTACGCGGCGGATCGTATTTGGGCGCCGTCAGCACACAACGCGGATCAAGCGGCATCATGAAGGGCAGGCCCGGCCAGAAGCCGAGCGAGGCCACCCAATATTCCGTCCCGGAATGGACGCGGACGAACTGCGCGAGACCCTCAAGCCCGTTCTCCGCGACAATGAGTTCGGGGTCCCAAGGCTTCCGCACAATCTTCGCGCAGTAATCTTCCACGCAGGCCTTGGTCCAGGGGTCGAGATAGGTCGCCGGCAGATAGAAGAGCCGGCTCGGCAGCTCGATGTCGTCGGACGGCCCAATCGTACTGATCAGTCTGCTTATCTCCCGCTCGAGATCGGGAAGCGTGACCGCGTCCGGATCATAATGAAGGAGCATGGAGGCGAAGCAGGGCGCCGTCTCAATCACCCCCTTCGTGCCCGCCTCCGCAATGGCGCCGGCCAACCCATGCGCCATGAAATTGAGCTCCAGCGTCATGTTATTGCCGAATTCGATCAGCACGTAGCGATCACCGCCGGGAAGGAACCGCGGCTCCTCATAGATCATATGTCCACTCCTCGATGGTGCCCATCCGCTTCCTCACACAACCATGCTGCCAAGTGCGGATTTGTGGGCGGCGACAAAGCCGGTCGTGAGCGTTCCGGCCTGGAAGGCCGGATGCGACAGAACCTCCATCAGGAAGGAGAGATTCGTCCGCACCCCTTCTATCCGGCAGTTTCGGAGCCCGTCGAGCATGCGGGCGATCGCCTGTGGCCGGTCCTCACCCCAGGCGACGATCTTGGCAATCATCGGATCGTAGAAGATCGTGATGTTGTCCCCGGCGCGAATGCCGGTGTCGATTCTAAGACCATTGCCCTCGGCTGGCATGTCGAACGCTTCAAGCCGGCCCGGCGACGGCATGAAGTTGCGGCTCGGATCCTCTGCGTAGAATTCGGCATTCCAGCGCGTGACCGCGACGGGTTACGGCATCCTGGTTGAACGGATCGAGCGCGCCGGCCGCAAACCGGAGCTGGAGGGCGACGAGATCCTGCCCTGTGACCATTTCCGTTACGGGGTGTTCCACTTGGATCCGCGTGTTCATCTCGAGGAAGAAGAATTGGCCAGTCAGCGCATCGACAACGAATTCGACCGTTCCGGCGCCCCGATAGGCCTGGCGGCACGCCAGCGAGACGGCGCAATCAGCCATGCGGCGGCGCACCTCATCCGGCAGACCGGGCGCCGCCGTCTCCTCGATCACCTTCTGGAAGCGACGCTGGATGGAGCATTCCCGTTCGTAAAAATGCACGGCGGAGCCGTCGCCAAAGCCGAAGATCTGAATTTCGATGTGGCGTGCGTGCTCCACCAGGCGCTCCAGATAGACGGTGCCGTCGCCGAAGGAGCGAGCCGCCATGGTCTGCGTGGCTTCCACTTCGCTCCGCAGGGCGCCCGCGTGGTCGACGCGCCGCATGCCAATTCCGCCGCCGCCAGCGGCCGCCTTGACCAACAGTGGAAATCCGACGCCGGCCATCGCCCGCTCCAGGCCATCGAGGTCGCCGGGCGCGAAGCGGCGGCTGCCCGGCAGAACTGGAACGCCTGCCGCAACGGCGATCTCTCGGGCACGCTGCTTGTCGCCCATGGCGTCGATCGTTTCCGGATGCGGCCCGATCCACGTCAGTCCGGCCGAGAGCACTGCCCGCGCGAAATCTGCATTCTCTGCCAGGAAACCGTATCCCGGATGGATCGCATCGGCGCCTGCCTCTTGTGCGGCAGCAAGAATGCGGTTGGCGCGAAGATAGCTGTCCTTTGCCGGCCCGGGGCCGATCCTCAGCGCGCGATCGACGAGGCTCGCATGCAACCCGTCGCGGTCGGCGTCCGAGACAACGCCGACCGTCTCGAACCCGAGCGTGCGACAGGATCGCGCGACCCGGCAGGCAATCTCACCGCGATTGGCAATCAGGACGCGGTGCATGGCAGCCTTACGTCCCGATCTCTGACCAAAGGCGCCGATCCTGCCGGTATTGTCCGCGATCTGGCCAAAAACCTCATCCGTCTCGCTGACCCGGTATTTCGGTTAGCTTCGCGCACCGAGGGCCCCCGCGCGATAGCGGTCGAGCAGGACCGCACCGACCAGGACGAGGCCAAGCACAATCATCTGGGAGTTCGAGCCGAGGCGCAGCAGATCCATGCCGTTGGCAAGCAGCGTGACAAAGATTGCGCCGAGAATCACGCCACCGACTGTGCCCTGGCCGCCGCGGAGGGAGCAGCCGCCGATCACCGCCGCGGTGATAGACCGCAGCGGAAATTCGCCGCCGAGCAGCGGTTCGCCGGCGGAGACGCGTGCGGTCAGCATGAAGCCCGCCAGCGCCGTGATGATCGCGCAGGCGAGATAGGTGAGCATTAGCGTACCGGTGACGGAAATGCCGGCCACCAGCGCCGCCCGGGCATTGGAACCGGTCGCATAGAGATAGGGGCCGAAGCGGGTCCTGTTCACGCCGACATAGACGAGGATCACGATCGGCAGCGCCAGCAGCACCACCATTGGGATGCCGGCGACGAAGCCGGAACCAAGGCCGTATATGAATGGGTCCGGCAAGCCGCTGACCTCGAGGCCCTGGCTGATCAGCAACGTGAGGCCCTGGAAGATGGAGGCGGTCGCCAGCGTCACGATGAAGGGATTGACCTTTAGCACGCTGACGCCGATGCCATTGCAAAGCCCGGCGAAAAGGCCGACGCCGACGGTCGTGGCGACGCCGACAAAAACAGCCAGCAGTTCCGCGTCGGGAAACAGGCCCTGGAACCAGACCATGACGGTCGCGCTGATGATGCTCGTCAGCGCGACGTTGGCGCCGACCGAAAGATCGAAGCCGCCCGACAGGAGCACCAGCATCTGGGCGAGCGCGATCAGGAGCAGATAGACGCCCTGCTGCAAAATGTTCAGGAGATTGGCCGAGCTCAGAAAACGGGTGTTGCCCCACTGAAACAGAATGATCGCGAGAATGATCAGTGGGGGCAACGCGCCGTAACGGCCGAAGGCGCGTGTCAGGTACGTCATTGCGGACCCTTTGGGACGTGTCGCCTCGAAGCTGTCGGCGCGTCGCGTGTTCAGGCCCAAAGTAATCTCCCGCCCTGCCTCGGCACCAGGATCCAGTCTTCGGACTAGGCTGCCTCAGCCGCCTCACCGAACGAATGCCGTACCACCGCCTCCTCTGTGATGCGCTCGCCCGCCAGCTCAGCGGCGATCCGACCGGCATGCATGACGTATACGCGGTGCGACAGGTGCACCAATTCCTGGAGGTCGGAGGTGATCAGCAGGATCGCCGCGCCAGCCTCGCAGAGGCCTTTTATCTGATTATAGAAGTCGACGCGCGCCGCGACGTCGATACCGGCTGCTGGTTCGTCGAAGACATAGACCAGTCGCTCGCGCGTCAACGCACGTCCAAGCACAACCTTCTGCTGATTTCCGCCCGAGAGTTCTTGCACCCTCTTGCGTGTGTCGCGCGGGCGGATGTCAAGGCGCGCTGCGATCTCGCCCGCGAGCTTGCTTAGCGACCGGCGGCGCAAGAGCCCGAGCCGGTTGAACTGGCGGTCGCCCACCACCTCGAAGGTGAGGTTCTCCATCATCGAGCGATTCAAAGCCAACGCCTCGCGCCGCCGGTCCTGCGGCAGATAAACGATGCCCTGGTGTAAGGCGTCACGGGGTCTATGCGGTACGAAGGCGCGGCCGTCTTGCTCGATGCGGCCTGAGCGGATCGGCACAAGGCCAAAAATGGCACGCGCCACATCGCCCTTGCCACAGCCGACAAGGCCGCCGATCCCGACGATCTCGCCGCGGCGGATCTCGAGGGTGACGCGATCGAGGCCCCCGTCCGCGGTGGTAATGTCGATCAGTGAGAGCGCGGCCTCGGTCGGGTGGGCCTGCACCGTTGGATAGAATGTGGTCAAGGGGCGCCCGATCATCTCCTGAACGAGCTCCCCCTCGGAGACCGATGAGAGCTCGTGCGCGCCGGCGACCTGGCCGTCGCGCAGCACGGTGACGCGGTCCCCGAGGCGCGGCACCTCTTCCAGGCGATGGGTGATATAGAGGATGCCCCAGCCCTCCTCGCGAAGTTGCTTCACGATTGCGAAGAGATGCTCGCTCTCATCATGGCTCAGCGTTGCCGTTGGCTCGTCCAGAACGAGGGCACCAGGCTCGCCGCCCAACGCGCGCACGATCTCGAGCACTTGCTGCTCGGCCCTGCTGAGCTCGCTCACGCGGCGGTCGGCGTCGAGTTGGATGCCGAGCTTGCCGACCGCAGCAGCCGCCGTGCGGCGCATGACCGCCTTGTTCAGAAGACCGCCATGCGTCACCTCGCGGCCGAGGAAGTAATTCTCCGCCACGGTCAGCGACGGTGCGAGGCTGAAATCCTGCAGGACGGCGTTGATGCCTTGCCGCCGCGCCTCGACCGGGGAATAGTCTCGGGCGGGCGCGCCATTGATCGAAACGGTGCCCTTGTCCGGCGCATGCGAACCGATGAGAAGGCCGACCAGTGTCGACTTGCCGGCGCCATTCTCGCCAAGAAGCATGTGAACCTCGCCGCGTCGCAGATCGAGGCTCACATCCTTGAGCGCGGCGAACGGCCCATAATATTTCCACACGCGGTTCAGAGAGGCGACGAGGTCTCCTCTCTTACTGCTCCCGCCCGCAGCGATCACTTCGGACTGACCGTGAACGTCACCTTGAAGCCCTTCGGCGCGAACATATCGTTCCAGGGAATCGTCTTGGCGTTCGCCTGTGTCACCATGACGGGGACCGGGCCTGAGCGCGTCGCCGGCAGCTTCTGCTTTTCCAGAAGACGCACGGCCATATCGACCGCCATCCGGCCCTGGATGACCGTAAAATCGGTCGGCGACGCGAGCGCGTGGCCGTGCACGATATCCTGGTAGACCGGCGGAATGATGTCGAAGGCCAGTACCTGGATCTGCCCGACCTTGTTGGCGTTGCGTACCGCCACGGCAGCCGCCTGTGCGGCAATGTCGACGCCGACCAGATAGTTGATGTTGGGGTAGGCCTGAAGGGCGTTCTGGATCAAGTCGAGCTGGACGTTGAGGCCCGTGTCGCCACGCCGTGTGACGGCAAGTTTCACGTTGGAACCCTTGATGGCGTCGTTAAAGCCGCGCACAGCGTCGTCGGACCACCCGGCGCCCTGCGGGCCGGGGAAAAAGCCGACCACGGCAGGCTTACCGGCCGTGTGCTGGATGAGGTACTTCCCCGTTGTGTAGGCGAGATCGTAGAAGCTCACTAACGCATGGCCGGAAACGCTCGGATCGTTGACGCCGTTGACGAAGTCGATGACGGGCATTCCCTTGGCGGTAGCCTTGCGCACCAGAGCCCCGACCCCATCGGCGCTGATCGCGCCAAGGACGATCGCATCGTAGCCTTGGGCTATGCAGTTATCGAGCTGGTTGAGCTGCGTCGACAGGTTTGTATAGCCGCCCGCCTCGTAGAGCTGAAGATGGACGTGGTCGCGCTTTGCTTCCGCGACGATACCGTAATCGGCGGCGAGCCAGTATGAATCCTTCAGATGCGGGAAGAGCGCACAGATCCTCCACGGCTTGGTGACCTTGCTCGGTTGGATCGGCGTCCACGCCGCGTCAACCTTCTTGCCGGCGATCACATTGGCAACTTTGAAGCTCCAATCGTCCGCCTGCGCGCCGCCGGATGAGACGCCGCAGACGATGCCAGCCAGAACGGCCGCCCGAAACATTGCTCCCAAGCCTACTTTCACCATAACTCCCCTTCCCTCCTCGGTTGATGCGGTGTCCCTCAAGGACACCCTCATTGGCCCGCTGCGGTGATGCTGGTGCGGCTTCAGCCGGCCGCGGCGGCTCTCCCGGAGCTCCGGATTTCACTCAGTGCAGTGCGCAGTGCACGGGCAATATCTGGCGCATTTGGCGTATCGGAATGCATGCAGATGGTCTTGAAGGAGACTTTCAGGAGGGTGCCGTCGGTCGCAGCCACGACGCCCTCGCGGATGGTCCGCAGGAGCCGCGTCGCGGCATAGTCGGGATCAACCGGCGGATGCTCGCGAGTGATAATGAGGCGACCAGTGCCATCATACTCCAGATCCGCGAAAAACTCACCGACGAACGGCACGCCGCGCTCGCGCGCAATGTTCTCGTGGAGTGTGCCGGCCATGCCGTAAAGCGGCAGCTCAAATATCTCAAGCGCGTCGCAGATGCCGTGGCACACCTCCGGGTCACGCGCTGCCATGCCGTAGATGACCCCGTGCGGCTTCACATGGTTGAGCGTCGCGCCTTCGGCGCTGACGAAACCGGAAAGTGCGCCGATCTGGTAGGTGAAGGCGTCGCGGATCTCCTCTCGGCTCAGCTTCATCTCGCGGCGGCCGAAGCCCTCGCGGTCCGGCAGCGAAGGGTGAGCGCCGATACGCACACCGTGTTCCATGGCGAGCCTGACGGTGCACCCCATCGTCACCGGATCGGAAGCATGGAAGCCGCAAGCAATGTTGGCAGCATCCAGGAACGGCATGATCGCCGCATCGTCCCCCATCCGGTACAGGCCAAAGCCTTCTCCGACATCGCAATTCAGTTCAGGAGACTGCATAACCGTCACTCCCCGCCACTTACCGCCTGTCGACAATCCGGACGCAGTCGCCAAGATTTCCAGGTGAAAATGGCTCAGTCTGGCCCGGAGGGGCCGCTTTTGTTATAACAAACGAGTTGCACGGAGACCGGGAGCGTGTCAACGTGTTTCGTACGAAGGTTTGTTGAGCGTCCGATGCGTGGGCGGGCCGGCCGCTGGAAGGCATGCTGGTCGCGCGATCGACGGCCAGTTGCGCACGCTCATCCTTCACCCATCCGCCTGCGATCCGGGCGCGCTTCGGACGGCAAGGAAGACGAGCATCTTACGACTGTTTTCAGATGCTGCGCTGACGCCTCCGGCAAGAACCTCTGCACACCAGAGGCTGCACGAACAGGTCTACGAGCAGCTCGCCGCGTGGCTGGTGACGGGTCACTTTTCGCCGGGCGAGAAGATCACGCTCCGTTCCCTTGCCAAGGTCCTCAAAACCAGCCTCGTGCCGATCCGGGACGCGCTTCAGAGGCTCGCGAGCACTGGGGCCATCGTGGTGACAGAGAGCCGCCGCATGATGGTGCCGAAGCTCTCTGCCGAAGATGTGGTGGAATTGCGAGAAGTACGGATCGCCCTGGAAGTCATTTCCGCGCGCCGCGCTGCCCTCCGCGCTGACGCCGCCGATCTGGGCCTGCTGGAGCTCCATTATCAGGACATGAAATACGCCGCCGTGCGTGGCGAGACGGCGGACTACCTGAAGTCGCACTGGGCGTTCCACCAGCAGATCGGGCTTGCCAGCGGTTCCGCCCTGCTCCTGTCGATCCTGGAGCCGCTATGGCTTCGGATTGGCCCGACAGTGCGGCTGACGAAGCCCGACCAAGAGGCCCTGATCCGCTCGCTACGCGGTCACTGGGTGACCTTCGAGGCGATCGCCCGGGGGGACGCCGATGCGGCCGCCGAGGCGATCACCAACGACATCGCCGGCTGCTTTCGTGACCTCCTTACCTTGCCGAACCGGCAGATCGAGGTGCTGGCTGCCAAAGCCGCTCCCGCCGAGACGGCGCCTAGAGCCGGCGCGCACCTGCTCGGCATCGGGGTCAATCCGGCGCCCTGATGAAAATCGATGTCGAGGCTGCGGTGGTCGGGCCGGCGGCAACCGGCGAAGCGCCGACCGCCACGGATCTTACCAAAGACGTGGCGGCGGAGCTCAGGCACCGCATCTCCTCAGGCCGGCTCGCCCCCGGCGAGCGCCTGGTAGAAGCCAAGCTTGCCCGCGAGCTCGGCATCAGCCGGGCTCCTATCCGTGAAGCCGCGCGGCTCCTGGAGAGCGTTGGCCTCCTCGTTTCCGAGCGCGGCCGGGGTTTCTTTGTCCGTAGGGTAACACTGCGCCAATTGGAAGACGTCTTCGAGGTCCGGCTCTGCATCGAGCGTCATGCAACCGCCGCAGCGGCGCGGAACCTGACGTCGGACATGTCCGCGCGTTTCGACGAAGCGGTACTTCGGATCAAGGAGGCCTGCGCGCGAGGCGACGTGCCGGCGCAGGTTCTCGCCGATTTCGCCTTTCACCGCTTGGTGGTAGAGGCGACGGGCAACCAGATGCTGGTGCGCATCTTCAACGAGATCGCGCTCGACCTGCGCCTCGTCATCGGCCTCCTCGGTGAGGCCTCAGCAGATTGGGAGATCATGGCGCAGAGCCACGATCCCGTCGTCGCCGCCATCCGCTCGCAAGATCCGGAGCGCGCGGCCGCGGCCATGGATGCGCATATCCATCTTGCCTGGGACCAGGCGCTGGCCCGGCTGCGTCGGAGCACGGCGGCCTGACCCAGCGATCGGTTTCCCGTGGAAGAGGGCGCTACCGCCCCTCAATCAAGTGTTCGGCCTCGTTACGCAGCGCCACGCGGCTATCGTCGCGCGCGTAGATCATGTGCCCAGCCGGCATCACGACGAACCTGACCCGGTCGCCGCCGGCCCCTTGCGGGATGGTGTCCAACAGCATCTGCGTCCGAAAATACGGCACCACCAGATCGAACAGCCCGGCCGCCACGACCACGTGGAATTGCGGGTCCAGCGCCAGCGCCGTGCGCAATGCCGTCACCGATTGCGGCCGACCGCCGCGGCCGAAATCCCACTGACGGTTGGCCTGCTCGTTGAACAGTCGATATCGCGCGTCGGGGTGCCAGCGCAGTTTCGCATACAACTCCATCATCGCGCCGGAAAACGGCGCCTCCAGCCCGTCCAGCAGCGGATCGGGAAAGCGGGAGAAGCTGGCACTCTCGAACGGATCGGGGCTCGTCACCGTGCCGTCAAACCGACTCGTCACGCGCCCCTGAGCGCGATCGATCTCGCGCTGGAAGGTGGATGTGTCGATCCGCCCGGCACGCTGACGGACCAGGGCGGGATCGAGACCCGTCAGCTCGGCCACGCGCTGGCTGACCCGCGCCACCGCCGCTCGGTCGCCCACGCCGCGCACCAGATCGAGCAGATAATCGCCGCCGGCATATGCCTCGGCATCGGCCAGCGCGGCGCGGGTGACCGGCCCGTGCGCGGCCCGGGCGATTGCGACCTCGGTCGGCAGGCGCTCGGCCCAGAACAGCGGGTCGAAGGCCTGGCTGCCGTCGCTCATGTCGAGCGAGGGCGAGATCAGCACCAGTCCCGCTATGCCGACGCCCTCGCTCTGGGCCAGCGCACGCACCAGCCGCGGCGCGCGGAAGCCGCCATAGCTCTCGCCCACGATGTATTTCGGCGACAGCATTCGGCCGTTGCGATCGAGCCATTTGCCGATGGCCCGGGAGAGGCTGTCGATATCCCCGTCCACCGACCAGAGGCGCTGGCGCATGTCTTTCGCCGTCGCGTCGATCCGGCTGAAGCCGGTGCCGGCGGGGTCGAGGAACACCAGGTCGGTGAAGTCGAGCCAGGTCTCGGCGTTGGGCCGAACGGCCGGTGTCGCGGACGGCGCACCGGCCGGCCCCTCCATCGGGAGGCGCCAGGGACCGAGCCCACCCAAATGCAGCCAGGCCGAGGCATAGCCGGGACCGCCATTTATCACGAAGGCCACCGGCCTGGTCCGCGGATCGACGCCGTCGAGCCGATAGGTGATAACGCTGATCTCGGCTTGAACCTGGCCCTGATCGCCCAGCAGCGGCACGCTTCCCGCGGTCGCCGTGAAGTGCAGCGTGCGGCCGGGCAGCGCGATCGTGTGTTCGGTGCTGACGGGCGCCGGAAGCAAGGCGCGGGTGATGGCGGCTTGCGCAAGGCTGCGCTGCTGGCCGCGTTCCTGGGCGAGCGCGTCGCCGCCTTGCAGCGCCAGGACGAGCAGTACCGCGGTCGCGACGCCGAAGCGCCTCATCTGCCTCTTCCACCCTGCGCCCGGCCGATATGTCTGGGGCAGATTATGCCCCGGATCGTCTGGGCAGGTAATGTCACGCCGTCCGACGCTTGCGGGCCGGCGCCGGCTTGGGAGCGGCCTTCTTCTTGGCTGCCGGCTTCTTCTTGACCGGCGCCCGCGGCGCCGGGGACGGCGGAGCCGCCGCCGCCTTCCGCGCCGGTGCCTTGCGGCCGCCCTTGGCCCCCTTCGGCTTCAGCACCTTGCCGCGCTCGGCGAGCAACGCCACCGCCGACTCCGGCGTCAGCGCCTCCATCTCCACCCCGCGCGGCAGGTTCGCGACTGTCGAGCCGTGCTGCACATAAGGCCCGAACCGCCCGCGCCTGACCATCAGCGGCTCGCCGTCCTTTGGGTGCGGTCCAAGCGTGCGCACCGAGGCGAGTTTCCTGGCCAGCACGTCAACGGCACGATTCAGCCCCACCGCCAGCACGTCGTCGTCGCGGTCGAGCGAGGCATAGACCCCGCCCATCCGCACATACGGTCCGAACCGGCCGATGCCGGCCTCGATCGGCTCGCCCCGCTCGGGATGCATCCCCACCAGGCGCGGCAGCGACAACAGGCCGATCGCCTGTTCGAGCGTCAGACTGTCTCCCTCTACCCCGCGCGGCAGCGAGGTGCGGCGCGGTTTCTCTTTCCCCTGCGGCTCCCCTTGCTGGACGTAGAGCCCGTAGGGGCCGCGGCGGACGGTGATCTCCTCGCCGGTTTCGGGCTGGTGGCCGAGCACGCGCAGCCCCTCCTTCAGCGTGTCGGCGGCGGCCTCCTCATCGCCCTCGATCGCGAGCCGGCGGGTGTACTGACAGGCGGGATAGTTGGAGCAGCCGATGAAGCTGCCGTAGCGCCCGAGCTTGAGGCCGAGCCGCCCGTTGCCGCAGGCAGGACAGCCGCGCGGGTCGGAGCCGTCGGGCTTGGGCGGGAAGAAATGCGGTCCCAGATCCTCGTCGAGTGCGGCGATCACGTCGGATATTTTCAAATCCTTCGTCTGATCGACGGCGCGGGAGAACTCCTCCCAGAACGCCGCCATCACCGCGCGCCAGTCGGCCCGGCCGCCCGAGATGTCGTCGAGCTTTTCCTCGAGGTCGGCGGTGAAGCCGGTATCGACGTAGCGCTCGAAGAAGCTGGTCAGGAACGCGGTCACCAGCCGGCCGCGATCCTCGGGGATAAAGCGGCGATTCTCGAGGCGGACGTAGTTGCGGTCGCGCAGCACGCTCAGGATCGAGGCGTAGGTGGAGGGCCGGCCGATCCCCAGCTCCTCCAGCTTCTTGACCAGACTCGCCTCCGAAAAACGCGGCGGCGGCTGGGTGAAGTGCTGGTTGGCGGTGACCGCGCCGCGATCGAGCGGGTCGCGCTCGGCCATCGGCGGCAGCATCCTGCCTTCCGCCTCCTCCTCGGCCTCGTCCGTGTCCTCGCGGTAGAGCTTGAGGAAGCCGTCGAAGGCGAGGATCGAGCCGGTCGCGCGGAGCCGCGTGGCCTGGCCGTTCTGGACCTCGACCGTCACCTGATCGAGCTCGGCCGAGGCCATCTGCGAGGCGACCGCGCGCTTCCAGATCAGCTCGTAGAGCCGGCGTTGCTCGGCACTGAGGTCGCGGGCGACACGTTCGGGCGTGTGGGCCACGTCAGTGGCGCGGATCGCCTCGTGCGCTTCCTGCGCGTTCTTCGCCTTGGTGCTGTATTCACGCGGTGCCGCCGGCAGGTAGTCGGGGCCATCGACCTGGCGCACATGATCGCGGATCGCTAGGATCGCCTCCCGCGCCATCTGCACGCCGTCGGTGCGCATGTAGGTGATCAGCCCGACCGTCTCGCCGTCGAGATCGACGCCCTCGTAGAGCTGCTGGGCGATGCGCATCGTGCCCTGCGCGCCCATGCCGAGCTTGCGGCTCGCCTCCTGCTGCAAGGTCGATGTGGTGAAGGGCGGCGGCGGGTTGCGGCGGACGCGCTTGCGCTCGACCGAGGCGACGGAGAACATCCCCGTCTCCACCGCGGCCTTGGCGCGCATTGCTGCGGCTTCGTCATTGAGATCGAACTGATCGAGCCGCTTTCCGTCCAGATGCGTCAGGCGCGCGGTGAACGGGGCACCGGCGGGGGTGGTGAAGACCGCCTCGACGGTCCAGGTACTCGCGCGGGCGGAACGCCTCAATCTCGGCCTCGCGCTCGCAGACGAGGCGCAGCGCCACCGACTGCACCCGTCCGGCGCTACGGCTTCCCGGCAGCTTGCGCCAGAGCACCGGCGAGAGGGTGAAGCCCACGAGATAGTCGAGCGCGCGCCGGGCGAGATAGGCGTCGATCAGGGGCTCGTCGAGTGCCCGCGGATGCGCCATCGCGAGGCGGACGGCGCTGCGGGTGATCTCGTTGAACGTGACCCGCCGCACATCGACGCCCTTGAGCGCGCGCTTCTCCTCCAGCATGGCGCGGACGTGCCACGAGATCGCCTCGCCCTCGCGGTCGGGGTCGGTGGCGAGAAAGAGCCGGTCCGCGCCCTTCAGCGCCTTGGCGATGGCGGCGACCTGGCGGGCGCCGCGCTCATCCGCCTCCCAGTCCATCGCGAAGCCCTGCTCGGGCCGCACGCTGCCGTCCTTGGGCGGCAGGTCGCGAACGTGGCCGAAGCTGGCGAGCACGGTATAGCCGCCGCCCAGGTACTTGTTGATCGTGCGTGCCTTGGCGGGCGATTCGACGACGACGACGTCTGGCATGGGCTGCGCGGGGTCCGTCAACTGGCTCAGAACCCCGGGTCCATGACCCGGGCGACGCGGTTGCCAGGCAGCATCTCGACGCGGCCGGCGAGTTCCAGGTCCACGAGCGCCGCCATCACGACGGCGGCGGGTAACTGGCAGTGCCGGATCAGAAAATCAACCGGGGTAGGGGACGGCTCGAGAAGCTCGATCACGGCGTCGTGCACCTCCGCCGCGGGTGCGGGGTTCAGCGGCGGCGGGGTCCGGTCCGAAAAACCCGGCGCGGCCGGCCTCGGCGCCCCGTCGGGCGGGAGGTGTTGGAGGACGTCGGACGCGTCCTCGACCAGATGCGCGCCCTGGCGCAACAGGTCGTTCGAGCCGCGGCAGCGCGGGTCGAGCGGCGAGCCGGGGGTGGCGAACAGCTCCCGGTTGGCGTCGAGGGCGAGGCGCGCGGTGATCAGGCTGCCCGATCGGGGCGCCGCCTCGATCACCACGCAGCCGAGGGCCAGGCCGGCGATCAGGCGGTTGCGGCGCGGGAAGTGGCGGCTCTGCGGGGCGGTGCCGGGCGGTGCCTCGGTGACCACGGCGCCGCTCGCGGCGATCCGGCGCTGCAAATCGGCGTGCTCGGGCGGGTACGGCAGATCAAGGCCGCCGGCGACCGCCGCGACGGTGCGGCCGCTGCGAAGTGCGCCCTCATGGGCGGCGGCGTCGATGCCGCGCGCCATGCCCGAGACCACCACCAGCCCGGCGCGGGCCAGCTCGGAGGCAAGCAGTTCGGCCAAGCGCTGGCCATTCGCCGAGGCGTTGCGGCCGCCGACGATCGCGACCGACCGTGCGGACAGCGCTTCCGGATTACCGAGCACCGCGATCACGGCCGGCGCGTCCTCCAGCGTCGCCAGCAGCGGCGGGTAGCCGGGCGCATCGAGGAACAGCATCGCCCCGCCAAGCCGTGCCGTGCGGTCGATCTCGCGGGCGGCCTCGCTGCGGCTGGGCACCGGCAGGGCGTCACGGCCGCCGGCGCGGGCGAGGCCAGGGAGGGCGGCGAGTGCCGCAGCGGCGGAGCCGAAGCGGGCGAGCAGGCGCCGGTAGGTGATCGGCCCGACCGTCTCGGTCCGCGCGAGCCGCAGCCGGTCCTGTGCCTCTGCATCGGTCATGTGCCGCGGCGCCCGATCCGCGGCTCGGTGCCGGCGAGCAGGCGACGGATGTTGGCGCCGTGCCGTGGGTAGATCAGCGCGGCGATCGCCAGGGCGAGCAGTGCCACGGCCGGGCCGGCGAGGCCCCAGCCGAGCAAGGGTGCGGCGGCAAAGGCACCGAGCGAGGCAGCCGAGGACATGCGCAGCGTCGCCGCCACCGCGAGCCATACCGCACAGGCGGCCAGCCCGACCGGCCACGCGGCCGCGATCAGGACACCCAGGCCGGTCGCTACCCCTTTGCCGCCGCGAAAGCGGAGCCAGACCGGAAACATATGGCCGAGCACGGCGCCGAACCCCGCCAGCAGTGCCGCATCTGGCCCGGCGGCGGCGCCGGCGAGCAGCACCGCCGCCGCCCCCTTGCCGCCGTCGAGCAGCAAGGTCGCAGCCGCCAGCGCGCGCCTGCCGGTGCGGAGCACGTTGGTGGCGCCGATGTTGCCCGAGCCGAGCTGGCGGATGTCGCCGAGCCCGGCGGCGCGCGTCAGCAGCAGGCCGAACGGGATCGAGCCGAGCAGGTAGCCGCCGACGAGTGCGGCAATGAGGGCGGCGGTCATCTTCGCGGCTGCGCGAAAGACGTGGATGGTCGGCCTTCGCCGACCATGAGTGCGTCCGCGAGGACGCTTTGTCTGCACGGTGCAAGTCCGTGCCTGGGTTGGTCGCAGCCCAGTAATCGAAGGTAACTGCGTCGCCGAGAGGCGGGGTGGGGAGCAACCGGAGGTGAACCGGCAGTCCGTAGGATGACGAACCTGTTTCGGCGGGGTCTGGTGGCGAGCCTGCTCATGAATGGCGAAGCCTGGAACAACCGCCGGCGCTGAGGCGACTGACAAAGCGACCGGCGGGCGGATCACGTGGTTGAGGGCGGAATGCCGGGACGGCAAGGCGGCTGAAACGGAGAGACCTGGCGGTTCGGGTGAGACCGCCAGGAGTTCAGAGCCTTCATAGTACCGCGGTGGCGCGAGCCACGAGAGGGACGGGCAGCAAAACCGACCCAAGGGAAGGGAGGCAGGGAGCTGGATGCGAGAGGTCGAGCATGGAGCAGGAAAGTCCCGGCAGTGCCGCCAAGGCTAAGCAAGGGACAGATGCCATCGTCGGGAAACCCCGCGAACTGTGGTGGACGGAAGCTTCGATCTGGACGGATCGCATGGTGTCGGCGCTTGGTAACGGCGTCAAAGGAGGCAAGTGGTTCAGTCTGATCGACAAGGTCACCCGACCGGCAACCCTTGAACTGGCGTGGCAGCGTGTTGCCCGCAACAAGGGGGCGGCCGGTGTGGATGGGCAAAGTGTCGAACGGTTCGCTGGGCAGTCGGGGCGGTATCTGCGGGAACTCCGGGAGAGCCTGGAAGACGGCAGCTACCGGCCGAGCCCGGTCAAACGGGTGAAGATACCCAAGGCGGACGGCAAGACTTGCCCGCTGGGGATTCCGACGGTCAAGGACCGGATTGTCCAAACCGCCCTGAAGCTGGTCAGCGAGCCGATCTTTGAAGTGCAATTCCGGCCCGGAAGCTACGGCTTCCGTCCGGGACGCGGCTGCAAGGACGCTCTGCGGGAAGTCGACCGGCTGCTGAAGGAAGGCCGCACCTTCGTGGTGGATGCCGACCTGAAGAGCTACTTCGATACCATCCCGCACGACCGGCTGCTGGCGATGGTGGCAGGCTCGATCAGCGATGGCCGTGTGCTGGCGTTGATCGAGGGCTTCCTGCGCCAGGAGATCATGACGGAGATGGCGCACTGGCAGCCGACGACGGGAACGCCCCAAGGGGCGGTGCTGTCGCCGCTGCTGGCCAACCTGTACCTGCACGCGCTCGACCGACTGATGGAGCGGAGCGGCGATCGGATGGTGCGCTACGCCGACGACTTTGTGATCCTCTGCGCGTCGGAAGCGGAGGCGACGGCAGCCCTGCGCCAGGTGACGGCGTGGGTGACTGCCAACGGCCTGACGCTGCACCCGGACAAGACACGGATCACCGACAGCCGACAACCGGGCCAGGGATTTGAGTTCCTTGGCTACCGGTTCGAGGCCGGTCGGCGGTACGTGCGCACCAAGAGTTTGAAGGCCTTCCGGGACAGGGTGAGAGCCAGGACGATCCGCAGCCGAGGTGACAGCCTGGGGCGGATCATCGCTGACCTCAATCCGCTGCTGCGCGGGTGGTTTGGCTACTTCATGCATGCCAGGCCGCGCCTGTTCCGCAAGCTCGACGGCTTTATCCGACGGCGGCTGCGCGCCATCCTGCGCAAGCAGGAGAAGCGTCCCTCGATGGGGCGCAGCGAAGCCGACCACCGGCGCTGGACCAATGCCTTCTTCGCGGCTCAAGGGCTGTTCACCCTACAAGCGGCCTTCGGCAACGCGAGGCACTCACGATGAGGAAACCAGCAACTGGAGAGCCGTGTGCGGGAAAATCGCACGCACGGTTCGGAGGGCGGGGAGGGCGATCGCCCTTCCCGACCCCTATCGGTGGTTCCCATCATCCGAACACCCGCCGCCCGGCCTTCCAGGTGCCGAGCACGCGGCCCTCCAGCGCGCGGCCGTCAAAGGGCGTGTTCTGCGCCTTGCCGGGCAGCGCGCCGGCTTCGACCTGCCAGGCGCGGTCGGGGTGGAACAGGCAGAGATCGGCCGCAGCACCGCGTGCCAGCGTGCCGGCCTCGGCGCCGAGCAGCCGCGCCGGGCGCACGGTCAGCAGTTCGATCGCGCGGGCGAGCGGCAGCGCCCCGCCATGCACCTGTGCCAGCGTGATCGCGAGCAGGGTCGCGAGCCCCGCGCCGCCTGGCGCCGCCTGCCCGAACGGCAGGCGCTTGTCATCGACGTCGCGCGGCTGGTGATCCGACGCGACCGCATCGATCGTGCCGTCGGCGAGTGCCGCCGCAACTGCCAGCCGGTCGGCCTCGGCGCGCAGCGGCGGCGAGAGCTTGGCGTAGGTGCGCCAGTCGCCGATCGCGATCTCGTTGAGGTCGAAATAGGGCGGTGCGGTGTCGCAGGTGACGGCGACGCCATCGGACTTGGCGGCACGGATCAGCGCCAGCGCCTCGGCGGTGGAGACGTGGGCAAAATGCACGGCACCGCCGGTGAGGCGCGCGAGGCGGATGTCGCGGGCGACCAGGATCGCCTCGGCCGCGGCCGGGATCGCGGGCAGGCCGAGGCGGGTCGCGAGTTCGCCCTCGGTGGCGGCGCCATCGGCCGCAAGCGATGGCTCCTCGGGGTGCTGGACGATCATCGCGCCGAACATAGCGGCGTAGGCGAGCGCGCGTCGCATCAGCACGGCGGGACCGATGGCGCGGGCGCCGTCGGTGAAGGCGACCGCGCCGGCCTCCCGCAGCAGGCCGAGTTCGGCCAGTTCCTCGCCGCGGCAGCCGCGGGTGGCGGCGGCGTACGGCAGGATCGAAAGGCTGCCGGTCTCCTCGCCGCGGGCGCGCAGCAACCGCACCAATGCCGGATCGTCGATCGCGGGGCGGCTGTCGGGCAGCGCCGCGAGCGTGGTGATGCCGCCCGCCGCCGCCGCCTCGGCGGCTGACGCGATCGTTTCGCGGTACTCGAAGCCGGGTTCGCCCAGCGCCGCGCGCATATCCACCAGACCGGGGCAGAGCACGCAGCCCTCGGCGTCGATCGTCTCGGCGCCGTCCGGGCGGCCGAGTGCCGCGCCAAGATCGGCGATGCGGCCGTCGCGGATCAGCAGGCTGCCGGGGGAATCAAGACCGGAGGCGGGATCGAGCAAGCGGACATTGGCGATCAGCGTGTCAGTCATTGCGCCGGTACGATCGCGACAGCACGTCGAGCACCGCCATGCGCACGGCGACGCCCATCTCCACCTGCTCTTTGATGACGCTGCGCACGGGGTCGTCGGCGACCGCGCTGTCGATCTCCACGCCGCGGTTCATCGGACCGGGATGCATCACCAGCGCGTCGGGCTTGGCGTGGGCGAGCTTGCCGGCATCCAGCCCGTAGAAGCGGAAGAACTCGCGGGCGCTGGGCACCAGCCCGTGCGTCATCCGCTCGCGCTGCAACCGCAGCATCATCACCGCGTCGGCGCCGGCGAGGCCCGCTGCCATGTCGGTGAACGCCGCCACGCCGAGGGCGGTGATCTCGGCCGGTAAAAGCGTGGCGGGGCCGACCACGCGCACCCTGGCACCCATCGTGGTGAGCAAATGGATGTTGGAGCGGGCGACGCGGGAGTGCAGCACGTCGCCGCAGATCGCGACCACCAGCCCCTCCAGCCGGCCCTTGCGGCGGCGGATGGTGAGCGCGTCGAGCAGCGCCTGGGTCGGATGCTCGTGGGTGCCGTCACCGGCGTTGATGACCGCGGCATCGACTTTTTGCGCCAGCAGCGCCGGTGCGCCGGACTGGTCGTGGCGCACCACCAGCAGGTCGCAGTGCATCGCGTTCAGGGTCGCGGCGGTATCGAGCAGCGTCTCGCCCTTGTTCACCGAGGAGGTGGCGACGCCCATGTTGATGACGTCGGCGCCGAGGCGCTTGCCGGCCAGCTCGAAGCTGGTGCGGGTGCGGGTGCTGTCCTCGAAGAAGAGGTTGATGAGGGTGCGGCCGCGCAGCAGGTCGCGCTGGGTCTTGCCGGAGCGGTTGAGCAGCACGTAGCTCTCGGCGAGATCGAGCAACCGGCCGATCTCGGGCGGCGCCATGCCGGCGATGCGGAGCAGGTGGCGGCTGGACAAGGCGGCCCGATTCCCCCGGGAGGTTGCGCAAACTAGGGGTGTTGCGCGCCGGCGGCTAGTACGGCGTCTCCGCGCGGAGGAAACCCTCAGAACAGGACTGCATCAGGGTCGTTTCACGGCAGCACGGAGCGGTCCGCCTGGCGTGTGATCCCCCACCTCCCCGCGGACCTTTCCGCCCCCAGGGGCGGAGAGGGCGTCGAGGGTCGCCGGTCGCACCTCAGAACAGGTGTGGGGCGGGGCCGCACCCAGGGGTGGGCGGCCCCGCGGTCGCAGGGGCCAGTCCATTCCGAACCGCCATGGTCCGCCTCCTGCGACGTGCGATGGCGCCGGTTCGGCGTACCGCGGCACCTCCTTCAGCTCCTGATCGCTCACCTCGTTCGGCGCCTCGTCGCTCGCCGTGGGCGGCTCTGGCCCGGCTTCCGCGCCGGCCTCGACCGGCTCGGCTCCGGACTCGCCTTCGGGCGCCGCGCCGGGAGCCAGGGCATCGTCGCTCGCCGGCTCGGCCGGTGGCGCCTCGTGCGGCTCCTCCAGCGGGTCCATCGGCAGCCGGCCGCTGACCTCCAGCCCCGACGACCAAGCCAACTCCCGCCTCGGCCGCCCATAGCGGCGGTCGAGCAGCGCCGTCATCGCCGCGATCCGCACCCGTCCCGGCTGCTGCCGGTCGCGCGCGATCTCCACCAACCCGGCGATCAGCTCCGGCGCGATCGCCTCGATCATGTCGCGTACCTCCCGCACCACCCGCGGCCGCCCGCCGGGGTTGCCGCTGGCGCCGGCCACAAATTGCCCGTGCTCGTTTCTCATCAGAGAATCCCCTTGCTCGTACCGCCGCCGCTTCCGGCCGCTTGCCGTTGGGGGCAGCGGCGGTAACCTTGGCTGATAGGAACTCTGACATCATTTAACATTATTGTCAACTATACTATCACTTCGGCAATGCCTCAGCTTTGCGGCCGGCGTCAGGACGTGGTCGCGTTTGTCTATGCGTTTGTCTATGCGTTTGTGTAGTGCGCCCGCTACATGCATGCGAAGGAGATTGAGCGTTATGGCAAAGAAAATCCCGGAGTTTAAGACCGACGAGGAAGCTGAACGGTTTGTTGAAACGGCCGACCTGACCGGATATGACCTGTCCGGCTTCGTACCGACGCGGTTCGAATTCGCAGCCAAGTCCGCACAGTTGAACATGCGGGTTCCCGGGGCCTTGCTGGACGCCGTGAAGGCGCGGGCGCAAGCTCAGGGCATTCCGTACACGCGGTATATCCGGCAGCTCATGGAACAGGACGTAACGCGCCCGCCGAAACGAGGCCCTGGCCCCGCCCACCACCGATGAAGAACCCGCACCACGGCGGGCCTGACGGCCGGCGTTCGGGTCCAATTGCGGCCGCCGATCGCGAGCACCACGGCGAAGGTCTCGAAGGCAAGCACGGAGCGCAGAATGAGCGCGGTCTGGATCGACGGCCGCAGCAGCGGCAGGGTCACGCGCCGGAAGCGCTGCCAGGGCGTCGCGCCGAACACGCTCGCCTCGAACTTGCGTGGCGCGAGCTGCAATCGTGGTTCCGCGTGCCGGCGCCGGCTCGTCGGAGTGCCGCGCGCTCAGCCGCGCGCTCCAACTCGTTTTGATTGCCGGGCGCCATTACGACATGGCAATCTACCCGTCAATCACGACGATGCCACGCGGAGGAATGCGCGATGAGCAACGGCTACGCGCCCGGTGCCAGCGACCAGCGACCCTGGGGATCGTGGGAGGTGCTGGCGGTCGGCCCCGGCTACGCCGTGAAGCGCATCGTGGTGCGACCCGGCGCGCGGCTCTCCTTGCAGCGCCATGCCCACCGCGCCGAGAGCTGGGTGGTGGCATCCGGACGGGCCAGGGTGACGCGCGGGGCGGAGGTGTTCGAGCTGGAAGCGGGCACGTCGGCGCGGATCGCGCTCGGCGATGCGCACCGGATCGAGAATCCCGGGACGGACGAGCTGGTGGTGATCGAGGTGCAGCACGGCGCGCAGCTGCACGAGGATGATATCGAGCGGCTGGAGGACGATTACGGGCGGGGCTGATGACAGCGGTGATCGGTGAGGTGGGGGATGCTCCCACGCGACCGCAGCGTGCGTGCGAGATAGGTTCGCGCCCGTAAGGCTCTCGCCACTGGCCCCCAACCTCATCCGCCCCAGGGGCGGAGAGGGCTGAATCGTCGTGACGTGAGGCCCCGGCGCACACGCGCCGCGTGCTTGCGCGCGCGCCGGCCTTGCCCTTATAGCGGTATCAACCTGACCGTTCGTTCATGACCGTGTCCAGGGCGAGGGAGATCCGTCGATGACACGTCCAACCGGTTCCGATTTCGCGCCCTCGCGGCGCGCCCTGCTGCGCGCCGGCGGCGGCCTGCTCGGCGCGGGGCTGCTGCCCGCCGCCCCGGCGTTTGCCGCGAGCCATCCGGCGATCGGCACCTATCCTGCCGGCAGCGAGGGCTCCTCGATATTCCTCGGCTTCGCCGTGCCCCGGACCGGCACCTATGCGGTTCCGGGTGAGGACGAACTCAAGGGCTACGAGCTTGCGGTCGAGCATCTCAACACCGGCAACGCGCTGATCCGCGAAATCTCGCCCAAGACGAAGAAGGGCGTGCTGGGCAAGGAGGTCAAATACGGCGTCGCCGACAGCGAGGCGAAGCCGAACACGGCGGTGCAGGCGGTGTCGCGCTTCATCAGCGAGAACAAGGCGGTGATGTTCAGCGGCGCCACCTCGAGCGCGGTCGCGGTCGCGCTCAACAAGCTGGCGCAGCGCGAGAAAGTCATCTACGTGACCGGCATCAGCGGCTCGAACGACACCACCGGCAAGGACTGCGTGCGCTATTCGTTCCGGCAATGCTTCTACGGCCAGACGGCGGCCGCGGCACTCAGCCCGGTCCTGATCAAGAATATCGGGCCGAACAAGAAGGTCGCCTATCTGACGCCCGACTACACCTACGGCCACACGGTGCAGCACTCGACGGAGGCAGTACGTCAAGAAGGGCGGCTGGACCACCGTCACCAACCAGGTCTGCCCGCTCGGCGCGCCGGACTACTCGACGTATCTGCTCAACATCGCCAATTCCGGCGCCGACGTGTTCATCAATGTCAACTGGGGCAATGACGCGGTCCTGTCGATCAAGCAGGCCAAGCAATTCGGCATTCTCGGCAAGCAGAAGCTGGTGGTGGCCTATCAGATTCCGTTCCTGGCCCAGGAAGTCGGGGCCGACATCATGGCGGGCGTCTATACCGCCACCGACTACTGGTGGACGCTGCAGGACAAGTATCCGCTGGCCAAGACATTCAACGACGAGTTCCAGAAGAAATACAACTACAAGCCGGAATGGAGCGCCAACAACGCCTACATGCAGGTCGCGATGTGGGCGAACATGGTCGAGACCGCCGGAACCTTCTATCCACCCGACATCATCAAGGCCTACGAATCGGGCCAGCACATGAAATCGACGGTGGGAGACGTCTATTTCCGCGCCGCCGACCACCAGCTCGTCCGCCCGGTGATCATCCAGCGCGGCAAGAACAAAGCCGACATGAAGAGCCCCGACGACTACTGGGAGACCGTCGAGATCGTGCCCGGGGCGCCGCTCATGCAGCCGCCCGACGCGTTCGGCTGCAAGCTCGGCCCCTACACCTGACCGAGACGGCGCGGCGGTGCCGGCAGGCGCCGCCGCGGCTGCCGATGATCACCTGGCCCAACTTCGTCGCACAGTTCTTCAACGGCCTCGCACTCGGCACGCTGCTGGCGCTGATCAGCTCGGGACTGACCATCATCTACGGAACCCTCGGCGTGCTGAACCTGGCACACGGGGCGATGTTCATGCTCGGCGGCTATGCGGGCTATGCCGTCTATTCGGCGACCCAGTCCTTCGCGCTCGCGGTGGTCGGCGGCGTCGCGGCACTGGCACTGGTCGGCGTGATCCTGGAGCGCGGCATCATCCGCAGCTTCTACCAGCGCCCGCACGAGGACCAGATCCTGGTCACGTTCGGCATCGGCATCGTGCTGGTCGAGCTGGTGCGGCTCGGCTTCGGCAGCCTCACGCTGCAAGTGCCGCCGCCCGCCTGGGCCGGCGGCATCACCCGGCTCGGCTTCATGTTCTATCCGACCTATCGCCTCGCGGCGCTCGCGATCACCGGGGTGGCGCTCGCCGGTCTCTATGCGCTGCTCTACCGCACCCGGATCGGCATGATCGTGCGCGCCGGGATCGAGGATTCCGGGATGGTCGATATTCTTGGCATTAACGTCGATCGCGTCTTCATGCTGGTGTTCGGCATCGGCGCCGCGGCGGCGGGGTTCGCCGGCATCATCGACGCGCCGATCGTGGCCCTCACTCCCGATATGGGCGGTACGATCCTGGTCGAGACCTTCGTCGTCGTCGTGATCGGCGGGGTCGGGTCGTTCCCCGGCGCGATCCTGGGCGGGCTGATCGCGGGCGAAATCCTGAGCCTCACCTCGATGGTCGATCCCGCCTATTCCGAGGTGGTGCTGTTCGCGGTGATGACGCTGGTGCTGATGCTGCGCCCGCGTGGGCTGCTCGGCGTGCGGGGGCGGGCATGATCCGGGCGCTGGCCGGCGGGGCGTGGCCGCTGCCGGCGGTGGCGGCGGCGACCATCGCGGGGATGATCGTCGCACCGTTCGTGCTGCCGCCGATCGGCTTCGCGCCCGGCACGATCAACCAAATTCTGGTCTGGGGCGTGTTCGGGATCGGCTTTGACATCCTGTTCGGCTTCACCGGCCTGCTCTCGTTCGGGCAGAGCGCGTTCTTCGGCACGGGCGGGTTCGTCGCGGCCTATCTGCTCACGAAGGGCCTGCTGAGCAGCGTCCTGCTGGCACTGCTGCTCGGCACCGTTGCCGCCGCCGCGGCCGGGGTGGTGGTGGGCCTGATCGCGCTGCGCCGCACCGGCATCTACTTCGCGATGATCACCGTCGCCATCGCCGAGGTGTTCTTCTTCATCGAGAACTCGCCGCTCTCGGCCTTCACCGGCGGCGAGAACGGCCTGCCGGGCGTGCCCGCGCCCACCTTCGCGATCGGGCGCTGGAGCGTGCACGTCGGCAGCGGCTGGTCGATGTACGGCTTCCTCGCCGCCTGCTTCGTGGTGGGGCTGGTGCTGGCGGTGCGCATCGTGCGCTCGCCGGTGGGCGCGGTGCTGACCGCGATCCGTGACAATCCCGAGCGGGCGCGCGCGGTCGGCCACGCGGTGCACGCCTACAAGCTGCTCGCCTTCGTGGTCGCCGCCGCCTATGGCGGGTTCGCGGGCGGCCTGCTCGGCGTGCTGCAGGGCTACATGCCGCCCGACGCTTTCACCTTCGACACCTCCGGCCAGCTCATCATGCAGACGGTGATCGGCGGCGCGGGCACCTTGTTCGGGCCGCTGCTGGGGGCGGCAGTGTGGCTCTATCTGCGCGACTTTTTGCAGCAAGTGATGGGGCTGGGGGCGGCGTGGAAGCTGGTGCTCGGGCTGATCTTCGTCCTGCTGGTCTGCTTCCTGCGCCATGGGCTGATCGGCGGCGTGCGCGACCTGCTGGCACGTGCGGCCGAGGCGGTGCCGCACGAGGCGCCGGAGGAGGCGCCCGCGATCATGGAGGCGACGCTCGCGAGCGTAGGTCCGGCGCGGCGGCGCCCCGCCACCCCCGGCGGGCACCCGGTGCTGGAGGCGCGCGGCGTCACCAAGCGCTACGGCGGCATCGTCGCCAACCGCGACATCAACTTCACCGTGCACGAGGGCGAGCTGCGCGGCGTCATCGGCCCCAACGGCGCCGGCAAGACAACGTTCTTCAAGCTGCTGACCTGCGAGGTGGCACCGAGCGCGGGACACATTTTCTTCCACGGCGACGACATCACCGGCCGCGACGTGGCGCGTGTGTGCCAGCTCGGGCTGACCAAGAGCTATCAGGTCAACCAGCTCTTCACCCGACTGACGGTGCGGCAGAACGTGACCATCGCGGCGCTGGCGGAACGGCGCGGGCGGTTCCGCCTCGACCTGCTGCGCCGGCTCGACCGCGTGCCGGGGCTGGCGATGCAGGTGGAGCAGACGCTCGGCCTGGTCGGGCTTGGCGCTCGCGCCGAGGTGGCGGTCGCCGAACTCGCCTATGGCGAGAAGCGGCGGCTGGAGATCGGGCTCGCACTCGCGACCTCGCCCTCGTTGCTGCTGCTCGACGAGCCGCTGGCCGGGATGAGCCCGCGCGAGCGCGCCGAGACCGTGCAACTGCTCAAGAATATCCGCCGCGGGCGCACGCTCGTCGTGGTCGAGCACGACATGGACGCGGTCTTCGAGCTCGCCGAGCGGATCACCGTGCTGCACGAGGGCAGCATCCTCGCCGAAGGGCCGCCGGCCGAGATCCAGCGCAACAGCTTCGTGCAGGAAGCCTATCTCGGCGGGGTCGCGGCGGCATGACAGGGACTCCTACGCTGCAAGCGGCGACGCTCAACTCCCTCTCCGCCCCTCGGGGCGGAGAGGGTCGGGGTGAGGTGGGGGAAACTCCAGCACGGCGCGAACACGCGGCAAGACCACGTCCAGGCCCTCGCTCATTTCACGCCGCAGCGTGCGTGCGAAGATGGTTCGCGCCCGCAAACCCGTCGCGGCAGGCCCCCACCTCACCCCGGCCCTCTCCGCCCCCAGGGGCGGAGAGGGAGTCGAGCCACGAAGTACCACTGGCATGAGTCTGCTCGAAGCCGAGCGGCTGAACAGCTACTACGGCGACAGCCACATCCTGTTCGACGTTGGCCTGCGCGTCGAGCAGAGCGAGGTCGTGGCCCTGCTCGGCCGCAACGGCGCCGGCAAGACCACCACGCTCAAGACGCTGATGGGCGTGGTGCGCGCGCGCTCCGGACGGGTCGTGCTCGACGGCACGCCGATCGAGACGCGGAAGCCGCACGCGATCGCAGCACTCGGGATGCAGCTCGTGCCCGAGGAGCGGCGCGTGTTCGGCAGCCTGAACGTGGAGGAAAACCTGGTTCTCGCCGGGCTGACCGCGCCCGGCCGCTGGCCGATCGCGCGCATCTGGGAGATGTTCCCGCGCCTCGCGGACCGACGCCGCAGCCGCGGCACCGATCTTTCGGGCGGCGAGCAGCAGATGCTGGCGATCGCGCGCGCCCTGGTGCGCGACCCGAAGATCGTCCTGCTCGACGAGCCGTTCGAGGGGCTGGCGCCGATCATCGTGCAGACCCTGCTGGTCGTCTGCCGGCAGCTCGCCGAGGCGGGGCAGACGATCGTGGTGGTCGAGCAGAACGTGCAGGCCGCGATCAGCCTCGCCGACCGCGCCTACGTGCTCAACAACGGGCACGTGGTGGAGGAGCTGTCCGCCGCCGCGATGCGCGCCGCCCCGGACGTGCTGCACCGGCATCTGGGAGTGTGATCCGCGCGGAGGCCCGGCGAGATGAACGCCTGTTCGCATTAGTTTTTCTAATTTGAAGCGCAGAACATCTGATTTGCGCACCGACCCTCCGCGACCAATTCCACGGGAGAGACGAAGCGCGGCGCCACGCTGCGAAATGGAGGCCGTCGTGAGCAGTCACTCGGTGCCGTCCAGCCCCCGCATTTTCTACGGCTGGTTCGTGGTTGCAGCCGCGTTTGCCGTTACCTTCGTGGGTTTCGGATGCGCTTATACATTCAGCGCGTTCGTCGAGTCCTTGCAGAAAGATTTCGGCGCCTCGCGCGGCTCGGTCTCTCTCGTCTTCTCTCTGGCCGGCTTTCTCTATTTCGGCCTCGGGATCGTGAGCGGCCCGCTCGCGGACCGGTGGGGCTCTCGGCGTCTGGCCGTCATCGGCATGATCCTGACCGGCCTTGGGCTGGCAATCGCAAGCACCGCTCGCAGCCTGGAGGCGGTCTATGCGGCATATGGGCTTGGCGTCGGGCTCGGCGTCGGGTGCTCCTACGTTCCGGCCGTGGGCGCCGTGCAGCGATGGTTCGCGCGGCGCCGCGGGTTTGCGTCCGGTCTTGCCGTGAGCGGGATCGGCGTCGGCACGCTGGTCATGCCGCCGCTCGCCGCATTCCTCATCGCGGCCCTGGGGTGGCGCGAGGCCTACCTGGTCCTCGGCGGTCTTGCCGTCGTCGTGGGCGGGGGACTGGCGCTCATGATCGAGGATGATCCGCGCGATCGGGGGCTGGGGCCCGACGGCGACGCGTTGCAATCGGGTGCCCGATCGATGCGCCCGGCAGGGGCCTCGGTGCGCGAGGCGGTAAGGTCGCGGCGGTTCGTCGGTCTCTATGCCGCCTGCCTGATCTGCTCGTTCGGGCTGTTTGTCCCGTTCGTCCACCTCGTCCCCTACGCGCTGGACCACGGGCTGCCGCCGTCTGCGGCCATCCTGCTGCTGAGCGTGATCGGTATCGGCAGCACCGCCGGACGCTTTTTTCTGGGCGGCCTTGCCGACTGGATGGGTCGCCGGCTGGCATTTCTGGCGATGTTCGTCGGCATGGCGTTCGCATTGCTGGTTTGGGCGTTCTCGACCGGATTCTGGCCGCTCGCTGTGTTCGCGTTCGCCTATGGCGTATTCTACGGCGGCTGGGTGGCGCTGCTTCCGGCGCTCGTGATGGATTATTTCGGCGGGCGCAATATCAGCGGCATCATCGGCATTCTCTACACGAGCGTGGCGTTCGGCACCCTGATCGGCCCCAGCGCCGCCGGATTCATCTTCGACGTCAGCCACAGCTACACGGTGCCGATCCTCGCCAGTGTCTGCGCGAACCTCATCGCGGCCGGCATCATGGCGGGCACGTCACGAACCGCGCAATGATCCGACGCGTCACCTACGCGCTCAGAGAACCTGCAGTACCGCCTCCGCGCGGCTGGCGTCGAAGCCGCCCGGCGGCTCGATCGCGAGATGCGTCACCCGCCCGTCCTCGGCGACCAGCGCGAAGCGCTGGCTGCGCACGCCCAGGCCGCGGGCGGTCAGGTCCAGCTCCAGCCCCATCGCGCGGGTGAAGACGCCCGAGCCGTCGGCCAGCATCACCACCTTGCCCATCGCTCCCTGCTCGCGCGCCCAGGCGCCCATGACGAAGACGTCGTTGACCGCGACGCAGACAACCGTGTCCACGCCACGGCCGGCGAACGCCTCGGCGTTCTGCACGAAGCCCGGCAGGTGCTTGACGCTGCAAGTCGGCGTGAACGCGCCCGGCACGCCGAACAGCACCACCTTCTTGCCCCGGAACAGCTCGTCGGTCGAGACCTCCTTCGGGCCGTCCTCGGTCGCCGTCATCAGCTTCATCGACGGGATCGCGTCGCCGACCTTGATCGTCATGCGGGCTGCCTCCACGGGGGTTCGGTTGCCGGGTGGCCGAGTGGTAATGCGCCGGCCGCGGCATGTCACGCTTGCGCCCGCGCGCCATCGGCCCAAAATCGCGACGATGACACCGCCCGCAGACAAGCCCCCTGCCCGGCCGCGCCGGCCCGCCCGCCGTCCCGCTGGCCGTCCATCCGCGGCTGCCTCGGCGCCCGCCTCCACGTCCGTCCCGCAGCCCGGCGCCGGCGGCCCCGGCTTCCTCACCGGCCAGATGTTGATCGCGATGCCCGGCCTGACCAGCCCACCCTTCGCGCAGAGCGTGATCTATCTCTGCGCCCACACCCCCGAGGGGGCGATGGGGATCGTGCTCAATCGCCCGCTCGCCAGCCCCACCTTCGACGACCTGCTGCGCCAGCTCGACATCGCGCCGACGCCGCCCGCGCGGCGCATCCGGCTCTGTTCCGGCGGCCCGGTGGATAATGCGCGCGGCTTCGTGCTGCACACCGCCGACTGGACCGGCGACGGCAGCCTGCGCGTCGACGACGGGGTGGCGCTGACCGCGAGCCTCGACGTGCTGAAGGCGATCGCTGGCGGCGGCGGGCCGAAGGAGGGGCTGCTCGCCCTCGGCTATGCCGGCTGGGGCGCCGGGCAGCTCGAGGCGGAGATCGCGCAGAACTCCTGGCTCTCGGTGCCGGCCGATCTGGGGCTGGTGTTCGACGCCGGGCACGATTCGAAATGGCGCCGAGCGCTGGGTTTGCTGAAGATCGATCCGCTGCTGCTGTCCAGCGTCGCCGGCCGGGCCTGACCGCGCGAGCGATTCTCCGTGGGTCGGTCGCGATCACAGAGCAGGAGCCACAATGAAGGCCAATCTACCCGCTGGAGAGATAGGCACGCGTCTGACGGTCAATGGCGTCGCCCATGATGTCACCCACGGTCCGCGCACGACGCTGCTCGATCTGCTTCGCGAGCGCCTGTTGCTGACGGGGACGAAGAAGGGCTGCAATTTCGGCGAGTGCGGGGCTTGCACCGTGCATCTCGACGGCCGGCGGGTGAACGCCTGCCTGGTGCTGGCCGCCTCCTGCGATGGCCGGCCGGTGACCACCATCGAGGGCATCGCCGAAGGCGACGTCCTGAATCCGGTGCAGCAGGCCTTCATCGACCATGACGGGTTTCAGTGCGGTTTTTGCACGCCCGGCCAGATCATGTCGGCGATCGGCTGCATCCGGGAAGGCCATACCGGGTCGGACGCAGAAATCCGCGAGTGGATGAGCGGCAATCTGTGCCGCTGCTCGGCCTATCCGCAAATCGTTGAAGCGGTGAAAGCCGCGGCGGCATCGGCTCGCAACAGGGGTGCCACCTGATGCTGCCCTTCACCTATGCCCGCGCCAGCAGCGTGCCGGAGGCGCTCGCGTCGGGGGCGGAGACCGCGTATCTCGCCGGCGGTACGGAACTGCTCAACTGGCTGCGCCTCGGCATCGCCGCTCCGGCGCATGTTCTCGACATCGCGCGCCTGCCGGACCTCGACCGGATCGAGGCGCTGCCCGGCGGCGGCCTGCGCATCGGCGCCCTGGCGCGCTTGAACGACGCCGCCCAGCACGCAACGGTCGCACGCGATTATCCGGTGCTGGCGCAATCCATCCTGAAGGCCGCCTCGCCGCAGTTGCGCAATCTCGCCACGATCGGCGGCAACCCGGTGCAGCGGACGCGCTGCCCCTACTACCGCGCCGAGGAGCAGCTGCCGTGCAACAAGCGCGTGCCGGGCTCCGGCTGCGCGGCGCTGCACGGGATCAACGACCGCCACGCGATCTTCGGCTGGACCGAGGCGTGCGTCGCCACCCAGCCCTCGGACCCGGCGGTGGCGCTCGCCGCGCTCGACGCAGTGATCGTGACCGAGGCGCGGGAGGGCGGGCGGCGCATCCCGGCGCGCGCGTTCCACACCCTGCCCGAGGACGGGCCGGAGCGGCACAACGTGCTGCGCGCGGGCGAGCTGATCGTTTCGATCGAACTCGGCGCGCCGGCCCGCCGTTCCGCCTACGTCAAGGTGCGCGAACGGGAGTCGTACGAATACGCGATCGTCTCCGCGGCTGTTGCCGTCGAGATGGACGGCGAAACCATCCGTTCGGCCCGGATCGCACTGGGTTCGGTGGCGCACCGTCCCTGGCGGCTGGACGAAACGGAGCGGCGGCTGGTCGGGACTCGGATCGGCACGCCGGAGGCGCGTGCGGCCGTCGAGGCCGGGTTCGCCGATGCTCGGCCTCTGTCGCACAACGCCCACAAAGTGCCACTGGCCCGTAATGCCGCGCTGCGCGCGCTCGAACTGGCCGGGAGGGCGGAATGACCGTCATCGGACAACCGCTGCCCCGCCCGGAAGGGCCGGCGAAAGTCACGGGCCGCGCTCGCTACACGGCCGATCACAGCGTGGAGGAGATGCTTCACGCGGTACTGGTCGGCGCCACCATTCCGGCGGGTCGGATCACGGCGATCGACACGCAGGCCGCCCTGCGCGTACCGGGGATCGCGCGCGTGCTCACCGCCGCGGAAATGCCGCCCCTCGGCCCGGCACCGTTTCCGCCGATGGCAGTGTCCGTGCTGCCGATGCAAAGCGACGAGGTCCGCCACGAAGGCCAGCCCATCGCAATCGTGCTGGGCGAGACGCTGGAAGCGAGCGAGCACGCCGCACGGCTGGTTCGCGCCGAGTACGCGCGCGCGCCGTTCCAGCCGATCGGCGGCGAGGCTGTTTTCCCCGACCCGAAGCGGGCGATGTTCGAGCCGGCATTCGATAAGGCCGATGCCGACGCGGCGATCCTGGCGGCTCCCCGGCGCTTCGATGGCGAATACGTCCAGCCGCCGCGGCATCACAACGCGATGGAGCCCTATGCTTGCCTCGCGGCCTGGGATGGGGCGGCGCTGACCGTGCATTCCACGGTGCAGCACGCGACCAGCCTGCAAATGGTGTTGGCCTCGGTCTTTGGCCTACGGCCGGAGACCGTCCGGGTGATCTGCCCGCATACCGGCGGCGGGTTCGGTTCGAAAGGCTATGTCTGGCCCTACCAGATTCTCGCGGCGGTCGCGGCGCGCGTGGCCAAGCGGCCGGTCAAGCTGGTGTGCAGCCGGTCGCAGATGTACGCGAATGTCGGTTATCAGCCGCTGGTGCGCCAATCGGTGGCGCTGGGCGCCGACGCGGACGGCACATTGCGGGGCGTCCGCCACGAAGTCGCCAATCTGACATCCGTGACCGATGATTACGTCGAGTTCGCGACCTACGCCGCGCGCGCCTTGTACGCGACGCCCGCCCTGAAGCTGCGTCAGCGTGTGATCCGGGCCAACGTCAACCAGCCGACCGCGATGCGCGCGCCGGTGGAAGGCCCCGGCACGTGGGCGGTCGAGAGCGCAGTGGACGAACTGGCACACGTGCTGGGCGTCGATCCGCTCGACCTGCGCCTGCGCAACGTGGCCGACGCCGATCCCGCAACCGGCAAACCCTGGTCGTCCAGCAAGCTGCGCGAAGCGTACGCGGAGGGCGCGCGCCTGTTCGGCTGGCACGGCCGGCCGCGTGGCGCGCGCGACGGGCACTGGCGCATCGGCCACGGCATGGCGAGCTGCACCATGGGCACCTTCCGCTTCCCGGCCAAGGCGCGGGTGCGCCTGCTGCGGGACGGCACGGCGGTGGTCGAGACCAGCACGCACGACATCGGCACCGGCACCTACACGATCATGCCGCAGATCGCGGCGGACACGCTCGGCCTCGATCCGGCGCGGATACGGCTCGAAGCCGGGGACACGCGGCTGCCGCCGGGAGGGCCGACCTACGGCTCATCCTCCACCATCGGCACCGGTTCGGCCGTGCTGGCAGCGGCGCGCGAGGTGCGCGAGAAGCTCGCGCGATTGACCAATCTGCCGCCCGGCGCCGACGCGATGCGCCAGGCAGGGGTGGAGGAGATCGTCGGCGACGGCAGTTTCGATCTGCCCGGCGGCGCAGCATTCGAGGAGGGCGGCGCCGGTACGCCGTACGCGATCCGCACCTTCGGGGCGATCTTCGTCGAGGTCGGCGTCGACCCCGAACTCGGCCTGCTGCGCCTGCGTCGCGCGGTCGGCAGCTACAGCGCCGGTCGGATCATCAACCCGCGCACCGCGCGCAGCCAGATGACCGGCGGCATCATCTGGGGCTGGGGGATGGCGGCGATGGAGGCGAGCCAGCACGAGCCGATTCTTGGCCGCTGGCTCTCGAAGAATCTTGCCGGCGTGCCGATCCCGGTAAACGCCGATATCCCCTCGGATATCATCATCCATTTCGTGGACGAGGTGGACGAGCATGCAAGCCCGCTGGGTGCCAAGGGGATCGGCGAGCTGGGCGCCACCGGTGTCGCGGCGGCGGTCGCGAATGCGGTGTTTGATGCCACGGGCAAGCGCGTGCGCAGTCTGCCGATCCTACCGGAGCGGCTGGTCGAGAGCGGGTGAGCAGCCCATGAGCGCCGGCTCGGACGGGGCTTATTGTTTCATCCTGATGAGAATCTCGTCTCGACCGAGCGACAGCATCACGCCGGAGCTGGTGCCCGTCAGGTGCATGATCACGCCCGCATTGTTCCGCAGCCAGAGGTCGCCCGTCTTTGACGTATCCAGACCGACGGGCCCGGAACCCTGCGTGTAGGAGCCGGCAAAGTCGCCGAGGCTGTTGAGGTTGTAGACCTCGCCGGCGGCCTGGATCCGGGACACGCCGCCGCCGGGGCCGAAGATGGTGCCCACAAGCCTGAACGGATGCGTCTGCCCCTGGTAGGTCAGGTCACCGTTGCCTTCGGCGAACCCGCCGACGAAGGTTTCCGTGACGCTGACGGTGCCTACGGGAGAAAGGCCCGCCACGCTCTGCGGACCTGGCGGCGGAGCCGTAGAGCAGGCGCCGAGCGCAAGCAGCGCCATCGCGGCGAGCCAGCGGAGCGGCGCGGGTGTGCGGTGGTCAACGGGCGCGGTCATGGCGTCTCCTCCCAATATCGTTCAGTGCGCTGGCTCGACCACGGCTGCGATGGCCTGGGTGGCTACTGCCGTGATCCTGTCGCCGACCTTGATCAGGCCGAAATTCTGCAGGCCCGCCTGGCTGACGACGTGCACCGTGTGCAGCTGGCCGCCGGACGGATCGACGAGCTGCAGCGAATGGTCCGCCGGGTCGATGCCGGCCACCAGGCCGGTCACCACCCGCTTGGCGCCGACCGCACCCGCCGGCATCGCGCCCTTCGGCGCGCCGGCGCCGGCCACGGTGAGGCTGGAATTGGGCGTCGCTCCGCCGCGTGGGGTCAACACATAGATTGCGGACTCCTGGTACTGGACAGCGACTTTGTCGCCCGGCTTGATCCTGTCGAAGTTGATCACCCGCGGCCCGGCGACCAGCGATACCGTGTTGCCGGCCGGCCCAATCAGCGTCACCCGGCGAGTGGCCGGATCGACCGACTGCACCGTCGCTTGAATCGCGACCGTCTCGGACGTGCCGATGCCGGCGATGCCGGATGCCTGCGCCCATGCGGGCGCCGACATGGGCACTGCCGCCACGGGCACTGCCGCCAGAACGAGCGCGCATGTCGTCAGGGTGCGGGGTCGACGGCTCAGGTTCCTCATGGGAATCTCCATTGGAGGTTGGTGGAATATCTGGACTTGACGGCGCCGCAGATGCCTACGAGATCTGCACGATGCCGGGCGGTTGCCAGGTTCCTTTCCCTGGCGGCAGGATCGATGCCGTGTTCTGCTTCGGCCAGTACATCCGCATCGTCAGGATGAAGTCGCCCTTCGGCGCCGGCAGCCAATTCGCCTCCTTGTCCTTGCCGGGCAACTCGTTCTGGAAGTACAGCGTCAGTGAGCCGTCCTCGCCGAATTTCGGCTTGTCGCGCATGCTGACGGTGAACTTGTTCAGAGGGTTCGGGTAGAACCACCATCCGCCGTCGTTGAAGTACATCGTGATCGACCAGAACCCGTCGACAGGAGGCATCTCGCCCTTGGCAAAGGTCAGCGTGTACTTGTTCGCCCCCGAAAGTGCCTGGCCGGAGCTGTCCTGCGACGCGTAGGGATACACGGCGTCCTGCGGCAGGTTGGCCGGCCAGCCGAACGCAGCGATCAAGGCGCGGCCGATATAGTTCGTGCCGTACTCGCCCGCGGCACCGGGAATGGTCCAGCCGTTCTGCTTAAAGCCCGATTGGTCCTGCTGGGCGAAGATCTTCGCCGAGGCGGCCTTGCCGATGTTCCGCAACGATGCCTGCACGGCCGGGTCGAGTTTGGCCATTTCGAACGGCTGGCCGGGAACAAGACCAATCTTGGCCATTCGCGCGACGATGGGCGCGTCCTCCGTCGCCGGCGGTGCCGCCCCACCCATCAGCCGCCCCAGCATATTGAAGTAGGTCGACGTGTCCATTGCGTCGATGACCTGTTGCGGCTTGTCGGTCATGCTGAAGCCGGGATTCGGGTCCACCGGCGGTGCCGCGAACGTGTAGGGCTTCCCGTGGGCGCTGAGCGGCGTGAGCCGGTACTGATCCTGCAGCTTGTTGACGGCCGCAAAGTCAGCATCCGAGCCGCTCGCATAAGTGCGGCCAAGAATCACGAGATAGCGTGTGGGCGACTTGATTTCCGTCATTCCCGGCGGGGCAGTGCCGCTCCAGCCGGGCCCGGTGAGCAGATAGGTCGCGGCCTTCTCCCCGGCGGTGCGGCTGCCGGGCGAGGCAATCACCGGCATCCAGAGGCTGTACATCGGGAACAGGTAGTAGCGATCGCCCATGTCCGGATGCGAGAAAACCATCGGCTCCTGACCGACATCGACCCATGCCAGCGAATAAAGCGTGTCGGCATTCGGCGCCGACACACCTCGATAATTGCCGGGCGGATAGCGCCGAACATTGGTGAACTGTCCCATCGGCGCGCGCAATGCCTCGGCCTTGGCCACGTTCGTCATCTGCACCCGCGTCACCTCGGTCGTGATCAGCGAGTAGCCGTAGATATAGGCGTCGGAGGCAATCTGCTCCGCTTCCGACCGCGCCGCCGGCAGCAGGTCGGACGTCTGAGCCGAGGCCGGTGCGTCCCGCAGGAACAGCAACGGACCCGCCAGCAGCGAGGTCGCCGCAAGGCGCCGCCTGGTTATCTGCATCACCTGAATCCTCCCTGTTCTCAGGCGACCACGGGAACGCGACCGCCGGCTGCGCGCGATGACGCGCGGAAGACATCATTCGCAGCAACCGGGCCGCCTCAAAGTAGGTTCCGGTACAGCACCGGGTATGCTACAGTGCGACCGCCTATCGCTGGGGTCAACAAGTCCCGCGGACCTGGCGGAACGCTGTTCGCGATGCGGCGCGTGCTCAGCCATCGTCGAAGGGGCCGCGGAGCTCACGCAAGATGTCCTTCTCCAGGTCGAGGATCAGCGCCTGGTACTCGCCTGCTCGTTGCTCAGCGTCGCGGCGGGGGGACCGCTTCCAGTGCTCGAGCGCCTCCACGGCCGCACCATAGTCTTCGCAGAGGGTGCGAAACCCAGGCTCGCGCAGCATCCTTAGCTCGATCTCGACCCTCGCTTCGTGAAGCCGTGCAAGAATGTGCTTCCCGGCAGTCGGCATTCCCTATCCCCGCCGTCGGCTCGTGCGTGCGGCGCATAACAGCATGCGGCGGATCGAGCGAACTGGATACGTACGTTACTGTATGCTACAGAAGGTGTCCTGGTTGCCTCGAAACAAATCCTCACCGTCGGGAAAGCGAACAATGCCAACCGGCCGATCAACTCCGATCGATGCGCGGCCGCGCGCGCCGAGCACGGACGAAGTTCGCGCACAGCTCGAACGGGTACTGGGCAGTAGCGACTTCGATGCATCCGACCGGAACCACGCCTTCCTGCGCTATGTTGTCGAGGAAACGCTCGCCGGCAAGGCGCATCTCATCAAGGGCTACAGCATCGCCCAGAGCGTGTTCAAGCGGGACGTCGATTTCGATCCCCAGCTCGACCCGGTGGTGCGTATCGAGGCGAGCCGGCTACGCCGCAGCCTGGAACGCTATTATCTTAAGGCAGGTCAGAACGATGCGATCCGCATCGACCTGCCGAAGGGCGGCTATATCCCTACCTTCGAGGTCATCGATCCGCTCGTGATTGCGGCCGCCGATCCGGTGTCGCCGGCGCCTTTCGAATGGTCCGATCGCGTGCCGGCGGACCCCGACGTTCCCACGGTCGCAATCATCCCGTTCCGGAACCTCGATACCGATCCGAGCTACGAATTCTTCGCGCTCGGCATCACCGAGGAGCTGTTCGCGGCGCTGACGCATTTCAGCAACCTCAGGGTGTTGGCGCTGAACACCAGCCTGAAGCTCTCGCCGCTCACCGATGCGGCCCAGGTCGGCCGCACCCTGTCAGTCGGCTTCGTGCTTCAGGGCAGCGTTCGCACACTTCCCCATCGCGTCCGGATCACGGCCCAGCTTCTGAACGTCGAGGATGGGGTCTATGTCTGGGCAACCAGCTTCGACCGGGAGCTCAAGGTCGAGGCACTGGTGGAAATCGAGACCGAGATCGCCGGAAGGATCGCCGCCGTGCTCGGTGCTCCGTATGGTGCAGTCACGCGCGGCGCGGCGCGGCAGTTGAAGCGCGGCAGGGTGCCGGATTTCCCGGCCTATGAGTGCTTCCTGCGGTCCTACCTCTATCGCCGCAGTCCCACGCAGGAGTTGCATGACACGGTTCGCGCCTGCTTGGAAAAGGCGGTCGAGGCCACCCCGGATTATGCCGAGAGCTGGGCACAACTGACCTATATCTATCTCGACGAGCACCGGTTCGGCTTTACCGGGGTGTCCGACCGTGGGTCGTTGCTCGACCTCGCGTTGTCGGCGGCACAGCGTGCGGTGGAGCTCGACGAGCAAAGCGCGTTGGCACACCTTGCCTTCTCCCTTGTCTGCTTCCACCGGCACGAGCTGGGTCGGGCGAATTACGAAGGCTCCCGCGCCCTGGAGCTAAACCCCTACAACCCCGAGATCATCGCCCAGGTCGGCTGGCGCATGGCAGTTCCCGGAAACTGGGACGAGGGAATGCGCCTGTTCCGGCGCGGCATGGAGCTCGATCCCGATCCGCCGAAATGGTACCGGCTTGTCCTGGCGCTCGACGCCTATCGGCGCGGCGATGGTCCGGCCGCGCTGAGCGAGATCAGGAACGGTGCGGTGGTGCGGATTCCGGTCGCCTACGTCGTCGGCGCGGCCATCCTTGCCGAACTCGGGGAAGTGGACGAGGCCGCCGCGCTTGCCGCGTTCGGGCGCGCCATCTTCCCGGGACTGCTGGATGATCCGGCAGCGCACCTCCGGCTTTTCAACCTGGACCCGACATTGACGCAGCGCCTGCTGAGCAGCCTGCGGCGCCTGCCCGCGCGATGCGGGACCGGTGAGCCTTCCACGGCCGGGCGCGCCGCGCCGGGCAGGTAGCCCACCGTAAGTTACTCCCCAGCCGCGATCGTGCCGCGCACCCTGCCCCTTGGATGCACTGAGAATAAAACGTGGGGAGTGCGAGCATTGACCGGCTCCGTAACGCATTTCGAGATCTATGGCGAAGAGCCGGCGAAGCTGGCGGACTTTTACCGCGGCGTGTTCGAGTGGCGGCTCGATAAGGCGCCCGGGGTCGATTACTGGCGGATTCAAACCGGGTCGGCTGGCGCTACCGGCATCAATGGTGGGTTGACGTATCGCCCCATCGCCGGCACGCGCGGCTGGGTGCACTACGTGCATATCGCCTCGCTCGACGATGCAATGGCTGCGGCCCAACGGCTCGGGGCTTCTGTGCTGCGGCCGAAGACTGCCGTGCCGAAGTCGGCCTGGTACGCCGTCCTCGCCGATCCCGAGGGCAACGCCTTCGCCATCTACCAGCCGGACCCGACAGCGATGCCTCTGCCGGAGCCGGAATAGCGCCAGAAAAGAGGTGGCGGGGAACCAGGACGGGTGTGGCCAGGGTCTCATTGGCGCGGTGAGGCCGACGTGGCTAAGGACCAGCGACGATCTCAAGCTCAGCTCTGAAAGGGCAACGATCATGTACTTCACTGACGACACACTCTACCCTGAGAACATGCGGCCGCTGATCATCACGGCTGCGCCATACGCGCCGTCGTGGCTGCCGGGCGACGCCGCTGACATCGCCGTCACCTGGGATGAACAGGTCCAGGCGGCGGTCGACTGCTACAACGCCGGCGCCACCATCCTGCACGTGCATGTGCGCAACCCAGCCACGGGGCACCTGAGTGCCAACTTTGACCAATTCAACTACTTTCTGGCACGCCTGAAGGAAGCCGTGCCGAAGATGATCCTTCAGGTCGGCGGCTCGATCTCGTTCGCGCCCAAGGGCGATGACCAGAAGGCCGCGTGGCTGAGCTACGATACCCGTCACATGCTGACCGAGCTGACGCCAAAGCCGGAGATGGTCACGGTTGCCATCGGCACCTGCATGATGGACATCACACAGATGTGGACCCCGGACGATGTCAAAGGGACACATCTTGAGGATCCGAAACATATAGCGGCTTGGGCGGGCATGTATACCGATGCCGGTCCGGCTTTTTACCTGGAACATCTCAAGCGTCTGAAAAAGAACGGCATCCAGCCGTACTTCCCGCTGGCTCACGTTCACCAGCTCGAGATCGTGGAGCGGTTGATCCGCCATGGCGTCTACATGGGCCCGTTGAACATGGCTATCACCTGTTACGGCGGGGGTGGGTGCGGCTACAATCCGTTCGATTGGATGGAGTTTGTCCGGCGCACGCCCCAGGGTGCTATCGCCAGTTTCTGGGCTGGCATGCGGATCAATGCAGTGGCGCAGCCGCTGGCGATTATTCTGGGCCAACACGTGCGGGTCGGGAACGAGGACAACCTCTGGAACAGCAAGCGGGAGCGCATCACGACGGTCCAGCAGGTTGAGGCGGTCGTGGACTTGACCCGGCGATTCGGGCGCAAGGTGGCGACCACCGACGAGGCGCGCGAGATCATGAAAATCGGAGTTTGGTATGACAGCGTGGAAGAGACACTGAAGAACCTTGGCCTGCCACCCAACCGCGCGGGAGGCGAGCGTGGCTTCATGGTCTGGGAGACCGACGGAAAGAAGAGCGTCGCCCATGTGATGTCCGATTCGCATCCGATGGCCTACTGCATGGTGCCGCCGGAGCAGGCGGCCGAGTGACGAAAGCTCGCCGAGGCCTGCGCTCAAATCGGGGCGCAGGCGACCTAATCCACGCGTCCGGTATCTCGGGGCGCCGCTCCGATCTGAGGGCGGGACACCGTCCAAACTGAACCGCGCGCGTTCCACCCAGCCCGAAGCGTCGCAAAGCAGGCGGTTGCGCCGGGAGGAGACCGAATCAATGAGCGACGCAAATCTTGACAAGACATCAGCGCCTGGCGGGCCCGAGGCAACCGGTCCCTGGGATCTGGCTTTGGCGACATTGCGCGCATGGGATCCGGCCTGGGCTCAGGCCTGCGTAAAGATGACGACAAACCCCTGGACTGCCGGCGTTTTGCCGCGCAAGTTCATCGAGCTGGTCAGCGTTGGTTTGAATGCCGCCTGCACGAACCTCAACCCCGACGGTACGCGCCGCCACATCCGCGCCGCGCTCGAGGCGGGAGCGACCCGGGAAGAGATTCTCTTCGTCCTCAAGTGCGGGGCGGTCATGTCGATCCATTCGTGCAGTCTCGGCGCGCCGATTCTGTTGGAGGAAGCGAAAGCTGCGGGCATGAGGCCCGCACAGAAAGACGACGCACCCACGTCGGCGTGCGACAAGATGAAAGCCCTGGGCCAGTGGAATCAGGCGTGGGACCCGTTTCTTGAGCTCGACCCGGTATGGACCGACGAGTTTATGGCAACGGGAGGCGGAATTTACGGGAGCGGTGTGATGCCGCCCAAGGAGATCGAGCTTCTCAGTATCGCCCTCGATGCCTCCTACACCCACATGTACGCGCCCGGCACGCGCCGCCACATCAAAGCCGCCCTGAAAGCGGGGGCGACGATGGAAGAGATCATGGAGGTGCTGAAGCTCTGCGTCGTTCAAGGCGTGCAGGCTTGCAATCTCGGCGTGCCGATCCTCGCCGAGGAACTCGCCGCTCGTGCCTGACGTCGCCCGGCGAGCCTCGGCCCGGGAGAGTTGCGCAGATTGTTGTTCTCACGGTCGACCATTGCGGGCACCATGGCAGCGCCACCGCACTGATGGAGGTGATCATCAGTGCTGCGCACGCCGCCGGCGTGGGCGGCATCCCGTTGGAGGAGATCTGGACCAGAGTTTTCAGAAGATGATTGCGATCTGCGTCCGTAGCTGCCATGTCGAGCCGAATTGCGGGCGCAGCGCGTTGTAATAGGCGCCGATAAGCAGATTGACAGGCAGCTTGCCACCGATCTTGATGAGGCGCCCGGCCTGAGCCCCCAAGGGCAGCGTCCATGCCTTGCTGCCAGTTGTGAGCCAGTTTGCGGTGATGATCGGAACCGTGCCGACGAACCAGCCGCCGCCGAAGTTGTAGTTGACGAACGGATTGAACGTGAACGTGTCGTAGCGCGTGCCGCGCGCCGTCGAGCCTCCGAACGAGAATACGTTGTTGACCAGCGCGCCGTAGACGAATGAACCGCCGAGATGCACGGCCACCAAAGTGGGGCCGGCGCCCCAGACGTTCGAGCCGAGGGTCGTGCTGCTCGCCGTCGGAATCTGCACGACCGGACCCACGCCCCAAACCCATCCGCCCACCGGCCTTTTGGGCGAGAGGAAGGCCGAGAAGGTGGTCGGCCCGCTGCCGAAGGGAACGGTTTGCGCAGGCTGCAGCGAGGGCTGCCAGATCAGCGGCAAGATCGTGCGCGTGATCAGGTTCCAATCCTCGTTCAGGTGAAACGGGATTACCGGCTGGATGTTCAGGATGTTCTGCGTGCCCTTCTTGGGTCCAAAGCTGAAGTTGGTGTTGTTCTGGAATGGGACACTGATGAGGTCGCCGATCGGGTTCTGCAGCTTTTTGGCCAACGCGGTGGCACTGTTGTCCGCGGCCTGATCGGCAGTTGCGGCATTCTCGTCTTCCGGCAACTGCACCCGAACAGCGGCGCCGCCGGTCCTGGTCGGAGATAAGCTCGGCGATGGCTGGGCACGAGCACCGGCGGCGAGTGTCACGGCGAGCACGGCGGCGGCTGCGACGCTCAGGCTTCTCAGTCTCGTCATCGGGACACCTTCGGCGCTGCCGCCGGCAGCGATGCGGGCCGGCGCGCATGCGCCCGGTCAAGTAACCATCTTGTAGCAGAGGATGCCTGCGAACACTATGCAGATCCGGCATATTGGTCCGGCCCGACGCGCCGTGCTCGGCTCAGCCTGCCCCGCGCTGGAGGCAGGGGCGGTTCTGCACATCGGCGACGGGGCCGTCCGGAGGCGAAATGACCTTCACTCCGACATCGGCGTGAAAGGACTTGCAAGAGCTGAGGAACTTAGCGAAAAGTGAAATAGCAAGCGGATGGGGGGTTCGGGCCATGGCGACAGCAACCGGAAGGCAAATCGCTGGAGCGGCGTTGGCCGGGATGCCACCGCTCTTCCTACGAAGCGACCCTTCCTGGGCACAGCTGTCGGATACTGCGGCGCGCTGGAAAGGACCGACGGGGACCTCGCCGAGGACGCCGTCTCCGTTAGGATGAAATAGCACCGCCGATCCGCGCAACAGCCCATTCCTCGCTTGGTTGTCGTGAGGCCCGAGGTGCCAATCTGGCTGCCCGAAAGTCAGTGTGATCGCAATGCGCTTTGATCTCGCTTCAACGAAACTTGGCACATGCGTGCACAGCCCCCTATCATCCGCGCGCCCAGATTGTTGCCATCCGACGGGGAGGCGTTGATGCACAAGCGAGCCGTTGCCGCAGTCGCGATAGCCATTCTGGTGCTGGCGGCAGGTTCGTCTGGCACCCGCGCCCAGCAACCGGCAAGCCAGGGCACTGCGGCCAGTCAAGCGGGCTGGGTTTTCAATGTCGCCCCCTATCTGTGGCTGCCCACTGCCAACACGACGCTGAGCTACAAGCTGCCGGCAAACCTCGGCGGCAGATTGCCGACCGAGGTATCGAGCGGGCCCGGGGCCTATCTATCCCACCTCGATTTCGCGGCGGCGTTTGCGGCCGACGCCCGGAACGGCCCGTTCTCGCTGTTGACCGACTTCATGTACACGCGCTTCAGCGCGAGCGGCGACAACAGCCACATTACATCGGTCGACTTCGACGGTCGGCCGAGGATTCCAATCTCCCGCGCGACGCAGCTCCACATCGGCACTACCCTTGGGACGACGATCTGGACCCTCGCTGGCGGCTACACCGTGTTGCAGGGCGGCTGGGGCAACCTTGACGTGATCGCCGGGCTTCGCTTGCTTGCGGTGAATGCGACGACCGACTTCAGCTTGGGATTGACAATCACGGGCCCCCGGGGCAACGGCGCGACATTCGGCGGCACCGGAGGCATTTCCACCAGTCAAGATATCTGGAACGGCATCGGCGGCCTCCGCGGGCGCGTTCGCCTCGGCAACACGCCGCTGTTCATCCCCTATTACTTCGACATCGGCGCGGGTGGTTCGCAACTCACCTGGCAGATCGCGTCCGGTCTGGGTTACCAGACCCGCTGGGCGGCTTTCTCGGCCACCTATCGTTACCTGTCGTTCGAGCAGGGTGGCAACGCTGTCGTGCGCCATGTGACGCTGGGTGGGCCGATGCTCATGGCGAGCTTCAAATTTTAGGGGTTGCGCCCCTGAACCGGCTGATCCCGACCGCCCAACAGATTGACCTCTCGACCCCCTCCTCCCAGCCTTGGAACCCTCGGGCCCAACCTTGGCAATGCCGGGATAATGGTGCGGGCGGTCGGGGTCGAACCGACACTCTGTCACCAGAACCGGATTTTGAGAGACCCCAGGTGGCCTATCCTATCTCTATCCGGCGGGCCTCCATAGCCCTCTAACTGTTCGATCTCTCTGGTCTTTTGGCCTTGGGTCATGCTCCAGTCCTAGCCGGTTGTACGCGACGGTTGGATTTCTGGCTGCACCTATTCTGCACCTGAAATCCGGCCCCAGCCGGAGGTAGGAATGCCAAAACTCAAGCTCACCAAGACCGTCGTGGATGCCGCTCAGCCCGAGAGCGATCCCTACGAAATCCGCGATACCCTTATACCCGGATTCTTGCTCAAGGTCACGCCGGCAGGTCGCAAGATATTCATGGTGGCCTACGTCGCCAATAATGGCCAGCGCCGGAAGCCAGCCATCGGCCGCTTCGGCGAGATCACCGTCGAACAGGCGCGGAACATCGCTCAAGACTGGCTCGCCGATGTCCGCAAGGGCAAGGACCCCAGCGCCGAGAAGAGCGCCGCGCGCCAAGCCCCGACCGTCAAGGACCTCTTCGACCGCTTCATCACGGATTATTCCGAGCCGCGGAACAAGTCCTCCACCGTCGAGTCCAACCGCGGTTACGGCAAGCTCTACATCATCCCTGAACTCGGCCAGATCAAAGTGCCGGACGTCACCCGCGCCGATATCGCGAATCTGATGAAAAAGATGTCCGGCCGTCCAACCAATGCCAACCGTGTCCTTGCCGCCGTGCGGAAGATGTTCAACATGGCCGAAGTTTAGGGCATGCGCCCTGACGGCTCGAACCCCTGCCGGCACATCCCGAAATTCCCGGAAAAGGGAAAGACCCGGCTCATCACGGATAGCGAACTGAGGCGGCTCTACACCTATCTGGATAGGGCCGAGGCCCAAGGCCTGGAGCATCCCTTCATCCTCCTCGCCGTCCGGCTTCAATTCGAGTTCGCGGCACGGATGTCGGAGATCCTGATGCTCAAATGGGCCTGGGTCGATATCGATAACCGCCGCGTCGAGTGGCCCGACAGCAAGACCGGGGGGATGTCGAAGCCGATGAGCGCCGAAGCCGCGCAGTTGTTCGAGACCGCGCCGCGCTTCGAGGCCTCGCCCTATGTCTGCCCGTCGATCTTCGACCCCAACCTGCCGATGTCGAAGCACACCTACTGGAGCGGCTGGCGGCGCGTCTTGGAGCGGGCCGGCCTGCCGCATATCGGCACCCACGGCATCCGCCATCGTTCCGCGACGGACATCGCCAATTCCGGCATCCCCGTAAAGGTCGGCATGGCGCTGACCGCCCACAAGACGGTCACGATGTTCATGCGCTACGTTCATACCGAGGATGATCCGGTGCGGGCAGCCGCAGAAGCCGTGGCGCAGCGCCGCCAGGCTCTGGTCAGCGGCGTCGTGGCGGCACCCGCAGCCATGCCCCAGCCAAACCCCGCGCCGCCGTCCGTTGCTCCGGAGTGGTCAAGCGCGGCGGTCCGGGTCTCCGACCGGACGCCGCTCGGCCTTGAGGACGGCGCCTACACTTCCCGGACCAAGCTCGGGAATTATCGGCCGTTCCGTCATCGTGGCGGCAAGAACCGCGCTGTCCCTCCGGGGACGAAGCGTGCGCCGAAGATGAAGGGGGCGACCCATGCGCGGTGACGCGCTTCCGCACCCCCATTGTCCCATTCTGTCAGCTTTCGTGCTCTGGCATCGACCGCAACCGGGGTAGTCGGTGCTTCCGTTTAGGCTACCTCCAGAATTCCGAGCGCCAGCGCCGTTCGACGCATGTGGCGAAGGCGGCGTATCGCCACCGGAACGCGTTGGCACATGCGGGATCAGCAGCGCAGGAAATTCCGGAGTTCGTCGTAGCCTCGGCAATAACGCCTTGCTGATGCGGTGCTCTTGAAGCCGAGCATCGGTCGACATCGGCCCTTGATGCCGCGGTGATCCTGCTCAAGGCGGTTGTTCAAGTATCGGTTGGTCCGATGCCGCACGCGCTTGCTGAGCTCTGTCCGGATCGCCCGGGGATACGCGTCGTGGCGTCGATCGTGACCCGGTCCGGCGTTACGCCAGTGACCGCTTTCGCCGGTCGAAAGAAGGCCTTCGCAGCGAGATCGCGGTGCTCACTCAGCATCGCGTCGACCAGGGCGCCATCGCGGTCAATCGCGCGATACAGATACTTCCAACGGCCGTGCACCCGGATATACGTCTCGTCGACGTACCAGCTGCGGCCCACCTTGCCCCTTCGCCTCCGGCGGAGATCCTCGGCCAGTGCCGGCGTGAGCTTCGCTTCCCAGTCGCGAACGGCCTCGTAGCTGAACACGAAACCGTGGATCAGGAACATCTCGGCCAGATCCTGCAGGCTCAGCTTCTAGCGAAGGCGCCAAAGTACCACGAGAGCGATGACGTCACTCGGATATTGGGTCCGGTTCAGAAGGCCAGTGCTGCGCTCGTTGAACTGCTTCCCGCAACGGCAGCGGAACCGGCGATAGCCCTGCGCCGTGCGCTCCGATCGTTCCCTGACGGATGTTGATCCACACACTGGGCACCGCATCACGCTTCATCCCCAAAGGGCGCAGAGATCGTAGCCATGATCGTCCGCCATCGCCAACCGACTGGCGCGACCTCTGACAGAACCGGCGCCTACGTCTATGGCCAGCGGAGGCCTGACCCGCTGCGGCGCCAACCCGGAAGCGATCGGATCGGGACGGTCGCCGTCGCCCCCGAGGAGTGGTCGATCTGTCTTAAGGACGCCCACCCGGCTTACGGGACGCAGGTGGAGTCCAAAAAGTTCTCTGACCTTCAGCCGGGTAGCAGCGGCCTCACACGCTCCGTCACCGCAGCGACCGCCTCGGCGGGGGTTTTGCGTCCGAGCACGGCGAGCTGGACCTCCTCGATGAAAATCGCCTGTGCGCGTGCCGACTGCGGGAAGGCCGGCACCGGCACGCGGGCGCCGGCCAGTGCCTTTGCTTCTAGCCGTGCAAGCGGGTCGGTGGCAATGAAGCTCGGCTCGGTGAAGGTGGAGATGCGGGCCGGGCCGTTGCCGTTGCGTGCGGCGCCGAGCGTTACGGCCTTGCTCGACATCGCCTGAATGAAACTCCAGGCGAGAGCCTTGTCGCGTGCATTGGCCGGGATGCTCATGGCCCAGAACTCGACCGGCGAGGCCATCGCCACCTTTCCCTTTAGCGTTTCGGACATCGGGAATTCGATTGCCGTTATCTTCCCCGGATAACGCGACTGGCCCTTCCGGTTGAGCTGTGCATAGCGGGCGAACGGCAGCAGCGTGAAGGCTGCCCGGCCCTGCTGCAGCCAGGTGACCTGGTCGTCGTTCGACATCGTGGCGTAGCTCCGCGGCAGCACGCCGGCGGCGAACATCCCGTGCAGCACGGCAAGAGCCTTCTCGAGCGCTGCGGGCTCGGGTAGCAGGCGGTAATCGGGGGTGATGAAGTCGCCCCCGAAGGCGCGCATGAAGGTGACGGGGAAGACGGCGAGGTCGCTCGCAACTGCCATGCCCACGACCGGCGGCCCGTTCGCCGGCCGGAAGGTGAGCCGCTTCGCCTGGCTTACGAGTTCTTCGAGGCTCGCGGGTGGCGTCTTGATGCCGCGGCTTTCCAGGAGCGCCTCGTTACAGAAGAGGCTCATCGTCGCGGTGCGCACGGGGATGCCGATCAGCTTGCCGCCGACAGTCATTGTCTGCACGAGTCCGGGCGCGAAGTCTGAGAATGCCTCGATCGGCAGTTTCGCCTGATAGGCGTCGAGCGGTTGGAGAAGAGCCGCGGCGTCCGGGGTCGCACGGCTGTTCACGAGGTAGCCGACGCCAAAATCCGTGTGGCCGAGGCTTGCCTCGCGGAACAGCCGATCCTCCAACGGATCGGTATCGAAGGTGGCCCAGGTGATTCTGGCGTCATCCTTCTCGCGCCAGTGGCGGGTGAGATCGCCGGCGACGCCTGTTGTCAGGCAAAGCTTATGCACGCGGTGGCACAGTACGTTGAGCGTCCGTTCGGCCGCCGAGCTCTGCCTTGCTATGGCGCCGAAAGGCCCGGCCGCTCCGGCCAGGGCGAGTGCGGTGCGTCGCGTGATCCGTGTGGTCATGAGATCCTCCCTGGTTACCGCGGCCGAAAGCCTGGTCATTCCTTGATTGCCCCAGTGGTCAGGCCGGCAACGAGACTCTTCTGCATCAGCATGACGAACGCCAGGATCGGCACGAGCTGGACGGTCGCAGCGGCGAACAAGGCGCCCCAGTCCACGCCGTCGAAGGAGCCGATCATTTCGGAGATCACCAGCGGGGCGGTCTTCGCATGGGTCGAGGTGAAGATGAAGGCAAAGATGAACTCGTTCCAAGCGAACACGATGACGAACACGGCGACGGCCAGCATGCCGGGTGCGGCGAGCGGAATGATCACGCGCCGGAGGATCGTCAGGCGACCTGCGCCGTCGATCGCCGCCGCTTCGTCGAGTTCACGTGGGATCTGGTCGATGAAAGCGCGCATGAGCAAGGTGCCAAGCGAGACGAAGAACGTGGCGTACAGCACGATCAGCACCAGGAACGTGTCGTTGATCCCGATCCAGTTCACAATCGGGAAGAGCGGTAGCGTCAGCACGATCGGTGGAATGAGGCGGGTGACGACGAGGAACGAGGCGGTGCCTGCGAGCCGACGGCTCCGGTAGCGCGAGTAGGCGAAGCCGGCGATCGTGCTGAGGGCAACTGCCAGCACCGTCGCGCCCAGGGTGACCACGAGGCTGTGCAGCAGGCCGGCAAAGAACCCGCGCCAGTGGATCCAGAGATCGACATAGTGGCGAAGCGTCGGGGCGAAGAGGAACCGCGGCGGCACCGCAAAGATGTCGCCCTCCGATTTCAGGGACGAGACCACGATGAAGGCGATCGGCAAGAGCGACCAGAGCAGGAGCACGGCAACGGCCGCGCCCTTGCCGATGCCGATTGCGATCCGCTCAGTGCGCATCGGCGATCATCTGCCGGCGCAGCAGGGCCAGATAGAACAGAGCCAATAGGAGCGAAAACAGAACCATCAGCCAGCCCGTCGCCGCAGCCGGACCGAATGCGCCGAACCGGAAAGCGTCGAGGTAGAGATAAACTGCAAGGACCTCTGTAGAACGGGCCGGCCCACCGCCGCTCAGCAGCCACACTTCGGAGAACAGCCGGAAGGCGATGATGTAGCGAAACAGCATCGCAAGCAATATCGCAGGCGCGAGCAGCGGGAGCGTGACATGGCGGAATCGCTGCAGGGCGGTGGTGCCGTCCACCTTAGCGGCCTCATAGAGATCGGCGGGAATGCCGAGCCGTGCAGCGTAGAGAATAATGAAGGTGAAGGGTAGGTTCAGCCAGATCGAGAGCAGGGCGATAATCGAAAGACCGGCTGCCGGCGAGACGGTCCAGTCCAATCCCGGCAGTCCGAGCGCGTGCAGCGCCATGGTGATTGGGCCGATATCCGGATCGAACAGGAACCGCCACATAATGACGGCCGAAACTTCGCTCACGGCATAGGGGGCGAGCACGGCCGCGAGCAGCAGGCGGCGGACCGGCAAGCCGCTTGCGAACAGAAGCGCCATGCCGAGCCCGGCCAGCAGCTCCACGTGCACGACGACCAGGACGACGACGATGGTATTGCCGAGCGCATGCCAGAAATAGGGATCCGCGAGCACCGCCGCGAAATTCGCCAATCCGACGAAGCTCGGTGCGCGGCCGTAGCTCGAAGAGGTGAGGCTGAGCCAGACGACGTAGGCCGCCGGGATCACGATCACCCCAACGATGAGCAGATGCACGGGTGCCAGGAATGGCAGCGGGCCGGCGGCGAAGCGATTGATGTGACGAGCGAGGGCGGAGCACGGGGCGGATGTCCGCAGCCGCGCCAATCGCGCTCGGCCCGCGGGGAGCGCGCTTGCCGGCAGGCGCTCCGCCATGGCCCTCAGGCGGCCCGACCTACCCCGATCGCATCGGCTGTGGCGGCCCGTGGAACAGGTCCCTCAATCGTGGTGCGGTACGTCACGCGGCGGAAGCCCGCGTAATCGTTGATGGCGGTGTGCAGGACGTAGGGGTTGGCCCAAAGCGCCAGCGTCCCCTCCTGCCAGCGCAAGCGGCAGGTGAATTCCGGTCGCACGGCGACACCGAGCAGGTAATCGATCATCGGTCTGCTCTCCGCCTCCGTTAACCCCTTGAAGCGGTTGAGCACGCTTGCGACGAACAGGTACCGTCGGCCGGTGGCCGGGTGGACGCAGATGAGCGGATGCTCGGCCTCGATGTCTTCGACCTGCTCGCCCCCGCTCCGCACCAGGCCCTTGTGCGTGGCGTTGATCGCGAAGACGCCTTTGCCGCTATGGATGCCGATAAGGCCCTCGAGCAGCGCCTGCATGCCGGGCGAGAGCTGCTTGTACGCATGCTCGAGGCTGGCGAAGCAGGTGTCGCCGCCGACCGGTGGGATCACCTCGCCGTACAGCATCGTGATGCCCGGCGGCCGTTCCATCCAGGCGAGGTCCATGTGCCAGTTCTCGCCGATCACCGTGCCGGTATCGTCGGGCTCGCGCACGAAGCGGATGATTTCCTCGTAGCCCTCAAGCGGCGCGTGCACGGGATTGCCGCTGAATGGTCCGAAACGGCGCGCGACATCCCGGAGCCGCTCCGGCGCCAGGTGCTGCCCGCGCACGGCGAGCACGTGATAGGTGTCGAGCGCCCGGCGCACATCCTCGAAGACCGCATCTCCTGCCGGATCTGCGAGCGCCGCGCCAAGATCGACGCCGCGAATGTCGGCGCCGAGCGCACCGGTGAGCGGGAGAACCTCGAAGCGACGGAAATGGCTGTCGTGGTACATCTTGGCCTTTCCCCTGATGTTCGAAGGCCGTCCGCGCCAGCCCCTACTTACGTGCAAGTCAGCATAGCGGCGGCTCCGGAGGATGTCAACCTATGTGCCGGCGCGGCCTGCCCGCGCGGCTTCGGGACGGCCGCGCGCCCGCTTGTGGCGCACCACCCCACGCAGTCGCGATCATGCGGGCAATGGATTTGAACAATGCCTCGACTTCGGCGAAGTCGCCGATATCCTGCGTCATTGGTCCGCAGGAGAGGAGTGCGACACGTAGCAGCCGGACGACATCAGCAACCGGCGTTGCGGGACTGAACTCGCCGGTGGCAATCGCCTCGCGCACGGCCCGACTGAGCGCTTCGTCATAGACCCGATTTAACCGTTCGAGCGCCGCGGCGGCATGCGGGCCGAGCCGCGGAAGGTCGAGGCGAAGGCGCGAAAGCGGGCTCCAGACGTTCCGCTCACCCGCTGCCTTGTTGAACCGCGTATAGAAGCCCCTCAGATCGTTGAGCTGCCTCTGCATCCGCGTGGTGAATGGAGCGTGCCCCTCAGTCCAGTGCCGCGCGATTCGCATCTCGGCATCGGCGGCGAAGCCGTCGATCAATTCCGCCATCAGGCGCTGCTTGTTCCCGTAATGGTGGTGGATGTTCGCGCGGGTGGTGCCAATGGCCTGGGCGATATCGCCGAAGCTGAAACCGTCATGACCATGCAATACATACAAATCCCTGGCGACGGCCATTATTCGCTCGCGCATCGCCCCGCTCGCCACATTTGTCATCGCTGGCCACTATCCGCCTGGAAGCCGGAACCAACAATGCGACGAACAGCTGTTTCGTTCCAGCTCCGATCCCGCAGAGGCGGAAGATTCTATCGGGCGAGGGACGACTTAATCGCGGTAGGGAGGCCCATCACTGGGCGCCCCCCGTATAGAACCGTACGGGCGGAATTCCCGCATACGGCTCCCACACTGGGTATTTGACGCTGAAGCGCCGAGAAGGCCAGGGATGGGATATTTGGGGCCTGGGCAGCCAGCGAGCGGCCAGCTTGTCCATGTCGTGCCATGTCGTGCGATCCCTCTGGCTGCGCCGGCGCAAGGCTCGTCGCCAAAGTTCGATGACATGGTGGCGGAACGCCGAGAGGGCGCGCGAGTTGGTGGGCACGGTGGTAGGCAAAGAAGCCCCGCACCACCGAACCCAACCACGCTCCCTGCTCGGCCACGTCCTGATGCCATCGCCGCCGCAGATCTTCGGTGATCTCCAGCAACTTCGCCATCTTCCGGTCGCGCCGTGTGTGACGGGCCAGCTGGAAGCCGCCCCGTCGTGAGCGCGAGCAGATATGGGTGAAGCCCAGGAAGTCGAAGGTCTCCGGCTTGCCGACCCCTCGGGCCGTCCGATCGGCGGCGGCATTCCTGCCGAATTCGATCAGACGGGTCTTGTCGGGGTGCAGTTCCAGGGCAAATTCCGCCATCCGGATGCGCAACTCCGCCAGGAACCGCTCGGCGTCTGCGCGGTGCTCGAAGCCGACGACGGTGTCGTCCGCGTAGCGCACCACGATCATGGCACCCCTTGCGTGGCGTCGCCGCCACTGCTGGCCCCATAGATCGTAGACGTAATGGAGATAGATGTTGGCCAACAGCGGCGATATGACCGCCCCTTGCGGGGTGCCTTTCGTCGATCGCTGCCGCACATCATCCTCCACCACGCCGGCCATCAGCCATTTGCGGATCAGGCGCAGCACGCGCCGGTCGCCGATCCGGTGTTCCAAGAACCGCATCATCCACTCGTGGCTGATGTTGTCGAAGAACCCCTTTATGTCGGCGTCCAGTATCCAATTCACCGCTTGGCTCCCGATGCCGGCCGCGAGTGCATCCAGCGCATCGTGCTGTCCCCGGCCGGGTCGAAACCCGTAGGAGAAGCCGAGGAAGTCCGCCTCGTAGATCGCATTGAGAACCTCCACCACCGCGCACTGGACGATCTTGTCTTCCAGCGACGCGATGCCGAGCGGCCGCTGCCGGCCGTCGGGCTTGGGGATGAACGTGCGCCGCGACGGTTGCGCCCGGTATGATCCCCGATGCACACGCTGGTGCAGCTCGGCGAGCCGATCCGCCAGTCCGTCGCCGTATTCCGCCCACGTCATCCCGTCCACACCAGGTGCGGCGTCCCGCTTGAGCCAGTGATAGGCTTGCTCCAGCAACGCCACGTCGATGTGGTGCAGCAGGCTGGTGAACCGTTCCTCTCTCCTGTCCTTCGCTGCTTGGCGTATGCGTCCCAGCCCCGGTGACACGGCGGCCCGGTTCTGCGTCCGGTCCGTGCGCGGCTGACCCGCATTCCCCTCGGCCCCCGCCCTTGGCTCCATCCGCTCCGCACCCGGACGCCCGGCTTTGTTCGCAGACTTCGTTGCTACTACGGCGGGATCTGACTTCTCCTGTCCGTTCATCATCGGCTACGGCCATCCGGCCTTCCCGGTGCGGTGCCGCGGTGCGCTGCTCCGCGGCACGGACAAGAGACCTCCCGGTTCCCGTTCGAGGAGCGTCCGTGCATGCTGGGGTCTCTGACCACGCCGAGCCGGACCGCCCCTCGCGTTGTCGCGGCGGCCCGTGTTGCCTTCCGACTTGGTAACGCCGTCGGCGCTCGGGAGATAAGTCTTTCGCGGCTCGATGGCCAGCCTGCACGATCCCCTGCCGACGCTTCGCCGCCGCCCTCGCGGGCGCCGACGCACGGCTCGGGGCCAGTGTGGTTCGCTACGCCTTCACTGTAGAGGACTTCCACCTCCTACTCCTCGCCGCTCTCCCGGCGCACTATTAGCGTCGGTATGCTCGGCTCCTCAAAAGCCGAGGGTGGCCGCCGTCGTTACGATGCAACGTCGCGAAGCTCGGGGAGCGGCACGATTTTGCCGCCGGAGCTCTCGAGGGCCGCTCGGATTGCTGCGGCATGCTGGGCTGCCCCCGGTGTCGCTATGCACCAACCCAAGCGCTGGCGGGACTTGATCTGCCTTTCGCCCACCGGCCATCCGTCGTGTCACGCTACAACCATGTGTGTGATGCGGCGCCGACCGTGCGGCGCTGACCGTGCGGCGCGGCTCGTTCCAAACAGTCGTGTCACCAGCCGCCATTTGGATTGGGGTCAGGTGAGGATCGGGATGCGGCTGTCCATATCGAATTCGAAGCGGCCAGGTCAGCGGCGTGTCGGCGGCGGCCACATCGTTGGCCGACCTGGCTGCCGTCGCCGACGTGGTCATCGACTTCACCCACGCCTCGGCTACGGTCCTGCACGCGAAGGTATTGCTGGATCGGGCAAGCCTTGGTCGTAGGCACAACTGGCCTCTCTGCTACGGACCAGTATGCACTGGAGCGCGCCGCTGCTGAGGTTCCCGTGATGTACGCTGCGAATTTCGGGGTCGGCATCAATCTGCTGCCGGCGCTGGCGCGACGGCGCGGTGCAGCGTTGCCGGCGGAGATATACGACGCGGAAACGTCCTGGACTTACCGGGTTAAGCCGCCGTGTCAGTACGCCGTTGTGCTGCGTGCAGGGCCGGTCTCGAAGAGGCCGCAGGGACTGGCCGACCACGTCGCCAAGCTACCCGTTGCCCGTGCGCGTGCCGACCTTCCTGAGTACGGCCTGGGCGGCATTGTAACCAGGCGCGCCGTGGACGTCCCCACTGGGATGAGACCCGGCACCGCACAGGTAGAGGCCGGCGACCGGATCGCCATGGCCGGTGAACCCGGCCACCGGCCGGCCCCACAGCACCTGGTCTGGCATCAGCTCGGTATGGAAGATCTGGCCACCGGTGATGCCATAGACGCGCTCGAGGTCCGCAGGCACGTACACCTCCCGTGCCAGGACAGCGGCGCGGAAATTGGGGGCGTACTCGGTCAGCAGATCCGTCATCCGTTCGCCCAATCGCTCCCGCTCGGCGTCAAGATCGCCGTCCGCCAGCCGGTACGGGAAGTGGTGCCCCCAGAGAGAGAGGGTGTGCCGGCCCGGCGGGGCAAGGGTTGGATCGGTGGCAGACTGGATTACGAACTGGGTGAACGGGTGAGACGAAGGGCGTCCGTATTTCGCTTCGTCCCATGCTCGCTCCAGGTAGGCAATCGACGGCGCGATGATGATTCCGCCGGAATGCTGCGGACCGACGCTCCGCCCGGGCATCGCGGCCAAATCCGGCAGTTCCCCGAGAGCAAAGTTGACCTTGAAGCCGGAGCCGTCAGTCCGAAGGCGGGCGATCCGCTCGCGAAAGGTCGCCGGCATCGCGGTCCGTGGTAGAAGCTGCAGGAATGTGCGCTTCGGATCTGCGTTGGATAGCACGACGCCGCTTCGGATCTCCCGCCCATCGGCGAGCACGACGCCTGCCGCGCGTTCCCCCCGATGCAGGATTTCCACCACCTCGCTTTCCAGCAGTATTTCGCCCCCATGGCTCCGCACGGCATTGGCCAGCGCCGCCGTGACGCTCCCCATCCCACCCTGGGCAAAGGCCCAAGCGCCATAATGCGGTGTCAATTCCCCCGTGGAATGATAGAATTTGCTGAATGCGGTCCCCGGCGTCATCGGCCCGGCCGCGCTTCCCGAAAGCCCGGCATAGGCCAGCGGGGCCTTGGCGTATTCGGTCGTGAAGAACCGGTCCAGATAGTCGGCGACGCTGGAGAAAAGCACGCACTGCATCATGTCCGGACCGTCCGGCCCATCGAACGCGGCAGCGAACGCCGCCATGCTTGGGGCCGGAGCCAGCATGAACCTGTTGACGATCCGGGAAATCCGGGTCGTGGTTTCATCATATCGGAGGTAGGCCTCGCCATCCCGAGCCGACAGCCGCCCCAGGCTTTCCGCGGTCCGGCGCCCATCGCCATAGGTAAAAAACGAGCGGCCGTCCGGGAACGGAATGAACGCCTCCGGCTCCCGGGCGCGATAGACCAAACCGTGGCGCCGGAGATCGAGATCGGCGACGACTTGCGGCCGCAACATGCCGAGCAGCTGGGCCGCCGCGGAGACCTTGAATCCCTTGATGATTTCCTTGGTGATGCAGGCGCCTCCGATCCGGCTGCTGCGCTCGAGGATCAGCACCGAAAGACCGCTCTTGGCGAGATACCCCGCGGCGACCAGGCCGTTATGGCCGGCCCCGATGACCACCGCATCGTACTCCGCCCGCATCACTTCCTCCTGCTCCCTGCCTGCTCCCAGAAAGCGCCTTCTTTGTCCGCGCTCATGCGAACCACGTGTCGGGCAAGGTGTAGCCGCACGGATAGGGGTCATCCGGATCGACGCCGTATTGCGTGATGTCGGTGATCCAGGCACGTCCCGAGATCGTGTTCACGATCGCCGGCAGGCTGCCGACGCTCGTGGTCTCCACGATCCGCCCGAAGAAATGCGAATCAATGATCGACACGTGATCAAAGATCTCGCCAGGCTGGACCAGATTCTTTGCGTGCAGCACGGCGAGGCGCGCGGATGTGCCAGTACCGCAAGGCGAGCGATCGATGCGACCGGGCGAGACGATCACGGCGTTGCGCGCCGTCTTGCGGCCGTCCGCGTCAGTGCTGAGAGGACCGGCAAACAGCGTCTGATTGATGGTATGGATTTCCGGGTTTTCCGGGTGCACGGCAGGCAGTTGCTCGGCAGCGGCGGCCTTGATCCTCTCACCCATCGCCACCAGGTCACGCGCTTCCGATCGCGCAATCGCGAAGCCGAGTGACGGCGCATCGACGATGGCGTACATCATGCCACCGTATGCGACGTCCACCATCAGGGTGCCAAGCCCCACGACCTCGACCGGCTTCTGAAGGTGCAGGACGAAGCAGGGGACGTTACGGAAGGTAACGCGCTCGCATTTGCCATTGCGGCAGCTGGCCACCACGCGGACCAGGCCGCCCGGCGTGTCGAGCGTGAGTTCTGTCTCCGGCTCCGTCATCGGCAGCATCCCGGTCTCCAGGAGCACCGTGACCGCGCAAATCGTGTTTGATCCTGACATCGGCACGTAGTGGCGCGATTCCATCACGATCAGTCCCGCATCCGCTTTCGGATTGCAGGGTGGCAGCACCAGATTCATCGAGACGGTGACGCCGCCGCGCGGATCGAACAGCAGCATCTGTCGCAGGTCGTCTCCCTTGGTCTCCAGGTACTTCATGCGCTCGAATATCGTCGTGCCCGGCGGCGGTAAGACGCCGCCGACGATCACGCGTCCGATTTCTCCCTCCGCATGGGCGCCAACTACGCTGACGGTCCGGTTCCACCTCATTGCGCGCCGCTCCCTGCCGTCGCCTGGTGGCGTTTGAGGACGGCCCAGTCCACCTCGATCCCGAGACCTGGTCCATCGGGCAGGCGCGCGATCCCATTCTCGATTGTGATCCCGCCGCTGAACGGGTCGTGCTCGCCAATCGTGAGAAACGATACGTGCCCCTCGCAATCGACCGGATAGGCAGTGCTTATGACCGCCGCGATGTGGCAGCACGCGGTATCACCCACGAGCGTGTAGGGGTTGGTGTCCACCGACACACCGATGCCGGCTGCCTCGCAGATTGCGATGATCTGCAGTGCCGGAAAGAAGCCGCCGACCCGATTGAGCTTCAGCACGATCCGATCGCAGGCGCGCATCCGCGCGAGTTGCATCATGGCTTCCGGTGACCAGACCGATTCGTCGAGGATCACGGGGGTCTTGGCATGGGCGGTCACGAATGCGGCGCCGTCGAGGTCGGCGTAGGGCAGCGGCTGCTCGATTGACAGATTGGGATGGCCGTGAAATTCGCTCAGAGTGTCGATCGTCCATTTCGGACTCAACCAGCCCTGATTGGCGTCGGCATCGATGTAAACGTCACTCGGCACAGCAGCCAGAGCGGCGCGAAGCTTGTCGCTCTCGCATCGCAGGTTATCGCGGCTCCAGCCTTTTGCCAGGAGTACGTCGCCAACCTTGATCTTCAGCGCTTTGAACCCGCGTTGCACAAACTGCTTCGATGCCGCTCCCATCGCCTCCGGTGTCTTGTGATACAGGTTTGTGAGCATCTGGAAGCTGGTGCGGTAGGCCCCGCCCAGCAGCGCGTGCACCGGTATGCCCCGGGCCTTGCCGATCAGGTCGTAGATCGCCATGTCGACGCCCGATCGCGCCCCTCGACTGCCGGGCATGCCGCCGGAGACGCAGGACTGCATCGCCCGATGCACAAGCGAGACGTTCTCGGGATCCAAGCCTTCCAGCGCGCGCGCATAGAGACGAATCTCGGACGCGATCTGTTCCGCGGTCTCGCCGAGATACCAAGTCTGGCTGCTGACCTCACCCACGCCATGGATGCCGTTATCGGCCGTCACTTTGACGAGAAAACTCGGCATCTTGCTGGGCCAGACGTACTCGTCCTCGACCCAGGCCTCCTTCAGTATCTTCGGATCGAGGCGGAATGCTTCCACGTCGACGATCTTCATGGCGTCATCCTTCCTTGGTTATTCCGGGGAACGCGGCTGTCGGCGCATGTCGCTGCGCGGCTCGGGGCCGATGCGGAAGCCATTTGGCAGCGGGTCTTCCGGATCGAGAACGAACTGGTGAAAGCCCGTGATGAACGCGCGCCCGGTGACCCTCGGCGTGACGTAGAGAATACCATTGCGCCGCACCGCCCGGACGGCCGTGCCGGTGAAGCAGGTTCCGAGCACTCCTTCGAAGCGCCGGTCCTGACCGAGGGGGAGCTCGCCGCGCGTGTGCATCAACGCCACGCGCGCGCTTGTCCCGGTGCCGCATGGCGAGCGGTCGACCGAGCCGGGCGGGCAGAGAACCGTCTGCTTCAGATCGCCGGCGGTCGTCGCGCGAGACGTGAACAGCACCTGGTAGCAGACGTTGATATCCGGCCGCTCCGGGTGCACCACCGCCACCTGCCCGGCAACCGCCGCGGCGACGCGACGCCACGCGTCGATCAGCCTTAACTCATTCTGCGGCGAAAGGGCAAGGCCGATCGCGTCGGCATCCACGAAGGCGTAGAAGTCGCCGCCATACACGATGTCGATCGGCAGACACCCCAACCCGTCCACATCGAGGGGCAGGCGCTCCTTCAGCACAAAGCTCTCAACGTTATCGAAGCTGACCGGGCCCACTGCGCCGCCCTTGGTCTCGACCTGGCAGGTCACGCGACCGGCCGGCGTGTCGAAGCGGACGGTGGTCGTCGGCTCGACATAATCGACCATCCCGGTTGCCACCACGGTGGTTGCGGCGCCAATGATGCAGTGGCCGCACATCGGTACATACTCATCCTGCTCCATGATCACGACGGCGAAGTCCGCGTCGGGCCGTTCCGGCGGCAGCAGCAGCACCGAGCACATCATGCCATTGCCGCGCGGTTCGAAATTGAGCATGCGGCGCAGGCCGTCGCCGTGGTGCTGCAGCCAAGCCCGCTTCTCCAGCAACGTCGCCCCTGGTGGGATCGGCACGCCGCCTGTGATGACGCGTGTCGGATTGCCCTCGGTATGGGAATCGACGGTGGTCACCATGCGGCTGAGATGAATTGTCACGGTCAGACCCTCTCATCGTGTTCCGAACCCCGCACGCTCATGCGCCGTAGATCCGTCTGCGCTCCGGCAGTAGCCCCTCCGGTCGGAACATCATAACCAGTGTGATCAAGGCGCCGATCACCACCAGCCGGAGAGCTGACAGGATGTCGGGCGAGACATTGACCATCGTGGTGAGCAACCGCGTACCGACATAGAGCGTCTGGATCACGACGGCACCGATGATCACGCCGGTCGGGTTGCCGCGGCCTCCCAGGATCACCATCGCCCACAGCAGGAACGTCTCGACAGGCAGGCCGTCATCCGGGCTGATGTACTTGTTCAGCAAAGAATAATAGGCGCCGGCCAATCCGCCGATCGCGCCGCCGATGAACATGGTCTCGAGCTTGAACGCGAATACCGGTTTGCCGAGAGAGAGCGGCAGGCGGTCCCCTTCGCGGATTAATCGGATCACGCGTCCAAACGGCGAGGCGCCTATGAAGCGCATCAGAAGGTACACGGCAACCGCGGTTCCGACCACGAGCGGGTAGAAATATTGCACCCCCATGAGCACGGTGCTGCCGCCCGCCCCACCGCCGATCCATTGCTCATTGAGCACGATGAGGCGCACGAGCTCGGCAAGCGCCAGCGAGAGAATGCCCCAAGTAGGTACCGCTCATGTTTCGCACTGTCAGCGCGAGCAGGCCGCCGAACACCGTCCCGACCAACGCGGCCAGCGGCATTGCGAGCCAGGGTGACACGCCAGCACCGGTCGCGATCGCGGTCGCGTAGCCGCCGACAAGGAGGAAGGCGACCTGGCCGAAATTCACCAGGCCGCACGAACCGAGCTGCAAGTCCAGGCTGAACGAGAGCATCGCGAAGATACTTGTGGCAACCGTGAGATAGGTGGCAAAGCTCAGCAGCTGGTGCATGTCGTCCCCTCTGGTCAGAATTCCCCAGCCTGGTTGGTCACTAGATCACTCAAATGAGTTCCCGGCGCGCCAGTCCGCTTGGTCGCAGCAGTAGCAGCGCGATCACCACGATGTAGGCCACGGCCGGCTTGTATGCAGCCGGGAGACTAAGATTGCTGCTTCCGTCTCCGAAACCCGCCGCCGAGAGCAGCAGCGTCCAGTTGAAGTTGATGCCGATATTCTCGGCGAAGCCGATGATCAGCGCACCGACGATTGCGCCGTAGAACGAGCCGACGCCGCCGATCAGCACGACGCAGAAAACCGGGATGATCAGGTTGAAGCCAAAATAGGGATCCAGCTGTGTATCCCACGCGATGAACATACCGCCGAGTGCCGCGAAGCCCGTGCCAATGAACCACACCGCCCGGATTACCTTGTCGATGTCGATCGAGCAGGCCTGTGCAAGTTCGGGATTTGTCGCGGTCGCCCGCATCGCCTTGCCCAGAGTCGTGAATCGGAGCAAGCTATGAAACGCGATCAGGGCCACCACGGCAGTCAACACGATGCCGATCTGTGGGATCGTGATTCGCCCGCCAAAAGCGACGATTTCCTTCTGTACTCCGTAATGATAGTTGACGAATTGCGGGCCCCAGATCGCCTGCACTGCATACTGGATCGCGAGCGCCAGGCCGAGCGAGCCAATCATCGGCGTAAGGTCGCCGGTATTGCGCATTATTCGGAAAATGCCGGCATCTACAACCGTGCCGAAGACGCCCATGAGGAGGGCGGCCAAGGGAAAGGCGAGCAGGAGCGGAGCGCCGAGAGTGACGTTCAGGAAATAGGCCACATAGGCGCCGACGACGGCCATCGAGGAGTGTGCGAAATTCGCGAATCGCAAGATGGCGAAAGTCATCGTCAGACCGATCGCGATCACGCCCAGCTCCGCCGCCGTGATGATGCTGCTGACGAAAATCTGCGTGACGTTCATGGGGCTCCTACGGCGCCGCCGCCTCCAAGCAGGAGGATGTACGCCGGCGCCACTCGGCAAGCCGCCGCCTGCCGGTGGCGCGACAGGCGGTGGCTCAGCTGGCGGAATACAGCTTTTTGAACTCGGCGGCACTCGGCGCCGCCTCGCGCACGGCCCCTTCTTCGCCGGGGTAACGGAACACCACGATGTTGGTCTTGCTTCCTTTTGGAGTGTAGGAGACCAGTTTGCCGTTCTTGAAGACCTGTCCCTCTTCCTGATCCGCTGCCTGCTTGCCGTACATGTTCAGGCCCTTGTCGCCTTGGCCGGAAATGCCGAGGTAGTGGTAGGCCGCCGGCCACATCATGTCGCGAATGCGGGTGGAGGAAAGTGAGTTTGCCATGTTCGCGGCGATTGCCGCCATCCACACCGCGTCATAGAACGGCGGCGCCCAGGCGTCCGCGGGCGAATGGCCGAAGTTGGCGACAAACTTCTTCGTGAAGGCGTTGGCGCGCGGCCCGGCGGTAAGGAAGTTGAGGCCCTTGATGCCCTCGTTCAGCTTCGGATCCAGGGTCGAGTATTCGCTAAGGTTGTAGCCGTAGAAATTCGAGTAGTCGGTGACGCCCATTTCGTAGAGCTGCTTCTGCATGACCCGGGCGTCATTGTCGTAGACGTCGGTCAAGATCGCGTCCGGTTTGGAGTTGGTCAGCTTCTGCAACTCGGCACGGAAGTCCCCGGCGCCCGTTTGGTACAGCATGGTATAGACCCAGGAGAGGCCGAGCTGCTTCGACCTAGAGCGGCTTACCGTATTGCGGTCCTGGCCGATCGGGTTGTTTTGGAACAGGCCCGCAAGCTTCAGCGTCTTGGCGCCAGGGTGATCCGCCTGGACGAAATCCACGAGGCCGGCCGCCTGGTCCGCCAGGCTCGCAACGGCGAAGACGTAGGGGCCAACCGTTTTCAGCTTGTTGGTTGTCGCGTCGGTGATCCAGACCACCTTTTTCTCGTTAAACACTTGGCCGGCCGGCAGCGCCGTGCTGCTGGATACCCGCCAACCGCGACCGGCACCTTCTGGACGTCCGATAGCAGGTTGGCCGCGTCCACGGCGGCCTTGGGTCTCCCTTCGTCATCCTGCACGACCAGGCGAACCGCGCGGCCGAGCACCCCGCCTGCGCTGTTCACCTCGGCCACCGCGATCTGCATGCAGCGGTACGAGTTGTTGCCTGCCACGGCACTCGGCCCGGTCAGGCCGATCAGAGCGCCAAACTTCACCGGCTCTCCCTGCGGCGCCTGCTGTGCGGCAGCGGGTCGCGGGCGCCCGCCCAGCGCCGCCAGCGCCAGCGCTCCACCAGCAACACCCAACGTCCGTCGTTCGATCATGCGTTCCTCCCACGTGTCCGATCAGGATTCTTGATGATTGTCGGCTGCCTGAAGTCCCACGGCGGCGGTCCGCGGATAATTTATAAACTTGGGTCACCCCCGTGCAGACCTATTTCGCCTCCGGAGCCGCTGGCGGTGTGAAGGTTTTCCAAAGGCGAGCCTTTGGCGGGGTCCGGGGCGGAACCCCGCGCTTTCTCGCTTCCCCGCTCAAGGTGAACAGGTGGCCCGCCGGCCGCCAAGGTAGGCGGTATGGATCCGGTCATCCGAGACGATCTCGGTGGCGGAGCCGTGGAACGCCACGCGGCCGGTGACGAGCACGTAGCCGCGTGAGGAGACGGCAAGCGCCCGCCGCACGTCTTGCTCGATCACCACCACCGCCGCGCCCAGCCCTGCGATGCTCTGCACGTAGCCGAACACTTCGTCCGCTCTCACCGGCGACAGGCCGGCCGAGGGTTCGTCGAGAAAGATCAGCTTCGGCGACACCATCATGGCTCTCGCCATGGCCAGGACCTGGCGCTCGCCCCCGCTCAAAGTTCCTGCCTCCTGCCCACTCCTTACTTTCAGCACCGGGAACAGTTCGAACAGCCTTGCGATCATCGCCTCGACCTCGCGGTGGTGCAGGCCATAGCCGCCCATTTCGAGGTTTTCGCGTACCGTGAGCGGGCGGAACACGTGGCAAGCTGCGGCACATAGCCGATCCCGAGGCGCATTCGAGCGGTCGGCGAGAGCGAGCTGATATCGCTGCCGTTGAACCGAACCGTGCCCCGCGTCATCTTCACGTAGCCGAGCAACGATCGGATGAACGTACTCTTGCCGCAGCCGTTCGGGCCGAGGATCGTGACGATCTCGCGTGGGTCGGCAACGAAGTCGATCCCATGGATGATTTCGTTGACGCCATAGCCGGCGTGCAGGTTCGAGACGGACATAAGGCCCATGGCTCGCCTATTCGGTGGGCATGTGCGCGCGTCCGAGATAACTGTCGAGCACCCGCGCATCCGCGTGCACCACCTCCGGGGTGCCTTCGCAGATCAATTGTCCCGTGTCGAGCACGTAGACATGGTCGCAGAACTCCTGCACGACCTGCATGTTGTGCTCGACGATCAGCAGGCTGATGCCATGCTCCTGGTTCATGCGCCGTAGGGTGTCGATAATAACGGGAATCAAGCCCGGATTGACGCCCGCGGTCGGCTCGTCCAGCAGCGAGAGCTTCGGTTGCGCCATCAGGATGCGGCCGAGATCGAGCAGCTTCTTTTGGCCGCCCGAGAGGTTGCCGACATATTCGTCCGCGACCGCTGTCAGGCCCAGCAGCGCGATGATCTCCCGAGCCCGTCGCAGATTTGCCCGCTCAACCCGCAGCGTTGCCGGCAGGCGCAACGCGGCCGCTAGTAGTCGGTGCCCATGCTGGCCGGGAGCGGCGGCCATGAGGTTCTCGATCGCGGTCAGCCGCAGGCCGCCTTCCGACATCTGGAAGGTTCGGACGAATCCGCGACGCGCGATCTCGTCTGGGGCCAGCCTCTCAATGTGTTCGCCGAGATAGGTGATCTCGCCGCCATCGCACCGCTGAAAGCCGGTGATGATGTCGAACAGCGTGCTCTTGCCCGAGCCGTTTGGCCCGATCAACCCCACGACCTGGCCTTCGGCCACCGTCACGTCCACCCCCCGCAGTGCGTGCAGGCCCCCGAAGGCCTTCCGGACGGCATTGACCTCCAGAAGCATCCTGTCCCTACCGCCCCTAAATTCCTCGGGCCCGAGCGCTCAGATCAGACCCCCGTTCACGTGAATGACCTGTCCGGTGACGTAGTTGGCTCCGGGGGAGCACAGGAATGCAACCACCGAAGCAACCTCCTCCGGCTTGCCGATCCGTCCAAGCGGGACCTTGGCCGCGAAGGCTTGCCATTCCTCCGGCGAGAGGAACTGCTCGGTGCCCGCCTGCTTCTCGATCAAGCCCGGCGCCACGCAGTTGACCAACACGTTGTGCGGGGCAAGTTGTAGGGCCAGCGAACGTGTCAGCGACTCGAGCGCCGCCTTCGCCGCCGCGGAGGCCGGATAGAACGGATAATCGGTGCGAAACACGTGGGCGTTGTGCGTGCTGATAGTCACCACACGCCCGGATCCAGACGCCTTGAGATACGGCAATGCCGCCGTCGCCATATCGAACAGCCCGCCGGCCATCACCGCATAAATGTAGTCAAATCCGGCGCGGTCGAGCACCCCGAAGCGGCGCCGATCCGGGAACCCGGCATTGACAATCAGGACATCGAGACCGCCAAAATGCGCAACAGCGTCGCGCACCAGCTCATGCCCCGTCTCCGGCCGGGCGAGGTCCCCGAGCGTGATCTCGGCCCGTGCGCCCGCGTCGCGCAGTGCCGCAGCGACCGCCTCGCATCCCGCCCGATTACGCGCCGCATGCACCAGGATGCCGGTGCCGGGACCGGCCAGACGCCGGCAGATCGCGGCGCCGATGCCGCTGCTGGAACCGGTCACCAGGATCGACCGCAGCTTTCCCCCTGCGATTGCCCCCTCTGTGATTGCCCCTTCTGTGATTGCCCGAGTTACGGCTTGCTGGTCAGCATCGGGGCGCCGGCTTTGACCCGCCGCATCTCGCGGTGTGAGACCAGGAATTTGCGGAGCTGGTCGCCGGCGTCGAGGATGTGCTTTCCGAGATAGCCGCAGGCTTGATCGGATTTCTTCGCGGCACAGATCCAGTATCCGCCGATGATCGGTCCGGGCGCGATGGGTCGCTTCGGGCAATCGCAGGTGCAGCCGAAGGTAGCGGTCCACGTTGAAGTTGAGGTTCTGCACGATCCCCATGGTAAGCGGACGGTTCGCCGGCGCATAAAGGGTCGAATGGAACTTCCAGTTCATCTGCCCCCGAGACACGAACGTCTTCATTGGCGAGCGCATCGTCGAAGGCAGCCAGCACCTCGTCTGCCCGCTCGAACACCGCCGCGGTCATGTTGGGGATCGCGCGCCGCAGCAGGTCGCTCTCGATCAGTGCGCGTGCATCGAACACTTCGCCGATTTCGTCGAGGGACAAATCTGACACGATGGCTCCCCGGTGCGGGAAGAACGTCACGATCCCTTCCGCCTCGAAGGCCGCCGAAGCGCCTCGCGCACCGGAATGCGGCTGACGTGCAGCATCGACGCAAGCGTGTCCTGGCGGAGTTTGGAGCCTACCTCGACCTCCCCGCTCAGGATCATCTCCCGCAGCTCGTTTGCGACGTGCTGTGTGAGCGTCTGCGGCTTCGCGTCCTCCTCTGACCTGTTCGGGAAGCACCCTGCTCATCGTCCGTTCTTCCGATCTGCTCCGAGGCAACCTCGTCCCCACCTGCCGAGGATGGCATGTCGCTGGCCCGTTGCGCGATGCGGCCGTCGACCCGTTCCGCCTGTCGCCCGGCTGCCCAACCACGTCGCGCTTGTGGGCCACCTGCGGATAAAGTATCCACCAGGCCCCTGTTACAGCCCGCCTTCCCGACCGTCAACCTTTTCGGTGCACCACCATCGGCCGGGCATAGCGACATCGGGCAAAGGGACATGGAGAGGAAGAGATGCCCAAAATCACGCCAAAGCTGAACGGTATCATGACAGTGACAGTGACACCATTCTCGAAATCCGGAGAGGTTGACCTGAATGCCTATGCAAACATACTGGATTTCGTGACGGCCAATGGTGTGCATTACGTCGTTCCTTGCGGAACGACAGGCGAGTATTTCAATCTTACCACTGCCGAGCGTAAGATCCTCCTGAAGTTTGTCAAAGAGAACATCAAAGGGACGTGCGCAGATCCTTGCGGGCACCAATAGTCAACGGCCGGCGGAGATCCTGGAGCTCAGCCAGGGAGCCAAGGCACTCGGCGACCAGGGGTTGATGCTCGCCGCACCGTTCTTTATTCCTTGCCCACCACGGGCGAGCTGGTCGAGCATTTCAGGTGGATCGACCAGGAGGTCGGCCTGCCGATCCTGCTGTACAATTTCCTGGCCGAACGGGCGTCGATATGTCGCCCGAGTTTCTTGCGGGCGTTCGTTCCGTATCAAATATTTTTGCCATCAAGGAGAGCAGCGGTTCCATTGCGCGACTTCACGAGCTGTTGGCCAACTTCGCCAGTCGCTACGAGATCGTCTGTGGTGCCGACGATCAGGCACTGGAGTATTTCATGTGGGGTTCACGGAGCTGGGTCGCCGGCGCGTCCAACTTCCTGCCGGCGCAGCATGTAGCACTCTATGAGGCGTGCGTCCTTAAGCAGGATCTCAAAGCCGGCCGCAGCTTGATGGAGGCGCTCCTGCCCGTCTTCATGCTCATGGAGCAGGGAGGCAAGGACCCTGTTACATTCTCAAATACGGCTGCGAGTTGGCCGGTGTACCCGTCGGTGAAACGCGCCGTCCCTTGCTGCCGCTCAATGATGAGGAGAAAGCTCCATTTCGGGACGTCTACGCACGTGCGATCGGTGTGAACATGAGTCGCGCCGCCGCAGAATGACGCCGCGACGCCATCGGGGCCGTCGGCAGCCGGGCTCGGTGGAGAACGGCACCTGGCCTGGCCGCTTGCCGGCTTTTCCGCCAGCTCGTCCCGACCCCGCGCGCTGCTGCTCTCGGCGGTAACTCGCATTGGTTCAGGTGGGTGACGATCGAGCGTTTCGGCTTGGAGTTGGGCGATCCAGCGAGGCGGACTTCCGGTTGCGTGATGACGGTCTCGTTGAAACGAAGTGCAGAGGACATCGGTTCGCTACGTCCGTTTGCGGACGCCGACAATTTTGGACCACAACCCAAATTGTAGGAGTCTACATCAATGATCCCTTTGCTCCAAACCGCCGGGCTTTCGAAGAGCTATGGTGGCAATCGTGTTCTCGTCGATGTCGATTTCTGCCTTATCGCGGGAGGTTGGCGGCGATCATCGGCGAGAATGGTGCCGGTAAGTCCACATTCGCCAAGATGTTGGCCGGCGTGATCAGGCCCGATGCCGGCACAATCCGATTCCGCGGCAAACCGGTCAGCTTCCATTCACCGCGAGATGCGCTGCGCCAGGGGATCGCCTTCATCCCGCAGGAACTCGCCTATGTGCCGCATCTCTCGGTTGCGGAGAAAAGTCTCCCGCCGGGACACTGGCCGAGCTGGCACGGGCTCACCGCGCCGGAAAGCGCGCTACGTCATGCCCAGCGCGAATGCGAACGGTACGGTGTCGAACTCGATGTCCGCCGG
>CAVWFK010000033.1:0-29832 GCA_963754235.1 uncultured Alphaproteobacteria bacterium | reverse complement strand
TTAGTTGTTCTTGAGCCTAAAGAACCAATGTCGATTAGGCAGCTTGCCTATATCGCGGCGTATATAAACATAGCACGAGATGGCGCTTCAACTGGTTACCGCCAAACTACGGCGGATCGCCTCAAGAAAACTCGGTCCCCTCGGAAGTCCCCTCCGGCATCAAGTGGGACATCAAGGCCGCCCTTCGACACAGCGTTAAGTTGCTGGAACAGCACGCTGGCAGTGGCTAAGAGGTTTTTGTGCAGCCGAGGCGGTTTTTGTGCAATGAGCCTTTTATGTGCAAAGCCCCCTCCGCGCCTGAACCGCCCGCCCGCGCGCTCCGCGCCAAGCGTGCGCGCCTGCCGCTGCTGGTTCAGTGCGCCGACGTTCTGGTTCGAAGGCGATACCGGCGTCCAGCCCCCCGTCGTCGCCTTCTGCCAGCTTCCGTCCTGCCGGCGATAGACGTTGCCGTCGTGGCCGGCATAGACGTTGCCGTTGTGCCAGGCGGCGGCGCTGTTGGTGTTCGGGTTGGCGACCACGCCCTTGCTGTTCACCGTCCGCTGCCCGGTTTGCGTGTTGCCGGTCACCGTCGTGCTGTGCGCGCCGCGCGTGCCGGTCGATCGGGTTGTATCCGGCGCCTTGCCGGCCGGCGGCGTAGTTGCCGGTGTTGGGATTGTACGCGGCCCCCGCGCGGCTCGCGGTCGTGGCACCGGTGTTGGCGTTATAGCTGGTGCCGCGCCGGCCCGCGCCCTCGGTACCGGTCGCGGTGTTGTGGAAGGTGCCGCCCTGCTGCGTGGTGCTGCGCCCGGTATAGGGGTTGAAGGCGTTGACGCTGGTTGCGTTGTACGACGTGGCGCCGACCCAGCCCGAGGCATGCGTGACCGACGCGCTCCCCCAGGTACCGTACACGTTGTAATGGTTCACGTTGGCGTATTGATAGTTCACGTAGCTGCCGTGCCAGTACGGTCCCCAGTAGGGCGAGGCGCAGTAGCCGGCCGCATAGCCGAACGCGAACCCCGTCGCCGCCCCCCACGCAAAGGCGGCGCCATAGCCGTAGGTCGCGGGATACGGATAATAATAGGCACCCGTGACGACCGGCGGATAATAATACCCGGTGCCGTACACGACCGTGCCCGTCGGCGCCACGACCACGCCGAGATAGCCGGGCGTGTAGCCCACCACCACTGCCGACGGCGTCACCCGATAGACGTGGACGTAGGTGACGTAATAGAGCGGCGATGACGGCGGGATCGTGTAGATCGCCGCCGGCACCGTGGTCGCGACGTGCCACGGCCCGTTCGGCGTCGCTGCCACGAACCACACGCCGTTGGCGACCGCATAGTACGCGGTCGGGCTGACGCGGATCACCGGCGTCGCGGTGTTGGTCGCGTATTGCAGCGTCGTCGGCGGCATCGGCTTGAACGCCGGGGCACCGACGTAGCTCACGTGCAGCGCGGGCGTGCTGCGATTCACCGTCGCGGTCTGCGGGATCGTGCTCGCGATCACCGCCTCCTTCGCCTGCGGCGTGCCGGGCACCGAGACCAGCGCGTTCGCCATCGGGTCGGCGGGCGGGATTTTTGCGAAATCCGCCGGCAGCGCATCGGGGGCGACCGCGCTCCACGGCCCGGCGCGATCGGCGGCGGCGAACCAGCGGCCGGAGACCAGCACGTAGGTCCGGTTGTCCTTCATATCGACGAACGCCGCATGATCGGCGTTGCGGATTTCCAGCAGCGCCGTGCCCGGCACCGGCGCCAGCTCCGGCTGGCCCTTGGTCTGCACCAGCTCGGCGGGCGTCACGCTCGCGATCAGCGCGGGGGCGGCGGCGTCGGCCGGCGTGTCCGGCGGCGGCGGCAGCGGATCGAACGCCTGCTGCTGCGCCGCCGCCTTCTGTGCCGCGGCCAGCGCCGCCGGCGGGCTGGCCAGCACCGCCCATTCGCCGGCGAGGTCGCGCGAGAGATACCAGTGCCCGGCGGCGAGCGCATACCAGGCGCCAGCAGCATCCTTCAGCACCAGCGGGCGCGCGTTCACCACGCGCTGCATCGCAGTTCCCGGCAGCGCGTGCAGCACCGGTGCGCCGTCGATCAGCACCAGCGCAGCCGGTGCCACCGCAAAGACGATGCGCGGCACCGGATTCTGCACCGCCACACTCGCAACCGAGGCGGTCTGCTGGCCGACCGCATAGCTCGCGAGCAACTGGTCGAGCGAGGTCGTGATCCCCGCCTTCGGCATCCGCGATTGCAGCAGCGTCTTCACCGACTCGTCCTGCGCGGGCGCGGTCGGAATATCGACGCGCTCGATCGTGAGCGCGTCGAGATGCGCGATGCCCGCCGGCTTGTCCACCTCCACCCGCGCGCTGAACACCGCGACGCCGAAGATGGGCGCGCCCTGCGCCGGCCCGACCGCGATCGCCGCGCGGCCGCCAAGCCGATCGCCCTGCCAGGTCTCGATCTGCGGCTGAAAAATCTCGACGCGCTGGCCGCCCGTCTCCGAGAGCGTGCGCGGCCAATCGACCGGCGGCGTGAGCGCCGTCGCGGCCAGTGCCGCCGCCGGCAGCAGCACGGGCGCGGCGAGAGCGGTCAGGCGAAGCATGGTGCGCATGGCGGCTCCTATTCGGCGGGGATCGAGGCGGCTTGCGGCTGCTTGCGGCGGATGCGCCATTCCTCGAGGCGCTGGATCAGCACGAAGAACGACGGCACGAACAGCACCGCGAGGCAGGTGGAGGCGATCATGCCGCTCACCACCGCGACGCCGATCGAGCGTCGCGCGCTGGCCCCGGCGCCGGTCGCGAATACCAGCGGCAGCATCCCGAGGATGAAGGCGAACGAGGTCATCAGGATTGGCCGGAACCGCACCTGCGCCGCCTCGACGGCGCTCTCGATCAGCCCCGCGCCGGCCGCCCGCCGCTCCCGTGCCACCTCCACGATCAGGATCGCGTTCTTCGCCGAGAGCGCGATCAGCAGGATCAGCCCGATTTGCGTGTAGAGGTTGTTCGCCGCCCCCGCCGCCTCCAGCACCACGACCGGGCCGAGCAGTGCCAGCGGCACCGCGAGGATCACCGAGAGCGGCGCGTACCAGCTCTCGTACTGCCCCGCGAGCACCAGATAGACGAGCAGCATCGCCAGGCCGAAGATGTATACGATCTGGCTGCCGACAAGCTTCTCCTGATACGACATCGCGGTCCAGTCGAAGCCGGTGCCGGGCGGCAATGTCGCGTCCGCGATCTGCTCCATCAGCGCCATCGACTGGCCGGAACTGAAGCCGGGCGCCGGCTGGCCGACGATGGTCGCAGCGGGATAGAGATTGTAGAGGCTGACCAGGGCCGGGGCGACCGTGCGATGGACGCTGACGATGGTGCCGAGCGGGATCATCGCGCCGCTGCTGCTGGGCACCCATAATTTGTCGATGTCGGCGGGCGTGGCGCGGAACCGGCTGTCGGCCTGCACATAGACCTGGAACACGCGGCCGAACTTGGTGATCTGGTTGACGTAGCTCGACCCGAGATAGCCCGACAGCGCCTGGAACACGTCGCCGAGCGCCACGTGCAGCGTCGCCGCCTTCACCCGGTCGATGTCGAGGCGAAGCTGCGGCGTCGTGGCGCGGAACGAGCTGGCGACGCGGGTGAGGCCGGATTGGTCGTCGGCGCGGGCGATGATCGTGCGGGTGAGGCCCTGCAATTCGCCGTAATCGAAGCTGCCGTTGCGCAGCTCCGCCATCATGGTGAAGCCGCTGGAATTGCCCACGCCCTGGATCGGCGGCGGCGGCAGCACCACGCTCTCTGCCTCGGGCACCTGATCGAGCGCGCGATTGAGGTTTGCGTAGATCGAGCCCAGATCCTCGCCCTTGCCCCGCGCGCCCCAATCCTTGAGCAGCACGTAGGCGACGCCGGCAGAGGAGAGGCTGGCGCTGTTGTCGAGCGCCGAGACGCCGGCGACGGTCAGCACCTGTGCCACCCCCGGCACCGTGCGCCCGATCCGGGTCACGTGGGCCAGCACGTCCTCGGTGCGCGCGAGCGAGGCGCCATCGGGAAGCTGGACCGAGACCAGCAGATAACCCTGGTCCTCGATCGGCAGGAAGCCCGTGGGGATGCGCATGATGCCCCAGCCGCCGAGGCCGATCAGCACGAACGCCACCAGCACCATCGCCGCGCTGTGCCGTGCCATGCGCCCGATCATGCGCGCATAGCCGCGCTCGATCGGGTTGTAGAGCGCGTTGAAGCCACGGAAGAAGGCGAGGCGTTTCTCCGGCGGCACCGTCGGGCGCAGCCACAGCGCGCATTGCGTGGGCTTGAGCGTGGCCGCGTTCACCGCACTGATCAGCGCCGTCGCCGCGATCACCAGCGCGAACTGCGCATAGAGCCGCCCGGTCAGCCCGGGCAGGAAGGCGGCGGGCAGGAAGACCGAAATCAGCACCAGAGTGATGCCGACGATCGGGCCGAACAATTCGTCCATCGCGCGGATCGCGGCCGCCGCGGGGCGCATTCCCTGGTCGATGTGGTGCGCCGCACCCTCGACCACCACGATCGCGTCATCGACGACGATGCCGATCGCGAGCACCACGGCGAACAGGGTCGAGAGATTGACGGTGAACCCCAGCGCCGCCATCGCGGCAAAGGCGCCGATGATCGTCACCGGCACCGTCGTCGCCGGCACCAGCATCGCCCGCCAGTCCTGCAAGAACAGCAGGATCACGATCAGCACGAGAACGGCCGCCTCGATCAGCGTCTTGTACACCTCATGGATCGAGGCGGAGACGAACTTCGTGGTATCGAACGGGATCGCATAGTGCAGCCCGGGCGGGAAGGCGCGCGCCAGCACCTTCATCTTGGCCGCGACCTCGTGCGCCACCTGCAGCGCATTGGCGCCCGGCGCCTGGAAGATGCCGATGCCGGCCGCAGGCGTGCCATCGACGGTGAAGGCCTGGCCATAGGTCTGCGCGCCGAGCTCGACGCGCGCCACGTCGCGCACCCGCGTCACCCGCCCGTTGGTGCCCTTGCCGACCTTGACGATGATGGCGCCGAACTGCGCCGGATCGGAAAGCCGGCCCTCGACGTTGACCGTGTACTGGAACGGCGCGCCGGCAGGTGCCGGCGGCGCGCCGATCTGCCCGGCGGTCACCTGCTGGCTCTGGCTCTGGATCGCCTGAATCACGTCCTGCGGCGCAAGCCCGCGGGCGCGAAGCTGGTCGGGGTCGAGCCAGATGCGCATGGCATACTGCCCGGCGCCGAACACGGTGACGTTGCCCACCCCCGGCAGGCGCGCCAGCTCGTTCACCAGGTTGATGGTCGCGTAGTTGCTCAGATAGAGGCCGTTCTGGGCTTTGTCGGAGCTGGTGAGCGTCACGAATTGCAGGATCGCGGTCGATTTCTGCTGCACCGTGACGCCTTGCGCCTGCACCGCCTGCGGCAGCGACGCGAGTGCCGCGGCGACGCGGTTCTGCACCAGCACCTGCGCGAAATTGAGGTCGGTGCCGATCTTGAACGTCACGATCAGGCTGTAGCTGCCGTCGCTGGCGCTGGTGCTCTGCATGTAGAGCATGTCCTGCACGCCGTTGACCTGCTGCTCGATCGGCAGCGCCACGCTGTCGATCACGGTCTGCGCGCTGGCGCCGGGGTAGCGGGTGGTGACCGAGACGGTGGGCGGGACGATGTTCGGATACTGCGCGACCGGCAGCGCGAACAGGGCGACGGCGCCGATCAGCACCGTCAGGATCGCGATGACGTTGGCGAGGACCGGCCGCTCGATGAAGAACTTCGAGATCACGCGACGGCGCTCAATTCGCGGCAGGCGGCGTGGCGGCGGAGGCGGTTTGCAGCTTCGGGCTGACCTTCTCGCCAGGAATGGCGCGCTGCACGCCGGCCACCACCACGCGGTCGTCGGGCTTCAGCCCGCTCTCGATCACCCGCATCTCGCCCATCAGCACGCCGGTCTCGACGCGGCGTTGCGCCACCCGATCATCCGGCCCGACCACCAGCACGTAACGCCCGCCCTGGTCGGCGCCCAGCGCCACGTCCGGCACCAGCAGCGCGGGCACGTCGCGCTGCAACGGCACCCGCACGCGCACGAAGCTCCCCGGCAGCAGCACGTGGTCCTTGTTGGCGAACACCGCGCGCACCGCGAGCGTGCCGGTCGTCGCATCGACCATCGGCGCCACGTAGTCGAGCGTGCCGGCGTGCCTGTATCCGGTCTCGGTCTGCAAGCCGGCCTCGACCGGCACCGGGCCGAGCGTGTCGCGCGTGATCCCCTTCGCCGCCATCGCAGCCCGGATGCGCTGCTCGTCCTGCTCGCTGATGCTGAAATTGACGTAGATCGGCGCGACCTGGACGATGGTGGCGAGCTTGGTCAGCTCGTTGCCGCCGACCACCTCGCCCACCGAGACCAGATGCGCGGTCACGATGCCGTCGAACGGCGCGGTCACGCGCGTGTAGGTGTAGTTGATCGCGGCGAGCTGGGTATTGGCCTGCGCGCCGAGCAGGTTGGCGCGATTGGTGTTGCGCGTGGCCAATGCTGATCGACCTGCGACCGGGAGGAAAAGCTGGCTCTTGCCCAGGCTGGCCTGACGGTTGTACTCGGCGTCCGCCTGCACCACTTGCGCCTTCGCCGCCGCCTCCTGCGCCTGCGCCTGCTGCAGCTTCGCCTGATATGGCAGCGGCTCGATCGTGAACAGGTTCGTGCCCTTGGTGACGAACGCGCCGTCCTTGTAGGTCTGCGCCTGCAAGAATCCCTGCACGCGCGCCACCAGATCGACCGAGTTGATCGCGGTCGTGGTGCCGGTGGCCTCCAGATAGCGGGTGATCGTGCGCTGCTCTGGCTGCGCCACCCCGACGGTCGCGGGCGGCGGCGCCGCGTAATGGTTGGCCGGCTTGCACGCAGCGAGCGCGCTCAACCCGATCAACAGGGCCAGACGGCCGTTGCTGCCGAGAAGCGCATCCCCCACCTCCGGCCGCCGGTTCGACCGGGGGGACGATACACCGCCGGCCGCGATCACGGAAGTGTGCTGCCGGGCCGCCCAGCCGGAACGGCTCAGCGCAGGCTGGGCGTCGGCACGGCGGATTGCGGGATCCAGCCCTGCTCCGCGAACAGCGTGCCGAGATTGACCGCCATCCGGCCGCCGAGCCGCTTCGCCTCGGCCCCGACATCGGCGCGGCCGGCATTGACCAGGTTCATGCCGCCGTTCGCCGCGGCAGCCGCGGCACTGCCGCTCGCGGCGCTCGCCGCCCCCACGGCGAGCCCGGGCGTGTGGCCGCTATTGGAACTCGCGTCATAGGTCTGCAGCAGCCGCGGCTCGGCGCCGGGGGCGACGTAGAGCACCTGCGCCATCGCGCGCACGTTGCTCTGGCCGGCGCCGAAGCCGATGGCGGTGCGCCGCGTGCGGTTGCCCTCGTCGATCGAGATCACCCGCCCGCGCACCTCGACATACGGGCCGGCGGGCGGGCCGCCGGTCGCCTCCTGCACCGGCAGTCCCATGCGGCCGATCGCCTGCGTGAGCGCTTCGGTGATGCCGAAGCGCACCGCGTCGGCGTCGCGCGCCTGGGCGTCGCTGCCGGTCATGCCGCTCAGCCCCCGGCGCAGCGTACCGCCGAACCCCGGGTCCACCCGCGCGGCGTTCGGGTCCACCGCGAAATCGTCAACCACGACCATCGCCGGGCGGGGCAACGCGGCAGTGGCGGTGGCGGGCGGCACGTAGCTGCCGGTGGTCGTCGCCCGCGTGGAACAGGCGGCGAGCAGGGCGCAGCCGAGAAATGCCGCCGTCGCGCGCGACGGGCGATTGGGAATGGGGTGCATCGATCGTGCCTTCCTGCAGGGGGCAAAGCTAGCAGGGGGGAAATCTCGGTGGAAACGGGGCGGGGAACCGATGCGAAGCGATGGTTAACAGACCAATTTTGGTTGCATTGCGGCCGGCAATCTTTTTTACTGAAGAAATGAAGCCGGGGGCCTCACGCGGTGAGCGCATTACGCGAGCTGAACGCCGTAAGAGCTGAAATCAAAAGGGAATTAGGCGTCGATCTGTTGAAGGAGCTGCATCGCGAGCACTGGTTGCTGGATGCCGCCGGCGTCCTGGCCTATTGGGGATCGGTGGCCGGGCTGTTCGTCCTGCTCGCTCTGCTGCCATTCGGGTTGCTCTGGTGCCTCGCTTTCGTGGCGCAGGGATTCGCCCTTCAGTGCCTTGGCCTGCTCAGTCACGATGCTTTCAACCACAGGCGGATTTGGGGCGATCGCGGCTCCTGGATCGGATCAATCGTTTCGTCTTTCCCGGTGCTGCTGTGTCCGACCTGGTACTTGATCAGCCATCGCGATCACCATGCCTATCTCGGCACCGCGAAGGACACCGAGACTTACAAGCAGAACCTCGACACCGTCTGGAAGCGCGTGCTCTTTCTGACCTTGCCCGGCGATCGCCTGGCCAAGCTAGGAAGGCTCTCCAAGGCGGACGCGCCGATGCCTGCCATCCTGCCCGGAACTCCCAAAGAGCGCCGGCGGCTCAAGGCGGAGCGGGCGTGCCTGGGCGTTTTCGTTCTGGGCGTTGCCGGTTCGGCGGTCCTTTGGCCGGGCTGGGTGCTGGCCGGCTACGTCCTGCCGCTGTTCATCATCACCCCGGTTGCCTCAAGTCTCAGGATCATCCTGGAGCACGCGGATGCCGACCCGACCAACAGCTTCCACCTCGGCACCTACTACCGGACCGGTGTTGTCACGCGTATGATATTCGTCGCCGATTCAGGCGACTGCCACCTCATCCACCACATCTTCAGCCAAATCCCCTGGTACGGCATGGGTCGAGCGACGCGGCTCATGCGGCCGCTCCTGATCGAGAAGGGAGTGGTTGAACGCCTCTCACTGCTGCAACTCCTCATCGGCTGGTTCGTCCGCGGCTTCCCGCACCGGAGCCTCTGGTTTAGCGCATCGTGAACTCGCGGCCGACCCGCCGCCTGACCGGCTTCGCGCTGCGGCCATCGCACGCTAACACTGAGCGCGGCAGGAAGGATCGCGCCATGAAATCGTCGTCGCGCGGACGCCGCGCGTTCGCAGCCGTGCTCGGGCTGCTGCTGGTGGCGGCACCCGCGCGCGCCGACACGCATGAGCCGCCGACCGGCTTGGCACCGCTGGTGCGCAGCGTGCTGCCCTCGGTCGTGACCGTGCTGGCGAGCGGCACGGTACAGGCGCCGCTCAATCAAGGAGGCACCCAGCCAGCAGCGGCCGCTGGGCAGGGGCTGGTCACGCGCCGGGTCAACAGCACCGGCTCGGGCTTCATCGTCGATCCCTCGGGCGTGATCGTGACCAATAACCACGTCGTTGACGGCGCCGACGTGATCGGCGTGACCCTCGGCGACGGCACCTTCCAGGTCGCAACGCTGCTTGGCCGCGACCCGGCGACCGACCTGGCGGTGCTCGCGATCAATGCCGGACAACCCTTGCCGGCGGTGCAGTTCGGCGACAGCAACAAGGTCGCGGTCGGCGACGAGGTGTTCGCGATCGGCGATCCGTTCGGTATCGGCAGGTCCGTCACCGCCGGGATCGTGAGCGCCACCGGCCGCGACATCCAGGAAGGGCCGTTCGACAGCTTCATCCAGACCGACGCCGCCATCAATCGCGGCAATTCGGGCGGGCCGCTATTCGACATGCGCGGCCATGTCATCGGCATCAACTCGGCGATCTACTCGCCCTCCGGCGGCTCGGTCGGCATCAGCTTCGCGCTGCCCTCGGACATGGCCCGGCAGGTGATCAGCGAGTTGCGGCTGCATGGCTACGTCGAGCGCGGCTGGCTGGGGGCGGGCGTGCAGACGGTGACCAGCCAATTCGCCGAGAGCCTGGCGCTGCCGGCGGCGCGCGGTGCGATCGTCACCGGCATCGTGCCCGGCAGCCCGGCGGCGAAGGCGGGGCTGCGCGACGGCGACGTGATCCTGCGCTACGGCGGCCATCCGGTGATCGACGCGCAGGGCTTCGCGCGGGCGGTCGCGACCACGCCGCTCGGGATGACCGAGCCGCTCTCGGTCTGGCGCGACGGGCATGAGATCACGCCATCGGTGACGATCGCGCCGCCGCCCGGCGGCACCGTGGTTCCGGCGCCGATGCGACCGATGCTGCCGAAGCTGCAGCCGACGACCCAGGTGGGCCTGGGCTTCGCGCCGCTCGATCCGGCGACGCGGGCGGCATGGGGGCTGCAGAACGACCCGCGCGGGGTGCTGATTTCGGCGGTGGCACCGGACAGCTTGGCCGCGACCCGCGGGTTGGTGGCGGGCGACGTGGTGCTGGCGGTGCAGCAAGCGCCGGTCTCGACGCCGGCCGAGGTCGAGGCGGGGATGGAGGCGGTGCTGCGCGAGGGGCGGGTCTGGGTGCTGTTCCTGGTGCGCAGCCGGGCCGGGCTGCGGTGGGTGGATGTGCCGCTGGTGCGCCCGGCGGACGTGCACGGGTAGCGGAGGCGGGTTAATTCCACGCTGCGACTGACTTTTGCAATTGCGGCTGGGTTCCGACCCTCGGACGATCCCTCCGAATGGCGGGGGAGCTGCGCTCATGAGGGTTCCTGTTCCTGTCCTCGTCGTCGCCGGCTCGGCGGCGGTGGCGGCGGTCGTATCGCTCTCGTCACCCACTCCTCAGAGCGGCGGTTCCACAGCAGCCAAGATCGGCTCGCCTTTTGCCCCCAATCTGGCCAACATTCTCGGCTGGGTTCCTTCCGGTTCAGTGGGCAGCGGGTTGCTCCGAGGCACCGGGTATTCCAGTGTCCGCGCCAATATCCCCGTCGCGGGGCATGCCAATCAATTCGCGACGCTTGGCACCGGGTCTCTAGACAGCGGCTCGGCGAGCGGGACCAACGGCACGATCTCCGGCCTGACGGTCGGGGATTCCTCGGCGCTTAGTTTCGTGGATGCCAGCGGGGGCGATGCTGCGAGCCAGGGGGGCGACGCCGGCAACCGGGCCAGCGACGTTGCCAGCGGGGGCGGCCAAGTGGGCGCCCCGCAGCTACTGATGGCCAGCGCCAGCAGCGGCGCAACCGCGTCAGACGCTTCCACGGCCCCGGCGCAAAGCGCCAAGGACTCAAAGGGCTTCGTTCCGCAAACGCAGGATCTCGTGACGACCGGAACCACGGGCAACACCGTAACCCCAGGCACCACCTTATCGCTTACCAAACTGCGAAACGACATTCTGCGGAACGACATGGTGCTGAACGATATGGGGCCCGACAACGTCCCGATCACACTCGCCGCGCAGGCGGTTCCGGAGCCCGCGATGCTCGCGGTGCTCGCGGTCGGCCTCATCGGGCTGGGCGTCGTCCGCCGGCGCACGATCGGATAAAAGCCGCGATTCGCGGCTCGTCTGCACACACCCGAAACGGCTACAATGGTTCGTCGTGCGAAACGCGCCAGTGCGCGCGGCCCTGGTGCTTGACCTCTTGTAAGGCCAGCGCGGCGCGGCGGAGCAATCCCTCCACCTCCTCGCCGGCGTGGGGGCGGCGCGCGGCGAGGCCGATCGAGGCGGTCAGACGTAGCGCCGGATTGGGCAGCACACTCCCCGCGCGCTGCGGCAGGTGCAGGCGCAGCGCCTCGGCCCGCTCGGCGCCGGTGAAGCTGTCGGCACCGTCCAGCCAGACCGCGAACCGGTCCCCGTGCAATCGGGCAACGAGGTCGGTCGGGCGCACCGTGTTGCGCAGCAGCTCCGCGACTTCCACCAGCACGCGGTCGCCGATCGCGATCCCGAAGCGCTCATTGACCGCCTTGAATCCGTCAAGATCGAGCAGCAGCAGCGTTGCCGGCAGCTCCTCCCGGTTCAGGCGCTCGATGCGCTTGGTCGCGTCCTCGATGAAGGTGCGGTGGGTGGCGAGGCCGGTGAGCAGGTCGGTGCGCGCTTGCAACGCCATCTGCCGCTGGATCGCGGCGTGCTCAAGCACGACGCGCACCACGGCGGCGGCGGAGGAGGCGAGCTGCAACTCGTCCGCGTCCCACGCGGCGCCCCCGGCTGCGCGCCACAGCACCAGCCCGACCCGTTCGCCGAAGCGCGTGTAGCTCGGGCAGCCCAGCACCGGCCGCCGGTCGGGCGCGATCTGCGCCAGCGGCTGGTCGGCCGCGTCGGTCAGCACCGCGAGCGCCATCGCCTCTACTTCGGCTGCGGCAGTGCCCACTTGATGCAAAACCGGTCGCGTTTGGGCGTCGCGCAGCGTGTCTAGGATCATCGCACCCTCGGCGCCGGTGGCGCTGCACAGCAGGTCGAGCATCCCGCGCAGCATCTCCGGCGTCAGCACGTGCTCGCGCATCCGCGCCAGCATCCGGTCGATCACCTCGGCACGGCGCAGCGCCCCCGGACCTGGAGCGCCCGGGCCTGGAGCGATCGGTGCCGAAGGCCCGACCGCTGCTTCCGCCGCGATCGCGAGACCGCGCGTGCCGCGCACCCGTCCGCTCGTGTCGTGCACTGGTCGCACGGTGATTTCGAGGCAGGTGGCCGACCCGCTGCGGTGCCGCAGCCAGATGCGGCGGCGATGCACGGCGGCGATCGCGAGGAACGGGTCGAAATCCGCTGCCGGTGACGGCGCGAGCAGCAAATGCCCGGGCTGACCCTCGAGGGTCGCCGCCGACCAGCCGAGGGCGGGATCGGGTGCGACCCAGACGAAACGTCCCGCAGCGTCTGTCTCATAGGCGAGCTCCGCGATGCTCGCCGCCATCTCCCGCCAGCCATCGCCCTCGCCCATGCAGCCCTCCATATCCCGATGGTGACGCCGCGACGTGAAGCGCGCGTTATCGAGGCTGCTGATCGGCGAATTGGGCTGGGCAATCGCTTGAAGCGACATGATCCGTGCGTGACTGCCATGCTCCCTCTCCGCCCGCGCTTGCGGGGGAGAGGGCCGGGGAGAGGTGGGCCTGTCGGCTGACTCGGTGCATCGATTTTGGCCGCGCGACCCACCTCACCCAGCCTCTCCCCCCGCAAGCGCGGGCGGAGAGGAGCAGTTGGCCACCTTCCGACGATTCAAGCGATTGCCGTGGCGAACTGGCCTGCGCGTTGACAGCCGCCGGGGCGCTGCGCATGGTCCGCCGCGATTCTGGCCCAGGAATGGCAATATGCCCGACCTCGCGTTGCGCGACCGCATCGAGGCGTTGTGGGAGCGCCGCGAGGCGCTCTCGGCGCGATCGGGGGACGACGCGCGTGCGCCGGTCGAGGCCGCGCTCGACCTGCTCGACCGGGGCGAGGCGCGGGTCGCCGAACTCGGGCCGGACGGCTGGACGGTCAACGAGTGGCTGAAGAAGGCGGTGCTGCTCTCGTTCCGCCTGGCCGACTCGGCGCCGATGCCGGGGGCGGGCGGCGCGCCGGTCTATGACAAGGTGCCAATGAAGTTCGCGGGCTGGGGCGCCAACCGCTTCGCCGAGGCGGGCTTTCGCGCGGTGCCCGGCGCGATCGTTCGGCACTCGGCCCATGTGGCGCCGGGCGTGGTGCTGATGCCCTGCTTCGTCAATGTCGGCGCCCATGTCGGCGCCGGCACGATGATCGACACCTGGGCGACGGTCGGAAGCTGCGCGCAGGTGGGCCGCAACTGTCACATCAGCGGCGGCGTCGGCCTGGGCGGCGTGCTGGAGCCGTTGCAGGCGAATCCGGTGATCATCGAGGATGACTGCTTCGTCGGCGCCCGCTCCGAGGTGGTGGAGGGCGTGATCGTGGAGCGCGGCAGCGTGCTCTCGATGGGCGTGTTCCTCTCCGCCACCACCCGCATCGTCGATCGCACGAGCGGCGAGGTGATGTTCGGGCGCGTGCCCGCCTATTCCGTGGTGGTGCCGGGCAGCCTGCCCGGTCGGCCGCTCGCCGACGGCAGTCCCAGCCCGTCGCTCGCCTGCGCCGTGATCGTCAAGCGGGTGGACGAGCGGACGCGGGCCAAGACCTCGATCAACGAGCTGCTGCGCGATTGACCGATCCCGATCCGCTGGAGCTGGCGCGGGCGCTGATCCGCTGCCCCTCCGTGACGCCCGAGGATGCCGGCGCGCAGGGCGTGCTGGCCGCGGCGCTCGCGCGGCTTGGCTTCGCCGTCGAGCGGCTGCGCTTTGGCGCGACGGAGAACCTGTTCGCGCGAGTCGGCACCGGCGCGCCGCATTTCTGCTTCGCCGGGCATACCGACGTCGTGCCGCCGGGCGACGGCGCCTGGAGCGCCGATCCGTTCGGCGCCGAGCTGCGCGACGGCGTCCTGATCGGCCGTGGCGCCTGCGACATGAAGGGCGCGATCGCCGCCTTCGCCGCCGCCGCCGAGGCGCACCTCGCCGCCGCCCCGCTCACCGGCTCGATCAGCCTGCTGATCACCGGCGACGAGGAAGGTTCTGCGACCGACGGCACGGTGCGTGTGCTGGAGTGGATGGCGGCGAAAGGGCAGGTGCCGGATTTCTGCCTGGTCGGTGAACCGACCAACCCGGCGCGGCTTGGCGAGGTGGTGAAGGTCGGCCGACGCGGCAGCCTCAATGCGCGGATCACCGTGCACGGCACGCAGGGCCACGTTGCCTATCCGCAGCGCGCCGACAATCCGGTGCATCGCCTGCTGCGCGCACTGGCGGCGCTGACCGCCGAGCCCCTTGATGCCGGGACCGCCGATTTCGAGCCGTCGAGCCTGCAAGTCACCAGCATCGATGTCGGCAATCCGGCGCCCAACGTGATCCCCGCCGCGGCGAGCGCGGCGCTCAATATCCGCTTCAACGATCGCCGTACCGGAGAGAGCCTGGCCACCTGGCTGCGCGCCGCCCTCGCCCGGTACGCCGAACGGTTCGAGTGCGCGATCGCCGTCAGCGGTGAGGCGTTCCTGACCGCGCCCGGCCCGCTGCTCGACCGGCTGTGCGGCGCGATCGCGCGGGCGAGCGGCATCGTCCCGCGCCGCGATACCGGGGGTGGCACGTCGGACGCACGCTTCATCACTCGCTATTGTCCGGTGGCTGAGTTCGGCCTGGTCGGCGCCACCATGCACCAGGCCGACGAGCTTGTGCCGGTCGCCGAGCTGCGCCAGCTCACGCGCATCTACCGCGCCATCCTCACGGACATGCTCGCGCCATGACGCCGGCCACGCGACGCGCGACACCGGGCGACATCGTGGCCGGGATCGTGCTGCTGGCGCGCGGGCGCCGCGCGGGGCTGGCCCGCTTCGGTGCGACCGAGCAGAGCTTCCTCGCCAGCCTCGCGCCATTGATCGCTTTCCCGCTGGTGACGGGCCTGCTGGCGCTGACGCAGGGCGGCGGGATGGGGGCGATTGCGGACCTGCTGGCGACGGTCTGCGCGCTGCTCGCGCCGCCGGTGATCTCGCACGCGCTGGCACAGGCCTGGCAGCGGGAAGAGGGCTGGCTGCGCTACGCGACCGCGTTCAACTGGTGCCAGTGGGCGATCCCGGTGGTCGCGATGCTGGTGGTGCTGGGGATGGAAGCGCTGGTCGCGGCCGGGATGCCGGTGCCCGGCGCGGCGGCCGCGGCGGCGCTGGCCCTCGGCGGCTACGCGCTTTGGCTGCACTGGTTCATCGCGCGGCATGGTCTGGCACTCTCGGGGCTGCGCGCGGCCGCCTTGGTGGCGCTGGTCAATCTCGGCAGTGCGCTGCTGCTGCTCGGCCCGAGCCTGATCGCGCTCGCGCTTGGGCGCCGGGGATGAGCGGGGGATGAGCGGGTTCGCGAGCGGGCTTTCGGGCGCGCTGCTGCTGGCGCAGGGGCGCGCCGAGGGGCTGGACCGGGTCGGGCCGGCGCCGCAGGACGCGGCGCGCAGCTTCTGGGCCGGGGTGCTGTGCCTGCCCGCCTTCCTGTTCCTGCGCGTGCTCGACTGGGCGTGGCAGGGTGCGCCGCCGCACCCCGAACACGCCATGGCGTTGCAGCTGCTTGCCTATGTGGTGGGCTGGGCGGGCTTTGCACTCGCCTCGCGCCCGCTGGTGGACGGGTTCGGACGGACGCCGCGCTGGCCGCTGTTCATTGCGGTCTGGAACTGGTGCAACGTCGTGCAATATCTGCTGCTGGCCGGCGCCGCCCTGCCGCGGCTGCTCGGCGCGCCGGAATGGCTCGACGAGACCGTGGGACTGGTTGCGATCGGGTGGGCGATCTGGCTCGAATGGTATGCGATCGGAATGGCACTCGGTGTGGGCCGGTTGGCGGCGGCGGCACTGGTGGCACTCGACCTCGGGATCGGGCTCGGGCTGTCGGCGGTCACGGCGGGGCTCACGTGAACGGGTCGATCGGGTAGCGGACCGCGACCAGCGTCAGTCCCGCGGCGGGCGCGGTCGGGCCGGCGCGGGCGCGGTCGCGGGCGGCAAGGCAGGCGGCGACCTCCTCCACCCGCCAGCGCCCGTCGCCCACCAGCTTGAGGGTGCCGACCATGTTGCGCACCTGGTGATGTAGGAAGCTGCGCGCCTCGGCGGCGATCTCAATGATCTCGCCCGATCGCGTCACGTCGAGCCGATCGAGCGTGCGCAGCGCGCTGTTTGCCTGGCAGGCGGCGGCGCGGAAGCTCGTGAAGTCGTGGCGGCCGAGCAGCGTCCCCGCCGCCGCCGCCATCTCCGCCACATCGAGCGGGCGCGGCACGTGCCAGACCCGCCGCACCAGCAGTGCCGGCCGCGCGCGGCGATTGAGGATGCGATAGCGGTAGCGCCGGCCGATGGCGGAGAAGCGGGCGTTCCAGCCGGGCGGCGCCGGGGCGGCTTGCAGCACCGCGACCGGGTGCGGCTTCAGGTGGAAGTTGAGCGCCTCGCGCAGCGTCTCGGGCGAGAGCGCGCGGGCAAGGTCGAGCTGTGCCACCTGCCCCTCGGCATGGACGCCGGCATCGGTGCGCCCGGCGACCACGCTCGCAACCCTGGCACCGCCGGCGAGTGCCGCGGCGGCCGCCTCCAGCACGGATTGCACCGAAAGCCCCGAACCCTGCCGCTGCCAGCCGACGAACGGTGCGCCGTCATACTCCAGCAGCAGCGCCCAGCGCGTCACGTCCTCCCTCCCGCCCGGTCATGCCAGTGGCACTTCGTGATGACCCATTTACGTGTAGTTACACCAGGCTCCCGGTCCACCCCGCCGGTTGACGCGGCGCGGAGTGGCCCGCCAGTGTCGTCGCACCCAGTCTGATCGCTTTTGCCAGGAGCACGCCCCTCGCTTGGACGCCGTCCACGACCTGCCGCTCGACCAGATCTTGCGCGGCGACTGCATCCGCATGATGCGCATGTTGCCCGGCGGGTCGATCGACTGCGTGTTCGCCGACCCACCGTACAACCTCCAGCTCCGCGGCGAGCTGCGCCGGCCCGACGACAGCCTCGTCGATGGCGTCGATGACGAATGGGACCGCTTCACCGACTTCCCCGCCTACGACGCCTTCACCCGCGAATGGCTCGGCGAGTGCCGCCGGCTGCTGCGCAAGGACGGCACGCTGTGGGTGATCGGCAGCTATCACAATATCTTCCGCATCGGCGCCGCTTTGCAGGACCTCGGCTTCTGGCTGCTCAACGACATCGTCTGGCGCAAATCGAACCCGATGCCCAATTTTCGCGGCCGGCGCTTCACCAACGCGCATGAGACGCTGATCTGGGCGGCGCGCGGCCGCGACAGCCGGCACCGCTTCAACTACCAAGCGATGAAGGCGCTGAATGACGATCTGCAGATGCGCAGCGACTGGCTGCTGCCGCTCTGCACCGGGCCGGAGCGGCTGCGCAACCAGCATGGCCTCAAGCTGCACCCGACGCAAAAGCCCGAGGCGCTGCTGCACCGCGTGCTGCTGGCCGCGACCGCACCCGGCGACGTCGTGCTCGACCCCTTCCTCGGCACCGGCACCACGGCGGTGCTTGCCAAGCGGCTCGGGCGGCACTTCATCGGCATCGAGCGCCACCCCGCCTATGTCGAGGCGGCCCTCGGCCGCGTCCGCCGCGAGCGTACCGCCGCGCGCGCCGGCCTCGCCACCACGCCCGGCGCCCGCGAGGCGCCGCGCATCCCGTTCGGCAATCTGGTCGAGCGCGGCATCGTCCGGCCCGGCGCGCGGCTGTTGGACCGGCAGCGCCGGATCAGCGCCACGGTCGGGGCCGACGGCAGCATCGCCAGCGGCGCGGCGCGCGGCTCGATCCACCAGGTCGGGGCCGCCGTGCAGAACGCGCCAAGCTGCAACGGCTGGACGTTCTGGCACGTCGAGCGCGACGGCGCACTGGTGCCGCTCGACGCGCTGCGCCAGGCGCTGCTCCGCGAGGCGTCAGCGGGCGAGTGAGGTATCGGCACGCGCCAGCGATGCGTCGATATGCGCGAGCGCGTCGCGCATCGGCGCGCTGGAGATTTGGATCAGTCCCGAAAACGGCCCATCGAACTCCAGGATCACGAAGATCGCGAGCGCCAGTGCAATCGCGCAGAGCGCGGTTATGACATAGTTAAGCGAATTGCGCGGCGCGCTCAGCCCGAGGCAGAGGAAGACGATCACCAGCCAGAACACGAGCACGGAGAGGAACGCCTTCGAGACCGAGTTGTGCACCTGTTCGATCAGCATCCAGCGCTGCTGGACCAGCCGCTCGACCCGATTGAGGCAGTAGGCGGCGAGCTTCTGGTGGAGTGCGTCGGGCGGGTGCAGCTCCCGGATTTCGAGCTCGATGCGCCCGAGCATGTCACCCAGGCCAGGTGTCTCGGCCGGGTCCGTGAGGTTGTGCCCGAGCTCCGTTGGATAGATGCCCGATGGTCGCGGTTCCGCGGGCCAGGTGTCGGCGATGGTTGCCGCGGCGAAGGCGCGCAGCATCCGCTCCATCGGCCAGCCGCCGGCGCCGTATTCACGCAGGCTTTGGTCGGCCTGGATGACCATCGCTGCATACGCGCGCAGTCGGGAATCGACGTCATCATACGACTGCTTCACGGAGCTGGTCAGCAGACCGAGCACCAAGGCGGCAAAGGTCACGATCATCGTGAGCGCCAGCCGCACCGCTTCGACCGTGTCGCGGGAACGGTGCGTCTCCGGTAGCATCGGCTGCAGCACGACCCCGCCACCCGTCGCGGCGAGCAGCAGCGCCAGCACGAGCAGCGAGGTCGCTGCTTCGGTCACGGTGCCCCGCCGCTATGAATGCGCCCGGCGCTCACCGCAGCGGCGGCGGCCCCGCGGCCAGGATGCTGTCGATCAGCCCGATCGCGCCGCCCAGATCGCCCGCCGCGATCGCGTGACGCGCCTGCCCGAGCCGCTGGATCTCCGGCCCAGCGATCGGGTCGCTCGCCCGCGAGGGGGCGACCGAGCGGTCGAGCAGCCGCGTTTCGGCACGCTCCAGCGCCTCCTGTGCGACGCCGGTCTGCCCGCTCGACAACGCCTGCCGCGCGTTGCTCAGGTAGGCACGGAACGTCGCGTCGTCGCCCACGGGCGGGGTCGGCAGGCGCGGCGCGATCAAGGAGCGGGTGTCGGCGCTGTCGATGTTGCTGGCCTGGTTGGAGGTCGGCAGCGACTGGCCGGTGCCGATCTCGTTGAACGGCGGGACGACATAGCCGGGCGTGGCGCTCGGTCCCGCGAGCGGCCCGGCCGGCGGCGGGTACGGCAGCGGCGGCGGCGCATAGGGCGGCGGTGCGGTGGCATAGGGGGGCGGCGCGCCATAAGGCGGCGGTCCGTACGGCGCGGGTGCGTAGGGCTGCGCCGATGCGGCGGAGACAAAGGCCGCCAGCACGGCGGCGGGCAGGGCGAGAGTGGATTGGGCGAGGGAACGCACGACGCAGTCTCCTCCAGGTCGATTTCAGGTCCGCATTAGAACGCTGCCGAGCCGTCGCCGTGCAAGCCACATCCAGCCGATGAGCCAGGACAGAGCGGCGATCTTCAGCAGCCCCGTGTAATGCGGGCTGAACGGGGCAGCGATCCGCGCTGCGGCTGCGAGCAGCAGGCCGAGCAGCGCGATCCCCCGCCCACCCAGCGCGGCGGCGGCGGCGATCGCCAGCGCCGCGCCCAGCGCGTGCAGCCCGGTGCTCGGCGTCACCAGTTGCGGCCACAGCGACGCAGCCCCCAGCGCCGCAAGGCCCAGCGGCGCCGCCGCCAGCCCGAGCCGTCCCGCTAAGGCGATCGGCGACAGCCCGCAGAGTGCCTGCCCCGCCCCCGCCGCGATCAGCAGGACGCCGGCGGCGCGTCCGTCGGGTGATGCGATCCACCAGGTGAGCGCCGCACCGGCGAGCGCGTCCGCCGCGCGCGCGACTCGTCCTGCCGGCGCACGGCCGAGCAGCAGGATCGCGAAGGCGATGCCGCCGACGACCGCAATAGGCACGCCGCCCCACACGCCGATGGCAACTGCGCGCCGGCCGACTGCCCAGCCGATCGCCGCCAGCCCGGCGAGACCCCGATGCAGCGAAGGCGGTCCGATCCAGCCCGGCAGGGCGTCGAGCAGCCACGCGCCAAGCCGACCGAGCGCGATCAGCGCCGCACACGCGGCGAGCCCTGCCGCGAGCGGTGCGACCGACGGCGCCGGCTGCGGGGCCGCACGGCGCACAGCCACGCAGAGGATGGCGAGCGCGTCGGCGAGGGCGAGACGGAAGCCGAGGCCGAGTTGCCCGGATGCCGCTTCGAGGTGGAACAGGGCGCCCGCCAGGAACAGCGCCGCCAAGGCGGCGAGTAGCGCCCAATCGCGCGGGGGCCGGCGGCCGGCAAGCGCCAGCAGCAGCGCGGGAAAGGCAAGGTCGGCGAGTGCCGCGACCGGCGGCCCGATCCAGGCTGAGGTGGCGATCGCCGCCCGCCCGATCACAAACAGCGCAATGAGTGCGCCGCGCGTGCGGGGTGCGGCCCTCGCGAGATGCAGCGCAAGCACCGCTTCAAGGCCCGCGAACAGCAGCTCGTGCACGTGCCAGCCGATCAGCGTCCATCCGGTCGGCAGCGGCCACTCGCGGAGGAAGGCGAGCAGGAACAGCGGCACCGCGATCGCGAACCACACCGAGTAGCAAGCGGCGGGGGCCGCACCGGCCGGCGCGGCCGCCGCCGCTTCATGCGCGCGATCGTGGGCGGCGGTTCGGGCGCGCAAGATCGGGGCTTGCTTCCGTTCAAGGGAGGGTTTGTTATCGCGGGCAATATTGGAGGAGCGCAAGCAATGAAACGGCGGATCGGGGCAATCGCAGGCGGCCTGCTGGCGTCGGTGCTGTGGCTGGGGCCGAGCTGGGCGCAGACCACGTTCAAATGGGCGAATGACGGCGATGTCGGCGCGATGGACCCGGTCACGCGCGAGGAAACCGTCCAGCTCTCGTTCCTGGGCAACATCTTCGAACCCTTAGCGCGACGCAACGCCAACCTCCAGCTCGAGCCGGCGCTCGCGACCTCCTGGAAGCAGATCAATCCGACGACCTGGCGGTTCCACCTTCGGTCCGGCGTGAAATGGCAGGACGGCTCGCCGTTCACCGCCGACGACGTCGTGTTCTCGTTCCATCGCATCATGTCGAAGACATCCACGATGCAAGACGTGCTGGCGATGGTGAAGGACGCGAAGAAGATCGATGATCTGACCGTCGATTTCGAGATGAACCACGTCGATCCGATCTTCCCGCAGGAGCAGACGAACCTCCTGATTGTCTCCAAGGCATGGATGGAGAAGCACAACTCCGTCGATCCCGTGATCATCGGCGGCACGGCGGACAATTTCGCGGTCCACAACGCGATGGGCACCGGGCCGTACAAGCTGGTCTCGCGCGAGCCGGACCGCCGCACCGTGGTGGAAAAGAACCCGGGCTGGTGGGACAAGAACGCCAGCAACGCCGACCGCGTGGAGTTCGACGTGATTTCCAACGCCGCGACCCGCGTGTCCGCACTGCTGTCGGGTGCCGAGGACATGATCTACTCGGTGCCGGTGCAGGATATCGGGCGCATCTCGCACTCGCCCAACCTCAAGGTGCTCGAGCATCCCGAGCTGCGGACGATCTTTCTCGGATTGCAGCAGGCCTGGCCGGAGCTCAAGGGATCCGACGTCAAGGGCAAGAACCCGCTCAAGGACGTGCGCGTGCGCCGCGCCTTCGCGCTCGCCATCGACGAACCGCTGATCGCCCGCGTGATCATGCGCGGCCTGGCACACCCGAGCTATGAAATGTGGGGGCCGGGGGTGAACGGCTACAACCCGAAGCTCGACGTACGCCCGAAGCCAAACCCGGCGGAGGCGAAGAAACTGCTTGCCGAGGCGGGCTACCCGAACGGGTTCCGGCTGCAGATGGACTGCCCCAACGACCGCTACGTGATGGATGCGCAAATCTGCACTGCAATCGTCTCGATGCTGGCCAAGGTCGGCGTCAAGGTCGATCTCAACGCGCAGACCAAGACCAAGTACTTCCTCAAAACCGGCATCCCGAACTACGACACCGACTTCTACCTGCTGGGCTGGACGCCGTCGACCTATGATGCGGAGAATGCGCTATTCGCGCTGCTCGGGACGCGCAACGGCACGCGCGGCATCGTCAACAATGGCGGCTACTCCAGCCCGAAACTGGATGCGCTGATCTCCGAGATCGCCTCGGAGATCGACGAGTTCAAGCGCTACCAGGAGATCGATGGCGCGATCAAACTGATCCAGAACGACGTTGCCAGCATCCCGCTGCACCAGCAGGTGATCGTCTGGGCGACGAAGAAGAACGTTTCGGTTGCGCAGCAGGCCGACAACAACTTCCAGTTCCGCTACATCAAGATCAACAAATAGCGGGAAGCGGCGCGGTGGACGCCGCGCCGCGCATCCTGGCGACCGGGCTCCGCTTTCCCGAAGGCCCGGTCTGGATGCGCGACGGGTCGGTGGTGCTAGTCGAAATCGCGCGGGGCACCGTCACTCGCGTAGCCGGCGACGGCACCGTATCGGTCGTCGCCACACTTGGCGGCGGACCGAACGGGCTGGCGGTGGGACCCGACGGCGCATTCTATTGCTGCAACAACGGTGGTTTCGTCTGGACGCAAGTCGAGGGGCTGCTGCGGCCGACGATGCAGGCCGCCGACTATGCGGGCGGCTGGATCGAGCGCATCGATCCGGAAAGCGGTGCGGTGCGGCGTCTCTATGATCGCTGCGGCGAGCACCGGCTGCGCGGGCCGAACGACATCGTGTTCGACGGCCAGGGCGGCTTCTATTTCACCGACCTGGGCAAGACCCGCGCGCGCGACCGCGACCACGGTGGCGTGTATTACGCGCGCGCCGACGGCTCGCAGATCGTCGAGCTTGCCTATCCGGTGCTGACGCCCAATGGCATCGGCCTCTCCCCGGACGGATGCACGCTCTACGTCGCCGAGACCGAGACCGCGCGGCTCTGGGCGTTCGACCTCGCCGCACCCGGCGAGGCGCGCCGCCAGCCGTTTCCTTCTCCGCATGGCGGCCGGCTGATCTGCGGACTGGGCGGCTATCAGCGCTTCGACAGCCTCGCCGTGGATCGGCAGGGCAACATCTGTGTCGCGACACTGGTGACCGGTTGCATCACGGTGATCGCGCCGGACGGGCGCGTGCTGCGGCAGGTGCCGTTTCCGGATATGTGGGTGACGAACATCTGCTTCGGCGGGCCGGATCTGCGCACCGCCTATGTCACGCTGTCGGGCACCGGACGGCTCGCGTCGATGCCGTGGCCGGAGCCGGGGTTGCGACTGGCCTACGAGGCGTAATCCCGACTGCTCCCTCTCCGCCCCTAGGCCGAGCTTCCTATTGTGAGATAACGCAACTCTCTGATCCGACTCGCTTTGTTGCAAAACGGCGGCTCAGCTACTGGGTACACCCAAAATGGCCCCAGATATTCAGCTACCAGTGATGGTACCAGCTTCGTCGCTACCGTCGATTGCAGGTGATTGACGCGATGCCTTTGCCGGAGTGTAGCCAGTGAATGGGTACATTTTTGGGTCCGATATGGCAATTCCTCTTAATATGTCAGATGGTTGAAGTAATGCCATAGAGGGAAGCTCCGCCTAGCGGCGGAGAGGGTCGGGGTGAGCAACTGTCTTTTTCGTTCCGCTGTTGCGCCCGCCTGGGGCGAGGCTAGCCCCGTGCTCGGGGCCGTCAATGACGCTGCGCGCCGCCTGCGGCGGTGGCCTTCGGCCATCATTGACCGCCCCTGTGCGCGGGGCCTTGGGGGATCGCAGGCCGGGACGAAGAGACGGCGCTCAGCCGAACCAAGAAACGCTCTCATACGGCGGCTGGCTGGCGCCAGGTCTGGCCATCGCGCAGCATGGCATTGGCGGTGGTCAGCAGCTTGCGCATGACCGCGACGATGGCGACCTTGGGCGTCTTGCCGGCGGCCAGCAGGCGTTGCTTGAAGGCCTTCATGACCGGGTTCCAGAGGGCGGCCGCCTGGGCCACCATGAACAGGACCCGGCGAACTCCGGCGGTTCGCTCCGCCCCGCGCGGGGCTGCGCGAACCGCCGGAGCCGGCCCAAGTCTCTGCACTGTTGGCAATCATCCCGGTCCAGAATGTCGACCATCATCCCGGTTGAACAGGGCCGCGATGGCGTTACGGGCGCGAACCATCCTCGCATGCGCGCGGCGGCGTGACAGCTGCGGCGTGACAGCTACGGATGTGGAGTGCGGCGGGGGAGTTTCCCCCACCTCACCCCGGCCCCTCCGCCCCCCGGGGCGGAGAGGGAGTTTGCTGCCGCGGCTTGCGGCGTGAGTGTCAGGATAAATCGGCCCGCTCGACCCCGCACCACTCGGCGATCAGCAGCGCCAGCACGCGGGTCACGTCGTGCAGCGAGTCGAGGCTCACGCTCTCGTCGATGCCATGGATCGCGTTCGCATCCGGCCCGTAGCAGGTCGCCTGGGTCGCTTGATAGAGCGTGTAGAAGCGCGCATCGGTCAACGCCGGCACCGCCCATGACCGCAACGCCTCGCCGGCGATCTCGCGATGCAGTGCTGCGACCGCGCGCGAGATCGGCTGCTCGGCCGGCATGATCGCGCCGTCCGCCATGAAGCCGCGAAACGCGACCGCGACCGCAGCGCCGCGCAGCCGCGGATCGGCAGCCGCGTCGGCGACCAGCCGCTCGATTTCGGCGCGCACCTCGCGGCAGGAGTGGCCGGGCATCACGCCCACCCGCAGCCCGATGCGCGCCCGAGTGGGCACCGAACTGTTCCACTCGCCGCCCTCGATGGTGCCGAGATTGACGTTGATCGGGTGGTTGTCGGCGGCGAACGCAGGGTGGCGGTGCTCGGCGCGGTTCATCTCCGCCTCGTAGCTGCGGAAGCGCTCGGCGATGACATAGGCGGCGTCGATCGCGTTGATGCCCGCGTGCATCTCGCGCACATGGGCCGGGCGTCCGGTCACCGTCACCCACGCCCACACCACGCCGACCTGCGCGGTGTAGAGCGCCGGATAGCCGGGACCCGGCTCGGGGATCAGGCAGGCGTCGGGCGCGGGCAGCGCCTGCATCACCGCGAGCGCGCCATTGCCGGTGCATTCCTCCTCGATCACGGCGGCGAGTTGGAGCTCGGAAGCGGGCTGCAGACCGGCCGCGCGCAAGGCGCGAAAGGCGACGACGATCGCGGCAAGGCCCGCCTTCATGTCGCCCGCACCGCGGCCGAACATCCGCCCGTCGCGGGTTGCGGGCGCGAAGGGCGGGTGGTCCAGAGCTCGGCGGCGCCCTCCGGCACCACGTCCACATGCCCTTGCAGCATCAGGCTGCGGCCCTGCGCCGGCCCCCTCGGCCGATGCACGGCGACGACGTTGTCCCGACCCGCATAGGGCAGCAGCGGCGGCGAGAAGCCGGGATGGCTCGCCAGCGCGCCTGCATCCACGGCCACCCGACGCGGCGCCAGCCCGCATTCGCGATAGATCGCTTCCATCTCGTCGAGACAGGATTGCTCCTGCCCGAGCAGGCTACGATGGCGCACCAGCCGCGCCAGCAGCGCTGTTCCTCGCCACGCATTCCGTCCGCCGCGTCGAGGATGGCGCGGCGCGCACCGGGGTCGGTCGGCATTTCGTTGCTCCCGCGGATCGGCTCAAGTCAATGTGAGGCAAGCCGGCCAGCGTCGGCAAGCCCAACGGGGCGTTGGCCCGCTATCACCACCAGAGGGAGACTGAGCAGATGCGTGCGACGGCATTGGGGTTGGGGCTCGCCATGCTGGGCGGGATCGGGATCGCGCAGGCGCAAGTGCCACCCAAGCCGGGAGCTGATGGCGGTGCCCAGGCCGGGCGGCCGGTGCTGCTGCTGCCGCTGCCCAATGGCGGCTATGCGATCGCGCAACAGAGCGATCAGGCAAATGGGCCAGAAGCGGGTTCGGGTCCGCACGGGCCGGGGATGCCGGGGATGCCAGGCAAGCCGCCAAGGGGCGGGATGCAGATGATGGGCGGCCCGATGGGCAGGGAGGGGATGGGCCATCATCACGGTTGGATGCGCCGCGGCGAGGAGCAGCAGGGCCGGAGGCGCGTCTTCGCGTTCCGCCGCGGCGATGCGAACATCTTCATCCGTTGCGCCGCCGACGAGCCGACGCACGCCTGCGCCGCCGCCGCTTCGATGCTGATTGACAAGGTGGCGAGCATGGGTCGGCCGCGGCCCCCGAAAGGCGAGCCCGGTCGCGGTCCCAAGAACAGCGGCGTCGGTATGCCAGCTCCGGGCAGCAGCCCCCCGGGCAGCCCGCCGGGCACTCCCCCAAGCGGTTCTTCCGGCAGTTCTTCCGGCAGCACACCCGGCAGTTCGTCCGGGAGCAGCTCCGGCTCGGGAACCGGCAGCAGCAGTCAGTGAGGCGGCGTGGCGGTCAGCCGCCGCTGCAGGCGGCGCCGCCGAGCACGCAGAACCTCGCGCAATGCGGGTGGTTGAGCGCGACCGGCCGCGTCGCCTCCCGCAGCGTGGCGCCGCGGGCGAAGCGGTCGTCATATGGCAGCAGCGTGCAGGCGACCACCCTCGGTGCGGCGTCTCCTCGCCGCCGCACCACCATGCGCGCGCTCGCGCACATTACCTGCTCGGGGTTGCGGCCGAGGACCAGCCAGCAGGCCTCCGTGATTTCCGGCACGTCGGCTTCGGGGTCCATTTCAGGAAATAGCACCAGCGCGTCCGGATCGTCCGTGTCCAGCGCCACCCCAAGCGACGCGAGCAGGCGCGCGTAGCCCGTGCGCAGCGCCGAATTCCGGCTCATCGGTCAGCCGCCGGCCGGCGATCGTGACGGAAAATCCCGCCGCCACCAGCCAGCCCCAGCCCGGCGATCCCCGGTTCCCCCGTGCGCGGACCGCGCTCGCGTTCGTGGATCTCGCGCGTGTAATGGTCGAGCGAGACGCGGATCGTCAGCCGATCCCCGTGGCGCGCCAGCGGACGCACCCGTGCCTGCATCCGCAGCATCGGCCGCATCGCGTTGGTCAGCACAAGCGCGCGCAGGCGCCGCCGCAGCACCGCCTCGATCATTTCCGGCAGTGCCCGATTGAGGAACGGCTCGCCGCCGGTGAAGCCGATCAGCTCGGTTCGCAGGTGATCGCGCTCGATCTCGTCGAGGAAGCGTTCGACGTCCGCCAGCGTCAGATAGGCGAGGCGGTCGTTGCGCGGTGAGGATTCGATGTAGCAGTGCGCGCAGGTGACGTTGCACAGCGTGCCGGTATTGAACCAGAGTGGGCGCAGCAGGCCCAGCGGCACGGTGGCACGGCGCTCGCCGCTCGCGGTCAGCACCGGGTCGCGGAACTTCGCGGGGTCGAGGGTGGGCAAGTCGGGGGCGGGCAACCGGGATCTCCTCCGCGGAACAAAGGGGTGCCAAGCATGCTGCCCGCGCGCGCGCAACTGGTCGTCTGCTTCGCCCATGTCGCCTATCGGTTACAGGAGCGCTTCGCCCTGCGCGAGAGTGGCATCGCGAGCTTCGAGGTGCGCGACGCCGAGGCGCTGGCCGCGCGCCTGCCGCAGGCGGACGTGCTGGTGGTCTCCGGCCTGTGGCGCAATACGCTGCTGGACCAGGCGCCGCGGCTGCGGCTGATCCAGTCGATCAGTGCCGGCACCGACCAGTACAGCCGGGCGGCGCTGGCCGCGCACGGCGTGCGGCTGGCGAGCGCACGCCCGGGGAGTGAATGCCCGCGCGGTTGCCGAGCACGCGATGGCGCTGATCCTGGCACTCGCCCGCCGTCTGCCGGAGGCGCGTGACAACCAGGCACGTCGCCACTGGCGCGGCATGATCGGCGATCTCTCGGCACGCGAGGATGGGCTTCGGCGGCAAAACGCTGCTGATCGTCGGCCTGGGCGGCATCGGCGGCCGGCTCGCCGCGCTGGCGCGTACCTTCGATATGCACGTGCTGGCGACGCGGCGCGACCTTCGGCGGGCGTGGGGGCGGCGCACGAGGTGCAGGGAATGGATGCGTTGCCCGATCTGCTGCCGCGGGCCGACGTGGTGGCACTCACCTGCCCGCTGACGCCGCAGACGGAAAATCTCATCGACGACGTGGCGCTGCGCCGGATGCAGCCGTTGGCAATGCTGGTGAACGTCGCGCGCGGCCGCTGCGTCGATGAGACGGCGCTGCTGGCCGCGCTGCGCGAGGGCCGGATCGCGGCGGCGGCGCTCGATGTTGCGCACGAGGAGCCGCTGCCGCCCAACTCACCCAGCTGTGGCACGTTTCCAAATTTGCTGTTGACCCCGCACACCGGCGGCGGAGACTCGCCGCTACGAGGATCGCGTGATCGACCTGCTGCTGGAAAATCTCGATCGGGTGTGGCGGGGCGAGGCGGAGTTGCGCAACCAGATCGTCTGACCGTGCGCGCGGCGCTGCTGGCGTTGCCGTTGGTGGCAAGCCTTGCGACCTGCGCGGCGGCTTCGTGCGTGCCGATCGCGGTGGTGCCGCTTGCCGATCGCGCCGACTATCTGACGCTGCGTGCTGCGATCGGCGACCTCCCGGCCACCTTGCTGCTGGACACTGGTGCCAGCGCGGGGCTGGTGCAGGCCGACGCGGCACGCAAATTGGGACTGCACGCTGGGTCGGACGCGACGGGTCCGGATGCGCGGCACCGGGGGCAGCGGCACGACGGTGCCGATCATCGCGCTGCCGACGCTTGCCCTGGGCCGGCTTCACGTCGACGGACTGCGCGCCCCGGTGGCCGCGCTGCCGCAAGTGCCGCACGTGATGCCGGCGGTCGCGGGCCTGTTGGGCGCCGACGTGCTCTCGCATTTCCAGATCGAGATCGACGTGCCGCGCGGGCGCCTCGCGCTGTATCGCGCCGGCGATTGCGGCGAAGGGCCGCCCTGGAGGAACGACGCAACGGAGCTGGCATTGACCCGCGAGGGCGGCCGGCTGTTTGCCGCGGTTCGGCTCGACGGCGTGGCCCTGCGCGCGCTGTTGGACACAGGCGCGCGCTCGATCATCGTGGGCGAGCGGGCGGCGGCGCGCGCGGGTGCGGGTGCGGCCGTGCTGGCGCGCGAGCCGGGCGGCATCGCAGGCGGCACCGATCTGCACCCGCGACTGTATCATTGGCACCGCTTCGCCGCGCTGGAGATCGGCACGGTCACGCTGCCCAATCCCACGCTGACGGTGATGCCGATCGAGGAGGACGCGACGGTGCTGCTGGGTGCGCCGTTCTTTGCGACCCGGAGGGTCTGGCTGCGCTTCGATCCTCCGGCGATGTTCGTCGGTGACGCGAGGTCGCCCCGCGGCGTCCATCATCATTGACTTGCGTTGCGACTGCGTTGCAAGCTCGCGGCGGCCGCGGCGCAGCACGGCGCCCGCGGCGGGCGGACGCTCGCGGGTGAACCCGCTGCGGCGAAATCGGCTCCATCCCACCGATCGGGAGGGAATGACGTGGGCAAGCTTCTGGACATCGTTCGCCCTGGGCTTGCCGGGCTGGCGGCGGCGCTGCTGCTGTCCGCGCCGCTTGCGCAGGCCGCGAAGATGGGGCCGGTCACCGACCCGATCGGCGTGGTCCGCGTGCCCAAGGGGGCGCCGATCGTGATCGGCGGCTATTGGGTGCTGTCCGGTCCCGACACGGCACTCGGGCTCGACGAGGAGCGCGGTGCGCAAGGTCGCGATCGCCGATCTCGGCGGCGACGCTGCTCGGCCATCCGATCAAGCTCGAC
>CAVWFK010000032.1:0-204002 GCA_963754235.1 uncultured Alphaproteobacteria bacterium | reverse complement strand
CGGAGCCGGCGCCGTATCGGATCGGGTCACGTTTCGGGCTTCCTTTCGTGCGGGCGAGGACCGGGCGGCAGAATGGGATGTTCGCGCGTACTACCCGCATCGTTGCACGTGGATGCGAGGCGGGCGATGGTCACCCGCAAAGGAGGCCATGATGCTGCAACCGGCACCCGCTGAACCCGGAATGCACGAGGAGGAGATCGACACCCCGGCGCTGGTGCTCGACCTCGACGCGTTCGAGGCCAATCTCGACCGGATGGCGGGGTTGCTGGAAGGCACCGGGGCGAAGCTGCGGGCGCACGCCAAGACGCACAAATCCGCAGTTATCGCCAACCTCCAGATCGCCCGCGGCGCAGTCGGGCAATGCACGCAGAAGGTGGCCGAGGCCGAGGCGCTCGCCTGGGGCGGTGTTGCCGACATCCTGGTAAGCAATCAGGTGGTCGGCCGGACCAAGCTCGCGCGGCTGGCGGCGCTCGCGCGGATTGCAGGCGTCGCGGTCTGCGCCGACGACCCGGCCCAGGTCCCGGCGATCGCCGCGGCGGCCGCGGCGGCCGGCGTGCGCCTGCCGGTGCTGGTGGAGATCGACGTCGGCATGGGGCGCTGCGGCGTCGCGGCCGGGCCGGATGCGGTGGCGCTGGCGCGGCGCATCGCCGCCTCGCCGCATCTGCGCTTCGGCGGCTTGCAGGCCTATCACGGCCGCGCCCAGCATTTGCGCCGGCCGGAGGAGCGCACGGCGGCGATCGGCGCCGCCTGCGACGCCTCCCGCCGCACCGTCGAGCAGCTTCGCCAACAGCGGCTCGACTGCCCGATCGTGGGCGGCGCCGGCACCGGCACTTTCGCGCTCGAAGCGGCAAGCGGCGTCTATACCGAGGTGCAGGCCGGCAGCTACTGCTTCATGGACGCCGACTACGCGCGCAACCTCGATGCCGAAGGCCAGCCGGTCGGCACCTTCCGCCATGCGCTGTTCGTGCTGGCGAGCGTGATCAGCGCCGCGCGGCCGGGGGTCGTGGTGCTTGATGTCGGGCACAAGGGAGTCGCACCCGACAGCGGCCCGCCGCTCGTCTGGCAGCGCCCGGAGATGCGTTGCACCGGCCTCTCCGACGAGCACGCCAAGCTGGAGTTCGGCGCCGAGACCGCAGCGCCGAAGATCGGCGAGAAGCTGCGCCTGATCCCCAGCCATTGCGACCCGACGGTCGACCGTTACGATTGGTACGTGGGCGTGCGCGGCGGGCGGGTGGAGTGCCTCTGGCCGATCGCGGCCCGCGGCGCGATGACCTAGCGCCCGTGCCACGGGTCAGATCAGCGCGCGTGCTCCCTCCCAGATCCGACGCACCGCTTCGGCCGCAGGCTCAGGACGCCCCAGCCCGGCCGCCTGGCCCGCCCAGGCCTGCATGCGCTGTGCGTCCTGCGCGTGCGCGGCAGCACTTCGCATCGGCGCGGTCAGACCGCGCTGCACCGGGTACGGCGCCGGCGTCGGCGCGTCCGGGGCGGCGGCGGCGCGGGTGTAGGCGGTGGCGACCGCCCGCCCGGGACGGCCGCTGAAGGCGCGCGTGATCATCGTTGCCTCCGGCCGCAGCCCGGCCACCGCCTGCGCCCAGGCCGGGTTCAGCTTCGCCTCCGGGCAGCACAGCAATCCGCTGCCGATCTGCACCGCGCTGGCCCCCAGGATCAGCGCGGCCGCGGCGCCGCGAGCATCGGCGATGCCGCCGGTGGCGATCACCGGGACCGAGACCGCGTCCACCACCTGCGGCAGCAGCGCGAACAATCCGACCATCTCCCGCTCCGCCGCCGCGGCATCGAAGGCGCCGCGATGGCCGCCGGCCTCCGCGCCCTGCGCTACGATCGCGTCGGCGCCCGCCGCCTCGGCGGCGCAGGCTTCGGCAATCGTCGTTACGGTCGCCAACCAGGCGATGCCCTGACGCTGCAGCGCTGCCACGTATTCCGGCGGATAGAGTCCCATGATCGACGAGATCGCTCGCGGCGCCGCATCGAGCAGCGCCTGGCACTGGCGGGCAAAATCCGGCGTCGTCGCGTCACCGGAATCTGCCGGCACCTCCGGGCCCCAATCGGCGAGGAAACGGCGCAGTGCCGCCTCCCGCACCGGATCACGCGCCGGCGGCGGATCCGGAATCCACAGATTGAGCTGGCATGGGCCGTCGCTGCCGGCCCGGAACTCGGCCATCCAGGCCGCGATGGCCTCCGGCTGCATCAGCAGCGCGCCGCAGCCGCCCATTCCGCCGGCATTCGCGACCGCAATAGAAAGTGACGGCGGGCACGCCCCGGCCATCGGCGCGAGCAGGACCGGCAGGCGGAGGCCGAAGCGCTCGCAAAAGGCGGCGGCGCGTGCAGCCGCAGGACGGCTATCGCTCATGCCGCGAACCATTGTCGGCCAGCCTATCCCAGAGTCGGCATCGCGAACTCCGCCCCCTTGCGCAACCCCGTCGGCCAGCGCGCGGTCACCGTCTTGAGCCGGGTGTAGAACCGCACGCCCTCCATCCCATAGACGCCCATGTCGCCGAACAGCGAGCGCTTCCAGCCGCCAAAACTGTGGAACGCCATCGGCACCGGGATCGGCACGTTGATGCCGACCAACCCCACCTCGATGCGGCTGGCGAAGGCACGCGCGGTATCGCCGTCGCGGGTGAAGATCGCGGTGCCGTTGGCGTATTCGTGGCCCTCGATCAGCTTCGCCGCGGCCTCGAAATCCGGCACCCGCACCATCGAGAGCACCGGCCCGAATATTTCCTCGCGCCAAATGCGCATCTCGGGCGTCACGCGATCGAACAGGGAGCCGCCGAGGAAGTGGCCGCGCTCATAGCCCTGCAACCGCAGGTCGCGCCCATCGACCACCAGCCTCGCCCCCTCGCGGACGCCCAAATCCAGGTAGTCGCGCACGCGATCGCGATGCGCCCGCGTCACCAGCGGCCCCATCTCGGCCTCGGCGTCGGTGCCCGGCCCCACCTTCAGCGCCCGGATGCGCGGCACCAGCCGCTCGACCAGCGCGTCGCCCACGCCGCCCACCGCGACCGCGACCGAGATCGCCATGCAGCGCTCGCCCGCCGAGCCGAACGCCGCCCCCATCAGCGCATCGGTCGCCTGCTCGAGGTCGGCGTCGGGCATCACCACCATGTGGTTCTTCGCCCCGCCCAGCGCCTGCACCCGCTTGTTGTGCGCGCAGCCGGTCCGATAGACGTGCTCGGCGATCGGGGTGGAGCCGACGAAGCTCACGGCCGCGATCCCCGGATGCGCCAGGATCGCATCGACCGCATCCTTGCCGCCCTGGACGACGTTGAACACGCCGTCGGGCAATCCCGCTTCTCGCCAGAGTTCCGCGAGCCGGAGCGAGGGCGAGGGATCACGCTCCGACGGCTTGAGGATGAAGCCGTTGCCGCAGGCGATCGCGACGGCCATCATCCAGAGCGGCACCATCACCGGGAAATTGAACGGCGTGATCCCGGCGACCACGCCGAGCGGCTGGCGCATCGAATAGCTGTCGATGCCGCGCCCCACCTGTTCGGTGAAGTCGCCGCGGAGCAGATGCGGAATCCCGCACATGAACTCCACCACTTCGAGACCGCGCGTCACCTCGCCCCGCGCATCACTCAGCAGCTTGCCGTGCTCGCTGGTGATCAGCGCCGAGATGGCTTCGGCGTCGCGCTCGATCAGCTCGCGCAGGCGGAACAGCACCCGCGCGCGGGTGAGCGGGGTCTGCGCCGCCCAGGCGGGGGCGGCTTCGGCGGCGGAACGCACCGCCGCGTCCACCTCCCGCGCGCCCCCGAGCGCCACTTGCGCCTGCACCTCGCCGGTTGCCGGGTCGAACACCTCGCCCCAGGGTGCGCCCGAGGCTTCGTGCGCCTGTCCGCCGATCCAGTTCTGCACGGTTCTCACGGTTGGCTCCTCCCTTGGCTCACGGCGGCGGCGCCGCACCCACCTGTCTGGTGATCGGACCGTACCATTGCGGCCGGCGATGGGCGGCGAAGTCGAACATCTTGGTCTTGCCTTGGATGCAGGCGTCGAGGTCGCAATCCGCGACGATGACCTCGTCGGCGAGCGTGCGTGCCTCGGCCACGATCCGTCCGTTGGGATCGACGATGCACGAGCCACCGATCAGCCCTGCCCCGTCCTCCTCCCCCGCCTTGGCGACGGCGACCGCCCAGGTCGCGTTCATATAGGCGTTCGCCTGCGCCACAAGCTGCGAGTGGAAGGTGCGCAAGGCTGCATCTTCGCCCTCGCCGCCATTCGGGTCGTAAGCGGCGGAGTTGTAGCCGAGCAGCACCAATTCGACGCCGCCGAGGCCGAGCACGCGCCACGCCTCCGGCCAGCGGCGGTCGTTGCAGATCATGGTGCCGATGACGGCGCCGCCGAGCGAGGCCGCGCGCGTCACGGGAAATCCCTGGTCGCCATACGCGAAATACCGCTTCTCGAGCTGCTGGAAGTGCGCGCCGGGGCGCGGCTCGACCGAACCGGGAAGGTGGATTTTGCGGTAGTGCAGCAGCGTGCTGCCGTCAGGCGCGGTCAGGATGGCGCTGTTGAACCGTTGGCCCTGCGGCGTGCGTTCCGCGTAGCCGACCCAGAGTGCGATGGCGCGGGCGCGGGCGCGCTCGAACAGCGCCGCATTCTGCGGTCCGGGCATCGAGGTCTCGAAGAGGGCGTCGAGTTCGGCCTCGCTCAGCAGCCATCGTGGGAAGAATGTCGTGAACGCGAGTTCGGGAAACACCACAAGCCGCGCACCCTCCCCGGCCGCGCGGTCGAGGAGGGCGATCATCCGCTCAAGCGTCTGCGCGCGGGAATCGGCCCGCTGCGTCGGTCCCATCTGCGCGCCGGCAATGCGCAACACCCGGCTCATGCCGTCTCCAGCCGCGGATCGAGCCAGCCATAGGCGATATCGACCAGCAAATTGGTCGCCATGAACAGCACGCCGATCAACAGCGTGACCCCCATCACCGGCTTGAAATCCGAGCTGATCGCCGAATTGACCGCATAGAGGCCGAGGCCCGGCCAGTCGAACACGGTCTCGACCAGCACGGTACTGCCGAGCATCCGGCCGAAGCGCAGGCCGATCATCGCGAGTGTCGGCAGCATCGCGTTCTTGAGCGCGAGCACCGCGACAATGCGCCGCGCGCCGAGGCCGTAGGCGCGCGCCGCGGTGATGTAGTCGGCGCCGAGCACCTCGATCATCTCGGCGCGGTTGACCCGCAGGATCGACGCGAGGCAGGGCAGTGACAGCACGAAGGCCGGCATCACCGCGTGCCAGCAGGCAAGTGCGAACACGTGCCATTGTCCGGCGAGCAGCGCGTCGAGCAGCACCATTCCCGTGACCGGCGGCGGTGGGGTAATCGCGACCGGCAACTGCCCGCCCGACGGCAGCCATCCGAGCCGCGCCGAGAACGCGAATTGCAGCAGCAGCCCGACCCAGAACGCCGGTAAAGCCACACCCGAAACCGCGAAGATGCGCACCACGTGATCGAGCGCGCGATCGCGCTTGACGGCGGCAAGCATTCCTACCGGCACGCCAATGCCGACGGCGAAACCCATCGCCAGCAGCACCAGCTCCAGCGTCGCCGGCGCGAATTGCGCGAGGTCTTGCGCCACCGGATGGCCGGTGACGATCGAGCGGCCGAGATCGCCATGCAGCAGCCCGCCCAGATAGCGCGCGAACTGCGCCGGCAATGGAAGATCAAGTCCGGTACTGGTGGCGGATCGTCGCCACCATGTCGGGGGTCGCGTCCGGTCCGGCGGCCAGGGCCGCGGGGTCCGACGGCACGACGTTGGAGATCGTGAAGGTGATCAGCACCAGGCCGAGCAGCATCAGCACCAGCAGCGCCGCGCGGCGGGCCAGGAAGCGGGCCATCACGCGCGGCTCGGGATCACCCGGCGAAATCCGTCGCCAGATGGAACAGGCAGTCGCCGCGCCGGGTGCGGCCGGGAATGCGCTTGCACAGCACCAGCCCGTCGCGCGCGAACGCCACCACCGCAGGCTGCGCCCACGGCGTCTCGGGCGTATGGATTTCCGCCGCCGGCTGGCCCTCCCGCACCGTCTCGCCGAGTTCCACCAGCGGCCGATATACGCCGTCCTCGGAGGCATAGACGTAGTAGTCCGGGCCGCCCACCTCGACCACGCGCGTCGCCTGCGACGCGTCCACGCGCATCTCCGGCGGCAGGATGCCCATGTGCACCAGCAGGTTTTGCACGCCGCGCTCGGCGATTTGCAGCGCGGCCGGCGTCACCGTGCCGCCGCCGCCAAGCTCCGTGCCCATCGAGAGCACGCCCTGCCGGTCGGCCGCACCCGTCGTGGTCTGGTCCGCGCCCTGCCCCTGCTGCGCGCCGCGCGCGACATAGGCGATCGGTGCGGCGAAGGCGCGCAACGCCGCCAGCAGCTTCTCGAACTTCGCCGCATCGGAGTGGCGCTTGATCAGCGCCGAGGGCAGATACATCAGCGATGAGCCGCCGGAATGCAGGTCGCAGACGAAATCCGCCTGCGCCACCAGCTCATGCTCGATGAAATAGGCGATCTGCTCTGTTACCTCGCCGTCAGCGTCGCCGGGAAAGGTGCGGTTGAGGTTGCGGTCGTCGATTGGCGAGACCCGCCGCCCCGCGACGGCGGCCGGAAGGTTGGCCGCCGGCAGAACGATGACGCGGCCTTGGATCTGCTCGGGCTTGAGCGCGCGCACGAGGTTGCACAGCGCCACCTGGCCTTCGTACTCGTCGCCGTGATTGCCCGACATCAGCATCAGGGTCGGCCCCGAGCCGTTCTTCAGCACCACGATCGGGATCGGGATGAAGCCGTAGGCGGAGGCGTGCGTCGAATGGAACAGCCGCACGAAACCGTGCTGCGCGCCGTCGCGCTCGAAATCGACTTCGGCGACCAGCCGTGAGCGGTGATGCTTGCTCATGGTTTCAGTCTTGTCCCCAATATTGTTACGCTTGCCTCGTCATTGCGAGGAGCGAAGCGACGAAGCAATCCAGGCCCGCCGCACGGTGCCTGCCGCCTGGATCGCCACGCTGCCAAGCGGCGGCTCGCGATGACAAAGTCCATTTAGTGCGGCAGCTCACCTTCCTGCCGCAGCATCCGCACCGCCGCCCGGAACGCCTCGGCTGTCTCGGCCACGTCCGAGGCGGTGTGGGTGCACGAGAGCAGTCCGCCGGCGCGGCCGTTGACATCGACGCCGTGCACCAGGAGTGCCAGCCGCAGCTTGCGCGTGAGTGCCGCCGGTTGCTCCTTGAGCTCGGCAAAGCTCGCGTCGTGCGCATCGAACTGCGCGCGGTCGAGCGGCCGCCCGTGCGGGTTCATGAACAGATGGAACCCCGACGAGGTGCCGTACGCGGCCCAGGCGACGCCCTCGCTTGTGAGCACGTCGTTGATCGCGGCGCGCAGCGAGGCGGCAGTCGCGGCGGCGCGGTCGTTGGCGTCGCTCTCGGCGATCACGCCGAGTGCCGCCGCCCCGGCCGCGGCCGAGACCGGGTTGGCGTTGAACGTGCCCGGATGTTGGATCTTTTCCCGCCCCGCTATGCGCGTCGCCTCGAAATCGAGCAGGTCGAGGATGTCGCGCCGCCCCGCGACCGCGCCGCCCGGCAGGCCGCCCGCGAGGATTTTCGCGAAGCTCGAGAGGTCGGGGTGGATGTCGAAGGCCACCTGCGCGCCGCCGCGCGAGACGCGGAATCCGGTGACGACCTCATCGAAAATCAGCAGCACGCCGCGCGCTTCGGTGAGTTCGCGGAGTTCGTGCAAGAACTCCGGCCGGATCGGCACCTGGCCGAAGCTCGACCCGGTCGGCTCCAGGATCACGGCCGCGATGTCGTCATCGGCGGCCAGCGCCGCGCGCACCTGCGCGATCTGGCCCGGATCGAGCAGCACCGTGTGCTGCGCGATATCGGCGAGCACGCCGGGTGTTGCCGAGCCATCGAAATGGTTGGAGTAGCCCGACGTCATGTGGTCGTGCCAGCCGTGGAAATGGCCACGGAAGCGGATCAGCCCCGAGCGGCCGGTGAAGGCCCGCGCCAGCCGCAGCGCCATCAGCGTCGCCTCGGTGCCCGAGGAGGTGAACCGGATCCGCTCGGCCGCGGGCACCAGGCGTTGCACTGCCTGCCCCCAACGCACTTCCGCCGGATGGCTCGCGCCGAAATGGGTGCCGGCCGCCATCGCCGCCTCGGTCGCTGCCTCGACCGCCGGATGGCGATGTCCGAGCAGCAGCGCGCCGTGGCCGCCGAAGAAGTCGATGTAGCGGTTGCCGTCCACGTCCCATTTGTGCGGCCCCTGCGCGCGCTCGACATAGACGCCGTAGGGGTCGAGATGCCGCGCGTCGTGCGTAATGCCGCTCGGGAACAGCCCGGCCGCCGCTTTCGCGAGTTCCGCCGAGCGCGGCGTGCGCTCGCGATACGTCGCGACGATGCGCGAGTTGGTGGGGCTGGTGTCCGCGATGCTGTCCATAGGCCGTGACCTCGCGCCGGGCTGATTTCATGGCCATGATGCGCCGCACGGGTGCAGTCGGTCAAAGCGGGGCGGGCGGCGGGCACGCGGCATCTTGCGGCACCACCCGTCACCTCGCCCTCCCGGCAACGGCAGCACACGAGGACTTACCGTCATGGTCGGCGGGGAGGCCGACCATCCAAGTCTTTCTGACGTGTCACATTGTGAAGTCGTGGATGGTCGGCCTTCCAGGCTGTGTGAAAACTCGCGTCGCGCGGACTCGTCATTCTAGAATCCTCCCTCAATTCGCGGGGGAATGCGGCATGGGGTTTATCGAAGGTGTCGATCGCGGACAGGTGACGCTGTTGCCGCCGGCGGTGGACGACTACGTCGCCGCCGACGCGGTGGTGCGAGTGATCGACGCGTTCGTGACCAGCCTCGACATGCCAGCTCTGGGCTTCGAGCGAGCGGTGCCGGCGCGGGAGGGCCGCCCGGGCTACGATCCGCGCGATCTGCTCAAGCTCTATATCTACGGCACCCTCAACGGGGTTCGCTCGTCGCGCAAGCTGGAGCGCGAATGCCAGCGCAACGTCGAGCTGATGTGGCTGCTGGGCCGGCTGACCCCCGACTTCAAGACGATCGCCGACTTCCGGCGCGACAACGGCCCGCAGATCATCGCCAGCTGCGGCGCGCTGGTTCGGTTCTGCCGCGACCGCGGCCTGTTCGCCGGCGGCATCGCGGCGATCGACGGCAGCAAGGTCCGCGCGGCGGCGAGCCGCAAGCAGGTGATGAGCCGCGCCGAGGCGGCGGCGGAGATCGCGCGCCTCGACCAAGCGATCGCCGACCACCTGGCGGCGATGGACGCGGCCGACGCGGCCGAGCCGGACGAGGCGAGCGGGCAAGCGGTCACGGAGGCGCTGGCGGTGCTGCGCGCCAAGCGCGGCAAGGTTGCCGAGCTGGCGCAGCGGCTGCGCGAGGAGGGTCGCGAGCTCGGCGTCGCCGGCGAGCCCGACGCACGGCCGATGGGCAGCGGCGCCGGGGCCAAGCCGCCCTCCTACAACGTGCAGATCGCGGTCGATCCGGCCAGCCACATGATCCTCCACCACGAGGTGACCACGGATGCGAACGACCTTCGCCAGCTGCTGCCGATGGCGCTCGCGGCCAAGGTGGTACTCGGCGCCGCGGCGCTGACGGTGGTTGCCGATACCGGCTACGCCAATGCGACGCAGGCCGCGCAATGCGAGGCCGAGGGCATCGCCGCCGCAGTGCGGCCGCCGGCGCAGGTCAACCGGCGAGGCGACTACTTTGCGCCGATGGCCTTCCGCTACGATGCCGAGACCGACACGATGACCTGCCCGGCCGGGCGCCGCCTGGTTCGCAACGGCGGGCACAGGTCGGACAACGCCGTGCGCTACCGGGCCGAAAGCTGTGCCGGATGTCCGCTGAAGTCGCGCTGCACGGGGGCCGACCGACGCCACGTCTATCGACTGATCGACCAACCGGCGCTCGACCGGATGGCGGCACGGATCGCGGCGGACCCGTCGCTGATGCGGTTGCGCCGATGCACGGCCGAGCACCCGTTTGCGGCGCTGAAATACCTCCTGGGCGGTCGCTTCCTGCTGCGCGGCAAGGCCAAGGCGGCCACCGAAACCGCGCTCGCCGTGCTCGCCTACAATATCGGACGCCTCAGCAAGCTCCTCGGCCCCGCCAGCCTCGCCGCCGCACTCGCCTGACCGGAGCGGGACCGCCGCTGCCACAGACCCCAGCCTTGACCGCCCTTCAATCAAAACTCAGGTTCTCGCACAGCCTGCTTCGCCGACCATGACGAAGTGCCATCGCCGTCGGGATCAGGCGCGCTTGCGCGCGGGCTTTGCGGGGGTCTTGCGTGCCGGCGCCTTGCGGGCCGGCGGCTTCGCGCGTGCCGCCTTCGGCTTCTCGGCGCCCTTCTCTGTGCTCTGGCCGAGGCTGCGCTTGAGCGCCGCCATCAGGTCGATCACGTTATCGCCGCCCGGCGACACCGCCTCGGGCGCGATGCTCTCACCTTCGCCGTGCAGCTTCGCCTCGATCACCTCGCGCAACCGCGCCTCGTAGCGATCCTCCATGTCCGACGGCTCGAACCGGCTGCTGCGGCGGTCGATCAGCTCGGCGGCGAGCTTGAGCATGTCCGGCTCGGGGTCGAGGCGCGGGATCGGGTCGAACACGCCCTTGGGATCGGCGAGGTCGCGCTGCTCGAGCAGCGCGTGCGCCACCAGGCCCCGCCCCATCGGCAGCAGGGCGACCGCGTGCTCGCGGCGCGCGATCACCACCCGTGACAGCGCCGCGCGCTTGGCCTTCACCATTGCCTGCTGCAACACCACGAACACGTCGGCCGCGCTGTCGCCGTCGGGACCCACGTAGTAGCTGGTATCGAAATAGATCGGGTCGATCGTCGCCGCATCGACGAATTTGGCAATGTTCAACACGGTCGAACTCTCGATCCGCGCGCGCTCGAAATCCTCCTCGTCGAGCAGGACGAAGGTGTCCTTTTTGAACTCGTAGCCGCGCACGAGGTCGCCCCGCGACAGCTCCTCGCCGCTCTCGGCGTCGGTCGTGACCATGCGCACGCGGTGCCCGGTCGCGGGATTGATGAAGTGGAAATGCAGGTCGCCGCTGGCCCGCCGCGTGGTGTAGAGGGCGATCGGGCAGGAGACGAGCGCCAGCCGCAGATGGCCGCGCCAGATCGGGCGCGGCCCGGCCATCAGGCGGCACTCCGCGGCAGCGCCCGCGCCGGCAGCGGGCGCGCCGCCTGGGCGAAGCCCTCCCACGGGTCGCGGCGCAGCCGGGCGAGCCGGCGCTTGAGGCTGTCGAGCGTGTAGGCCGCGGGATCGAGCCGCTTGCCGACCTCCCGCCAGGCGAGCGGGGTCGCGACCGGCGCCCCCGGCCGCGCCCGCGGCGAATAGGACGCGATCGCGGTCGCGCCGAGGCCGTTGCGCAGCCAGTCGATCAGGATGTGCTTCCGCCGCAGCACCTTGGCCACCTTGGTAACGTAGCGGTCGGGCGCGTCGTGCTCCAGCGTCTGCGCGAAATCATGGCACCAGGGCTTCACGACCTCCCAGGTCGCACGCGGGCGGAGCGGCACCACCACGTGCAGCCCCTTGCCGCCGCTGGTGCGGCAGAAGCTCGCCAGCTCCAGCGCCTCCAGCCGCTCGCGCACCTCATGCGCCGCCGCCGCCACTTCGGGGAAGGGCACGTCGGGGCCAGGATCGAGGTCGAACACGATCCGGTCCGGCCGTTCCGGGTCGGCCTCGGCGGCACCCCAGGCGTGCAACTCGATCGCGGCGATCTGCGCGCAGGCGATCAGGCCGCTCTCGTCGTCGATCGCGAGATAGGGCGCGCCCGCCGCCACACCGCTGCGAATCTGCGCCGGCATCCCCCGCCCGGCGTGCTTCTGGAAGAACCGCTCGCCGCCGATCCCCGCGGGGCAGCGCACCAGCGCGAGCGGGCGGGCGGCGATCCCGGGCAGCGCGATGGGTGCCACCTCATGCCAATAGGTGGCGAGGTCACGTTTGGTGATCCCTGGCCACAATTCGCGGTCGGGATGGGTGAGTGTCACGGGATGCAGCTCGGCGCTGGCGTCGGGGCGGCGGCGCGAGCGGGCGGGCTTCGGCGCCTCCTTGGCGGCCAGCGGCTCGGCTTCGAGCACCGTCACGTCGGCGCCGGGGCGCTCGTTCTCGTCGTGCTCTTTGATCAGCAGCCAGTTCTCGCCCCGCTCGCCCGGACGTGGGCGCAGGCGCACCAGCACGAAGCGGCCGTGCAGCCGGACGCCGTCCAGCGTGAACTTGAGCTCTCCCTTCGCCATGCCGGCGACCGCATCGCCCACCGGCGCCCAGGTGCCGTGATCCCAGATCTCCACCGTGCCGGCACCGTACTCGCCGGCGGGGATAATGCCCTCGAAATCGGCGTATTCGAGCGGATGGTCCTCGACATGAACGGCGAGGCGCTTGTCGTGCGGGTCCAGCGACGGCCCTTTCGGCACGGCCCAGCTCCACAACACGTCCTCGTGCTGCAGGCGGAAATCCCAGTGCAGGCGGCGCGCGGCGTGTTTCTGCACCACGAAGCGCAGCGTGCTGGCGGCAGCACCTGGCTTCGGTTGCGGCTCGGCGGTGCGGGTGAAATCGCGCCGCGCGCGATAGGTGCGGATCGAGGTGTCGCGAGGGGTCGTTGCGATGGCGGCCATTGGCGGCCAACGCGCGGGTGGGAGCGGGGGTTTCAGCAAGGTTAGGGCTCCGCCCCAAGCCCCGCTGGGGCCGTCGGCCCAGACCCCGATGCGTAGGCTAGGCGGCGTGCAGCAGCGCTGCCAGATCCGCCCGCCGATGCATGAGGTCGGCCAGGCTATAGCGGTCGAGAACGGCCAGGAACGCCTGCCGGGCCTCATCGAGCGCGCCACGCAGACCGCAGGCCGGCACGATCGGGCAAGACGCGTGCACCGGGTCGAAGCAGGGCACAAGCGCCATGTCCGGCTCGACGCGTCGCACGACATCGCCCACCCCAATGGTCTCGGCGGGTCTGGCGAGGCGCAGGCCGCCCCCCTTGCCACGCGCGGTCTCCACATATCCGGCCAGGCCGAGCTGGTGCGCGACCTTGTTTAGATGCGCCTTGGAGATCCCGTACGCGTCGGCGACCTCGGCGATGGTCGCACGAGCGTCGCCCTTCACCGCCAGGTACATCAGCATTCGCAGCGAATAATCGGTGTAGGTGGTCAGGCGCACGGCGGCTTCCGCTCCCAGGGTGATTCTCTCGTGGAAAGATATACGACGGATATTGCTTTCTGTCACGAACGGCCTAAGATACATACTGCATCACTGTTATGGCGCCTGCGGCGCCGGAGGGTGGACGATGATCGGCAAGGCGGTGCTCCGGGTGTTCCTGCTACCCGGCAACCTGGTGAGCGATGCGGTCGGCGCGCGCAACGAGGACGACCGGACCATGATCCGAACGCTGGTCAACATGCTGGTCTGGAACTTGGTCGTCGTACTCGCGGCGGTGGTGGCGCTGTGGTAGCCGTATCGGCTCCTGCACGCGGCTCGGGTGCGGTCACAGAGGAGGACATCCGGCGGTTGCTGGACCTGTTCTACGGCCGGGTGCGGCGCGATTCCGTGCTTGGCCCCATCTTCGCTCGCGCCGTCGGCACGACGGACGCAGCCTGGGCGGCGCACCTTGCACGCCTCGCGGATTTCTGGTCCTCGCTGATGCTGCGCAGCGGCCGCTACCACGGCGACCCGTTCTCGACGCACCTGCGCCTGCCGGACTTGGCACCGGCCATGTTCGACCGCTGGCTCGCGCTGTTCGGCGAGAGTTGCATCGAGGTGTTCGAGCCGGATGTCGCCAACGCCTTCGCCGAGCGTGCGGAGCGCGTCGCGCGAAGCCTCCGCATGGGGCTGTTCGAGCGGCTGCCCGCTGCACGCGCCGACGGGAACAACACGAAAGAAGCTTCGCCTTGACCTACGTCGTCACCGAGAATTGCATCAGGTGCAAATACATGGACTGCGTAGAGGTCTGTCCCGTGGACTGCTTCTACGTGGGCGAGAATATGCTCGTCATTCATCCCGACGAGTGCATCGATTGCGGCGTCTGCGAGCCGGAATGCCCGGCGGAGGCGATCGTCCCGGACAGCGACGACAAGGCGGCCGCCTGGGCCGAGCTCAACCGTACCTATTCCGAGCAGTGGCCGAACATCACCCGCAAGGGCGAGCCGCCGCCCGATGCCAAAGGAGTGGGACGGCAAGCCGGACAAGCGAGCCCTATTCTCGCCCGAGCCGGGGAAGTAACCCGATCGAAGGTGTGTCGAGCAATGGAGGGATGTCATGGCGGAGTTGATGTATCCGGCGCCCACACGTGAGACCGCGCAGAAGCGGCGCGACCTCGCGCCCGAAACGCAGGCCGCGTTCGATGCTTTCGGCCGCGCGGTGTTCGCCGAAGGCGCGCTGTCGGCGAAGATGAAGCAGATCGTAGCCGTGGCCGTCGCGCACGTCACGCAATGCCCGTACTGCATCAAGGGGCACACCAAGGCAGCGCTGCGGTCCGGTGCCACACGCGAGGAGCTGATGGAGGCGATCTGGGTTGCTGCCGAAATGCGGGCGGGCGGCGCTTACGCTCACTCCGCGCTCGCAATGGCCGTCTTCGATCAGGAGAAGCCGGCGCAAACGAAGCCGTCCGGCGGATGAGAATCCGCCGGCGGGAGCGCGGGGGAGCTGCGATGGACCGGGGCGACAGTGGTTCCGAGTGGACGCGTGCCCTCGCCTTGATCTGGGCCGGTATGGTGGCCGGCGTGTCTTTCCTGGCGACGCCGGCCAAGTTTCTGGTGAAATCGTTGCCGCGTACGGTCGCACTCGACGTCGGTCGCCAGACGTTTCGGACGTTTGGGCACGTCGAGATTGTCCCGGCATTGTTCCTGGGCCTGAGTGCGGCGACGGGGCCGCGCCAACGGCTGCTCGCGGTGACGCCGGGCGTCATCGTGCTGGCGCAGGCGCTCTGGCTGCGGCCCCGGCTGGCCGCGCGTACGCAGCAGGTCGTGCAGGGCGGCGTGCCGCGACCCCCATCCGCCCTGCACCTTACCTATGTGGCCTGCGAGGTGGCAAAGCTCGGGGCGCTGCTCGGCCTGGGGCTGATGGCGGTGGGGCTACGACCGACGAGGAATGGCCGCAAGCCAGCCTGAGCCTCCGACGACCACAACCCGCGCCAGGCCGAGAAGACGGCAGGCGAGACGGGACTTGCTGCGGGAAGGTGCCGGGCGAGATCGGCTGCCATTGGCGGGGAGCCCATGACCGATGTGACCATCGCCCGCGCGCTGCACGTGCTGGCGATCGTGCTGTGGATCGGCGGCGTGGCGCTGGTGACGATGGTTCTGCTCCCGGCATTGCGCCGCCTGCCGGACCCCGCGCAGCGGATCGCCCTGTTCGAGGCCATCGAACGCCGTTTCGGCGTGCAAGCGCGCTTCAGTATTCTCTTGGCCGGCCTGAGCGGCTTTTACATGCTGGTCCGAATGGATGCCTGGTATCGGTTCACGTCGCTGCCGTACTGGTGGATGCACGCGATGGTGCTGGTGTGGCTGATTTTCGCCGCAATGCTGTTCGTGCTGGAACCACTCGTGCTGCACCACCGCTTGGCCGCACGGGCGAAGACCAGCCCTGACGCGACGTTCCGCGCCATCCACCTGGTCCACATGGTCCTGCTCGCGCTCGGCCTGCTCACGATCCTGGGCGCCGTGGCGGGGAGCCACGGGCTGCTGCTGTTCCAGAGCGGGTCCTGACCCCAATATCAGCGGCCTGTCTGATGACCGCTCTCGACCCAAAGCCGACATCCCGGTAAGCCATTGATCAGGTCGGTCGAAACTGCCACGATCCGATTGATCTTTCGATACTCGGGGCCAGCTAACTTATCCCGGGTTCGAACTGTCCGCCGCCTTTCCTTGGATCGGTGTTGGAGTTCCTGATGCGGAGCGACCGACTGCGCGGAATGAAATTCATTCCAACCGGCACGTTCCGCATGGGCTCCGACGTCCATTATCCCGAGGAAGCACCTGCTCATATGGTCACCGTCGATGGCTTCTGGATCGACGAGCATGCCGTTACGAACGCCGATTTCGCGGCGTTCGTGACGGCAACCGACTATGTCAGTTTCGCCGAGCGGCCGCCGGATCCGGCGCTCTATCCCAGGGCGACCCCAGAGTTGCTTGCGGCGGGCAGCGCGGTGTTCCATATGCCTGCGCACCCGGTGCGCCTCCGCAACGTCGCCGATTGGTGGGCCTATATTCCCGGAGCTGACTGGCGCCACCCGGAGGGGCCGGCGAGCACGATCGATGGGCGCGAGCACGATCCGGTGGTGCATGTCGCGTTCGAGGATGCCATCGCATATGCGGTTTGGGCGGGAAAGGATCTGCCGACGGAAGCCGAGTGGGAGTTCGCGGCGCGTGGCGGCTTGGACGGCGCAGCCTTCTGCTGGGGCGACGATTTCACCCCGAACGGGCAGCACATGGCCAATACCTGGCAGGGGCAGTTTCCCTGCCAGAACCTGACACTGGACGGCTTTGACGGACGCGCCCCGGTCGGATCCTTCCCGGCAAATGGTTACGGTCTCTACGACATGGCTGGCAACGTCTGGCAATGGACAAGGGACTGGTATTCAGCCGGTCATCCGCCCGACGCGGCCAGGCCCTGCTGCGCGCCGCACAATCCCCAGGGTGCGGGGGAAGCGCAAAGTCATGATCCCGCCCAACCGGGCGCGCCGACCGCGCGCAAGGTGATCAAGGGCGGCTCCTATCTCTGCGCCCCCAGCTACTGCCAGCGCTACCGGCCGGCAGCACGTTATCCGCAGGCGATCGACACGACGACCAGCCACATCGGGTTCCGCTGCGTGCTTCGAACGCAATGACCAAAACAAGGACGGTCCAACCACAGCGGGACGCGACGCTCGCCTCTGGTGTCGAGGCCTGACTGCATCAACGATTACTCGGCCTCCGGCCGCCATGATGACAACGCAATGGAAGCGAGACCAATGAGCGACCCCAACGACAAGCTGCAGCGCAACGCGCTCCCGATCCCGGATCGGCCGCGAACCGGCCTGATGACCTACGACGCCAAGGATCCGGACACCAAGTATCCGGCCATCGAACAGCTGCGTCCGCCCAAGGGCGCTTCGAACATCCTGGTCATCATGATCGACGACGCGGGTTTCGGTTCATCAAGCGCTTTCGGGGGTCCCTGTCAGACACCGAGCGCCGAGCGGCTGGCGGCCGGCGGACTTAAATATAATCGCTTCCACACCACGGCGTTGTGCTCGCCGACGCGCCAGGCGCTCCTGACCGGACGCAACCACCACTCGTCGGCATGGGCGGGATCACCGAGATCGCCAGCGGCTCTCCCGGATATAGCTCCGTCCTGCCCAATACCGCCTCGCCGATCGCCCGGACGCTGAAGCTGAACGGCTATTCCACCGCGCAGTTCGGCAAGTGTCACGAGGTCCCGGTCTGGGAGACGAGCCCGGTCGGGCCGTTCGACGCGTGGCCCACCGGCGGCGGCGGCTTTGAATACTTTTACGGCTTCATCGGCGGCGAGGCGCACCAGTGGTACCCGACGCTTTATGAAGGCACCACGCCCGTCGAACCGAAGAGGACGCCCGAAGAGGGCTACCACTTCATGGAAGATATGACCGACAAGGCGATCGCATGGATCGGCCAGCAGAAGGCGCTGGCGCCCGACAAGCCGTTCTTCGTCTATTTCGTGCCCGGCGCCACCCACGCACCCCACCACGTACCGACGGAATGGGCGGACAAGTACAAGGGCAAGTTCGATGACGGTTGGGATAAGCTTCGCGAGGCGACCTTCGCCAGGCAGAAGGAGCTGAAGGTCGTTCCTTCGGATTGCGAGCTTACCGCCCGCCACAAGGAGGTTCCCGCCTGGGACGACATGCCGGAAGACCTGAAGCCCGCCCTGCGGCGCCAGATGGAGGTGTATGCTGGGTTTCTCGAATACGCCGACCATCACATCGGCCGGCTGCTGAATAGCGTCGAGCGGCTGAACCTGCTCGACGATACCCTCATCTACTACATCATTGGAGACAACGGCGCGTCGGCTGAGGGAACGCTGCACGGCACTTTCAACGAGATGATCAATTTCAACGGCGCAGCGGCGATCGAGACGCCGGAGTTCCTGAACGCCCGCATCGACAAGCTCGGCGGGCCCGAATCCTACAATCACTACGCGGTCGGCTGGGCGCATGCGATGAACACGCCCTACCAGTGGACCAAGCAGGTCGCGTCCCACTGGGGTGGCACGCGCAACGGAACGATCGTGCACTGGCCCAATGGATTTCCGGGCAAGGGCGAAATCCGCACGCAGTTCCATCACGTCATCGATATCGCCCCCACGCTGCTGGAAGCCGCAGGGATACCCGAGCCCCTGTCGGTGAATGGTGTGCAGCAGAAGCCCATCGAGGGCGTCAGCATGCTGTACGCCTTCAACGATCCCACGGCGGCCGAACGTCACGAGACGCAGTATTTCGAGATGTTCGGCAATCGCGGCATCTACCACAAGGGGTGGACGGCGGTGACCCGGCACAAGACGCCGTGGCTGCTCATCGGCGAGGTGACGCCAGCCTTCGACGACGATATCTGGGAACTCTACGACACCAGCAAGGACTGGAGTCAGGCAAACGACCTGGCGAAGGCGATGCCCGAGAAGCTGCACGAATTGCAGCGGCTTTGGCTGATCGAGGCGACCCGCTACAACGTTCTGCCGATGGACGACGACCTAGGCAAACGGTTCAATGCAGATACCGCCGGCCGGCCCGTCCTGATCCGGGGGAACCGGCAGATCCTGTTCGGCGGCATGGGCCAGCTCTCCGAGAACTCGGTCATCAATATCAAGAACAAGTCCCACTCCGTGACTGCCGAGGTCACTGTGCCGGCGACTGGGGCCGAGGGCGTGATCATTGCCCAGGGCGGCAATATCGGCGGCTGGAGCCTTTATGCGAAGGGCGGCAAGCTGAAATACTGCTACAACCTGCTGGGGGTGCAGGTACTTCTATGTCGAGGCGGCGAACGCCCTGCCGGCGGGCGACTGCCAGGTGCGGATGGAGTTCGCCTATGCCGGCGGCGGCCTGGGCAAAGGCGGGACGGCAACCCTCTACGTCGGCGGCCATAAGGTCGGCGAGGGCAGGATCGCCGCCACGGCGGCGATGGTTTTCTCCGCTGACGACGGCTGCGACGTCGGCCGCGATTCGGGTTCGCCCGTCTCGCAGGATTACGGGCCGCGGGGCAACGAGTTCAACGGCCGCGTCAAGGGTGTCGAGATTGCTATCGCCGAGGCCGCGGAGAGCGCCGATCATTTGGTCTCGCCGGAGGACGCCGTTCGTATCGCCCTGGCGCGGCAGTAGGGTTCCCGTCGATGACACTGCATGACGGCAACGGCTTCCTTGTGGACGCGGCAGGAGGGCATCTTGGCAACCGAAACCATCGCGAAAGCGACGCTGCACCAACGCGCGGTTCACGAGCTAAAGGAGCTCGCGATTCTGACCGCCTATCTTTACGTCACCCTCGGCGCGGTGATCGTGATGAAGGCTGCGGTGCTGCACACCCATGGCATTGACTTCGTCGTCTGGGGCACTGCCATCGTCAAGGCCATCGTACTAGCCAAATTCATGCTGATCGGCCAAGCCATGAAGCTCGGTGAGCGCAACACTACCAGCCCGCTGATCTGGCCGACGCTGCATAGGTCATTCGCTTTCTTGGTGCTGCTGATAGTGCTGACCGTCATCGAGGAAGCCGTCGTCGGCCTGATCCACCATCAGTCGATTGCGTCCTCGCTCGGCGATCTTTTTGGCACGCGGCTGGAAGAAACGGCCGCTGGCATACTCATCATGCTGCTGGTACTCATTCCATATTTCGCCATTCGCGTCCTCAGCGAGGCACTTGGCGAAGGTCGGCTGGCGAGGATGTTCTTTGTCGAGCGTGAACCGGTGGCGGGAAGGTAGGTATCCGCGTCCGGCAGGTCGCTGCGCTGCGCTGTGGAATGTCCGCTTCCGACCCTTCTCGGCCACTCAGCCTTCGCGCTGGGAGTGGCATACGACGGCTCAACATCGGCGGCGATGGTCAAGGAGATTTGATATGGAAGACCGAGAGATTCGAGCGGCTCTGGATCGCCACTGGGCCGCCTCCGATGCGAACGACCTCGAGGGGGAGCACCAGATTTACCGAGAGGACGCGGTGCTCGAATATCCGCAATCGGGCGAGCGCATCCGCGGGCGGCGGAAGATTCAGTCGTCTCGCGCCGCGCAGCCGAACCGGAAACGCTTCACAGTGCGGCGGATAATCGGCGCGGGCGACCTCTGGGTCACTGAATATGTCCTAACCTATGACGGACGGCCGTCTTACACCGTGAGCATCATGGAGTTCCTCGATGGGAAGGTGGCCCGCGAGACCCAGTATTTCGGCGATCCGTTCGAGCCGGGGCCTTCGCGCGCGCAATGGGTCGAGCGGATGCCCTGAAAGCTCGCGGCCGTAAGGATGGCCATCTGCCGCTCGCTCGCTCGGAGCTGCCGATTGATACGGTCTCTCTCGCCCGCTATCTCGTTGGCAAGGTATTGGTGCGGGAGTTCCCTGAAGGCGTCGCGATCGGTCGTATTGTTGAGACCGAGGCGTATGTCGTCGGCGATGCCGCCGGGCACGCCTACCGGGGGATGACTCAGCGTAATCGTTCGCTGTTTCTCGAGCGTGGGCACGCCTATATTTATCTCGCCTACGGCAGCTCATACATGCTGAATGTCTCGAGCGAGATGCCCGGGATCGGGGCCGGCGTCCTGATCAGGGCGCTCGAGCCGCTCGAAGGCATCCCGATCATGCGGCTAAATCGCGGCATCGAGCGCTTGCGCGACTTGGCGCGAGGACCAGGAAGGCTCGCCGCGGCGTTGCAGGTTGATCGTCGGCTCGATGGGCTCGATCTTTGCCAACAAGGCCCTCTACGGCTCGGACGCGGTGACCGCGAACCCGGCGAAATCGGGCAGAGCATCAGGATCGGCATTTCGCGGGATGCGAACCGCCTCCTGCGATTTTATCTTCGGGACAGTCCGTTCGTCAGCGGTCCAAGATCGCTCAAGGAATAACAGATCGCCACAGTCGCCCGGGTTAAGCCACCGCGTCGGCCGGTGCCGCCTCGCGCGGGCCGAGATAGCGGTCCAGCACCGCCGCCGCCGGCCCGTCGTCGATCACCCGCCCCTGCTCCATGCGCATCACACGGGTGCACCACTCGCTGACCACGTCGCGCGAATGGCTGGAGAGCACGAGGATTTCGGCGCCGCGCACCATGTCTTCGAGCCGGCCGCGGGCGCGTTCCATGAAATCGGCGTCGCCGGCCAAAATCCACTCGTCCATCAGCAGCACCTGCGGACGGATCGCGGTCGCGAGCGCAAAGCCGAGCCGCACCACCATGCCCGAGCTGAACATTCGCACCGGCAGGTCGAGGAACTCGCCGAGACCGGCGAAGTCCTGCACGTCGGCCTCCAACCCGCGGATCGCAGCGCGGTCGAGGCCGAGCGTCAGGCCGCGCAGCATGATGTTCTCCCGCCCGCTCAGCTCCGGGTTCATCCCGAGCCCGGCGTCGAGCAACGCCACCACCGACCCCTCGACGTGCAGATGTCCGATCACCGGCTCGTAGATGCCCGCGAGCGAGCGCAGCAGCGTGGTCTTGCCGGCGCCGTTGTGGCCGACGAGGCCGAGCCGGTCGCCGCGGATCAGCCGGAACGACACGTCGCGCACGGCGCGTACAACCATGCGGTGCTGGCGGTCCTCACCGAGCCGGCCGGAGGCGGCGGCAAGCACCGTCTTCTTCAGGCTGCGACTGTTGCCGTGATACAGCGGAAAATCGACCGAAAGGCCGCTGACCTCGATCAGCGCCATTTCACACCCAGAACGCGATGCGCCCGCGCACCCGCACGAACAGCAGCCACGCCACCGCCCATAACAGCACGCTGTAGCCGAGAGCGGAGAACCAGACCACCGGGCCGGGGATGTGACCGAGCAGCGGTGCGCGCACGATCTCGAGCAGGGAGAAGAACGGGTTGTAGATCAGCCAGTGCGCGCGATTGCCGATCTGCGACGGCTGCCAGACGATCGGACTGACGAAGAAAGCGATCTGCATCACGCTGGCGACGATCGGCGGGATGTCGCGAAAACGCGCACAGAAGCAGCCGAACAGCAGGCACGCGGCGAGGGCATCGAGCACCCAGAGCGCGAAGGCCGGAACCGCCACGAGGGCCGAAATGCCCGGCCAGATCGAAAAGAATAAAAACACGCCCACGATCACCAGCGCGTTGTGGGCGAGCATCAACGCGTTGCGCACGACGACGCGCCCGGCATGGACCGCGAATGGCAGCCGCATCGAACGGATCGTGCTCTCCGCTTGAAGAAAGCAAGTGCAGGCGTCGCTGACGGTGCCGGAGACGAACCCCCACAGCACCAGCGAGAGCGCCAGGAACGGCAGGTATTCGTGCATGTCCTGGTGGAACAGCGTCGAATAGACGACGCCCATCGCGGCAACCATGGTCGCGGTGGAGATGGTGAGCCAGAACGGCCCGAGCACCGAGCCGCGGTAGCGCAGCTTGATGTCGAGCCAGCCGAGTGCCCGCACCAGCCGCCACAGCGCCGTCGCGTCGGCGATGTCGCGCACCGCGCGCCGCTGCCGTGCCACGGCGGACTGGTCGGAGGCGAGATCGAAGGCCGCGGAACGGGCGGCAGAGAGTGTCGCACTCATCGGCGCGGCGCGTAGCCGATCCGGCGCCACCTCGCAACACGGGGCTCGGCCGGGTGGGCGCCGGCACGAGATGGTTGCGCCGACTCCGGCTTTCAGCTAGGGCAGTTACGGGGGGTTCCTGATCGCGCATCTGAACGACGGCGGCGAACAGCCACGTCGTGCCGCCAGGCGACCCGGCGACGCCATGACGGAGGTCCGCGCGGATGCTGCGATCCTGCCTGCCTGTCCTCAGCTTGCCCGTTCTCAGTTTGCCTGTTCTCAGGGGGGGTGCGGCGCACCTCCGGGCGATCCGGGGCATTGTCTCACTGCTCGGGCTGGCGCTGCTCGCCGCCTGCAGCAGCGGCGGCAATCAGGCGGCACCACCGCTCGATCAGTCGCAGCAGGCGACGCAGTATCTGGCCCGCGCCCGCCGCGACTACTCGCCGCCGGGCCCGAGCGAAGATCCGTGGGGACCCTACATCCGCGAGGCGTCGCAGCGCTATGACGTGCCGGGGCGCTGGATCCGCGAGGTCATGGGGGTCGAGTCCGGCGGCGACGAATACCAGCACGGCACGCTCACCACCTCGCCGGTCGGCGCGATGGGGCTGATGCAGATCATGCCCGAGACCTATGATTACCTGAAGTCGCGCTACGGGCTTGCCGACGACGCCTATGATCCGCGCAACAACATCATGGCGGGCACTGCCTATATCCGCGAGATGTACGACCTCTACGGGGTGCCGGGCTTCCTCGCCGCCTACAATGCGGGGCCGAAGCGGCTCGACGAGTATCTCGCCAACCAGGCCGGCCTGCCCGCCGAGACGCGGCGCTACGTCGCGATGATCGGTCCGCGCATCGAGGGGACGTACCCGCAGAGCCGGTCGAGTTCGGATCTCTATGCGATGAACCGTATCCCCGACGACATCCCGCCCGGCCTGCGCTACCCGCCGGCGCGCCCCGCCGTGCGCTACGCCAAGGCCAAGGCCCCGGTACGCTATGCCGCGGCGACGCAGCGGGGGCACTCCACGCATGGGCGGCTCACGCAGAGCCCGGCCCGGCGCCCGACCGAGGTGGCGCAACTGCCGGAGCCGCCGCGGCCGGCGCGCACGTCGCATGAATACGCCTATGCCCCGCCCACGCCGCCGCGGCGTGGCTTCCACCTGATCCAGCCGGCGGTGGCCGCGACGCTGCCGCTGGGGCGCGGCGGCCCGACCAGCGGCGGCTGGGGCATCCAGGTCGGCGCCTTCGGCAGCGAGCCCCAGGCCGCGGCCGCCGCCACTGCCGCCCGCTCCCATGCCCAAATCGCGCTGGCCCATGCCGGGGTCCGCGTCGGCACGCTGCACGAGGCGCACAACAAAACCCTCTACCGCGCCCGCCTCGGCGGCCTCTCGCGCGCCGCCGCGGTCGAGGCGTGCCGGAGCCTGCGCACGTCCTGCATGGTGATCTCGCCCGAAGCCATGTGAGAGCCTGGGGCGATCCGAGCACGGGGCCGGGGCAACGTTTCGCCTGGCCCCGCCGCCAACGCCCGCCCCTCCCGCGCGTTGGTGCTGCCCATCCTTGGGGACACCTGACCTTGACCCTGCCGCAGATCGAGGCGCTGGCGATCGTCGCGGGTATGCTCGCGCTCTTCATCTCCGACCGCCTTCGCTACGACATCGTGGCCGCGCTGGCGTTGAGTGCGGCCATCGTCACCGGCGTGGTGCCGGCTTCTCGCGCCTTCGTGGGCTTCGCCAGCCCCGTGATCATCATCATCGCTTCGGTGCTGGTGCTGAGCCGTGCGATCGAGGTCTCGGGTGTCGTGGAGCGGGTGATGCGCCGGCTGCTGCGTCTGCTCCCCGGCACCACCTTGCAGGTCGGCGCGCTGACCGGGGCAGTGACCGCGCTCTCCGCGTTCATGAAGAACGTGGGCGCGCTCGGCCTGTTCATGCCGATCGCACTCCAGGCGGCGAGGCGCGGCCGCCGGCCGGCCTCCCGCTACCTGATGCCGCTCTCGTTCGGCTCGCTGATCGGCGGCACCATCACCGAGATCGGCACCTCGCCCAACCTGCTGATCTCGACCGTGCGGCAGAATGTGTTGGGGCACTCCTACCGGATGTTCGACTTCGCTCCCGTGGGCCTGCCGCTTTCGCTGCTCGCGGTCGCCTTCCTCGCCTTCGGCTGGCGGCTGCTGCCGCACCGCGAGGGGCAGACCGAGGTGCGGTTTGCGGTCGAGGACTACACGAGCGAGGCGCTGGTGCCGGAGGGTTCGCCGATCGCGGGGCAGACCGTGCGCGAATTCGAGGAGATGGGCGAGGGCGAAGTGACGGTCATTGCCATCATCCGCGAGGGCGAGCGCCGATACATCCCGGCCGGGCACTGGGTGCTGTTCGCTGGCGACGTGCTGGTGCTGCAGGCCGATCCGGTGGCGCTGAAGCCGGTGGTGGATCATGCCCGGCTCGAGCTGCTGGGAGCGGCCGAGATCGCCGCCTCCCGCCCGCGCGATCGCAACGACGAGCTGGGGGCGGTGGAAGCGATCGTCTCGGCGGACAGCCCGCTGATCGACCGCACCCCGGAGGGGCTGCGGCTGCGGCAGCGCTACGAGGTGAATGTGCTGGCGGTCAGCCGCGGCGGGCGGCCGATTGAGGGGCGGATTCGCAGCAGCCGCTTCCGCCTCGGCGACGTGATCGTGCTGCAGGGCCGCAGCGAGCAGCTTGCGGACGCGCTGAGCCAGCTCGGCTGCCTGCCGCTCGCCGAGCGCAATCTCGCGATCGGCCGGCCGCGCTTTCGGCTGCTGCCGCTGTTCATCCTGGCGGCGGCGACGGTGCTGACCGTCAGCGGCGTGCTGCCGGTCGAGGCCGCGTTCTTCATCGCCGCGGTCGCGACCCTGCTGAGCGGGCAGATCACACCGCGCGAGGCGTACGCCGCGATCGAGTGGCCGATCCTGGTGATGCTCGGCTGCCTGATCCCGGTCGGTGAGAGCCTGCGCAGCACCGGGACGGCGGCGGTGCTGGCGCACTGGCTCGGTCTTGCCGCGAGCGGGCTGCCGGGGGTGCTGCCGGTGGGGCTGGTGCTGGTGGTCTCGATGCTGGTGACGCCATTCCTGCACCACGTGGCCGCGGTGCTGGTACTGGGGCCGGTCGCGGCGGTGGTTGCAAAATCGTTCGGCTATGCGCCGGATCCGTTCCTGATGGCGGTGGCACTTGGCGCGTCCTGCGACTTCCTCACCCCCATTGGGCACCAGAACAACATGCTGGTGATGGGGCCGGGGGGCTACCGGTTCGGCGATTACTGGCGGCTCGGTCTGCCGCTCACGACGTTGGTCGCGGTGGGCGGCACGTGGCTCATCGTGCGGGCGTGGCCGATGCACTAGCTTGCCCGCAACCCGGCGGAGGCAAGGATATGGGCAGTCGCTTCGGCGGCCTTGCGCGATTGATGGCGCCGCGCTCGGTCGCCGTGATCGGCGCCTCCGCCGAGCCCACGCGCATCGGCGGCCGCCCGATCGCCTACATGCGCGCCCGGGGTTTTTCCGGCGTCATCCTGCCGGTCAACCCAAACCGCTCGGAAATCCAGGGCTTTCGCGCGTATCCCTCGGTCGCCGACCTGCCGGAGGTGCCGGACGTCGCGATCGTCGCCATCCCCGTCGAGCCGGCAATCGCCGCCGTCGCGGCGCTGGCGGCACGTGGCACCGCGGCCGCGATCGTGTTCACCGCCGGCTTCGCGGAGACCGGCGAGGCGGGTGCCGCCGCGCAGGCGCGGATGCTGGAAGCGGCGCGGGCGGGCGGGATGCGGCTGCTCGGGCCGAACTGCCTCGGCTTGTTCGTCGTCCGCCTCGGCTGGTATCCGATCTTCAGCGCCTCGTTCGAGACCGGCTTTCCCCGGCCCGGGCGCATCGGCATCGCGAGCCAGTCCGGCGCCTACGGTACGCATTTGTTCGCCGCCGCCCGCGACCGCCGCATGGGCACCGGCGTGTGCATCACCACCGGCAATGAGGCCGATCTGTCGGTGGCCGACGCGATCGGCTGGCTCGCCGAAGACCCCGAGACCGACGTGATCGCCGCCTATGCCGAGGCGATCCATGACGGCGCGGGCTTCGCCGCGGCGCTGGAGGTGGCGCGGCGGGCACGCAAGCCGGTGGTGATGATGAAGGTCGGCCGCAGCGCGGTGGGACGCGAAGCGGCGCGGTCGCACACCGCTTCGATCGCCGGTGACGACGCAGTGTTCGATGCGGTGTTTGCCGAACTCGGGGGCGCGCGCGCGCGCACCACCGAGGAGCTGCTCGACATCGCGCAGACCGCGACCAAGCGCATCTATCCTGCTCGCAACGCGCTCGGCGTGCTCACCGTGAGCGGCGGCGCGGGGGTGCTGATCGCGGACGCGGCGGCGGCGGCGGGATTGCCGATGCCCGCGATGCCGCAGGCAGCCCAGGACGAGCTGCGCGCGCTGCTGCCCTTTGCCGCGCCGCGCAACCCGGTCGATTGCACGGCGCAGGCGTTCAACGACGCCTCGCTGATCGGACGCTTCGCGAATGCGCTGGTCGAGCAGGGCGGCTATCCCTCGGTGCTGGTGTTTTTCTCGCAGATCGGCGGCGCCGCCTCGATCGCGCCGCGCCTGCGCGCGGTCCTCGCGGCGGTGCGCGCACGCCATCCCGACCGGCTTTTTGTGCTGAGCGTGCTGGCGCCACCGGAGCGCGTCGCCGAATACGAGGCGGACGGGCTGCTGGTGTTCGAGGACCCCTCGCGGGCGGTCGCTGCGATCGCGGCGATGGGGCGCTTTGGCGCTGCCTTCGACCGGCCCGAAGCCGCGCCGCCGCCCGCCGCACCCCCGTTCGTGCTGCCGGATTGCCCGCCCGATGAGGCGGAGGCAAAACGGCTTCTGGCCGCGGCCGGGATCGTCTCGCGTGCCCGAACGCGCCTGCGCCGACCCCGATGCGGCGGTGGCGGCCGCCGAGGCGTTGGGCTTCCCGGTAGTGATGAAGCTGCTCTCGCCCGGCATCGTCCACAAATCGGAGATCGGCGGCGTGCTGCTCGGCATCGCGGACGCAGAGGCGGTGCGTGCCGGATTCGCGACGCTGATGGGCTGCGCGCGTCGCCACGCGCCCGACGCCGGCGTCTCCGGCGTGCTGGTGGCGCGGCAGATGGCGGGCGGGGTGGAGTGCATCCTGGGCATCCACCGCGACCCGGCGTTCGGCCCGGTCGCGATGGTGGGGCTGGGCGGCGTGTTCGTCGAAATACTGGGCGATGTGGCGCTGCGCCGCTGCCCGTTCGGGGAAGCCGAGGCAGCAGATATGATCGCCGAGTTGCGGAGTGCGGCGCTGCTGCGCGGCGCCCGCGGCCGGCCGGCAGCGGATGTCGCGGCGCTGGCGCGGATGCTCTCCCGCCTGTCCGCATTCGCGATCGCCGCCGGGCCGCGGCTGCGCGCGATCGATCTCAACCCCGTGCTGGTGCTGCAAGAGGGCGCGGGCGCGTGGGCGGCGGACGCAGTGATCGAGCTGGATGCTGCGTGAGGTCAGGTCGAGAGGTTCAGATGCGCCTCGATCCGCTGCACTCTCGCTTCCAGCTCGCTGATGAGGATGCCGTGGCCCATGACCGAGGCGTGATAGGCGGTGACGGCTTGGCGGAGGTCCTTCAGCCCCCACTCCAGCTCCTTGATGCTGGCCTCCACCCTGTCGAGCCGCGCCTCGATCGCCCGGAGCGCCGTCCGCATTTCGCCCCGCAGGTCGTTGAGGCTGGTCAGCACCGTCCCAAGCATGGCGACGACCTGGGCCAGGTCCGGTCCGTTTCCGCTCATGGCCGCATGTTCCCAAATCCGGCGCGCCGGGGCAAGCTGGCGGGCGAAGGAGACGCCCCGTGATCGACAAGATCGTGCGCAGCATGGCCGAGGCGCTGGCGGGCATCGAGGATGGCGCCGTCGTGCTGTTCGGCGGTTTTGGCCAGGTTGGCCAGCCCAATGCGCTGATCGACGGCCTGATCGAACGCGGCACGCGCGACATCGTTGCCGTTGCGAATAACTCCGGCAACGGCGCGTTCGGGCTGGCGAAACTGATGGCGCTCGGCCGCGTGCGGCGCATCATCTGCAGTTTTCCGCGCGCGCGGGACTCGACGATCTTCGAGGACCTCTACCGCGCCGGCCGCATCGAGCTAGAACTCGTGCCGCAGGGCACGCTCGCCGAGCGGATGCGCGCCGCCGGTGCGGGCATCGCCGCGTTCTACACGCCGACCGCCGCCGGCACCAAGCTCGCCGCGGGCAAGGAGACGCGCGAGTTCAACGGCCGCCTGCATGTGCTGGAGCACGCACTGGCCGCCGACGTCGCACTGATCGAGGCATGGCAGGCGGATCGCTGGGGAAATCTGACGTTCCGCGAGAGCGGGCGCAACTTCAATCCCGTGATGGCGACGGCCGCGCGGCTGACGGTGGTGCAGTCCCAGCACGTGGTCGACCTCGGCATGCTCGATCCGGAAGCGATCGTGACACCGGGCATCTTCGTCGATCGCGTGCTGCATGTGCCGTACGGCGACCCGCAATCCTGAACTCGGTCCGGGAGGACCACGCGATGTCCGACACGCTCGCCGCCCGCCAGCCGCTTGGCCGCACCGAAATGGCCGAACGCATCGCGCGCGACATCCCCGAAGGGTGGTACGTCAATCTCGGCATCGGCATCCCGACCTTGGTCGCCGACTACGTGCCGGCGGAGCGCGAGGTCATCTTCCATTCCGAGAACGGCGTGCTGGGGATGGGGCCGGCGCCGCCGGAGGATGCGATCGATCCGTGGCTGATCAACGCCGGCAAGCAGCACGTGACGCTGCGCACCGGCGGCGCATTCGTCCACCACGCCGACAGCTTCGCGATGATTCGCGGCGGGCACCTCGATCTCTGCGTGCTCGGCGCCTACGAGGTGGCCGATAACGGCGATCTCGCGAATTGGGCGACCAGCGAGACCGACACGGCACCCGCGGTCGGCGGGGCGATGGACCTCGCGGCCGGGGCGAAGCGCGTCTGGGTGGTGATGGAGCACACGACCAAGGACGGACGCCCGCGGCTGGTGCGACGCTGCACCTATCCGCTAACCGCGCTCGGCGCCGTCGCGCGCGTCTATACCAACCTCGCCGTGCTCGACGTGACGCCGACGGGCTTCACGGTCCGCGAGATGCTGCCGGGGCTGACGCTCGAGGATTTGCAGGCACGCACCGGGGCGCCGCTGCGCGCCGGCTGATGCCGCTCGAATCCCTGGGACAGGAAGGCCGGATGCCCGCAACCGCTCTCGACTCCGCTGTCTTCCGCGACATCTTCAGCACCGAGGCGATGCGGCGCATCTTCTCCGACGAGAGCCGCGTGCAGTACTATCTCGACATCGAGGCGGCGCTCGCCCGCGTGCAGGCACGGCTTGGCGTCATTCCCGAAGCCGCCGCTGCCGAGATCGGGCGCCACTGCCGCGCCGATCGCCTCGACATGGCGAAGCTGAAATCCCGTACCGAGCGCATCGGCTATCCGGTGCTGCCGGTCGTGCAGCAGCTCGTGGCGTTATGCGAGCGCGGGCTTGGCGAGTGGTGCCATTGGGGCGCCACGACGCAGGACATCACCGACACCGCGACCGTGCTGCAGATGCGCGATGCGCTGGCGCTGATCGAGGCCGATCTGCGCGCCATCGACGGCTCGCTTGCCGACCTCGCGCGCCGCCACCGCGACACGCCGATGGCCGGACGCAGCAATTTGCAGCAGGCGACGCCGATCACCTTCGGCTACAAATGCGCCGTCCTCCTGGCCGGCTTCCAGCGTCACCTGGAGCGGCTGGAGCAGATGCGGCCGCGGGTGCTCGTGGGCGAGTTCGGGGGCGCCACCGGCACGCTCGCTTCGCTCGGCAACGAGGGTTTGCGGGTGCAGGCGGCGTTGATGGCGGAGCTTGGCCTTGGTCAGCCGGAAATCGCGTGGCACACGATGCGCGATCGCGTGGCTGAAGTGGGGTGCTTCCTCGGCCTCGTGTGCGGCACGCTCGGCAAGATCAGCATGGACGTGAAGCTGATGATGCAGACCGAGGTGGAGGAAGTGTTCGAACCCTTCGCCGAGGGGCGCGGATCGTCCTCCACGATGCCGCAGAAGCGCAACCCGATCTCATCCAATGTCATCCATGCCTGCGCCTCGATGGTGCGGCAGAACGTGGCGGCACTGCTCGATGCGATGGTCGCTGACCACGAGCGCAGCACCGGGCCGTGGGAGATCGAATGGATTGCCGTGCCCGAAATCTTCCTGCTCTCGGCCGGTGCGTTGGCGCAGGCGCGGTTCCTGGTCGGCGGCTTGCAGGTCGATCCGGCGCGGATGCGCGCCAATCTCGATCTGACGAAGGGGTTGGTTGCGTCGGAGGCGGTGATGATGGGACTCGCCCCGGCGCTTGGTCGCCAGCGCGCACACGACCTCGTCTATGCGATCTGCCGCGACGTGATCGCGGGCAAGGGCACGTTCCTTGACCTGCTGGCGGCGAACGCCGAGATCAAGCCGCATCTGGCGCGCACGCAGCTTGCGGCACTGCTCGATCCGGCCAATTACTGCGGGCTTGCGGGCGAGATGGTCGATCGCGTGCTCGCTGGGACCGTGCGATGAACGGCCTCGACATCGATCATCTGCGCCGCTGGATCGGCCGCAGCGAAGTGGCAGAAGACATCGTGACTCCGGTGCCGGTCCCGGCACTCTCGGCGACGCTCGACCGCGACGATCCGCGACCGCGTGCGGGCGATCCGCTGCCGCCGCTCTGGCACTGGCTCTATTTCCTGCCGCTGCACCGGCAATCAGAGATCGGGCCGGACGGGCACGCCAAACGCGGTGGCTTCCTGCCGCCGGTGCCGCTGCCGCGGCGGATGTGGGCGGGCGGGCGTTTCACCTTCCACCGGCCGCTCGGGATCGGCGAGGCGATCCGTCGCACCTCCACCATCGCCGACATCTCGCACAAAGCCGGCCGCTCCGGCGATCTGGTGTTCGTGCTGGTGCGCCACGAGGTGGCGGGCGAAGGCGGGATCGCGGTGGTCGAGGAGCAAGAGATCGTCTATCGCGCGGCACCGCAGCCGGGCGAGGCGCCGCCCGCGCCCCGCCTGGCGCCCTTGCAGGCGACCTGGCGGCGCGATATCGTGCCCGACAGCGTGCTGCTGTTCCGCTACTCGGCGCTCACTTTCAACGGCCACCGCATCCACTACGACCGTCGCTATGTCACCGACATCGAAGGTTATCCGGGGCTGGTGGTTCATGGGCCGCTGATCGCCACCCTGCTGGTCGATCTGCTGCGACGCGGTGTGACGGTCGCGCTTACGCATTTCCGCTTTCGCGCCGTGCGGCCGCTGTTCGACACCGCACCCTTCGCGGTTTGCGGCGCGCCGACGGCCGACGGGGCCGCCGCGTCGGTCTGGGCGCAGGATGCCGAGGGCTTGCTCGCCGTAGAGGCCGAAGCGCGGTTCGGGAGGGCGCCCTGATGGACGGATTGCGCGTGGCATTGCTCGGCTTCTCGATCGAGTGCAACCGCTTTGCGCCGCCGGCGACCGAAGCGGATTTCCGCCGCCGCTCGTGGTTCGAGGGTGGAGCCATGCTCGCCGAGGCGCGCGCGGCCGCACCGCGGATGATGGCCGAGCTGCCGGGATTCGTGGCCGAGATGGACGCGGCCGCGCCGTGGCGGCCGGTGCCGCTGCTGCTCGCCGCGACCGAGCCGCGCGCAGTTCCGCGCCGATCTCACACCGCTGCCCGAGGCGGTGTCGATGGCGCTCGGGCTGAACGATCCCGCGCGGCCTGCGCTCTGCTTCGCCGACGTCGCCGACAACCCCGGCGGCGGCGGACGCGGCAACACGATGTGGATCGTCGAGGCATTCCATCTCGCCCGCGTGCGCGGCGCGGTGGCGGGGCTGATCCACGATCCGGCGCTCGCCGCCGAGGCGCACGCGCTCGGCAACGGCGCCCGCTTCACGGCGCGCTTCAACCGCGACGGCGGCGATCACTTGTCGCGCCCGTTTGCGGCGGCGGCCACGGTGCGCTCGCTGCACCAGGGTCGCGTGATCGGCCGGCGGGGCATCTTCGCGGGCAACGCGATCGAGCTTGGCCGAACGGCGGCGCTCGATCTCGGCGGCATGGTGGTCGCGGTGGCGAGCGCGCGCGTGCAATGCGCCGATCCGGCCTTCCTGGAGTCGCTCGGCATCGACATCGCGGCGGCGCGCTGCGTGGTGGTGAAATCGCGCGGTCATTTCCGCGCTGGCTTCGACCAGTTCTTCGACCATGCCCGGATCGTCGAGGTCGATGCGCCCGGCCTGACCAGCCCGGTTCTGGCCCGCTTCGACTGGAAGCATCTGCCGCGTCCGGTGCTGCCGCTCGACCCCGAAACCACGTGGACACCATGACGCTCGATGATCTGACGACACCCTGCCTGGTGCTCGACCGACCGACGCTGCGGAGAAATCTCGCCCGCATGGCGGAGGTCGCGGCGCGGGCAGGCGTGCCGCTGCGGCCGCATATGAAGACGGCGAAGTCGATCGACGTGGCACGGCTGGCGCTGGCGGGCCAGCCCGGCGGCATCACCGTCTCCACGCTCGCCGAGGCCGCGTATTTCGCGGCCCACGGCATCAGCGACATCCTCTACGCGGTCGGCATCACGCGGCAGAAGCTGGATACGGTCGCACGGCTGAACGCGAACGGCGCGGATGTCGCGATCATCACCGACGATCCCGCGACCGCAGAGGCGATCGCGGCACACCCCGCGGCACCGCGGACGCTGATCGAGATCGACACCGGCGAGCACCGCGGCGGCCTGGCACCTGATGATGGCGCGCTGCTGGCACTCGCTGCCCGGCTGGGACCGCGCCTCGTGGGCGTGATGACGCATGCCGGGCATAGCTATTCCGGCCGCAGCGATGCCGACATGGCGCGCATTGCCGAGGCGGAGCGCGCAGGCGCGGTGCGCGCGGCCGAGCGCCTGCGCGCCGCCGGGCATTTCTGCCCGATGGTCTCGATCGGCAGCTCCCCCACCGTGCTGCACGCGCGCGGGCTCGCCGGTGTCACCGAATTGCGGCCCGGCGTCTATATGTTCGGCGATTTGTTCCAGGCCGGCATCGGCACCCACACGCGCGACGATATCGCAGTGACGGTGCTGGCGAGCGTGATCGGGCGCCGGCCTGACGCACATCGCTTCCTGATCGATGCCGGCGGTCTCGCGTTGTCCAAGGACCGCAGCACCGAGGCCTTGCCTGATGATTGCGGCTTTGGTCTGGTTCGCGACGCGGCGGGCCGGCGGCACTTCGGACGCGCGATCGTGGAACGCGCCTACCAGGAGCATGGCGTCGTTGCCTGCGATCCGGCGCTGCCCTGGCCCGATCCGCGCGTCGGCGATCGGGTGCGCGTCGCCCCCAATCATGTCTGCATGACGGCCGCTGCGCATGACCGCTATTTCGTCGTCGATGGCGGCGAGGAGGTGGTCGCGGTGTGGCCGCGCGTGAACGGCTGGACGCCGAAGATGGCGAATTGTTTGGGCTTGAACTGATCCGCCGACCCCGTAGCGTTACCGCAATTCTCCGTTCTCTTTCCTATCTACCGCCGAGCAGTTCGCTCTTCACTCGCGGCGTGGGGGGAACAGGCCCAATAAATGTCGCCAGGACCTGCTGCGCGAAATACAGATTGCTGGTCGTGCCAAGCGTGCGGCCATTGAAGGTCACAGTCATACCGCTGTGCGTGAACAGGAACATGCTCACGTCTCCGCTATGGACGGCGGGCACGTCAGCAATGAAACGCGCAATGGCCTGCGGATCCAGATGGCATGGGGCTTGGCAGTTGTTCGCAAAACCGCTTCGCCAAGCTTCCCGCGCGGCGTCCTGCCCAACATTGCGGAGAAAATGAATTTCCAGCAGCTTCATCTCCGGCGAGCGCAGGACGGCCTCTGCGTTGTTGCTGCGTCGTTCGAGATATAGTCCGGCAACATAGATGCGAATATGCACAACGGAGTAGGTCCGGAGCGCGATGCCATTCAATAGCAGACGAGTGCCGTCCACTTGGCGGGTGTCGAGCAGATTGACGCCCGCCAGCTGCGCGGGACTGGCGATGGTCGGCGTGGCTACAAGCAATCCGACTGCGAGCAAAATGTAGCTCATACGCACGGCCTTGACTCGTAGCAGTTCCTTCGTTGCCGCATCCGGGCGACCTCGATCCGCATGAGGCGTGAAATTCGGATAGCATCTGTGCAAAGTGTAAAAACTTTTTGCTAGCATGTGCGCTGACCGATGCCGAGTGGGTGATCCTGGAGCCGTTGCGGCCGCGGCCTTCGCGCGCGGACTCGTACCGATCATCCTGACGAAAGGGCACGACGTCTCCTTAGCACCGCGCTTCAAGACTGCAACGGAAAATGTAGGATAAGGCCGCCTGTCGATGGCGCGAGCCCGGTCGCCGCCGCCTGGCCGGGATCGGGTTGAATCTTTGGTAAATGAGGGGGTCATGCCAGTCATAAATCTCGAAGCAAAACTGACGATGTTCTCGGATCACTGGTCGCCGAAGATAGTGGCCTCGTTCAACGGCCACGACGTCATGGTCGCTAAGGTCCAGGGAGAGTTCGTCTGGCACTCTCATCCGGATGCAGATGACTTTTTTCTGGTGCTCAAGGGCAATCTGACGATCCAGCTCAGGGACAGCGACATGCACCTCGGTCCAGGTGATCTTTGCGTCATTCCGAAAGGCGTCGAGCACCGTCCGGTGGCTACCGGAGAAGTTCACCTCTTGCTCATCGAGCCGGTTGGTACACCGAATACCGGAGACTTGGCAACCGCTGCGGCAAAGAATACCATCTGAGTTCGTTGCGAGGCCGATGTGGCCGTTACCGCACCTTCGCGCGCTCCGCTACTGAACAGAAAGGCCAGGGCTCCCCCTCCGCGGGCATTCCAATTGGCTGAAGGCAGCCAATTGGAATGCCCGCGGAGGGGGAGCCCTGGCCTTTCTGCAAGGCGGCTTGTCACGCGTCCCGCTCGCGGCTTGACTGCCGTCATGCAGAGCGCGCGTCTCGCCGTCGATATCGGCGGCACCTTCACCGACCTTGCCCTCGAACACGCGGGGGGCCTCGCGACGCTGAAGGTGCTCACCACGCCCGCCGCCCCCGAGGCGGGCGTGCTCGAAGGTGTCGCCGAAATCCTCCGCCGCTCCGGCATCGGGCCTGAGGCGATCGGCCTCGTCATCCACGGCACTACGCTCGCCACCAATGCGATCATCGAGCGCAAGGGCGCCCGCACGGCACTGGTCACGACACAGGGTTTTCGCGACGTGCTCGCGATGGGCAATGAAAGCCGCTACGACCAGTACGACCTCAACATCGTGCTGCCCGAGCCGCTGGTACCGCGCCATCTGCGCCTGCCGGTGCCCGAACGCCTTGACAACGAAGGAAACGTGCTGCTGCCGCTCGACGAGGACGCGGTCGCGGCCCTGGTGCCGCTGCTGCGCGCCGAGGGCGTCGAGAGCGTCGCGATCGGCTTCCTGCACGCCTTCGTCGATCCCCGGCACGAGCGCCGCGCCCGCGACATTCTCGCAGCCGCACTGCCCGATGTTGCCTTTTCGCTCTCGGCCGAGGTCTCGCCCGAGATGCGCGAATGGGAGCGCTTCTCCACCACCGCCGCCAACGCCTACGTGCAGCCGCTGATGGCGCGCTATCTGCGCGGGCTGGAAGCGGGTTTGCGCGAGGCCGGCCTGGCCGCACCGCTGTTCCTGATGCTCTCCGGCGGCGGGCTGACCACGATCGAAGCGGCGTGCCGCTTTCCGATCCGCCTGGTCGAGAGCGGCCCCGCCGGCGGGGCGCTGTTCACCGCCAGCATCGCGCGCCAGTGCGGTTTCGAAAGCGTGGTGTCGTTCGACATGGGCGGCACCACCGCAAAGATCTGCCTGATCGACCGCTTCGCGCCGCAGACCGCGCGCAGCTTCGAGATTGCTCGCGTCGGGCGCTTCAAGAAGGGGTCCGGCCTGCCGCTGCGCATCCCGGTGATCGAGATGGTGGAGATCGGCGCCGGCGGCGGCTCGCTTGCGCATGTCGATGCGCTCGGGCGGATCGCGGTCGGGCCGGAGAGCGCCGGCGCCGATCCCGGCCCCGCCTGCTACGGCCGCGGCGGCACGCGGCCGGCGGTCACGGACGCGAACCTTCTGCTCGGCCGCTACGACCCCGCGCGTTTCGCGGGCGGCGCGCTGCATCTCGACGCCGATGCAGCGCGGCGCGCGATCGCGTCCCCGCTCGGTGCCGTGCTCCGCCTCGATCCCGAGATGGCGGCGCTCGGCATCATCGAGATGGTGGACGAGAACATGGCCAACGCAGCGCGCGTCCACGCGATCGAATCCGGCAAGGCCTATCAGGACCGGGTGATGATCGCCTTCGGCGGCGGCGGCCCGGTCCACGCGATACGCGTCGCCGAGAAGATCGGCATCGATCGCGTGCTGGTTCCCTCCGGCGCCGGTGTCGGCAGCGCCATCGGCTTCCTGCGCGCGCCGGTCGGCTACGAGGTCGTCCGCAGCCTCTACCAACGCCTCTCCCGCCTGGACATCGCCGCCGTAAACGCCCTGCTTGCCGAGATGGAGGGCGAGGCGGAGGAAGTGGTCCGGCAGGGCAGTTTTGGCGCGGCACTCGAACGCCGGCGCATTGGCTTCATGCGCTATCTTGGGCAGGGACACGAGATCGCCGTCCCGCTCCCCGCGCACGCACTCGGACCGGACGACGCAGCGGCGATCCGCGGCGCCTACGAGACCGAATACCGCCGCTTCTTCGACCGCCCCGTTCCCGGCTCCGATGTCGAGGTGATGAGTTGGTCGGTGACTGTCGCGACGCCCCCGGGCGCGGCCCCTGCGCGGGCGGCCGCCGCTCGTCCGCGCGAGGCCGCGCCCGTGCGCCGCCAGCGTGTGCGCGACAGCGCCACCGGCGCTCTCGCCGATTGGCCCGTCTTCGACCGCGCCACGCTCGCCCCCGGCGCCCGCCTCACCGGCCCGGCGATCGTCGCCGAGGACGAAACCTCCACCCTGATCGGTGCCGGCTGGCACGCGGTAGTGGACGCGAGCGGCTATCTTCATCTTGCCCGCGAGGCCACGCCATGACCGATACCACCGACGCACTCGCCGCGATCCGCCGCCAGGTGATGTGGAATCGCCTGATCGCGGTCGTCGAGGAGCAAGCGCAAATCATGATCCGCACCGCCTTCTCGACCACCGTGCGCGAGGCGGGCGACCTCTCCGCCGGCGTGTTCGATCTCGAAGGCAGGATGCTCGCGCAGGCGGTCACCGGCACGCCCGGCCACGTCAATTCGATGGCCGAGAGCGTCGGCCATTTCCTGCGCAAATTCCCCGCCGCGACGATGCGGCCAGGGGATCACTACATCACCAACGACCCCTGGCTCGGGACCGGCCACCTGCACGACCTGACCGTGGTGACACCCGCCTTCCATCGCGGCCGCATCGTCGGCCTGTTCGCCAACACCGCGCACGTGATCGACGTGGGCGGGCTCGGCATGGGGCCGGAGGGTCGCTCGGTGTTCGAGGAAGGCCTCTACATCCCGATCGTCAAATGCTTCGATGCCGGCCGGCCGAACGAGACCTTTTTCGATTTCATCCGCGCCGGCTCGCGCCTGCCGGTCGAGCTTGAGGGCGACGTCTATTCGCTGTGCGCCTGCAATGACGCGGCCGCCCGCCGGCTCGACGAGATGATGGCGGAGTTCGATCTCGACACCCTGGCACCGCTGGCCGAGTTCATCTTCTCCGCCAGCCTGCGCGCGACCTTGGCCGAGATCAGGCACCTGCCCGGCGGCACCTATCGCGGCGAGATCCGCTCCGACGGCTATGAGGAGGAGGTGACGCTGCGCGCCGCGATGACCATCCTGCCCGACGCGATCGCGGTCGATTACGCCGGCACTTCGGGCCTGTCATCGCGCGGCATCAACGTGCCGCCCGCCTATACCCGCGCCTATTCCTGCTTCGGCATCAAGGTGGTGGTGGCGCCGGACGTGCCGAACAACTGGGCGAGCCTGCAACCGTTCCGCATCACGATCCCCGAAGGCGCGATCCTGGCGGCACCCCGCCCCTATCCGGTCTCGGTCCGCCACGTCATCGGCCATCTGCTGCCCGACCTGATGATGGGCTGCCTGCATCAGGCCGTGCCCGACCGCGTCGCCGCCGAGGGGTCGTCGGCGTTGTGGAACCCGCCGCTGCGTGGCGGCTCGTCGGTCTCCGGTCAGGCGCGGGGCAACCGGCCGGGCTTGCCTGATTTCGAGATCATCACGTTCAACTCGGGCGGCACCGGGGCGCGCCGCACCCGCGACGGGCTGGACGCGACCGCCTTCCCCTCGGGCGTGCGCACGATGCCGGTCGAGGCGACAGAGAACGTCGCTCCGGTGGTGATCTGGCGCAAGGAACTGCGGCCGGATTCAGGAGGCGCCGGTCGCACCCGCGGCGGCTGCGGCCAGATCATGGAGATCGGCACGAAGGGCGAGCGGGAGTTCGCCGTCAACGCCACCTTCGATCGCATCGGCAACCCGCCCAAGGGCCGCGACGGCGGCGGCTCCGGGGCCGCCGGGCGCGTCGCGCTGAAGACGGGCCGCGTGCTGCGCACCAAGGGCTATCAGGTGATCCCCGAGGGCGAGCGGCTGATCCTCGAACTGCCGGGCGGCGGCGGCATGGGGCCGCCCGCCGAGCGCGATCCGGCGCTGCTCGCCCGGGACGTGCGCGACGGGCTGGTCTCGGCCGAGCGTGGGCACGGGTTGTATCGACCGAAAGTGCCCGTCAATTGACGGTTGTGGTCCCACCGTCATCGCTGCGCCTGTTACTTATGATGGAGCATGACGCGGAAATGACAGATGCCGCGGACCGCACTCGGCCATTATCCGCTGCCAGGCGAGGAGGGCCAGACGATGGGCAGCATTTCCATGAGGGGTGCCGTGAACGCAGGCGGGGGGGCTGCGCACCAGCAACGACCCGTGGTCCTCGTCGCGGCACCAGTTCAGGCACTTTCGGAAGTACTCGGCGCCTGCTGTGCGTTCATCGGCGCGGAGCTCGAGCCGCTGCGGCTTGATGATCTGCACCAGACGCTGCAATGCAAGGAGCCGATCGCCGTCGTCGCGATGGTGGGCGAGCACGATCCAGACGGCAACGAGATCGTCGATGCGATCGCCGATACTGACGCGCGCCTGCCGGTGCTGATCGTCACCGACGAGAACGCAGGGGACACGCCCGTCACCGATGCGCAGGCCGCCCGCCGCGGCTTGCGTCACGCCCGCGTCAGCCCGGGCATCCCGGAACCCGCGATGCTGATCGGCTTCCTGGTCGAGGCCGGCATAAGGCGCGGCTGGATCGGCTTCATGCCGAGCTGAACGGGCACGCTCTGTGCCGCCGCCGCCGTGCCACGGCAGCGTAGGAGCCGGCCGGCCGGTCGGGGTTTGCGTTCGGCGCCACAACGGCGTGCACATAGGCGTCCCAGTCATCGGACTGCATCGCTTCGGGACCGTCCGCCATGCTGCACGACGCGAGCGCCGCATCCTCGTAAGCGGCGTGCGGCAGCGGCTGCACCTGCAGCAGCGGGTAGTCGGCCCGCAGATGCACCGGCGCATCCGTGCGCGTCAGCCGCAAATTCGTGAACAGCGGCCCGAACCAGCGGTCGGTCTCCACGATCCCCTCATAGAGCGCGAACCCGCCGCTTCCCGGCAAATTGGCGAGCGGGCGCACCAGCAGGCTCCAGCCCGGCGCGGTGCGGGCAAAGAGGCCGGTCCAGAGCTGCACCACCCCCGGCTCGGGCAGGGCGGTCAGGAACGGCGGCGCCGCCCCGCGCGCTTCCTCCGGCGCCGCCGCGTCGAAACGGGCCGCGAGGCCGGGGAACTGGGCAGCCACCAGGGGCAGCCAGCGATCCGTGCCCGCATAGCTCCAGAACACCGCCTCGCCGTCCCAGAGCAGGCTGAAATCCATCGGCGGAAAGACGTAGTAGCCGAAGGCCGACGCGGCGGTGACGGCATCGCAATGCCGCACCGCGCGCGCCGGGAGGGTTCCCGCCGCGGAGCGGTCGGCACGCACCGGGGCGCGCGCCGTGTCGATGATGCGGAAGAACCGGGTCCGCGGCGGGACGTCGATCATGGCGACCTCGTGGGTGCGAGCGATCAGTCGCGCGGCGCGCGGGGCAGGGTGGCGGCAATGCGCCAGCCTCCGCCGACGCGGATGCGGCCGGAATCGCGAACCTCCGACGGCGGGGCGACGGGGACGGGTTGTGCGGTCATCTCAGTCTCCTTTGTGCAAATGCCACGGGCCGGCCCCCGCTTGCGCGGCGGCCGGTTGTGGCTGGGTCGGTGGGAGAGGGCTGTCAGCGGGCGCAGAACGCCCCTGGACGACGGGGATGAAACGACATCCCGGAGCGAGTGTCAAGGTTTTTTTTCCTAATTATCCACCTAGTTATCCAATCGCCGAAGACATCGACTCATCGCGGCGGTTCATCCGCGCCGATAGACGGAGAGCTCACGAGGCGCCCCACGGATCGACCAAGGTGAGACCGCAGCCCTCGAAGCCAGCGATGTCGCGGGTGGCGAGGTCAGCCCCGGCCGCGCGCGCGGTGGCAGCAATCAGCGCGTCGAACGCCTCGATGGGACTTTCAGCACGGCGGCGGGAGATAACGATAGCGGCGTAATGCGATGCGGCCGCGCCGTTATAGGGCAGGACGCGGCCAGCAAAATCCTCGGCAAACATGCCATCGGCTGCAACCTCCAAAGCCGCGCGCCGCCGTCCCTCCGGCAGCATGGCGAGGCCGTAGAGAATCTCCGTCTGAGTAATGCTCGTCGTGTAGAGCGTCGCTCGCGGCTGCGCCCCGACCCAGGCCCGCACCGCGGGGTGCGGCTCCGGCCGCATCAGTTCCGAGACGACGTTTGTGTCCAGGACAACCATTCAGTTCAACCGAATGCCGGCGCATCGCGCACCGGCTCGCGCGGGTGCGGCTCGAGATCGACCCCGCCCAGCGCGGCGAAGCGCCGCCGAATCGCCTCGGCCAGATTAGGCTCCCAAGTCGTCCCCGCCCCCAACGTCTCGCTCAGGATATGGCGTAGCTCGGCTTCCATCGAGCGGCCGTGGCGGGCGGCGCGCACCCGCAGGCGTTCCTTCAGGGTCGCATCGACATTGCGGATGGTAAGCGTGGTCATGTCAGGCGCCCGAACAGTATGCTTGCAAGGTATGCGTTGCTTGCAGTGAATGCAAGCTGCGATTGTGGGATGGGGAGACGGCTTTTACCCTCGTGGCGGAACCCCGGTGGATATGCCTTGACGCGCCAGACACGCGCTGGTTGAAGTCATCGCTGCCCGACACAGCCGCGGCATCCATCTTGACGAAACGGACCCAACGCTTGCCCTCGCTCCCGCGCGTCGTGCCCGAACGGCGTCCGAGGGTAGAGGTGCGTCTGGTCGGCCACTTCGAGATTGTCGATGCCGAGGGCCGGTCGGTGTTGCCGCGGCAGCGTCGCACGCGCGCCGTGCTCGCGGCTCTGGCGCTCGCCGCGCCCGAGCCGGTGCGCCGCGATCGGCTGATCGCCCTGCTCTGGCCGCGTCGCGGACCGGAACAGGCGCGCGCTTCGCTGCGTCAGGCCCTCTATGAACTGCATTCCGCGCTGCGTCCGCTCGGCGCACAGGCACTCGTTTGCACCCGCGACGATGCGCGCCTCGCAGCACCGGATTTGTGGGTCGATGTGAAGGCAGTCCCCATCTCCATCCCCGCCTCCGGGCCGGACGCGGACGGGACGCTGCCACCGCTGGTCGAGGATCTCGCCGGGCTGGAGCCGGCATTCGATGCCTGGCGTGAGGCCGAGCATCGGCGTCTGTGCGCGGCCGTGCCTCGCCCGGCGCCCGCCTTGCCTCGCCCGGCGCTCCACCTCTCCCGATGGCGCGAGCGGCGCCTTAGCTTGGCATCCTGCCGCTACGCCACGCCGGCGCGCCGGCCGGAGGTCGCCTCGCCGACGCGCTGGCGGCCGAGATCGCGGTCTCGCTGGGCCGCTCACGCACGCTTTCCATTCGGCCCTCGCTTGATCGCCCCGCCGGCTGGTCCGGGCCGATTACGCCGCCCGACGTGGTTCTGGACGGGGTCGTGCAGGCAGCGGCCGACCACGTCTCGGTGATGCTCCGCCTGCTCGATCTGCGTGCTGATGGCGAGATCGTCTGGGCGCAGCGCTACGAGCAAGCCAGCGAGGGTGACGAGACCTTTGCCGCGGAGATCGCCGCGGCGGTCGCGGCCCAGGCCGAGCTCACGCTGCTGGTGCACGAAGGCAACCGCCCACTGCCGGCCGATCCCGCCGCTTTCCAGCTGCTCGCCGCCGCCATCCCGGCCTTCGCGCGGCTGGAACGCCCGGACTTCCTGCAAGCCGGTGTGCGCCTGCGCCAAGCGGTTGCCGGCGCACCCAACTACGCCGCCGCCCATGCATGGCTCGCCTGGTGGCACGCGTTGCTCGTCGGCCAGGGCTGGGCCGACAACGCCGAGGCGGCCGTGACCGAGGCCGAGGCGCTGGCCACGCGGGCGGTGGCGCTCGATCCGCTGGATGCCCGCGCGCTCGCGATCGCCGGCTACGTCCGCTCGTTCCTCGGCCACGATCCTGAAGAAGCCAGCGCATTGCAGGAACGGGCACTCACGCTCGACCCCAACCTGCCCCTCGCCTGGGCGCTCTCCGGCCTCGCCCACGCCTTCCGCGGCGAGCACGAGGAGGCAATCCGTCGCATCGGCCGTGCCAAGCATCTGTCGCCGCTCGACCCGCTCGAGTTCTTTTTTGAAATGCTGCTGTCAGTCCCGACCGCGATGCGCGGCGACTATGAACAGACGCTGATCCACGCGCGCACGGCGCTTCGCCTCAATCCGCACCTTTCCTCGACGCACAAGGGTGCGCTGGTGGCGCTCGGCCATCTCGGCCGGACGGAGGCGGCGCGCCCGATCGCGGCGGCGCTGCTGCGATTGGAACCGGGCTTCTCCGTCCGCGATGCGGTCGCCCGATCGCCGCTGCTCCGCCGCGAGGACCGCGACCGCTACGCCGAGGGCCTGCGGCGCGCCGGCCTGCCGGACTGACGGGCTGAGCCGGGGTCTGTTCCTATCTACCGCACGTCGCGGGCCGGAGCGTCGCTGATCCGAAGATCGATGCCGGCGGCGCTCGCCGGTGCCTCCGCAACCTCTCTGTAGGTCGGCGCAGGTGCCGCGGCGGAGGCCGGCCTCGCCCTGCTGCCGGCCGGTGCGGCCGCCGCCGTCTCGAGCCACGGCCCGGTGCCCCTCGGGTAGATGAAGCCGTGGGTCGGATAGATGCTGCCGAATGCGCTGCCGCTGCCGAGCCCGACCCGAACTTCGCTCCAGTCGTTGTTGGGCGAGACGTCCACCACCGGCACGTGCAGCGAGATCCCGCCCACCGCACCCGCGATCGGCCAGTGCGCCTGGTTGATTTCGATCAGCCGGCTGTCGACCACCCGCGAGACCACCGCGACGTGGCCGAGCGGCATCCGTCCGTTGGCGCGGAAACTCAGCACGCTGTCCGCCTCGGGGCGCTGCCCGCGATCATAGATGCCGGCGGCGTTGCGCCACCAATCGACCGCGTTGCCGGTCAGGTGAACATCGCTCTCCCGATTAACGTAGGTCACGCACTGGAGCACGCCTGCGCGCCCGTAGTGTCGCACGACGGAGTGGTGCGCCATCGAATACGCCGTGACGTGCCGCGCTGCGGAATGCGACGCGGTGTGCGTCACGTGCGCGGCAACATTCGGCGGCGAATGCCGTACGGTCGGATGATTTTGTTTCGGCGATGCGGCCGCGGCACCAAGTGGCAGGCCAAAAGTCAAGATAGCTCCAAGCACAAAATAGTTACCACCGGTGCCGCGAACCGTCATGCGCCGTCCCCCTCGTCCCCGATCCGGGCCAAGGCGGTAGCAACGCATTTACGAGAGTGGCAACTGCTGTGGCCGAAATGACGCGCAGCAACAGCGAATTTGTCAGATCGCCCCTGTGGATGGACTGCAATTAAGGGAATGAAGTCCTAATTTGGGCAATTGAAATATCCGATCTCACAAATAGGTTTTGCGTGATGCGCGTGCGCACCAGCCTTGCACGCCCGAGTCGCGCAACACGTTTGCCGTGCACGCTGCGTGAGTGTCGCAACCTTCAATCCCCAACCTTCAATCCTCGACCTTCAATCACCGGGCACCGGTTTGAGGTCGGACGGGCGATGAGATTGCAGCGGACCGGGCAGTGCCTTGTCGGCCTTCGCCTCGAGTTCTTCCTCGTGGCGTCGGAAATAGAGCCAGCCGGCGATGAGGACGGCGCAGATGACGACGAAGATCGCGATGCCGAGCCACTCCAGCAGACTTTTCGATGCCTGCCCGAGTCCCCAGGCGCCAAGCCCCCAGATGCAAACCCAGACCACGACGGCGGCCGCGTTGACGGGCGCGAATTTGTGCCAGGGCATCGCGTCCGCGCCGGCCAGGAACGCTTCCCAGGCCCGCAGGAGCATGACGAAGCGGCCGATGAAGACGATCGGGCCGCCATAGCGCAGGAACAGGTATTGCACGAACTTCAAACGCTTTTCGTGCAGATGCACGTAGTGGCCGTAACGATGGAGAAGTTCGAAGCCGAATTCGCGTCCGACCCAGAACGCGAAGTTGTCTCCGAGAACGGCGCCGCAGACGGCGGCGACGAGCACGAGGATGATGCTGAGCTTGGCGGTCGCGCCGGCATAGATCGCGGCCGCAATCAGCGTCGTCTCGCCGGGCACGAAGAAGAGCCCGAAGCCTTCCAGTCCGGTCGCCACGAAGACGGCGAGGTAGCCCCAGTGCGCGATGAGATGATTTATCGTGCTGCCGAGGAACGACACGCCATCGCCTCCCATCCTGGTTCGGGGAAGCCGGCGTTCGCGCGCCCCTACGGCCGTCGTTGATGCTCAAGTGCCGGCGGTATCCGGGGTTCCTTCACAACGGTGGGGGGCGACGCGCTTCCATCGGCGTCGCACCGCTGCCGATCGCAACGCTACTTGCAGGCCGTCACCATGATCTCAACCAGCAGCCGCGGGTCCGCCATGTTGGCCTCCACGCAGGCCCGCGCGGGAGCGCCGGCGGCGGGCAGCCAATCCGACCAGAGCACGTTCATTGCGTCGCGGTCGCGGATGTCCTTGAGCCAGATCTGTGCCGAGAGCAGACGGGTCTTGTCGGTGCCGTGGGTCTCGAGCAGCGCGTCGATTCGGGCCAGCACCTCCTCGGTCTGGCCCTTGATGTCCTTGCCAGTGTCCGCTGCCGTGATGCCGGCCAGATAGACGAAGCCGTGGAACTCGACGGCCTGGGAGAGGATCTTGCCAGCTTCAGTGCGAACGATCTTGCTCATGGCGGGGCTGCTCCGGAAGGGTTGCGCCCCGGATGTAGCGGCAAAATCCGCCTCGGAGTAGCCGCTCGGCCGGACTATTGCGGAGATCCGACCGTCACCGGACCGCCGCTCCCGTTGGGTTCCATTGCCGGGCTGACGCCGGGGCGGCCACCGATCGCCGGACCGGCGCCGGTCGGCGCCGCGGGACCGGAACTGCGCAGGCAGTCGGCAAGGTCCTGGTCGCGGCCGAACTTCGCGCCCAGGCCCTGCGCCGGGTTGTCGGGCAATCCGGTGGAGGAATACGGCGAAAAGCTTTGGTTGCGCTCGGACAGCAGCGCCCGGTTCTGCTTGAGATAGATCGCGTCCGCCCGTTGGCGGCATGCGGCAACGGCGGCGGGGCTCGGCCGCCCGCCAGGGCCGCCGGGCGCCGCGCCCGGGCCGGCAGCGGCCAGCGAGGGGGCCGGCGTGTCGGGTCCGGAGCAAGACGCAACGGCGAGGGCCAGGAGGGTCCCGGCAATGGCAGGCGGGCGGATCATGCGAGAGCTCCTCGTGCTAAGGAATGCGGGGCCGCCAGGACTGCCAGCCGCGCGCGGAAGCCGGATTCGTCGAATCGCGCCTCCGCGTTCAGCTCTGCCTGGGCCGCGGTGCGCAGCAGCGCCGGGTGCAACTCCGCGCCCAACGGCCCGATCCGGTATAGCCCGTGCGCCCAGCGCGACCGCGCCAGCAGGTCGATCAGGGCCAGCAGCCTGAGGCATAGCGACAGGCCGTAGCTGCTCGCGATCGAGGCCAGCCGATCGACCGCGCCCGCCCAGCAGCAGGCATCGGGATCGGCGAGGGCCAAGTCGCTCGTGCTGCCGTCGGCGCGGCGGAACCGGAACAGGCGCGCATTGTCCCAGGCACTCGCCGCCGCCGCCTGTCGGGCCGCTTCCCACGCCGCTTCCAGGTCGCGCCCGCGCACCGGTGGCAGCGTCTCGGGGGCGAGGTCCACGAGATAGGTCAACAGCCCGTCCGGCGTCTGGCCGACGCGGATCGGGGAACGGGGCGAGGTCTGCTGCATACGCATCGAAGATGGACCCGCCGCCGCGACCGCGCCAGCCTGTCGCACGAAGCTTGGTCCGGTTCGCCACCGGCGTTACCAACCCGCAGGCGATGAGGCCCGTCGCAATATGCATCGTCATCGCGAGGCGCGGAGCGCTGTGGCGATCCAGGCGGGCCGCACCGTGCCTCACGCCTGGATCGCCACGCCGCCAAGCGGCGGCTCGCGATGACGAGTGAGCCAGCGCCTTTCCTTTATGGAGCAAGCCAATGCCCGACCCCGCCGATCTGACCGCAACCGAGGCCGCCCGTCACTTGCGCGATAGCCGGCTCTCCGCCGCGGCGCTGGCCGAGGCGTGCCTTGGCCGCCTCGCCGCGCGCGAGGCCACACTGCACGCGATGGCGTTCCTCGACCCCGAGGCGGTGCGCCGCGCGGCCGCCTCCGCCCGGTCCGGGCCGCTGCACGGGCTGCCGCTCGGGGTGAAGGACGTGCTCGACACCGCCGACATGCCGAGCGAGTACAACTCGCCGATCTGGCGCGGCCACCGGCCGCGCGCCGATGCCGCGTGCGTCGCCGCCGCCCGCGCGGCCGGCGCGGTCGTGATCGGCAAGACCGTCACCACCGAGTTCGCGGTCCGCACGCCGGGGCCGACCACCAACCCGGCCAACCCGGCGCACACGCCCGGCGGCTCCAGCAGCGGCTCGGCGGCGGGGGTTGCGGCAGGGTGCTTCCCGCTCGCCTTCGGCACCCAGACCGCCGGCAGCATCATCCGGCCTGCCGCGTTCTGCGGCGCCGTCGGCTACAAGCCGAGCTTCGCCACCATCCATCGCGCCGGCCTAAAGATCATGTCGGAGTCGCTCGACACGATCGGCGCCATCGCCCGCAGCGTGGCCGACTGCGCGTTGCTGGTCGGCGCCGTCGCCGGTCGCGATCTCGGCGATCCCGAGCGCCATCCCGGCCGAGCGCCGCGCATCGGCCTCTGCCGTAGCCCGAGCTGGCCCGCCGCCCAGCCCGAGACCGCGCCGCTGCTCGATCGCGCCGCGGATGCGCTGCGCCGCGCCGGCGCCACCGTCACCGACCGCGAGCTGCCCGCCGTGCTCGATCCGCTGGTCGCGGCGCATCCGGTCGTGCAGCGGGCGGAGAGCGCGCAGGCGCTGGCCTGGGAGCGTGCGACGCACCCGGACGCGATCAGCCCGGCGCTGCGCGAACTGCTCGATCTTGGCGACCGCGTCGCGCCGGACGCGCTGGACGCCGCCCGCGCGGCTTTCCGCGCCGCGCAGGAGGCGTTCGGCCCCGCAACTGCCGCTTTCGACGTGCTGCTCACCCCCGCAGCACCGGGCGAGGCGCCCGCCGGCCTCGGCTGGACCGGCGATCCGATCTTCAATTATCTATGGACCAGCCTGCGCGTTCCCTGTGTGACCGTGCCTGCCGGGGTCGGACCCGCCGGCCTGCCGCTCGGCGTGCAGATCGTCGGCCGGCGCGGCGAGGACCGGGCGACGCTCGCCTGGGCGCAATGGGTCGCGGCGGCGCTGGGTTGACGGATCTCAACTTCGCTCCACTGCCAGCTTCCGCGCCGCCACCAGCCGCCCGCGCCGGTAGCCCCGCAGCTCCAGCGTGCCGTGCGCGCGCAGCGGCAGATCGTACACCGGCGTTTTCATGCCGTCCTTGCCGGACGGGTGCGGCGCGATCCGACGCGACAAGAGCGGCCGGCCGTCGAGGGTCGCGTCCAGGCGCTCGATGCCACGTGTCGTTACGAACAGCGTCCGCTCGCGACCCGGCCGAGCCAAGATTTCGGCATCGAGCCGGAACCACTCCCGCTCGATCAGGCGCTGCGCCGCCAGTGCGATCAGATCGACGCTGCCCTCCAGCGCGTCGCGCCGCGTCGCCGGCACGACTTCGTCGGGCACGACGCCGATTTCCTCAAGCTCGGTCCCGGCGTGCGCGCCCACCCGCAGGCTGCGGCGCAGCGCCACCCGCAGCCCGGCGCCGCGGGGCAGCGCGCCCAGCTTGCCGCCCGCATCGTCGCTCGCATCGCCGAGCGCGTCGCCAAGCTGCCCGGCAGTCCACACATTGGCACCCCCGGCACCGGTGTTGCCATCGACGCCAATGATCGGGCCGATCCCATGGTCGCGAAAACCAGCGACGAAGATGTCGGTGGCGCTGTAGCAGAGGGCGCTGGTCAGCAGCACCACCGGGCCGTGATAGCGCTGTCCGATCGCGTTCACTGCGTCCGGATCGTTCATAGGCAGTGCCGCCGAATAGCGTCCACCGCTCGCCAGCGCGTGCTCGACCGAGGGCAGCCATGCAGAGAGGTCCCATACCATCCGGGGATTGCGCGGCCGTTGCCGCCGGCACAGGTCGCGCACAGCGTCCGTCGCGATGAACTGCATCCGCGCCGGCTCGATCCGGTGCGGGGTCAGCAATTGCAACAGCATCTCCGCTGCCTCGACCAGGCCGCCACCATTGTCGCGCACATCGAGGATCAGCCCCTCGAAGGCCCGCAGTTCGTCGATCAGGCGCAGGAACTCCGCGACGAACGGCTGCGAGTCGGTGACCTTGAACGTCAGGACGCGCACATGGCCGAGCCGCTTGTCGCCAAACCTGATCCGATGCGCCTGGAACACCGAGGGCAGATCGGACTCGACGACCCAGCTCTTCAGCACCTCGCGTCGGGCCGCGAACGACGCCTGCCGGGGCAAGGCTGGCGCCGCCCGCAGCGCATGGCGCATCCGCCGCAGCGCGTCGGTCTCGAGGTCGAGGCCGAGATGATGCGCCGGCCCTCGCCGCGGATCGATGGCGTGCGGTGCCGCCTCGTCCGGCAGCCGGGTGACCCGCCAGTCGCATGTCACGTCGGACACACGCCGCCCGTCCCGCAAGCGAATCCGCACCCGATCCTCCTCCGGCGGCGGTAGCTTGGCGAGCAGGCGCAGCGTCATCGCGGCGGTCGCGCGTGCGAGCTGGGCGGCCGGATTGGCGCCGCCGCTGCGCTGCGCTGCGCGCTCCACCGCCTGCGCTATCGACATCCCGTTCCACAGCACGATCTCGGCACCGCGCTGCAGCCGCGTGCGGCCCAGTCCCCGCAGCACGTGCGTGACCAGATAGCGGCGCCGCCCGCCTTCCGTGAACGCCGCGATCTGAAATGGCAGGAACGCGACCCGCTCGGTGTACGGCTCCGGCAGCAGATAATTGGTGTGCAGGTCGCAGAGCGAGGCGAACACCGCATGCAGACGCTCGTGAAACGCGATGTCGTCGGCGATCTCCGGCAGCCGGCGACGCAGCACCTCCAGTTGCCGGATCGGCTCGATACCGTGCGAGGCCCGCTTCATCGGCAGATGCACGTAGTAGTCGCGCAGCACCCGGATCGCCTGATCGACGATCCGCCGCCGCTCGGGGCGGGTGAGCGGCGGCGCGGCGTTCAGGAATCGGGCGAGCGTCGGTGCCCGCCGCCAGCGGCGCGCATCGAATTGCTGCGCGGCATCATCGAACCCGGCCATCGCGCCCCCCTGCCCGCCTCTGTCATCTAGGCATCATTGCCTGCTCGCCGATGTGAGCTGTTTCACGTTCGGCACCACGTCGCTATGATACGCCCGTACAGCGATCGTGAAGGAAGGACCCGACGATGCGCTGCCGGCGCTGCGAAGCCGACAATCCGCAGAGCGCACGGTTCTGCGACAGTTGCGGCGCCGAGCTGGACCGTGCCTGCGGCGCGTGCGGCGCGTCCAACCGCGCGGGCGCCCGGTTCTGCAACCGGTGCGGCAGCAAGATAGACGCCGGCGACCGGCAGGCTGCGGCGCCGGCCGCGATTCCAGGCTACCTGGCCGGCGAGGGGGAGCGCAAGCTCGTCACCGTGCTGTTCGCCGATCTGCGCGGCTCGACCGCGATGATCCGCGACCTCGATCCCGAGCAGGCGATCGGCCGTCTCGATCCTGGCGTGAAGGCGATGGCGGCCGCGGTCGAGGCCTGCGGCGGTGTGGTCAACCGCGTCCAGGGCGATGGCATCATGGCGCTGTTCGGCGCCCCGATTGCGCGCGAGGACCATGCGATCCGCGCCTGCCTCGCCGCCAATCGGATGCTCGCGGCGATCGCGGCACTCGAGATACCGGACCTTGAGGTGCGAGTCGGCGTCAATTCCGGCGAGGTGGTGATCCGCGCCACCGGCAGCGACGCCACCGACTACGACGCGGTCGGCATTACCGTGCATCTGGCGCACCGGCTGGAGCAGTCGGCGCGCCCCGGCACCGCCCGCCTCTCGGCACTCACCGCGCGGCTGGCGCGTGGCTTCACCGACGTGCTTCCGCTGGGCGCGCAGGAGTTCAAGGGCCTCGACGCGCCGATCGAGGTGTTCGAGCTGCTCGAGGCCACCGAACGCCCGGCTTGGGAGGTGCGCGCCGCCGCCGCCTCGCTCACCCCCTTCGTCGGCCGCCAGGCGGAGATCGCGATGCTGAGCGCCGCACTCGGCCGCGCCGGCCTCGGCCGCGGGCAGGCGGTGCTGGTGGTGGCCGATGCCGGGGTCGGGAAGTCGCGCTTGGTCCACGAGTTCTTGCGCGAAGTGCCGAGCGGCAGCTTCGGCGTGCTGCGCGCTGCCGCATCCGCGCACGCGCTCGGCAGCCCGTTCCAGGTTGCCGCCGTGTTGCTGCGCTCCTGGATCGGTGCGGAGGCATCGGACAGCGGCGCCACGGTCGAGCGCAGGTTGCGTCAGGCGGTGGCGCTGAATGCCGGTGTCGCGGCGCTCGACGGGCCGGCGCTGCGCGCGCTGCTCGATTTGCCGGTCGAGGATGCCGAGTGGGCGGCACTCGACCCGGCGCGGCGGCGCGAGCGCATCATCGAGGCGCTGCGGGTTCTCCTGCTGCGCGAGGCAGCGGCACATCCGCTGATCCTGGTGATCGAAGACCTGCACTGGGTCGATGACCCGAGCCGGGTGGCGCTGGACACCCTCGCCGCCAGCATCGGCGGTGCTAGGCTGCTGCTGCTCGCGACCACGCGGCCCGATTATCGCCCCGCCTGGATCGGCCGCAGCTACGCAACCGAGCTGTCGTTGGCGACGCTGCCCGGCGAGGAGGCCGAGACGCTGTTGCGGGCGCTGGTCGGCGGCGGCGAGGATCTGGCCATGCTGCGCCGGCAGATCGTGGCGCAAGCCGAGGGCACGCCGCTGTTCCTCGAGGAGATTTCCCGCGCATTGCTGGAGGCGGGGCTGGTCGTGCGCGACCCCGGCCATTCCCGTGCCGCGCCTGGCGTGACCATTCCCGCCTCCGTGCAGGCGGTGGTCGCCTCCCGCGTCGATCGGCTGCCGCCAAGCCAGCGCTCGCTGCTGCAGGTCGCGTCGGTGATCGGCCGCGAGGTCAGCTTCGACCTGCTGCGCCAAGTCGCCGGCGTGCTGGAGGACCGGCTGCGCGCCGACCTCGCCGGGCTCACCAGCGCCGAGTTCCTCTACGAGATCGTGCTGCCGGCCGCGATCGAATATGTCTTCAAGCACGCGCTGACACAGGCAGTCGCCTACGACGGAATGCTGCGCCGCCATCGCCGCGAGCTGCACGCGCGGGTTTTCAACGCCCTGCACAGCTCGGCCGGCGACCGCATCGGCGAGTTCACCGACCTGCTTGCCGAGCACGCATGGCGCGGCGAGCTGTGGGACGAGGCCGCGACTTTCGCCCACCGGGCCGGGCTGCGCGCCAACGGCCGCTCCGCCTGGCCCGAGGCGGTGGCGTTCTTCGAGCGCGGCCTGGACGCGCTCCGGCAATTGCCGCCCGACGCGGTGGTGGCGGAACGGCGGATTGAGATACTGCTGGCTGCGCGCGTCGCCCTCGTCGCACTCGGCGAGCTTGCCCGGGCGGCAGAGTGTCTCGCCGAGGCGCGCGCCGTCGCCGCCCCCGGCGGCGATCCGGTGCGGCTCGCCCATATCGACGCCAGCCGCTGCACGATCCTGACCAATCTCGGCGAACTCGACGAGGCGGTTGCCGCCGGCCGCGACGCGCACGCCAGCGCCTCCGGCCTTGCCGACGCAGCGCCACTGGTCAACGTGGTGTTCGGTCTCGGCCAGGCCCACTGGTTCCGCGGCGAGTTCGTCGAGGCCGAACGGGTGCTGACCGCCGGCCTGCCGCATGTGCGCGGCGCGTTCCGCACCCGCCGGACCGGCACCACCGGAACCGCCTCGGGTCCTGACGCTCGTGTGTCTCGCCAAGACCCACGCGATGACTGGGTGCTTCGACGCGGCGTTTGCGCTGGCGACCGAGGCGAAGGCGGTCGCCGCCGATACCGCGCTGCCGTACGACCTCAGCTACGCGCGCCTTGCCGACGGCTTCGCCCATTTCGTGCGCGGCGCGCACCGCGCTGCCATCGCCGAGCTGGAGGCGGCACTCGCGATCTGCCGCGCCGCCGGCATCCGCCTGCTGCAGCCCTCGATCGCCCGCTATCTCGGCCGCGCCTACGCCGAGTGCGACCGCATCGAGGAGGCGCACGCACTGCTCGATGAGGCGCTCTCATACACCACCGCGCAGAACCTCGTCGGCTTGACCGCGTGGTGCGGCACTGCGCGCGGTTACGCACATCTGCGCGGCATGGCGGCGCAGGCCGAGACGGTGCTGGAGGAAGCGATCGCGGTGGCACGGCGCCACGGCTACCGGCCTGTCGCGGCCCACGCGCTGAGGGCACTCGGCGCGGCAAAGATGAACCGCCCGACGCCGGCTCTGGCCGATGCCGAGCAATCCTATCGCGCGGCGGCCGACCTCGCACGCGGCATGGGGATGCGTCCCGAGCTCGCCGAGTGCCTGGCCGGCCTCGCGTCCGTGCTGCGGATGGCCGGCAGTCACGCCGCCGCCGATCGCGCCGAGGCCGAGGCTTGCGCACTCGCCACCGACCTGGTCTTGCCTGCGCGCGGCGGCGCTGGCCAGCCCGGCGCGCCGATCCTATGATGCAACGGAGGCACATTCCGGCCTCGTCCGCACCCGGCGGCGGAACCCATCACACCTGAGCGGAAAGGACGGCCCATGCCCCGCGATCTCAAGCACGACACGCGGCCTGCGACCAAGACGCATGTCGATCTCAAGGAGATGAAGGACATCGTTGGCAAGGCGATGCGCCATGCCGACCTGCGCAAGAAGCTGCTCGACGATCCCGCGAAGACGCTCGAGGAGATGAACTACCATCCCGATCCGGGTGCGATCGAGTTCCTCAAGCAGCTCAAGGCGAGCGGCTTTCACGAGGCGGCGGACAAATTCAAGCCGCACGATCCGCACTACGGCATGGCGGAGGGCTGATATCAGACGCAGAAAGTTTTGACGTACCTCGGGCGTACATCTCCCACGATAGGGGTCGAAGGGCGATCGCCCTTCCCGCCCTCCGAACCGTGCGTGCGATTTTCCCGCACACGGCTCTCCAGTTGCTGGTTTCCTCATCGTGAGTGCCTCGCGTTGCCGAAGGCCGCTTGTAGGGTGAACAGCCCTTGAGCCGCGAAGAAGGCATTGGTCCAGCGCCGGTGGTCGGCTTCGCTGCGCCCCATCGAGGGACGCTTCTCCTGCTTGCGCAGGATGGCGCGCAGCCGCCGTCGGATAAAGCCGTCGAGCTTGCGGAACAGGCGCGGCCTGGCATGCATGAAGTAGCCAAACCACCCGCGCAGCAGCGGATTGAGGTCAGCGATGATCCGCCCCAGGCTGTCACCTCGGCTGCGGATCGTCCTGGCTCTCACCCTGTCCCGGAAGGCCTTCAGACTCTTGGTGCGCACGTACCGCCGACCGGCCTCGAACCGGTAGCCAAGGAACTCAAATCCCTGGCCCGGTTGTCGGCTGTCGGTGATCCGTGTCTTGTCCGGGTGCAGCGTCAGGCCGTTGGCAGTCACCCACGCCGTCACCTGGCGCAGGGCTGCCGTCGCCTCCGCTTCCGACGCGCAGAGGATCACAAAGTCGTCGGCGTAGCGCACCATCCGATCGCCGCTCCGCTCCATCAGTCGGTCGAGCGCGTGCAGGTACAGGTTGGCCAGCAGCGGCGACAGCACCGCCCCTTGGGGCGTTCCCGTCGTCGGCTGCCAGTGCGCCATCTCCGTCATGATCTCCTGGCGCAGGAAGCCCTCGATCAACGCCAGCACACGGCCATCGCTGATCGAGCCTGCCACCATCGCCAGCAGCCGGTCGTGCGGGATGGTATCGAAGTAGCTCTTCAGGTCGGCATCCACCACGAAGGTGCGGCCTTCCTTCAGCAGCCGGTCGACTTCCCGCAGAGCGTCCTTGCAGCCGCGTCCCGGACGGAAGCCGTAGCTTCCGGGCCGGAATTGCACTTCAAAGATCGGCTCGATGACCAGCTTCAGGGCGGTTTGGACAATCCGGTCCTTGACCGTCGGAATCCCCAGCGGGCGAGTTTTGCCGTCCGCCTTGGGTATCTTCACCCGTTTGACCGGGCTCGGCCGGTAGCTGCCGTCTTCCAGGCTCTCCCGGAGTTCCCGCAGATACCGCCCCGACTGCCCAGCGAACCGTTCGACACTTTGCCCATCCACACCGGCCGCCCCCTTGTTGCGGGCAACACGCTGCCACGCCAGTTCAAGGGTTGCCGGTCGGGTGACCTTGTCGATCAGACTGAACCACTTGCCTCCTTTGACGCCGTTACCAAGCGCCGACACCATGCGATCCGTCCAGATCGAAGCTTCCGTCCACCACAGTTCGCGGGGTTTCCCGACGATGGCATCTGTCCCTTGCTTAGCCTTGGCGGCACTGCCGGGACTTTCCTGCTCCATGCTCGACCTCTCGCATCCAGCTCCCTGCCTCCCTTCCCTTGGGTCGGTTTTGCTGCCCGTCCCTCTCGTGGCTCGCGCCACCGCGGTACTATGAAGGCTCTACTCCTGGCGGTCTCACCCGAACCGCCAGGTCTCTCCGTTTCAGCCGCCTTGCCGTCCCGGCATTCCGCCCTCAACCACGTGATCCGCCCGCCGGTCGCTTTGTCAGTCGCCTCAGCGCCGGCGGTTGTTCCAGGCTTCGCCATTCATGAGCAGGCTCGCCACCAGACCCCGCCGAAACAGGTTCGTCATCCTACGGACTGCCGGTTCACCTCCGGTTGCTCCCCACCCCGCCTCTCGGCGACGCAGTTACCTTCGATTACTGGGCTGCGACCAACCCAGGCACGGACTTGCACCGTGCAGACAAAGCGTCCTCGCGGACGCACTCATGCTCGGCGAAGGCCGAGCATCCACGTCTTTCTGTCGGCACATAGCGAAGTCGTGGATGGTCGGCCTCCGCCGACCATGACGGTGAAGATTAATCGATATTCTCGACGATTGATATGACACCACGCGCGATGGACATCCCGGCCGAGCGGGTGCTGTTGATCTCGATGCCGCTCTCGGCGGCGCACTATCCCAATCTCGCCCTCGGCCTGCTCAAGCCGCTCCTCGAAGCCGCGGGAATTGGCTGCGACGTGCGCTACCTCTCGCTCGACTACATCGACCATCTCGGCGTCGCGGACTACGCGCGGATCACCGATCCGGAATTCTACATGGCCCATGTCGGCGAATGGGCGTTCGCGCCCGAGGCAAACGCCGGCCTTGCACGCGACGATCTCTCCTTCCTCACCGACATCTTCTCGCGCGATTTCGCCGAGCACCACAGCGCCGCCAACCTGCTTGCCTTCCTCTCGGCCCGCGAGAGCGCCGGTGCGTTCCTCGACGGCTGCTTCGCCGCGATCGACTGGGGCGCGTATGCCGTCGTCGGCTTCACCTCCTCGTTCCAGCAGACGATGGCCTCGCTCGGCCTCGCGCGCCGCATCAAGGCGGCACACCCCGACATCCTGATCGTGCTCGGGGGTGCCAATTGCCAGGACGAGATGGGCATCGAACTGCACCGGAAGTATCCATTCGTGGATGCGGTCTGTCTCGGCGAGGGCGAGCGCGCCTTCCCCGAGCTGGTGCGCCGCCATCTCGCAGGCGCGCCGCTCGCCGCCATCCCCGGCATGGTGGTGCGCCTGGACCGCGCAACCGTCGCCCCCACCACGCGCCCCGCTCGATTTCCGCTCGACGCGCTCCCTTATCCCGATTTCGACGCGTTCTTCGCCCAGCACGCGAGCTCGGCCGCCGCACGGCAGTTCCCGCCGGCGGTGGTGTTCGAAACCGCGCGCGGCTGCTGGTGGGGCGCGAAGCAGCACTGCACCTTCTGCGGCCTCAACGGACGCGACATGGCGTATCGCTCGAAATCGCAGGCGCGCGCCTTCGACGAACTCGCGCACCTCGTCGCGCGCCATGACTGCCGCGACGTGGCCAATGCCGACAACATCCTCGAGATGGCCTATTTCCGCGAGTTCATCCCGCGCCTCGCGAACGCCGATCTGGGCCTGCTGATCTATTACGAGGTGAAAGCGAACCTGAAACCCGAGCAGATCACCGCGCTGGCCCGCGCCGGGATACGGAAAATCCAGGCGGGCATCGAGACGCTCGATTCCGAGCTGCTGCGCCTGATGCGCAAGGGTGTGACGACGTTGCAGAACGTGCAGACCCTGAAGCTCGCGGCCGAGGCCGGCATCTATGTCGAGTGGCTGGCGCTCTGCGGCTTTCCCGGCGAGACCGCGGCGCAGTATGCCGCCATCGCGGCATTGGTTCCGAAGCTAGCTCATTTGCAACCGCCGGCCGCGTTCCTGCGTGCGCGCGCAGACCGCTTCAGCCCGTATTTCGACCACCCCGAGCAGTTCGGCGTCACGCTGGCGCCGCTGCCGGCGTACCGGCACATCTTTCCGTTCGACGATATGTCACTTCGGCGACTCGGCTATCACTTCGAAATGCACTCTGACGCCCTTGCAGCCTGGCGTGACACGACCGTAAATGCGGCGCAAGCCTATGCCGAATGGCGCGCGCATCAGAGCGAATCTGAGCTCTGGTGCGCGGACGACGGGGAGACGATGGTGATCCATGACCAGCGCCGAGGCTGGCCGGCGCAGGCTTGGCCGCTGCGCGGAACCGAGGCGGCGCTCGCCCGCTTCGCTTGGTGCATCCGCGGCTGGCCGCAGATCGAGGCCGAACTCGGCGCGCTGCACGGTCGCGCCGCGCTGGAAGCGGCAGCGACGGCGCTGGAACGGCGCGGCTGGCTGCTGCGGGAAGAGAACAGCGTGTTGATGCTGCCGCTGCGCCAGCCGGGCTGGCGGCGCGCGCCCTCCTGGGACGAGATCCGGCGCTCGGCCGGCATCATGCTGCGGGCGGCCGCCTGATGCTTCGCCCGCTCGACCGCACCGCCAAGCGCGAGCTGCTGCGCTCGACGCGCCTGTTCGCAACCCTGCGCCCCGCCGAACTCGACGAACTGCTCGGCTTCGTCGCCGAGCGACGCTACGCGCGCGGAGCGTCGGTGCTGACGCGCGGCCATGACGGCGCGAGCATGATGATCCTCGCCAATGGCCGGCTGCGTATCGCCGCCATCTCGGCCGAGGGCAAGGAGATCACGCTCAGCCTGGTCGAGCCCGGCGGCGTCGTCGGCGAAATCGCGCTGCTGGACGGCAAGCCGCGCAGCGCCGACGTGACCGCGATGGAGGACAGCCTCGTGCTGGTGGTAGAGCGGCGGGATTTCCTGCCCTTCCTGCACCGCAACGACGATCTGGCACTCCGTCTTCTCGCACTGCTCTGCGAGCGGCTGCGCAGCACGAGCGTTGCCCTTGAGGAGATCGCGCTGCTCGATCTGCCCGCCCGTCTCGCGCGGCTGCTGACGAAACTCGCGCACGAATACGGCGCGCCGGGGCCGGACGGGGTGCGCATCCGCCTGAAACTCTCCCAGAAGGATTTGAGCGCGCTGATCGCGACGACGCGGGAGAGCGTCAACAAGCAGCTCCGCCTCTGGCGCGAGGAAGGTGTGCTCGATGAGGAGGGCGGCAACATCGTCATCCGCAAGCCCGAGGTGCTGAGCGCGTACATGCCCGACCCGGGGCTGACTTGATACCAGTTACCCGTAGATATCGACGCGTCCCCACCGTCGTGGTCGGCGAAGGCCGACCATCCACGTCTTTCGTGCGGCCGCAAAGTCGTGGATGCTCGGCCTTCGCCGAGCACGACGTGGAATAGCCCAGGCACCTAGATCCTTTTGGCGCCGGCACAATGGCGATCAGCCGCCGCCCGCGCGCGTCGCCTCCACGAAACGCTCGGTCGCGTCGTCGATCGCCCGCCCGCGCCGTCCGGCGGGGGCGTGAACGTAGAGCGCGCGCCGGGCGGGCGGCACGGAAGGCGGCTCGGGCAGCGCGTAGCGCATCGGGCGCGCATGATCGGCGAGTTGCAGCGCCGGATTGAACACCGAGTTGAACCGCCACAGCATCCGCACGAAGTTGGTCTGCCCGTGCAGCAGCCGACGCGCTGCCATCCCGCCGGCGCGGCGTAGCCCCATCCAGCCCAGATGCTTGCGATTGAGCACCTGCTGCGTGCGCACCAGCTCGGCATAGAATTCGGGCAGCGGCAGGGTGGTCGGCAGCACCGCGTGCTGGATGTCGAACAGCCGGTAGTCGCGGCTGGTCAGCCGGCGCGCCTCCGCGGACCAGGTCTCGGTGCCGGGATAGGGCGTGTTGACGCTGATGTTGACGATCTCGGGGATCTCGAGGCACCACTGCCGCACCGTCTCGAAGCGCGCGTGGTCCCAGGCGGCATCGGCGATGATGTTGATCGCGACGGTCACGCCAAGCGAGCGCGCGAACGCGAGCGCCTCAAAATTCTGGTCCAGCGACACGCGCTTGCGGAACCGCTTCAGCCCCTCGGCGTCGATCGCCTCCAGCCCGATAAACATGTACTGCAGCCCGAGACGCCGCCAGCGCCGGAACACCTCCTTGTTGCGCAACAGCACGTCACCACGGGTTTCGAGATAATACTGCTTGCGCACGCGCCGCCGCTCCAGCGCATCCGCGATCGCCATGCCGTGCTCGGCATGGATAAAGGCCACGTCATCGACGATGAACACGCCGGGTTCCGCCAGGCGTGCCACCTCCTCGGCCGCGATTTCCGGGCTCGCCGTGCGGTAGCTGCGGCCATAGAAGGTCCAGGCGCTGCAAAACGTGCAGTCCCACGGACAGCCGCGCGCGAACTCGATCGAGGCGCAGGGATCGAGCGCGCCGATGAAATAGCGCCGCCGATGGCGCAGCAGGTGGCGCGCCGGGCGCAGCGCATCGAGGCTCTCGACGAAGCGCGGCGGCGGCCCGTCCCCGCCGGCGCTCACCGCGCCCGGCACGCGCGCCAGATCACCCCCGCATCCGGCCGCCAGCAGCGGCGCGATGCCGGCCTCGCCCTCGCCGCGCAGCACGCAGTCGATGGCGCCCTCGGCATGGCGCAGAACGTCGTGCGCCACGAACGAGACGCTGTGGCCGCCCACGATGATGAAGCAGCCGGGCAGACGCTCGCGCGTGGCGCGCGCGAGATCGATGATCTCGGGGATGTTGGCGAGATAATTGCCCGAAAAGCAGACCGCGTCCGGCCGCCAGCGATCGATTTCTCGGAAGTAGTCGCGGTGCGTCTCCGCCTGCAAATCGATCAGCCGCACCGCGTGGCCCGCCGCGATCGCCGCCGCCGCGACCAGCTCCAGGCCGAGCGGTTCGAGGCGAAGGAAGATGCGGGTGTACATCAGCGCGCTGGGGTGGACGGCGAGCAGCTTCACAACGCGTCTCCTTCTGCGGTGAGGCGCCCGGCCTCACGATCACGAACCCCGCTCACGCCCGCGAGTTCGCCACCGGACTTCGAGCGGCATCGCGGATCGCGCGCCAGACGCGCTCCGGCGTCGCCGGCATCTGCAACGACCGCACCCCGAGTGGCGCCAGCGCGTCGGCGAGCGCGTTCATCACCGCCGGCGGCGCGCCGGCCGCCCCTGCCTCTCCCGCGCCCTTGATGCCGAGCGGATGGCTCGGCGCCGGCGTCGGCCGGGTCGTGAGCGTCAGGCTGGGCAGGTCATCCGCGCGCGGCATCGCGTAGTCCATCCACGATCCGCTCAGCACCTGCCCGTTCGCGGGGTCATGCGCCACGCGCTCCAGCGCTGCCTGGCCGAAGCCCTGCGCCACGCCACCCTGCAACTGCCCCTCCAGCAGCTTCGGGTTCAGCACCCGGCCGAAATCGTGCAGCATTGCGTAGGCCACGAGCTGCCACGCGCCGGTCTCGGGATCGATTTCCACTTCCGCGACATGGCAGCCATTCGGGAGGCTCGGGCCGGACGGGCGCCAATGACCGGTGCCGGTCAGTATCTCCGGCGCCCCGCCCTGGCCCAGCCGGCGGGCCACGTCGGCCAGGCCGATGGCGCGGTCGGTGCCGGCGATGCGAAACGCGCCGTCCTCGAACGCGACATCCGCGGCCGCCGCCTCCAGCGCGTCGGCCGCGAGCGGCAGCGCCTGGCGCACCAGGTCCGCCGCCGCCGCCGCCGCCGCGGCGCCGCCGATCGAGAGCGAGGCCGAACCGCCGGTGCCGTGGCCGGAGGGGATGCGGTCGGTGTCGCCCTGGATCACCGCGATCGCCTCGGGCGGCAGCCCCAGCGCGTCGGCGACCAGTTGCGCATACGCGGTCTCGTGCCCCTGCCCGTTCGACATCGTGCCGACCAGCAACCGCACCTGCCCGGTCGCGTCCAGCTCCAGCCAGGCGTTCTCGGCCCACGCACCCGCCACACGCTCGCGGTCCTGCGCAAGCCCGATCCCGCGCAGGCGGCCGTGCGCGGCGGCCGCAGCGCGCCGCGCCGGAAAGTCCGCGACGCGGGCGCGTCCGACCGCGTCCGCCAGCATTCCGGGGAAATCGCCGCTGTCGTACAGCAGGCCGAGTGCCGTCTGATACGGCAGAGCATCGGGCGGCAGCAGGTTTTTCGCCCGCAAGGTCAGGCGATCGATGCCGGTCTCGCGCGCGGCGGCATCGACCAGCCGCTCCAGCAGATGCACCGCCTCCGGCCGGCCGGCGCCGCGATATACTTCGACGGGTGCCGTGTTGCTGAACGCACCCGTCACCGACACATGGATCGCGGGCAGCCGATAGACGCCGGCCAGCGCCGGGGTGTTGATCGTGGGCGACAGCCAGCCCTCGGGCGAGAGATAGGCGCCGATATTGGCGATCGTCGCGACCCGCAGCGCCAGGAAGTGTCCCGTATCGTCAAGCGCCAGTTCGGTCACGCTGGCATTGTCGCGTGCCTGGTAGTCGGAGAGGAACCCGTCGGTCCGTTCGCCGATCCAGGCGACCGTGCGCCCAAGCCGCCGCGCCGCCCACAGCACCAGCGCTTGCTCGGGATAGAGAGCATTCTTGATACCAAAACTGCCGCCCACATCGGCGACGATCACGCGCACATCGGACGCCGGCACGCGCAGCACGTCATGCGCCAGCGCGTCGCGCAGCCCATGCGGCATCTGGCTGCCGGTGGTGAGCGTGTATCGCCCGTCCGCGAAGCTGCCGACCGCGCCGCGCGTCTCGAGCGCGCCGACATGCACCCGATTGTTGACAAGTGAGACGCGCACGATCCGCGCTGCGCGGGCGAAGGCGGCCTCGACGCCGGCTGCATCGCCGGCCTGCCAGCGAAAGCAGATATTGTCGGCTGCCTCCGGCCAGACCGGCGGCGCGCCCGGCTGCACCGAGGCTTCGGTGTCCGTCACGCACGGCAGCGGCTCGTACTCCACGAGTATCTGCTCGACCGCGTCGCGCGCCGCGGCTTCGGTCTCGGCCACCACCATCGCGACCGTATCGCCGACGAAGCGCACCCGATCGCGCGCCAGCGCCGGCCGGGGCGGGCGGTGGTGATAGGTGCCGCCGTTCGGCGTGCCCGGCAGCGCCGGAAAGTCGTGCCCGGCCGGGATGCCGCCGAGCCCGTCCGCCGCCCAGTCGGCGCCGGTCAGCACCGCGAGCACACCCGGCATCGCCCGCACCTCGGCCGCGTCGATGCCCCGGATGATTGCGTGCGCGTGCGGGCTGCGCAGCATCACCGCGCGCGCGGCGTCGCGCGGCACGAGGTCGGCGAGGAACCGGCCGGCGCCGCGCAGCAGCCGCGTGTCCTCGTGCCGCAGCACCGGCTGGCCGAAGGCGTGAGCCCCCATCAGGTGACCGCCTGCCGCACCCGGAATTGCGACGCATCCCAGGCGCGCGTCTGCATCACCTCGCGCAGGATTGCGACCGCGTCCCATATTTCGGTGTAGCGCAGCGTGAGCGGCGTGCAGCCGAAGCGCAGCACGTCGGGCGCGCGGAAATCGCCGATCACCCCGCGCGCGATCAGCGCCTGCATGATCGCGTAGCCCTCGGGATGGCGGAACGAGACCTGGCTGCCGCGCCGCGCGGCCTCGGCGGGCGTGATGCAGAGGAAGTCGAACTCCCCGCACTCCTGCGCCACCAGCGCGGCAAAGGTTTCCGTCAGAGCGAGAGATTTTTTCCGCACCGCGTCGATGGGCGCTTCCAGCGCCAGATCGACGCCGACCTCCAGTGCGGCGAGGCTGAGCACCGGCGGCGTGCCGACCAACCCGCGCGCGATGCCCGCGGCGGGACGGAATCCGCCCTCGAACGCGAACGGTGCGGCGTGCCCGAGCCAGCCGGTCAGCGGCATCCGCACCTGATCGAGCAGGCGCGGGGCCACATGCAGAAAGGCCGGCGCTCCCGGCCCGCCGTTGAGATACTTGTAGCCGCAGCCGATCGCGAGATCGACATCGCATCCCGCGAGGTCGAGCGGCACCGCGCCCGCCGAATGCGCCAGATCCCAGATCGCGACGGCACCGGCGTCGTGCACGGCGCGGGTGATCGCCGCCATGTCGAGCATCCGTCCGCTGCGATAATCGACGTGCGTCAGCAGCGTTGCCGCGACCGAGGCATCGATCGCGCCCGCGATATCGTCATCCTCCACCAGCCGTAGCGTGTGGCCCTGGCTGAGCAGGGCGGCGAGACCCTGTGCGATGTAGAGGTCGGTCGGGAAGTTCCCAGCCTCCGAGACGATCACCCGCCGCTCCGGCCGCAGCGCGAGTGCCGCCGCCAGCGCCTTGAACGCGCTGATCGAGGTGCTGTCGGCGACGATCGTGCTGTCCGGCGCCGCCCCGATCAGCCGGCCGATTTTCTCCCCGATGCGCAGCGGCAGGCCAATCCAGTCGTGCTGATTCCAGGCGCGGATGAGAGCCTCTCCCCATTCCGCTTCGGCAACCGCGCGCAGCCGGGCCGGAGTGGCGCGGGGCAGCGGGCCGAGCGAGTTGCCGTCGAGGTAGATCACGCCCGGGGGCAGCGCGAACCGGTCGCGGAACGGCGCCAGCGGATCGGCGCGGTCGAGGGCTTCGCAGTCGGCGCGGGAGCGGGTCATGGGGGAAGGGTAGGGGATGGGGCGGGGGGCGCAAAGTGGTGGTCGCGCCGCAACAGAGCGCGGCCACCTGCGCCGTCCACGATCCCGCGGCTTACTCCCTCATCTCGCCTGCCATGATCCCGAGCACGATTGGGAGCGCAGCCCTGAGTTCACGCCCTCCGGCGGCGCCAGAAGGTCGCGATGCCGAGCAGCCCGGCGGCGAACAGCGCCAGCGATGGCGGCTCAGGGACCGGGTTGGCGAGGAGACCGATGGTGTTGTCGGCGCCGTTGACGTAAAACCCGACGATCTGACCGCGGTCGTTGACGCCGTTGAAGGTTGTGGTGCCAACCCCGAAGGGGTCGTCCACCTGTGTGCAGGTGAGGGCAGAGACACTGCACACGACCCCGTGCATGAGCATGTTCGCGTCGATGTCAAAGCCCACCGCCTCGCCGAGATTGTTCAATCCCAAGAGGCTGGTGTCCATTGCACCCGCCGCATCAAGCGTAGTGAACATGCCGTTGTTGTCGATGAAGCCATGGAATGCCCCGCCGGCATCGGTGTAGAAGCCGGCGATCTCGCCCGCATTGTTGATTGCTGCCGCCGTGGTGTTACCGACCGCGTGCGGGTCGTCTATGTTGGCGGAGAACGCGTTGGTCGCGATCGTGTAGGTGTAGCCGTGGGTGGCGCCCGCCGCGTCGGTGTAAAAGCCGGCGGCGACATTATGGTCGTTGACGCCGAGCAATTGGTTGAAGACCGGGGGCGTGGTCGCCGTATTGGGATTGTTGACGTTGGTAAATGTTGCGCCTTGGTGGACAAAGCCGAAATTACTGTCGAGTGGGGGGCCCATGTTCGTATTTGACCAGAACCCGACAGTCGTCCCGATGTTGTTGAGTCCGGTGACTTGAGTCTGGACCGATCCGGGGAAGTTCTCGTTGGTGAAATTCGCCTGACCATACGGCGGCACCACGGTGTAGCCCTGGTTCGGATGGCCGGCGGCGCCGCTGCCGAAATAGCCGGCGATCGTGCCGGCGTTATTTATCCCCAACTCCTGATTGAAGGTCGGATCGTTGTTGTTAACTATGTCTTGAAAGACAAACCCGGCACGTGCCGGTTGCACACCGAGGGCGAGCACAGCGGTTGCGACCGCGGTGACCGCCAACTGCGCGCGAAACCGGGAAGCACCGCCGATATGCCCGAGGCGCGCCAATGCTACTGGTGCCTTCATGACGAAACCCCCCTGTTCCGCTCTTGAAGTGACCAGTGTCGGGCTGTTCTAACAAATGCACAACACATATGCTAATGCCGTCACAGAAAGTTGACGATGTGTCTCCCGGATGACAGGCCGGCAGGCGCAGGCGCGGCCGAACTCGTCTAACGCCGCTACGCTTTCAGCACGCGACGGATCACGCCCGCGAATGCAGCAATTTCGTGCGCAACGTGGCCGTCAGCGTGTCGGCATCGACATCCGAGGGCAGCAGCGCATCGAACTTGCCGGCCGGGTTCACCAGATAGACGAAAGTCGAGTGGCCAACGATGTCGGCGCCCGACTTTTCATGCTCGGCCGGCGAGTAATAGACCCGATACGCCTTCGCGGCCGCCGCAATCTGCGCATCGCTTCCGGTCAGGCCGACGATTCTCGGATCGAAGTTCTGCAAATAGCTGGCGAGCCGGCTCGGCGTGTCGCGAGCGGGATCGACGGTGATGAACAGCGGCGCTACCTTATCGGCGAGCGGCCCAAGCTTATTGACCGCGACAGCCATCTTCTGCAAAGTCAGCGGGCAGTCGTCGGGGCAGTCGGTGTAGCCGAAATAGACCAGCATCCAGCGGCCTCGGTAATCGGCGGCGGTGACCGCGTGGCCCTTGTCGTCAATCAGGTGGAACGGGCCGCCGATCGAGGCTGTGACTGCCAAGGCATTCTCGGCGGCCGGGCCGGCGGCTGGGCGGAATTGCAGTACCGCCACCGCGATCGCCAACAGCACGATCAGGCCGAGCGAGGTCCAGCGGATGAAGCGAAGCGTCCTTGTCATCGTGTCCCTGTCATCGTGTCCCTGCCATCATGCCGGCCGTGCGCGGCCCTCATAGAGAAAGGTGTGGGTGCGCGGCCCCGGCAGCCGCGCGTTCGCGAGCGCGTCGATCTGGAAGCCGCTGCCGCAGATCAGGTCGTCGATCTTGCGATTGAGATGGCAGCCGCCGGTGAAGCGCCGCCATAACGGGTCGAGCCGATCCTGCCAGCGCGCCACACCTGGCTCCGGCGCGCGGCCGTGCTCGACGAACAGCAGCGCCCCGCCGGGTTTCAGCACACGCTTCAGCTCGGCTAGCGCGCGCGGCGCGTCGGGGATGGTGCAGAGCGTCCACGTCGTCACCACGGTGTCGATGCTGGCGGTATCGAGGGGCACCGCTTCGGCCGAGGCTTCCAGCAGCTCGACGGGAACCGGCGCGGCTGCGGCCCGCTCGCGCGCCATGCGCAGCAGTTCGGACGACGGCTCCAGGCCGATGACCACGCGGACCGATGCCCCGTACAGCGGCAGATTGAGTCCCGATCCGATGCCGATTTCCAGCACCCGCCCTTCGGCCGCGCCGATCACCCGTTGTCGGAACGGAAGCAGCGACTGCTGCCGCATCGCCAGATGCAGCAGGTGCGGCAGCACGTGGCGCTGATAGAAACTCATTCCGCCGTCCTCCGGGCGGCTTCCTGGCGACGCGCGGCGCCGGCCCGGCGGAAGGCGTCCATCACCGCGCCCGTTGTCAGCAGCTCGGGCAGCGCGATGCCTTCGGGCGCGCCGGGTCCATAGACCACGTCGAGCGGCACACCGTAGCGGCCGAAGCCTTGCAGGTAGGCGGTGATGACGGGATCGGGACGGGTCCAGTCGGCGCGCATCGCGATCACGCCTGGCGATCGGAGCCGGCCCGCGACCGGCGTCCGGCCCAGCACGGTCAGCTCGTTGACTTTGCAGGTCAGGCACCAGGCGGCGGAGACATCGACGAACACGATTCTTTTCGCCGCCACCATCCGGCGCAGCGCCGCCTCGTCGAACGGCCGCCACAGCCCGGCCGCAGCGCCCGATGCCGATGCTTCGATCGGCACGGCGTGGCCGCGCAGCGCCGGGACCAGTACCGCGACAGCGCCCAGCACGATTGCGACGGCTCCCGCCGTTCGTCGCATGCGCCGTCCCGGAGGCAGAGCGTGGCGCCAGGCAAGGATCGCCAGCAGGGCCAGAAGAATCACGCCGGCCAGCAAGGCCGCACCGGCGCTGGTTTCAACCGCGAGCACCGAGAGCAGCCAGACGGCGGTGCCGAACAGCGCCAGCCCGAGCAGACGCCGGAGCCAGACCATCCACGCCCCCGGCCGCGGCAGCCACGCCACCAGCCGCGGCACCGCCCCGACCGCCAGGAACGGTGCGGCCATGCCGAGGCCGAGGGCTGCGAACACGAGCGCGATATCGAGTGGCCCACGGGCGAGCGCGAAGCCGATCGCGGTGCCGACGAACGGCGCCGAGCAGGAGGCGGCGAGCAGCGTCGCGAAGGCGCCCAGCAGGAACGCGTCGCCGAGCGGTCCGTGCCCGCGCACCGATCCGGCCGTACCGGCGACCCCGCCGGGAATTGCCAGTGGCAGCCAGTCCCACAGGCTGGCCGCGAACAACGTCGTGAGCAGGGCCATGCCGGCAAGGAACCAGGGCTGCTGGAACTGGATGCCCCAGCCGATCGCGGCCCCCGCTTCCTTCAACGCGATCAGCACCGCCGCGAGCACGCCGAAGGAAACCACGACGCCCGCCGCCGTCGCGAGCAGGCCGAGCCGTGCCGTCCGGCGCTCGGCGCCCGCGTAGCCGACCAGCGCCAGCAGTTTTAGCGACAGCACCGGCAGCACGCAGGGCATCAGGTTCAGGATCAGGCCACCGAGGAGGGCGATGCCGAGGATTGCGAGCCGCGTGGCGTCCTCCCCTCGCAGCGGCGGCAGGGTGCCGGCAAGCGGCGTCACGTCGGTCTCCGCCGCGCGGTCGCCATCGACCACAGTGAGGTGCAAGCGGCGGCCGGCCAGCTTTTCCACCGCCGCGCCGCGGACCGGCACACGCAAGGTCGCGATCCGTCCGCCCTCGGCGAGTGCGACCTCCGGCTGCCCCGGGGGGCCGTCGCCCACGCCCTCGACGAACAGGTCGGGGAGGTGCCACGGCACGCCGAGGCTTGCGAGCCGAACCGCGAGCACGGCGCCCTGCTTGCCGGGCACCACTACGGCGCCGAGCAGGCGCAACCTGCCGGCGGCGAGGGCGCCCGGCACGCGGGCAAGCGCCGCCGCGATCAACGGCGCCTGCGGCCCCGGCAGCGCCAGCCCCGCCGGCAGCGCCAGGTTCAGGCTCGCGTGGTACGGGATGCAGATTTCCTTGCAGGCGGCGTAGTCCACCTCGGCGTGCAGGCGCAGCGGCGCGCCGGGACGCGCAAGCAGAACCGCGATCGGCAGGACCACGCCGCCCACGTAGCCGTAGGTCTGCAAGCCGCCGAGCGGCGGCAGGCGGTGGGGCGCCGGCCAGGCGATCGCCGCGCGGCCCAGGCTCTCCGAGCCTTTCCAGTCGATTGCGGGCGGGATGCCGGCATCGCCCGGATTGCGCCAATAAGTGTGCCAGCCGGGCGACAGGCGGAGCTGCAAGCCGACATCGAGCTGCGTGCTCGACCCGGTCGCCTCGACCGCCGTGATCAGCCGCGCCGCGCCGTGGGCGTTGCGGGCCCAGTCGCTTGCCGCCGCCCGCGCCGCGCCGCCCGGCAGCGCCAGCGCGAGCAGGAGCGCGAGGAGGAGACGGACCCGGCACATGCGGGTGCTCATAGCACGGCTCTCGGCCGGCAACGCCTGTGCCTGGCGGATGGGCGGACTGCAGTGGAGATGATGCTGATCGCGCTGCCGGCCAGTACCCGGACTCGGTGGAGAGCGAAACATCGTCTTCGTCATCGCGAGCCGCCGCTTGGCGGCGTGGCGATCCAGACGGCAGCGCTGTGCGGCGGGCCTGGATTGCTTCGTCCCGCCACGCGCGCAAGAGGCGCGCTCGCGGTACTCGCAATGACGAGGGCAAGTTACGTGACGACTCACGCTCTACAGATAGTGGGTACTAAAGCTCCCCGCGCGCCGCCATCGCCTTGATCCGGTCGCCGGTGCGGCAGGCGATCGCCTGGATCGTCAGTGACGGGTTCACCCCGCCGGTCGTCGGGAACACCGACCCATCGCAAATCCACAAATTGCGGATGTCCCAGCTCCGGCAATCGGCATCGACCACGCTGCTTTCGCGGTCGAAGCCCATGCGCGCCGTGCCGGCAAGGTGGCAGGTGTCGTCGTCCTGGGTCCAGATCTCGCGCGCGTCGATCGCCTCCAGCGCCTGGGACATGAAGCGCAGCGCGTGGTCGATCAGCCGCTTGTCGTTCTCGCCCCAGGAATAGGTGATCCGCGGCACCGGCAGGCCGTACTGATCCTTCTCATCGGTCAACGTCACCCGGTTGCTCTCCTGCGGCAACATTTCGCCGACGATCTTCAGCCCTACCTGATGATTGTATTTCTCCATTTCGCGGATGAGCCGTTCGCCCCACAGCCCGTGCGCGTTCATCTGCGTGTTGCTCCAGAGCTGCGGCAGCGGACCCTGGCTCATGTAGCAGTAGCCGCCGAAGAAATCCTTGCGATCGTCGTAATTCCAGTGCTCGGTGATGGCGAGCGAGGGCGGCCCCTTATAGGACCGTACCTCCTGGTCCATTATCCCCCAGACCGCCTGATTGGACTGTGTCATCAGGTTGCGGCCGAGCTGGCCGGAGCCGTTGGCAAGCCCGTCCGGGAACGCGGAAGTGGCCGAGTTCAGCAGCAGCCGCGGCGTCTCGATCGCGTAGCCGGCGACGATCACGTTGCTGGCCTTCTGGAACCGCCACGTTCCTTCGCGATAATAATGCACGCCGGTCGCGCGGCCGGCTTCGTTCACCTCCACGCGCCCGACCATCGCCAGGTCCCTGAATTCCGCGCCCGCGTGCAGCGCCCGCGGAATCCACGTGACGAGCGCGCTCTGCTTGGCGTTGGTCGAGCATCCGACGACGCAGAAGCCGCGATAGACGCACGGGTGCGCCCGGCCGCGTGGGGCGGATAACGTCGCGATCGGCGTCTCGGTCCAGTCGATGCCCATCGCCTCGCAGCCGCGCACCAGAGCCAGGGCGGCGGCGTTCATCTGGTGCGCGCGGTATGGATAGCGGGGCCGGTGCGGCCCCCACGGATAGGTGACGGGGCCGGCGATCTTGAGCGCCTGCTCCACCTCCGTGTAGTACTGCCACATCTCCCGCCAGTCGAGCGGCCAGTCCGCGCCGTAGCCGAGCGCGCTGCGGGAGCGGAACCACTCCGGCCGAAAGCGCAGCGACACCATCGCGAAATGCACGGTGCTGCCGCCCACCGCCTTGCCGCTGTTGTTGCTGCCCATCTGGATCGGGTTGTCGCCATCGCAGATGCGGTCGTCGGTCCAGTAGAGCTTGGTCTGCTCGGATTCGTCGGAGGCGAAATCCTCCAGCGGGCGCCAGAACGGACCGGCATCGAGTGCGACGACGGAAAACCCGGCCTCGGCCAGCTTGCACGCGAGCGTGCCGCCGCCCGCGCCGGTGCCGACGATGACGAAATCCACCGCCTCGTCCTCGCGATACTGGCGCATCGGCACCCAGGCGCCGGGCGCGAACACATCGGGCGCACGGCCGGCGTTCGCCCGCGGTGCCGCGAACGGATCATCCGACATGCAGATTCTTCCGCCGCGCGGCCTCTTCGTGACCGGGTTTGGCCTCCGCCGCTTCCCAGCGATCGCGCTTGTCGAAATCCATGCGCACGTAGCCGCGTGGCGAGGCAGGGCCGCCCCAGCCGATCTCGCTCCACGCCGTCGGGTGGGCGTAGTAGGCCATGACGATGTCGTGGGCCATGCGCTGCGTGAAAAACAGCTTTGGCGGCATTCCCGACCAAGCCGCGTCGTTCAGCCGGCCTTCCTGCATATCGCGCAACAGCGAGTTCCTGCGCGGCGGGTTCGAGGTCGCGGAACGACACGCCGTGCGCCCGCCGCGCCTCCGCGTCGAGCGCCCGCAGTCCCAGCCGCCAGGCTTCGCGCTCGCGCGGCATTCCGGCGAAGCGGTAGCCGTCGCTGCGGCCGCTGTGCAGTTTCTCATCAACCAGAGGTGCCACCGGGATCGGCGGCCGATCGTGCGGTTGCGGCACCAGACGGGCGGCGATGGCCGCCACCGTCGCGAACTCCTCCTCGGCGAAGAAGCGCGGGGTGCGCGGCACGGCCAGCCGGCGGTCGATCACCTCACGGGTCTTGCGGTTCCAGGACGGCGTGTTGCGCTTGGCCAGCACGTCGTAGCCGGGGTAGCGGTCAGGCATCGGAATCAGGGGGCACCCCCCAGCCACCACGGTCGGTCTGGCTCATACCGGGACACCTCTGTTTTGCTGCGCGTGCGCGGACTGGCTGCCTTTGAACGCGATCGCGCACGACGCTGTTGCAGCGCGCGACGCGGGCGCCCCAAGCGGCCGCATCACCTGTTCGCGACCGTCAAGCGCTCGTTTCGCTCGACAACGCACGCCGCATCATCGCCGCGGGCGAGACGAAAGCGCGTGAAATCACATCGCCGTCCAACATCGCGGTCGTGGATGCGGGCGGCAACCTTGTGCACATATCCGGATGAATGGCGCGTGGATTGGCAGCATCGATATCGCGATCAACAAGGCATTCACCGCGCGGATGTTCGATCTCGCAACCAAGGATCTGACTGAGAAGGCGCAGCCGGGGCGCCATTCTACGGCATTCAGGAATCCAACCGCGGGCGTGTGATGGTGTTCGCAGGCGGCATCCCGCTGCGACATCAGGAGCAGATCGTGGGGGTGGTGGGCGCGAGCGGACGCACCGGGGAACAGGATCAGGCGGTGGCGGAAGCCGCTGCGGCGGCGCTCTGAACGGCGCAGCTCAGGGCGTCGGCCGGTAACCTGAAGGTCTGCTGAAGTCCGGCCCGGCCGGCCGATGTGAGCGTGACCGCGCGACCGCCCGGGATACGCGCCACCCAGCCGAGTGCAAACAGGTGTCGGCAGAGCCCGATACCGACCTGACCCGAGAGGTGGGGCCGCCGCTCGCTCCAATCGATGCAGGCTTTGCACAGCACCGGACCGCGCACCGGCCGGAGCGGCACGCCGAAATCGGCGAAGAAGTGCCGCCCGCCCTCCGTCACCTCCCCGAGTTCGCCGTGCAGCCGGACGTGCCCCGCCTGCACCAGGCCATCGGTAAGGGCGACACCGAGACGTCCGGCCAAGTGGTCGTAACAGGTGCGGCCGGCCTGCAACGCGGGATCGATCCGCGAGCCCGCCGGCCGTCGCGGCGGCACCTCGGCGGCGACGGCCATCACCCCCTCCAGCATCGCGGCGACGCGCGGCGAGGCCAGGCGGTAGTAGCGGTGCCGTCCCTGCCGGGTGACCGCGAGCAGCCCGGCCGCCACCATCTGCCCGAGATGCCCGCTCGCGGTCTGCGGCGTCACCCGAGCCTGACCGGCAAGCTCGCCGGCCGGCAGGGCGAGGCCGCCCACCAGCGCGAGAAGGATGTTGGCGCGGGCCGGATCGCCGGCCATCGCGGCGATCTCGGCCACCTGCAGGACGCTGCTCATGGGCGGAAGCTGGGGCGCCCCGCCCCGGATTGCACCGGGTGGTCGCTTCGGCCGGCACCGAAGCGGTCGGGCCGGACCACTGATGGCGTGGGCGGCGGGCGGCTACGGAACCCGAATTGCCACAAGCTGTTGGCACGCCGGGTCTGCCTGTGGCAGAACGCGGGTCTGCGGCGCGGGGGCCGGCCGCCGCGTGATGGGGGCATCATCATGGCTCTGCGCATCGCGATCGCACTCGGGACCGGGCTGGCGCTGGCGGCAGGCACGGCACTCGCGCAGCCGCGCGGCGGCGGCAACGGCCCGCCGGGGACGCCGCACACGCTGCAGGCGGCGCTGGCGGCCACCTATTCGTACAACCCGAGCCTGCAAAGCCAGCGCGCGACCCTGCGCGCCACCGACGAAGGCGTGCCGCAGGCGCTCGCCGGCTGGCGGCCGACCGTGGTGCTCAGCACCAGTGGCGGCTACGCGAATGCCGACAGCAGCCAGCCGAACACCTTCACCGGCGGCCGCTCAACAGTTCCGAACAACCGGCTGATCTACAGCGGCACCGCGACCATCACCCAGCCGCTGTACACCGGCGGGCGCACCCGCGCCGGCACCAACCAGGCGAAGAACACCGACTACGCCGGCCGTGCGACCCTGATCGCGACCGAGGAGACGGTGTTCTCCGATACCGTCAGCGCCTATGTCGGCGCGATCCAGGCGAACCAGCTCTTGCAGCTCAACATCAGCAACGAGCAGGTGTTGCGCGAGCAGCTTCGCGCCGCCAACGACCGCTTCCGCGTGGGCGAGATTACCCGCACCGATGTCGCGCAGGCCGAGGCGGCGCTGGCCGGCGCGATCGCGCAGCGCGAAACGTCGGAGGGCAATCTGCGCATCGCGCAGGCCACCTATCTGCGTACGGTCGGCTTCCCGCCCGACAATCTATCCGATCCGCAGCCGTTGCGGGTGCCGATCAAGAGCGAGGAGGAAGCGGCGAAGCTCGCCGCCGCGAACAACCCCAACGTGATTGCCGCCCTGTTCAACGATGCCGCCGCCAAAGACGCGATCGACGTCGCCTGGAGCGCGCTGATGCCGACGGTGAGCCTGCAAGGGCAGGCCTTCCGGCAGGACAACACGCAGCTCGAGCACACCCGCTCCATCGGTGAGACCGTGACGGCGGTGCTTTCGGTGCCGCTGTATCAGGGGGGCAGCGAATACTCCGCCGTGCGCCAGGCGCGGCAGACCGAGCAGGCACGGCGCAAGACGCTCGATGACACACGCCGTCAGGCGATCCAGGCCGCGGTCTCGGCGTGGGAGACGCTGGTCGCGGCGCGCGCCACCATCGCCAGCACGCAAGCGCAGATCAAGGCGAACGAGGTGGCGCTGGAGGGCGTGGAGCGGGAGGCGCTGGTCGGCAGCCGCACCACGCTCGACGTGTTGAACGCCGAGCAGGCGCTGCTGACCTCGCGGGTGACGCTGGTGCAGAATCTCGCGAGCCTGGTCACCGCCTCCTACAGCCTGGCATCGGCGGCCGGTCGCCTGACTGCGCGCGACCTCAACCTCAACGTGCCCCGCTATGACGAGACGGCGTATTTCCGCGCCGTGCGGGACCGGTTGTGGGGCACCGGCGACTACGCTACCAGCCAGCCGGGGCGCTAGGCGTGGCTGAGCCAAAGCCTAGTTGGCCAAAGTCCGGTGGGTCAAAGTCTGCTGGGCCAAAGCCTGGCGAGCCGAAGCCTGGCGAGCCGCATCCGGCGGAGGCCGCATCCGAAGCGGGCGCCGATCCCTCGATGGAGGAAATCCTGGCGTCGATCCGTCGCATTCTGAGCGAGGAGGACACGCAGTCGCCCCCGCCAGCGCCGCCGCCGGCGCCGAACCCCGGCGCCGGGGTTCTGGTGCTCGATCCGTCCATGCTGGTCGCCGAGGAGCCGCACGTGGAGAAACAAGCCGAACCCGCAACCCCGGACGCGCCGCCGCCGCCCGCGGCGGCCGTTCCCACCCCTCCGCCGGCACCGCGCGCGCCCGAGCCGGCCAGCGGCCTGGTGGCGCCGGAGGCGGCGGCCGCCGCGGCGCAGTCGGTGGGCACGCTGGTCCGACAGCTCGGTGCCGAGCGCGGCACGCAGGTCTCGCGCGGCGGCCCCACGATCGAGGACATCGTGCGCGAGGAGGTGCGTCCGCTGCTGAAGCAGTGGCTGGACGCGCATTTGCCGCCGATGGTCGAGCGGCTGGTGCGCGCCGAGATCGAGCGCGTCGTCGGCCGCGCGGTGGATTGAGGTCGGCCGGCCAAAATTGACGCGATGGAAGACGCCTCGAAACCGGTATTGCTGAGCGAGATTGCGACCGAAACAAACTTCGACGAGGACGCATATCTCCGCGCCAACTCGGATGTGAAGGCAGCCGTCGAGGAAAATTCCTGCCCGTCGGGACGAGCGCATTTCGTTCACTTTGGTGCGCGCGAGGGCCGTAGGTTGTTGTGGGATCCCGACCTCTCGTCATTGCGGCACTCCAAAACGACGAAGTTGCGTCCGTTCCTCCGGCGAGAGATGCAGCATGTCTGGCGCGGCGAAAAAGTCGACTATCTGACCGATGAACTCAAGGCCGAGACGAGGATCGTCGACACGAAGAACGTTTCCGAAAACGCATACGACCCAAAAATCCCTGATCTGGATTCTCGGCAGCTACGCCGAGGGGCTGAACGGGACCACCAAGGACGACTTCCTGTCGATGCGCGTCGCGGATTTTCTCGAACCGGTGATGTCACTGGTCGCCAGACCGTTCGCCACTCAACTGCCAAAGGAAAAACAGCTTGAGCTTGCCTGCGCGACTGTCCTGACCGGACGCAAGCGCGCCTGAGCCTCCGCTCCTTGCGCACCGCGACCACCCGCCCGATAACCGCCGCCATGCTGGACAAAACCTTCACACCGCGCGCCAGCGAGCCGCACCTCTATGCCGGCTGGGAGCAGTCGGGCGCGTTCGCCGCCGACCCGACCTCGCGGGCCGCGCCCTTCACCATCATGATCCCACCGCCGAACGTCACCGGCAGCCTGCACATGGGCCACGCGCTGACGTTCACGATCCAGGACGTGCTGATCCGCTGGCGCCGGATGCAGGGCCGCGACGCGCTGTGGCAGCCCGGCACCGACCATGCGGGGATCGCGACGCAGACGGTGGTCGAGCGGCTGCTGGCACAGGACGGCAACCAGGACCGGCACAGCCTCGGGCGCGAGGCGTTCGTCGCGCGGGTTTGGCAGTGGAAGACGGAGTCGGGCGGCGCGATCACGCAGCAGCTCCGCCGGCTCGGTGCCTCGCTCGACTGGGCGCGCGAGCGGTTCACGCTCGACGAGGGCTTGTCGGCGGCGGTGCGCGAGGTGTTCGTCAGCCTGTACGAGCAGGGGCTGATCTACCGCGACCGGCGGCTGGTGAACTGGGATCCGGCGCTGAACACGGCGATCTCCGATCTCGAAGTGGAAAGCCGCGAGGTGCGTGGCAGCCTGTGGCACATCCGTTATCCGATCGCGGGCGAGGCCGGGCGGTTCCTCAGCGTCGCGACGACACGACCGGAGACGATGCTGGGCGACGTCGCGGTCGCCGTGCATCCCGGCGACGTTCGATTCGCCGACCTCATTGGCCGCCACGCCATTCTTCCGATCGTGGGCACGGAAATCCCGATCATTGCCGACGAGTACACCGACCCCGAGAAGGGCACGGGCGCGGTGAAAATAACGCCGGCGCACGACTTCAACGATTTCGCCGTGGGCCAGCGGCACGGTCTGGACATGCCCTCGGTGCTCGACCGGCAGGCACGGGTCACGCTCGCCGAGATTGCGCCGCGTGCCGTGCCCGGCGTCGCCGACCCCGGCTTTATCGCGAAGCTCGACGGACAAGATCGCTTTGTCGCGCGCAAGCGGATCGTCGCCGAGCTGGAACGCCTCGGATTGCTGGAGCGCGTTGAGGCGCACACGCATCAGGTGCCGCATGGCGACCGCGGCGGCGTGCCGCTCGAGCCGCGGCTGACGACGCAGTGGTTCTGCAACGCCGCCGAGCTCGCCAAGCCCGCAATCGCCGCCGTCGAGGGCGGGGCGGCGACATTCGTGCCGAAATCCTGGGAGAACACATTCTTCGCCTGGATGCGCGACATCCAGCCCTGGTGCATCTCGCGCCAGCTCTGGTGGGGGCATCGCATCCCGGCATGGTACGCGCCGGACGGCCGCTTTTTCGTCGCCCGCAGCGAGGCGGAGGCACAGGCGCAGGCGCGCGCGGCGTTGGGTACGGACGTCGAACTGACCCAGGACGAGGACGTGCTCGACACCTGGTTCAGCTCCGGCCTATGGCCGTTCACCACGCTCGGATGGCCCGAGCGCACGCCGGAACTCGCGCGCTACTATCCGGGCGACGTGCTGGTGACCGGGTTCGACATCATTTTCTTCTGGGTCGCGCGGATGATGATGCTCGGTCTGCACGTGATGGGCGAGGTGCCGTTCCGCACCATGTACATCCACGGGCTGGTGCGCGATGAGCGCGGCCAGAAGATGTCCAAGAGCAAGGGCAACGTCATCGACCCGCTCGCGATCATCGACGAATACGGGGCCGATGCGCTGCGCTTCGCGATTTGCGCGCTGACTGGACCGGGGCGGGACGTGAAGCTCTCGGCCGCACGCGTCGCGAGCCATCGGAGCTTCGTCACCAAGCTGTGGAACGCGGCACGGCTCTGCGAGATGAACCGCGTCTCGCCCGATCCCGCGTTCGATCCGGCGATCGCGCGCACGCCGCTCTGCCGCTGGCTCCTCGCCGAGACGGATCGGGCGATCGCCGAGGCGAGCGCGGCACTGGAGGCGTTCCGCTGCGACGAATACGCGGCCGCCTGCTACCGCTTCACCTGGAACGTCTTTTGCGACTGGTTCCTCGAATTCGCCAAGCCGGTGCTGGCGCAATCGGAGAGCGAGGAGGCGCACGAGGTGCGCGCCACGGCGGCGCATGTGCTCGGCATCATCCTGCGGCTGCTGCATCCGGTGGTGCCGTTCGTCACCGAAGAACTCTGGGACCGGCTCGGCTTCGGCGCGCCGTTCAGCCTGATCCGCGCACCCTGGCCTGCACCCGCCGCCACCGAGGCGGCCGAAGCGAGTGCGGAACTCGGCTGGGTCGTGCGACTGATCTCCGAGGTGCGCGCCGCGCGCGCCGAGCTGAACGTGCCATCCGCAGTCACGACACCGATCCTGCTGCGCGACGCCGCCCCGGAGACGCTCGCGCGCGCGCGCCGCTGGATCGAGCCGATCCGGCGCATGGCGCGTGCGACAGAGATCGCCGCGATCGACGGCATGGTGCCCAAGGGCGCAGTCCAGACCGTGCTCGACGAAGCGACGATCGTGCTGCCGCTCGCCGGCCTGATCGACCTCGATGCCGAGGCGGCACGGCTGCGGCGCGATCGCGACCGCGCGCTCGCCGACGCCGACAAGATCGCGCGAAAACTCGAAAACGCCGATTTCGTCGGCCGCGCGCCCGAGGCGGTCGTGGAGGAGAATCGCGAGCGGCTGGCCGCCTTGCGCGGCGAGGCCGCCCGGCTCGACGCGGCCCTGGCGCGGCTCGCATGAGCGGCAACGGGCGGACGCTCGCCGTCCGCTGCGCGATCGCCGGCGGCGGGCCATGCGGCATGATGCTCGGCCTGCTGCTCGCGCGCGCCGGCGTCGAAATCGTCGTGCTGGAGAAGCACGCCGACTTCCTGCGCGATTTCCGCGGCGACACCATCCACCCCTCGACCTTGCAGCTCATGCACGAGCTTGGCCTGCTCGACCGGCTGCTCGCGCGCCCGCACGACGAGGCACGCACGCTTGGCGGCGTGATCGGTGAGACGGAAATCACGCTGGCCGATTTCTCGCACCTGCCGACGCACTGCAAGTTCATCGCCTTCATGCCGCAATGGGATTTTTTGGATTTTCTCGCCGAGGAGGCCCGCACATATCCGACGTTCCGCCTGCTGATGCGTACGGAGGCGGTGGGTTTGGTCGAGCGCGAGGGGCGCGTGGTCGGCCTCAATGCCGTGACCGCCGACGGCCCGCTTCGGATCGACGCCGATCTCGTGGTAGGCGCCGACGGGCGGCACTCGACAGTGCGCGCCCGCGCCGGCCTCACCTCAATCGACGAAGGGGCGCCGATCGACGTGCTGTGGATGCGCCTCTCGCGCCGCGACGACGATCCCACGCGCACGCTCGGCCGCATCGCCCCCGGCGGCCTCCTCGTCACCATCGACCGCGGCGACTACTGGCAATGCGCGTTCGTGATCCCCAAGGGCAGCTTCGACGCATTGCGCGCGCGCGGCATCGAGGCGCTCCACGCCGCGATCGTCCGGCTCGCGCCGTATTTCGCCGATCGCGTGGCCGAACTCGACGACTGGAGCCGCGTCAACTTGCTTTCGGTGCAGATCGACCGGCTGCGGCAATGGTATCGCCCGGGACTGCTCTGCATCGGCGATGCCGCGCACGCGATGTCGCCGGTGGGCGGTGTCGGGATCAATCTCGCGGTGCAGGATGCGGTCGCAGCGGCGAACCGCCTGGCGGGTCCGCTGGCGCGCGGCGCCGTGACGCTCGGTGATCTGCGCGCCGTGCAGCGGCGGCGCGAATGGGCGGTGCGGATGACGCAGCGCGTGCAGGTGCTGGTCCAGAACCGCGTCGCGCTGGCGGCCCTCGCCCATCAGGGGACGATCGCCGTGCCGCTGCCGGTGCGCCTGCTGCAGAACTACCCGGTGCTGCGCCGGTTGCCGGCGCGGTTGATCGGAATGGGGCTGCGGCCCGAGCACGTCCGCACGCCGGCGCGGCCTTGACGCCTGTGCCTATGCGCCCAAGATGATGGGCATGTTGGCACAGAGCGTGACATGGTGACGGCAACGGCGGTGGCCGAGGTGCTGGGCGGCATCGGGACGCGGCGCGACCGGGCCGGGGTCACCGGCCTCACTTTGGCGAGTGCCGTCCGTGACGGTCTGCCGTGGGCGGCGCTCGACCGGCTGATCGCCGATGGCGTGCTCGCTGAGCGCGAGGTCGAGACTCATTTCATCCCCCGCCGCACGCTCTACGCGCGCCGGCAGAAAGGGTCGCTCTCGCGCGAGCAGAGCGATCTCGTGGTGCGCCTCGCGCGCATCCAGGCGATGGCCGACGACGTGCTCGGCAGTCGCGCCGAAGCCCATGCCTGGCTGCGCGAGGCCAACGGTGCGCTCGGCGGCCAGACGCCGCTGCTGCTGCTCGACACCGAGGAGGGCGGCCGCGCGGTGGAGGCGGTGCTCGGGCGGATCGCGCACGGCGTCGTCGAATAGGTGCTGGTCGAATAGGTGCCGGTCGAATAGGTGCTAGTCTGGCGGCTGGCGCTCGGCCGCCATCGGGAAATCGATGGCGAGGGCGCACGCCTTTACGGCGGCCGGTGGAACAGTCCGGGCGTGCCGATGATCTATGCGGCGACGCATCTGTCGCTCGCCCTGCTCGAGCAGCTCGTGCATCTCAACCCGGCGCGCCTGCCGGCGGGCCTGCGTGCGTTCGCGATCGAGCTGCCGGAGGATGCGCCCGTCGAGGCAGCCGACCCGGCGGCGGATGCGGCGGATCGGGACGCCGCACGCCGCCTCGGCGATGGGTGGGCGGCGAGGCAGGCATCGGCTGCGCTGCTGGTGCCCTCGGTGCTGGTGCCGGCCCGGCTCGATCCGGGCGGGATCGCGACCGCGGAGCGCAACGTGCTGCTCAACCCGCGCCACGCATCGGTCGCCGCCTGGCGCGTGCGCGAGGCCGCGTTTCGCGTCGATCCGCGGCTGAAGCGCGCGGCGGCGCCGTAGAAGGCGAGGCCCAGTGACCGAGTGCGACGCGGGTGCTAGGCGGCAGCCTTGTGGCGCTCCCGCAGGAACTGGAAGAACTCCACGCCCTCGCGCAGGCGGCGCTTCATCATCTGTGGGCTGCGCACCATCTCGCCCATGATCGAGGCGATCTTCGGCGCGCGGAAATAGAAGCGCCGGTAGAACGTCTCGACACTGTCGAAAATCTCGGTGTGCGACAGATGTGGATAGGAGAGCGGCGCGATCTGCACGCCGTGCTCGTCCACCAGCTCGGCGTGATCGGCATCGAGCCAGCCATTCTCCACCGCCTGCCGGTGCAGGAACGTCCCTGGATAGGGGGCGGCGAGGGAGACTTGCAGTGTGTGCGGATTTACTTCTGTTGCAAAACGAATTGTTTCCTCGATCGTCTCCCGTGTCTCGCCGGGCAGGCCCAGGATGAACGTACCGTGGATCGTGATGCCAAGTTCATGGCAGTCGCGGGTAAACTTTTTTGCGACCTCGATCCGCATTCCTTTCTTGATGTTGTGCAGGATTTGCTGATTGCCGCTCTCGTAGCCGACGAGCAGCAGCCGCAGCCCGTTCTCCTTGAGCACCTTGAGCGTCTCGCGCGGCACGTTCGCCTTGGCGTTGCACGACCACGGCAGGCCGATGCGGCCCAGCTCGCGCGCGATCGTCTCGGCGCGCGGCAGGTTGTCGGTGAAGGTGTCGTCATCGAAGAAGATTTCCCGCACCTGCGGAAAATAGGATTTGATCAGCCGCACTTCCTCGGCGACGTGGCCCGCGCTGCGCACCCGATAGCGGTGCCCGCCCACGGTCTGCGGCCATAGGCAGAAGGTGCAGCGCGACTTGCAGCCGCGCCCGGTGTAGAGCGAGACGTAGGGGTGCAGCAGGTAGCCGATGAAATAATCCTCGATCCTGAGATCGCGCTTATAGACCTCGGTAACGAAGGGCAGCCGGTCCATGTCCTCCAGCACCGCGCGGTCCTGGTTGTGGACGATCCCACCCGCCGCGCCACGGAACGAGAGGCCGTCGATCGCGCCGAGATCGCGCCCCTCGGCGACCTCGGCGATCGTGAAGTCGAACTCGTTGCGCGCCACGAAGTCGATCGCGGGCGAGGCGCGCAGGCTCTCCTCCGGCTGCACCGCCACCTTCGCCCCCACGAAGCCGATCCGGAGCGACGGGTTCGCGCCCTTGAGCGCCTCGGCCACACGCACATCGGCGGCGAAGGACGGGGTGGAGGTGTGGATCACGCAGAGATCGCGCCCGCGCGCCTCGGCGAGCACGTCGTCGAGCCCGATACGCGCCGGCGGCGCATCGATCAGGCGACTGCCCGGCACCAGGGCGGCCGGCTGGGCGAGCCAGGTCGGATACCAGAACGAGCGGATTTCCCGCCGCGCCTGATAGCGCGAGCCGGCGCCGCCGTCGAAGCCGTCGAAGGAGGGCGGTTGCAGGAACAGGGTCTTCATCACGACAGCGATTCTCCCTCGAGCGACGATCGGGGTGCTGCGACGCGCAGCACCTCGCCGCGCCAATGCACCTCGTCCCCCGCATAGGCGGCGAGCAGCACGCAAACCGACAACGCCTCGCGCAGCGGCAGCAGCCAGAGCGGCGCCGCGTGGCCGAGCGCCGCATCGATGCCGCGCGCGGCGGCCGCTCTGATAACCCAGCATACCACGAGCAACACCCACGCCCATGCAGCTCCGCCCGCCAGCAGCAGCGCCGCCAGGGACCAGACCAGCGGGAACTGCACGATGCTGGCCGCGAACGCGACCGGCGCCAGCGTGCGCGTGGTCCGCGCCCAGCGCAGCTCGTGGCGCAGCAGGGCAGGGAGATCGGCCTCGGCCACGGTGGTTTCGGGCACGGTGCCGGCGAGGGCGACCGACAGCCCGCGGCTCCGCACCAGCCCCCCGAGCACCGCGTCGTCGGCGACATACGGCGAGAGTGCCGGGAAGCCGCCGACCGCATCCAGCGTCGCGCGCCGGATCGCCATGGTGGCGCCGAGGCAGTCCTGCCGGCCCAGTGCGCGGCCGAGCATTGCGCCGGGCAGGAAGTAATGCGCGATGCCGGTGATTCCAAGCCGGGCGGCAAGCGTTCGCTGCTGCGCCGCCCGGCCGGTGTAGAGCGTCGTGGCCAGCCCCACGCCCGGCCGCTCCAGCGCGCCGATCACGCGGCGCAGATAGTCGGGGCCGGCGTGAATATCGCTGTCGGCGATCACCAGCACGTCGTGGCGGGCGGCGGGCAGCATGTTGATCAGGTTCGCAACCTTGCGGTTGGCACCATGCGGGGTTGCGTCCGCCACTACGGCGATGTCCACGTGGGCGAAGCGCGCGCGCACCGCCGCGACTGCGGCCAACGCCGGATCGGCCGCATCCTGGACACCGAAAACGATTTGGAAGGCCGGGTAGTCCTGCTCGCAGATTGACGCCAGTGCCGCCTCCAGCAGCGGCTCGTCGCCGTGCAGCGGCTTCAGCACCGAGACCGGCGGCAAGGCGGAAGGCGCCGGGTGCGGGGCAGCGGCGAACCGGCGCACCAGGACCCAGCCGGCCAGCACCTGCACGATGCCCACCAGCGAAATGATGGCGGCAAGCGCGGCCAGGGCGAACAGCAACGCCGACGCCATCAGCCCAGCGCGCCTCCGGAGAGCTGGCCCACCTTCTGCCGCAGGCTGTTGATCAGTCCGTTCCCGCCCCCCGAGGCGACCAGTGACGCGAAATCCGAGCGCTGCACGGCGACCCGGCTGATGGTGCCGTCGAGCAGCACATCCACGACCCGCCACCCCGCGCCGTAGTCGCGCATCACGTAATCGAGCCGGGTCGGGTTGCCGGCGCGCGGCACGATCTCGGTTGCCACCACGCGCTCGGCGCCGACGCTCCGTGAGTTGGGCAGCACGCGGATCTGCTGGCCGTCGTAGCTGTCGAAGTTCGCGACGTAGGAGGCGATGGTGAACTCACGGAACACGTCAAGGAGCTGCGCGCGGATCGAGGCGGGGATTTCCGACCAGGCGAAACCGACCGACGTGCGCAGGATCGCCGACAGATCGAAGGTGCCGTCCAACGCCGGCGCCAGCAAGTTGAAGCGCTGGATGAACGGGGTGGACCGACCGGCCCTCATCACCGCAATCAGCGCCGCGTCGAACTGCGCGATCGTCGTCGTCGGATCGACCGGCATGTGGAACGGGTCGGCGCGGACCGGCTCGGCCGCGAGCAGGCCCACGAAGCAGAGCACCAGCAGGCCGCGGCGCGAAGGCAGGCGCGGCCCTGATGTGTCGAGACCCGTCATACCGCCGGCGCCACCTGCGGCAGGTCGAGGCCAAGGCAGCCCAGCACGGTGCGCACGATGTCGCGCGCCGCCAGTCCCGCCTCGGCAACCTGGGTCTTGGGTGCGTTGTGATCGATGAAGCGGTCGGGCAGCGTCATCGGGCGAATCTTGAGGCCGCCGTCGAGCAGCCCGCGATGCGCCAGATGATGCAGCACCGCCGAGCCGAAGCCGCCGATGCTGCCCTCCTCGATCGTCACCAGAACCTCGTGATGGCGTGCGAGCTGCTCGACCATTGCCGCATCGAGCGGCTTGGCGAAGCGGGCATCGACCAGTGTCGCCGGGAAGCCGCGCGCGGCCAGCTCGTCAGCGGCACGGGCGGCGTCGGCGAGGCGGGTGCCGAGCGAGAGGATCGCGACCGAGCCGCCCTCGCGCAGCAGTCGCGCCCGCCCGATCGGCAGCACCTCGCCGCGTGCGGGCAAGACGATGCCCGTGCTCTCGCCGCGCGGGTAGCGCAGGGCGCAGGGGGTGTCGTCGATCGTGGCCGCGGTCGCGACCATGTGGACCAGCTCCACCTCGTCGGACGGCGCCATTAGCACGAAGCCCGGCAGGCAGCCGAGATAGGCGAGATCAAAACTGCCGGCGTGGGTGGCGCCGTCGGCCCCGACCAGCCCGGCGCGGTCCATCGCGAAGCGCACCGGCAGACGCTGGATCGCGACGTCATGCACCACCTGGTCGTAGGCGCGCTGCAGGAAGGTCGAGTAGATCGTGCAGAATGGCCGCATCCCGTCGGCGGCGAGGCCGGCGGCGAAGGTGACGGCGTGCTGCTCGGCGATACCCACGTCGAAGCAGCGGTCGGGAAAGCGCTTGGCGAAGCGGTCGAGCCCGGTGCCGGAGGGCATGGCGGCGGTGATCGCGACGATGCGCGGGTCGCGCTCGGCCTCGGCGATCAGCGCCTCGGCATAGACCTTGGTGTATTGCGGCGGCCCGGGCGGCGCCTTGGCCTGCTCGCCGGTGATCACGTTGAAGCGGGCGACGCTGTGCAGCTTGTCGGCCGACGCCTCGGCCTGCGGATAGCCCTTGCCCTTCTGGGTGACGACGTGGACCAGGATCGGGCCCGGCCTCCTCGGCATCGCGCACATTGCGCAGCACCGGCAGCAGATGGTCGATGTTGTGGCCGTCGATCGGACCCACGTAATAGAAGCCGAGCTCCTCGAACAGCGTGCCGCCGGTGAGGATGCCGCGTGCGTATTCCTCGGCGCGACGGGCGGTGCGCTCGATGCCGCGCGGGAAACGCTTGGCCATCCGCACCGCGAGCTCGCGCAGGCTGAGGAAGCTGCGCGAGGAGATCAGCCGCGAGAGATAGGCGCTCATGGCGCCGACAGGCGGCGCGATCGACATGTCGTTGTCGTTGAGGATCACCACCAGCCGGGAGTGCCGCGCGCCGGCGTTGTTCATCGCCTCGTAGGCCATGCCCGCGCTCATCGCCCCGTCGCCGATCACGGCGATCACCCGGCGCTCGGCCTCCTCGGCGGCCCCGGCGGCGGCCTTGAGGTCGCGCGCCACCGCCATGCCGAGGGCCGCCGAGATCGAGGTCGAGGAATGCGCGGCGCCGAACGGGTCGTACTCGCTCTCGACGCGGCGGGTGAAGCCGGAGAGGCCGCCCGGCATCCGCAGCGTGCGGATGCGGTCGCGCCGTCCGGTCAATATCTTGTGCGGATAGGCCTGGTGGCCGACGTCCCAGATCAGCCGGTCGCGCGGCGTCTCGAACACCGCGTGCAAGGCGACGGTGAGTTCCACCACGCCGAGCGAGGCGCCGAGATGCCCGCCGGTCACGGATACGGCGTCGATCAGCTCGGTGCGCAGCTCGTCGGCGAGTTGGCGAAGCTGCTCGGCGGAGAAGTTGCGCAGATCGGCGGGCATGCGCACGCGGTCGAGAAGCGGCGTGCTGGGGCGGGCGACGGCGCTGCCACCGCTGACGGGAACAATACTCATGGCCTCAGCTCCGCCGATTCACCACGTGCGCGGCGAGCTGCCGCAGCCGATCCGCTTCCGGCCCGAACGCGTCGAGATGGGCCGCCGCTTGGCGGGAAAGCATCCCGGCCTGCGCCGCCGCCCGCTCGGCACCGAGCAGGGCCACCAGCGTCGCCTTGCCGGCAGCGGCATCCTTGCCGGTGGTCTTGCCGGTCGCCTCGGCGGTGCCGGTCGCGTCCAGGAGGTCGTCGGCGATCTGGAAGGCAGCACCCAGGTCGCGGCCATAGCCGGCGACCCGCTCGCGCATCGGCGGTGCCGCGTGGCCCAGGATCGCGCCGGCCTCGGCGCTGTACTGGATCAGGCGCCCGGTCTTGAGCGCCTGCAGACGCCCCACCTCGGTCGGGTTCAGGGTCCGGCCCTCCGTCATCATGTCGATCATCTGTCCGCCTGCCATGCCCCGCGCCCCGGCAGCCGCCGCCAGCGCCGCCACCAGCTCGCAGCGCACCTTCGGATCGGAATGGGTATCGGGTTCCGACAGCACCTCGAACGCGCGAGACTGCAAGGCGTCGCCGACCAGTATAGCGGTCGCCACGTCATAGGCGCGATGCGTGCTCGGTCTGCCACGGCGCAGGTCGTCGTCGTCCATCGCCGGCAGGTCGTCATGCACCAGGCTATAGGCGTGCAGCATCTCGACCGAGGCGGCGGCGCGGGCGGCGCAGGCGGCGGCGACCCCGAACAGGCGAGAGACCTCGATGACCAGAAAGCCGCGCAGCCGCTTGCCGCCGCCAAGGCAGGCGTACCGCATCGCCTCCGCGAGCCGTCCCTCCGGCTCCTCGACCGCGGGCAGCAGCGCATCGAGGGCCGCCTCGATCACGGCGGCGTCATCCGCCAGCGCCCGGGCGAGCGCGGTCTCGCGGCTCATGGCCGGCGTGTCGGGCGTCAGCGTGTCGGAGGGCATCGCCTATTCCACCGGGCGCAGCGCCAGCGACCCGTCGGCGCGTTCCACGATCGCCTGCACCCGGGTCTCGGCCTCGGCGAGCTTGGCCTCGCAGTGCCGGCGCAGGGCGGCGCCCCGCTCATAGGCGACGATCGCCTCCTCGAGCTTCAGTTGCCCGCCTTCCAGACCGCGCACGATTCGCTCCAGCTCGGCCAGCGCATCCTCGAAAGAGAGCGTCGCGATGTCGTCGGGCATTCGCCTCTCCAGACCCTTGGCGACACACGGACATGGGGCGAACGGCCCGCCCTGCGTGCGGTGCCGCCCGCCTCTGCCACCCGGTAATGCGTTGCGCCGAGGCGGGCAAGTCCCCCATCCGGCGGGTGCGGCCGGGGTGCGTCAGACCTGCAACAGGCGGCGGACGTGCACACTCGCGCTGGCGGCGAGGGCATCGAGATCATAGCCGCCCTCCAGCACCGAGACCAGCCGCCCGCCGCAGCACGAAGCCGCGACTTCGAGCAGCCGGTCGGTAACCCACCCGAAATCCATCGCATCCAGCATCAGTTGGGCGAGCGGGTCGGCGCGATGGGCGTCGAAGCCAGCGGAGACGATCAGCAGTTCGGGCCGGTGCGCGGCGAGGGCGGGCAGGATGGTCGCTTCCCAGGCACGGCGGAACTCCCGGCTGCCGGCGCCCGGCGGCAGCGGCGCGTTGACGACATTGCCGGCGATGCCGGTCTCGGAGGCGGCCCCGGTGCCGGGATAGCAGGGATATTGGTGGCTGGAGCCGTAGAACAGGTCGGCGTCGCGCTCCAATACGGCCTGGGTGCCATTGCCGTGGTGGACGTCGAAATCGACCACCGCGACGCGCCGGAGACCCCAGCGGGCGCGGGCGTGCTGGGCCGCGATCGCGGCACTGGAAAACAAGCAGAAGCCCATCGGGCGGGACGGCTCGGCGTGATGTCCGGGCGGGCGGGTGGCGACGAAGGCCGCGCCCGCCCGCCCCTCCATCACCGCATCGACCGCGGCGACAGCACCCCCCGCCGCCCGCCGCGCCGCCTCGGCCGAGCCGCCGCTCATCACGGTGTCGGCATCGAGTTGGACGCGCTCGCCTGGATCGGGATGGATCGACAGGATCGCCTCGACGTAGTCGGGCGGGTGGACCAGGGCGAGTTGCGCGCGCGTCGCCTCCGGCGCCTGCTCGCGCAGGAGCGGTGCGAAGTCCGGGTGTTCGAGGGCGCGCAGCACCGCGCGCAGCCGGTCGGGCCGCTCCGGGTGGAAGGAGCCGGGATCGTGCTCGAGGCAGGCGGGGTGCGTGAACAGCGCGACCGGCATCATGGCGTCCTGCTTCCGGACGGCTCAGGGTCAGACGGTTCGGAACCGCGGCGCAGCACGAAGCTGAACACGCCGGCCTCCTCGCTCATCGCAAGCAGATCGTGGCCGGTTTCGCGGCAGAACGCCTGGAAGTCGGGCACGGCGGCGCGGTCGGTGGCGAGCACGCGCAGCCGCGCGCCGGGGGCGAGCGAACGCAGCGCGCGGTTGGCGCGCAGCACCGGCAGCGGGCAGTTGAGGCCGCGGACGTCGAGCAGGGTCTCGCTCATGCGGCCATGGTGCGGCCGGGGCGGCAGCGGAGGCAAGATGGGACGGACAACACTTGGGTCTTCGTGAGAGCGGCGCTTGCTGTAATATGAGCGATGAAGCGGCCGGGAATGCGGACGATGGGGACAGTGAATCTTACCGATGCAAAGGCACATCTGACCGCGCTGGTCGAGCGGGCCGCCGCTGGGGAGACGGTGTGCATTCTCCGGCGCGGCAAGCCGTTGGCTCAGATTACGGCGATCCGAGTCGTCCGCAGGCCGATCGATCCGGCTGAACTCCGTGCCGTCACCGACCGGATGCACACCTCGGCGCAGGATTCCGGCCGCCTCGTGCGGTCGATGCGCGACGACGCGCGATACTGACGGCGGACCGCGCCCCGTCGCGGCCCCCGCTTCATCCGAGCGCCTGTTCCCAATACCGCACGCTGGCGGCGTTGACCGGCGCGCCCGCCGCGCGGTTTCGCTCGGTGACGAAGGCATGGAAGGCGGCGGCCTCCTCCCGGCCGAGCAGGTCGCGCGCCGCGGCGATGATCCGGGTGATCCGCATGTGATTGTGATCGAAGCCGGTCAGCCACCCGTCAGTCGCGGCATAGAAGCGCCGCATGCGCCCGAGTCCGGCGCGCAGGCCATCCCGTGCCAGCGGGTCGGCGCGGATCGCCGCCGCCTCGGCGGCCCCTAGGACCGGCGCGCCCGGCACCGCCCGGCTCGGCTCGGGCAGCGGGAACACCCATTGGATAAAGTCGTGGATCTGCTCGATCTGGGCGTCGTCGAAGGCGAGCACCTCGGCCAGCAGGCGCCCGCGCCCGTCGCGGCCCTGCCCGCGGAGAAATTCGTGGACGGGTTCCGACATGTCCGATCCTCCTTGCGGCCGTTCTTCGCCCGCTGATACGACAGCACCATGCTCGGCACCCGCATCGGCATCGATTTCGGCGGCACCAAGGTGGAAATCGCGGCGCTCGACGCCGGCGGGCGGGAGCTGGTGCGCCGGCGCATCCCCTCGCCCGCCGCCGGCGGCCGCGCGGAATACGAGCGGGGGGTGCGCGACGTCGCCGATCTGGTGCGCGGCGTCGAGGCGACACTCGGCGAGACTGCCAGCATCGGCGTCGGCATCCCCGGCGTGATCAGCCCCGCGACCGGGCTGGTGAAGAACGCCAATTCGATCTGCCTCAACGGCCACGCCTTCGACCGCGACCTCACCGAGGCAATCGGCCGGCCGGTGCGGGTCGAGAACGACGCCAATTGCTTCGCGCTCTCCGAGGCGCTGGACGGCGCCGGGCGCGGGCACCGGATGGTGTTTGGCGTCATCCTCGGCACCGGCGTCGGCGCCGGCATCGTGCTCAACGGCCAGATCTGGCCGGGGCGCAATCGTGTCGCCGGGGAATGGGGCCACAACCCGCTGCCCTGGCCCGATCCCACCGAACTGCCCGGCCGGCGCTGCTGGTGCGGCCAGTCGGGCTGCCTGGAGACCTGGATCGCCGGCCCGGCCCTGGCACTCGACTGCGACGGGCCCGGACATCGCGACGCGAGCGGCATCCCGGCCCGTGCCGCCGCCGGCGAGGCGGCCGCCGCGGCGGCGCTGGAGCGGCACGCGAGCCGGCTCGCGCGCGGCCTCGCCACCATCATCAACGCGCTCGACCCCGACGTGATCGTGCTCGGTGGCGGGCTCTCGAACATGGACCATCTTTACGCGCAGGTTCCGGCGCTGATCCCGCGCTGGCTGTTCACCGATATCGCCGACACGCCCGTGGTGCGCAACCGGCACGGCGACAGCTCGGGGGTGCGGGGCGCCGCCTGGCTCTGGCCGGCGACGGACTGAGGGGCATGCCGGCGCTCTGCCGCGACTGCGGGGGGCGGCCGGCGGAGGATGCCCGATGCTGCCTCGACTGCGGCGGCGGGCGGATCGTGCGCCATCCCGAGCTGTTCGCACTCGCGGTCGCGCATATCGACTGCGATGCTTTCTATGCCAGCGTCGAGAAACGCGACCGCCCGGAGCTGGCGAGCCGGCCGGTGATCGTGGGCGGCGGCGTGCGCGGGGTGGTGACAGCGGCCTGCTACGTCGCGCGCCTCTCGGGCGTGCGCAGTGCCATGCCGATGTTCAAGGCGCGGCGCCTCTGTCCTGACGCGGTGGTGATCCGGCCGGATTTCGCGAAGTATGCCGCCGTGGCGAGGCAGGTGCGGGGGTTGATGGGGCGGTTCACGCCGCTGCTGCAGCCGCTCTCGATCGACGAGGCGGCGCTCGATCTTTCGGGCACCGAGGCGCTGCACGGCGCGCCACCCGCCGTCATGCTGGCCCGCCTGGCGCGCGACATCGAGCGGGAGGTGGGGATCACCGTCTCGATCGGGCTCGCGCGCAACCGGCTGCTGGCCAAGATCGCGGCCGGGCGGGACAAGCCGCGCGGCTTCGCGGTACTGGGTGCGGAGGCCGCCGCCGTGCTGGCGCCAGAGCCGGTGCGGCTGCTGCCCGGCGTGGGGCCGGCGCAGGAGCGGCGGTTGGCTTCGCTCGGCATCACCCGGCTCGGGCAGCTCGCGACGCTCGATCCGCGGACCGCGACGCGGCTTTTGGGCGAGGATGGCTCGGCGCTCACCGCGCGCGCTCGTGGCGAGGATACGCGCGCGATCGATCCGGCGCGGGAGACGCGCTCGGTGAGCGCCGAGACGACGTTCGACGACGATCTGGTGGCGCTGACCGCGCTGGAACGTCCGCTGTGGCGGCTGTGCGAGCGGCTGGCCGGGCGACTGCGGGAAAAGGAACTGGCGGCGGCCGGCGTGGTGCTGAAGCTCAAGACGGCCGGGTTCGCGCTGCGCACGCGGGCGGTGCGGCTGCCCGGCCCGACCGTGCTGCCGGACGTGCTGTTCGCCGCCGCCCGGGCGCTGCTGGCACGGGAGGCGGACGGCACCGCGTTCCGCCTGATCGGCGTCGGCGCGCAGCCGCTGGCCGCACTGGCGGACGCCGACCGCCCGGACCTCGCCGACCCCGAGGCGGGACGGCGGGTCGCGCGACAGGCGGCGATCGACGCGCTGCGGCTGCGGTTCGGGGAGGCGGCGGTGCGGCGCGGGCGAGGGATGCGATGAGTGCGGGCTGCTGCTTGATTTGTTGGTCCCACTGATCCAGGGCCAACATCGATGGCAAACAAAGCCCCCCCTACGCGCCACTCGAATCCGATACTACCGTCTGGGCTTGGCGCTATGTCCGGTTGTGATAACCTCGCCGGGATGCTGCGCGACAGAAATCGCGCCGCATCCACCGTTTCTCTCGCTATAGCTTCGGCAGCATCACCATCCCATCCAGGAACGTCGTAAAGAAGGAACTCGTTAAGCTCGTCGGGCACCATCTCCGGCACCACGTATCTAGTCGAACCGACACCCGTAACCTCGCTACAGCTATAAGTCGCGGTGCTCCCGCTTGCGATCGCCGCATAGGCGTCGTCGCGTATCTCGTATCGCAAAGTCATGCTTTTTGCATTTCGTCCGCTTGCCGGATTCGCTCGCCGAGCCATGCATGCACGCGCTTGGCGGTAGCGACATTCATATACGCGCTAAACGCAACGTTACGTATGATGCCCTGTTTACCCGTCACGTGAGTTGGCGTGGCAGCACCTTCATTGAAATCTGCTGTGAACTTTCGGTCTGAGCTCAGCGGGACGGAATATTCGACGATTTGCGGGATTGGCCCACGTTCAGAGAAAAACGCGACCCAAATATCGCCTTGCGGCTATAGCCGCCGACTACTCCGTGACACGCGGCTTCTGAGTAATTTGCGCTTCTTATGAAATGAAACTGAAGCTGACCCGTCTCGGGCGATGGACCGTCATCTGCCACGGCTTACCTCCCGCCTTTCACCCGCGCAATCTGTCAAATGTGCATTCAATCCAGCTGGACCTAGACGCTCGGCGCAATCCTGTAAATGGCAAATGGCGCCTTCCGATCGGTCAGCGGGCGTCGTACCCCTTCTTCGGCCGGCTCCGGCGGCGTCCCGCCCTGGGCACTATTAGCGCTCCACCGCGGTCACCCGCAGCCTTCCAAGCGCGGCTCCGCGGCAGTTCGGCCACCCGGCCGCCAACATCCGACCGCCCCCTCACGGAACCGCTCAGCCTCCCGCCAATCCGCAGGCCCGTCAGTCGCGCTGCACCCCGAGACGCGGTCTGGGCCACCCGCCCCGCGGCCTCACCCCTTGGCCCCCGCCGCTCCTCCTCCACCATCCGCTCCAGCCGCCGGAAATGCCGCCGCGCCGCGATCCGGTGCGAACCGCAGACTTTCGGATTCTCCGCGATGGCCAGCAGCAGGCGTAGCGCCAGCTCGACCGAATTGACCGGCACGGGCACCGGCTCCGGCTCGGGCTCGCCCCTCACAACGACGCCCCCGCGGCCGAGGCGGCCTGCTCGAGCAGCCCCACCATCGCAACCACCGCATCGGCGAGCTGGCGCCAATCCTCGGCCGCCGCCCCGGCCGCCGCGGCCACATCGGCTCGGTCCGTCGGCACATCGCCGGCCCCGATCAGGTCCAAGGCCATATCAAAGCCCCCGACCCCACGCGCCATCGAAGCGTTCGCCTGCATCGCGAGCTCAAACATCGCTTTCGCGGCAACCTCCACGTCGCGCATCGCCGTGTCTTCCGGGCTCACGATCACCCCGCGAGCTGGGAGGCCGAAACGGTCGCCCGAGCCTCCCGTCTGGTTGTGAACGCGGATATTAACGTCGCGCGGCACCTGCTTCTGCGCCTGCCAGGCGGCCGGGGCGTCCAGGACTGATCGCAGGACCATTAAGGAACCTCCACGATCACCAGCAACGGCTCACGCGATGCCGTCGCGGCAATAACAACGCGATCGTGGAATTGCATCGCCGATTCATCGTCGAATTTCTGCCACCGATGCGCGCCGGCAACCGCGTGCGGGCCGCCCGACTCAGGCAAGCCGCCGATGATCCGGCAGACGCGCGGCAGACCGCGATGGGCCGCTAGCGGTCGACACGTGGTCACGTGCGCCGGGTCAGACATCATCCGGGCGGCAGCAACGTGCCGGCGAGATTGCGACCAAAAAAACCGCTGCGCCAGTATAGCGAAATCGCGACTCCGCGCGTTCCGGCCGCGATCAGAGCGGCGTTGATACGCGCCTTGAAAGCGTCGAAACTCTCCCACGGGCCGGCCGTAAACTGCGCCGTCGGCGTCGCCCCATTCGCAAATGCCGTCGCGGGAATTGCGTCGAGAAAATCGGCAATCGCGATATCAGCCATTGGGTGCGCAGGGCTTTCGACTTCCTGATACCAGATGGCCTGACTGCAATTCGGGCCGAGCTGATAAGTGGTGGTCATCGCATCACCTTCCTTCGTCCAAAAAGTTTCGCTTTCCAGCGCTGCACGCTTCGGCGCACACGCTTCGCGAGCGACGGCCGACGCTGCCGCGGCCACTGGCCCTTGTAAGTGATGCGCACGCCCTCATAGCTGTACTGCTCCAGCATCCGCTTCACCGCCGCCGGCGGCCTGCAACGCGGAGCGTTGGTAACACGTGACCATCGCTCTGCGATGCCCCGCCGCATTATCACGTCCCCGGCGCCTTCCCGCGCGGGCGAATGACGCGGCCGACCGCGCCGCCAGTCATGAAGTGCTGCATCCACGCCATCGGATCGCCGTTCCAGCGCGTGATCATCCGGCCGCTCTCGTCGCGATACCGCTCCGAAACCAGCAGCCCCGGCGCCCCATTGGCGGCGTTCCGCGCCGCCTGAACAGCATCGTTGTAGATCACGTCCTCCGCAGCATGGACGGACTGCGCGTCGTAGGTGGCGAGCACCGCATCCTTGTAGCTCGGCGAGTGCGCGGCGAGCTCTTGCGCCAGTGCAGCACGATAATGCAACGGCGTCTCGCCCAAGCTCGGGTCTCGCGCCCGCTTGCCGTGCAGCGCCATCACGCTGTCAGCGTGAGCTTGTACGCGGCGCATCTCCTCGATCTCGAAACCACCACGCTCGCGCTGCAAGCGAGCGAATTGGTCTTGCATGTCGCGCAGTTGCGCCGCTATCCGATCGCGTTCGGCCTGTTCCGCGTAGTTGCTCATGGCTTCTTCCTTTCATCCGGCGTGGTCGTGCCGGACCCAATCGTGCCCGGCAGCGTGCGCTCCTCTTCGAGCAGCGCGTCCTGCCGGGCCGCGCCCGGCCAACCGGCCTGCACCGCCCGCGCCCAATCCACCGCACGCTGGCGGGCCTCGGCATCGTCGGCCAGCTCGCGCCGCCCTGGTTTCCGAACGTGCCGCTTTTCGGCCAGTTGCGATCAACCCGACAGATACGAACCGGTCGGGTCAAAGTGGTCCGCCGTTGCGGAAACGGGAAGCTCGCTCCAGGATATTGACCATGTCGAGGGCTGCATGGGTCGTCAGTTGGTGATGGGTAAAGCCCGGTCTGGGAGATATGTAGGTCGCCATTCCTCGAGCCAGTTCGAGCTGCCGATCGGATGCCGCGGCAAGCAGCGCGATGACAAGGTTCTCCAATGCGATCACACGTATGTGAAGCGTTTCCAACTCGGCGTTGGCGATTTTGGGGAGGGGAGGTCCATCCGCACGCGATTTCGGACTTGCGTGCGGGTCGGACGGCATGGCGCCTCCCTCATTATCCAACCTGGAAAGCGCCTGTTGGCGCTGAATTGAGTCTTCGAGTGTCCGGGTCATTCGTTTGCCTCCAACCTGCACAACGTGGGATCGGGACGAGCCTTGGTCTGTTCCCGGTATCAATTGTATCCGACACCCATCACGTAGTCTCGCAACAATCCTTCCTCGTCCTGCACCTCATCGAGGAGAATTTGCAGCACGTCTCGCACGTTGAGCACTCCCATCGGTCGGGAATCCGGGTCCACAACCGGAACATTCTTCACACTCCGCTCCTTCATTCGTGCCCAGACGTCGCCCAGCCAGCCTTCCGGTCGGCAAAGCACAACGTCGCGTGTCATCACCAACGAAGCTGCCGTTATGCAACTCGCGCCCTGACAGCGGCTGATCTGGCTGACGACGTCCGTCTTTGTGATGACCCCGGCCAAAAGTCCGGCGGGACCGCACACGACAACGAGGTCGGTTCCCGTGCGCAGAAGTTTCGCCGCTTCGATCATGGGGGCATCGTCTGCTATCGTGACGAGCCTTTCTCGTGCTGAAGGCAACAATCTTGCAACGAGCATCGGTTCACCTCCTGGCTTATTCTGTGCCCCATAAGCCGGTCCACGCACCCATTTCAGGCAACGCCGCCATCATCTGCCCGGGCCGGCTTTATCGCATACCATTGTGCACGTACCCTGTCTCGCTCAACCGAAGGCGATGCGCAGCGTGGCCACGATACCCGCGGACGCGAGTGCGAAGCAGCCGAGGCGCACCGCAATGACCGCTGCAAACCTGCTCCCCGAGTGCACGTAATCCTCGATCACGACCTGCACGCCAAGTGCGGTGTGGTAAAACAAAGCGATCAGAAGCAGGATCATCGCAGTGGCGGCGAGGGGTGTCCTCACCCAGGCGATGAAGGTGGCGTAATCGCTCCCGGTATGGGCAATGATCGCGGCGATGAACCACAGCGTCAGTGGGACGAGGGCGACTGCTGAAACGCGCTCTGCCCGCCACTGTCCGACCCCCTCCTTAGCCGAGCCGAGCCCGATGGCGCGGCCCAGCGGCGAGCGCGTGTGCTGACGGCCCACAACTCTATCCTGCCACGAACAAGCTGGCGACCCAGCCCGCCACGGTGAGGACCACGCTCGCCGCCACTGCCGCCCATCCCGAGGCGTATATCGACCGGAGCTCGAATCCGTGTACGGTGTCCCAGACCAGATGCCGAATACCGCCGCAGAGGTGGAGGAAGAGGGTTATTACTCTTGACGCGCACCGCTCCGGCCGGCGCTGGCCACGTCTTCCCCCGCTCAATTCGCGACTCCGGAGGCACACCGAAATTTCTCGGCACCGGGAACCGTTTGAGGAAGGTAGCGCGAGGCATTCGGTCCGAAGCTCTGATGATCATTTTTCGGTCCTTAGGTTGGGCTGTCGTGATGCGCCGGCCTTGGTGGCCGAAGCGGGAAGAGGTTGCTCGCGTGAGGCCGGCTTCACCCGAACTTTTGGATGCCACGCCAGCAGGAACGCGAGGAGCAGCGCGCAAAGCACTGCGGCGCAGAGCCAGACGAAACCGATCTGCAGCAGAATGCCGCCGAAGATGCCCCCGATCGTCGCTCCCAGCGCGGTCGCGGCGTTGAGCAGGCCCACGCTCTCGGCGCGGTGCGCGGGCGAGAGCGTGACCGCGAGGCTGTTGCTGGCGACGGAGAGCAGCGGCCAGATGACCTGCGTCGCGCCGAAACAGACCAGGATCGGCAGCACCGTCACGCCGGAATGCAGCGCGGTCAGCGCCACCATTCCCGCGATTGCCAGCGCGCGCATCCCGAGCCCCGCACGCAGCACACGCCACGGGCCGAAGCGGGCGTCCCAGCCGCCGACCACCCGGTAGAGCAGCAGGCTGCAACCGACGCCGATCGCGTAGGCCGTCGTCGGCAGCGTCGCCGGCGTGTGATAATCGCGCACCATGGCGACCGCGAACATCACCGACAATCCGTTGGTTGCCGTATAGGACACCAGCCAAGCCGTGAGAAACCAGGCGAGCCCACTGTGGCGAAGCCCGGTGAGCGCCCGCCATGTCGGTCGATGGAAGGAACGCTGCGGGCCCATGGGCGCCGCGTCGCCGCCGCGGGCGGGGCGTGGGGCGAGGCTTGGGCGATCCACCTTGACCACCGGGTGCGGCGCGAACGCGAACGCCAGCGGCACGGCGAGCAGCAGCAGCGCGGCGCCGAGCAGGAAGGCATCTCCCACGTGCCGCAGCCCGAGCAGGCCCGCGATCAGCAAGCCGGCGAGCTGGCCGCCGCCAATGCAAGCCTGCAGCGCGCCGATGCGTTCGTCCCAGCGCGATTTTGGCTCGACCTCGACAATGAACATCACGCCAACGGTGCTGGCGCTCGACACGCCGAGTCCTACCAGCGCCGCGGCCGCTGTGTGTTGCGCGATCCCGCCCGGCAGCGTCTGCGCCAGCAGGGCGAGCCCGGCGAGGCCGAGGCCGCAAGCGAGCGTGAGCCGGTGCTTTCGGTGCCGATCGCTCCAAGCACCAACGAACGGCGCGGCGATCCCGGTAACGGCGAACGCGGCGTAGGTCAGGCCGGCAGCCGGGCCGGGTCGAGCCGCGAGCGGCAGGATGACAGGCACCATGCCGCTCTGCACCAAGCCGAGCAGCACGTAGCAGATCATCCAGCGCGGCATGGCATCGCGCAGGCCGCCCACAGCGGACCCAATCACCTCAGCCGTTCCGCGCCGGCATTACGGTGGCTCCGCCCGGACCACGCGCCTCTGATTTGCTCCTTCCAGCACCATGGCTGCTGAAAAAGACCATCTCCTAGCGAACCATAGGTCGTGCCCCGACCTGCCAAACCCGCTCGACTCGCAGCCGTTCCCCTTCGAGCACGCCTTGTGACCACTTTTTGCACGTATCCTCAACCTACCCCGGTTCGGTCCGGTGCGCCGTCCAGTTCGATGCCAAGTCTTTCCACCATGGCGATGAGGATCGTGTTTTGATACTCGAGATGCTGCAGGATAACCTCGATCTCCTGTTCCGCCGTGACGTTCACTTCCAGATCATGATCGGCCCGCGTTTCCGCATGGCGGCCCAGGATATTCTGGCCTACCATGATGAGCGGCATCAGCAGAAGTTGGATCATATTGGAAATAAACAGCCAGAAGACGAACGCCATCGGTGGATCGAACTGCAGTTTTTGCGGCGCCAGCAGATTCCAGCTTAGCCAAAGGACCGTCCATACGAAGATCGTGAGAAAGAACGCCATCGTGCCGACGCGAGCAGTGATCCACACGGCCAGCTTGTCGAGTCGCCCAATCTTCTCAGCGACCTCTTTGTTGACGTCGTACAAAGGCCGCCGACGCTGTCTGACTTCTTCGACCGAAGGGGGCCTCAGCGATGCTGCGTGCGACCTGGTGCTCATTGGCGGGACCCCGATATTCAATCCAAGTGCTAAAGTAATCGAACTAGGTCCTCGGAGCGAGGTCGCGGTGGGACGAGACCCCAGCCTTGCAACGTGGTTGAGGCGCGCCGCGGTTCCTTGGGATTACGCCTCGTGCGATCGTACGACCAATGAGGTGAGGCGCTGCGCCACAAATGGGCAGACGCCGCCACCCTGGCCGAGCGCAAGGCGATCGCCCGGCAGATGCAGGGCCTATCCTGGGATTTCGTCGACACCGTACTGCTCGGCCAATTCCTGAGTCCGGCCGCCTACCGCCGCAATGTCACCGGCATCATCGGCATCCCCGAGATCATCCCGTTCTGCAATATCGAAAAGACCTGACGGTGGCGCCCGATATGCGCGCTCGGACTGGACGTTCCACCGCCCCGTGAGGCGGCTCAACCGGCCGTTTCGGTTGTCACTAGCACCTTGCGCGCGGCGTCCAGGGGGCGGCGGGCGCGCTCCTCGGCGGGTACATGCCTTGCCAGCATCGCTGTCGGCGCTTCCAGGCTGATCCGCAGATCTCGTCGCAGAGCGCGCACGAAGCGGGCGAGATCGAGCCCGCCCTCGCCGGGGAAAGCCGGTCGGCGCGCGCCGTGTGGATCAGCGCCTCGGTGGTGGCGGAAAACTCGGCTGGCGTATCGCAGAGCTGCGCATAATGCAGCCATTCGCGATACGCGGGCCAAGGTGCCGAAGCGGCCGGCGGTCTACAAAGTGAGAATTCGAACTGGTGCACTACTCGCTGCTGGCGTTGCTGGCCAGCGCGGGCGACTATGAGAAAGCCGTCCCGACCCGTCCCGACCATCAGCGCGCCGGTCGGGACGCCTGAAAGCGCATAAATCCGCCATGTCCCGACCGTCCCGGCCGGGAACGCCGTGGGGCAGCGGAAAATGAAGGGCCGCCCCCGCGGTGGTGACGCGGTGTGGGGAGATGATCCTCCGTACGCGAAAGGAAGAAGGGGGAGTCGGAACAACCGCCGCCCAGTCGGGACGGCAATCCTACTCCGCCGCTGCGCGCCGCCGCCTGGCCAGCGGCACCACCTTCGCGGGCAACCGACCGCATTGCTCGGCCCATGCGTCCATCAGCGGCCGGCGCTTCTCCAATAGGTCGGAGCGGGCGTAGGCGGCCTCGGCCTTGTCCTTGATCGTGTGCGCCAGCGCCATCTCCACCACCTCCCGCTCTTCCGGCCGCGTCTCGCCCGGTGCGGGCAGCTGTCAGGAACTCTCGCAAGGTGGCAAAGGTAACCCATATGCCGGCTGCGTGGTATCGGGTGAACGGAGGCTGCAACGATGCGGTCACGAAACTGCATGCCACATTGGGAAGGATCGGTCATGCATGCGCTTTCGTCACCGTTCGCCGGCACGTTTGTCGGGATTGCAGCCGCCTCGGGGGTGCTGGGTGGGTTACTCGTCGGCCCGGCGGCGGCGGAATTACTGACGCATCGCGACCTGCCGTATGCGGTGGCGCTGACCATCGCGCAGGGGGCGGTGGAGAGCTGTGCGGCGAAGGGGTATGCGGAATCGGCCGTGGTGGTGGACCGCGACGGGGAGACCATCGTGGCGATCCGCGGAGACAATGCGGGGCCGCACACGATGGAAAACGCGCGGCGCAAGGCGTACACTGCGATGAGCTTCCGCCTCTCGACGACGGAATACGCCAAGCGCTTCGCCGACAACAACCCGGTGGTGCGCCAGCAGGTGACGCTGCCGAATGTGATCGCGATTCCCGGCGGACTGCCGATCAAGGCGGGCAATGAGGTTGTCGGCGGGATCGGCGCCTCGGGCTCGCCGGGCGTAGACGAGCCGTGCGTGCAGGCGGGTCTGGAAAAGGCTGCGGGTCAGCTCAGGTGAAATGACGCGGCCGGGACTGCACGAGGCTCGGCGAGCGCACGATCGCCTGATTTTTAAATCTTGTACGCCCATCTCGTCCGATCCGCCCGGAAGGCGACTGGGAATCACGCTGTGCCCCGTGCGCGGGCGACCAACAGCTCGGGCACGACCGCGCGGAACGGCTCGACCAGCCTTCGACGGTCGGCGCCTCAGATAACAGACTGGGCTTACATTGGTGGAACGAGCCCGTCCTTGCCGACGCCGATGCGCACGACGCGGAGCGTGCCGTCGGCGGCGCGTTGGGCCGTGAAGTTCACATGCGCGCCGGGGACCAGCATGTCGCGGCCGCCCGCAGCGAAGGTGACCACCGGCACCCCGGGCGGAACAACCAGGCTCTTTTCCCCGCCCTTGTAGCGCACCGTCAACGTCCGTCTTGATGTCCCGACGACGACGACGTTGGTCGCGAACCCGTTGGTCATGGTGCTCTGCGGCGCGAGGTCGAAGGGCACCGAAAAGCCGTAGCTCGCATCGTGCCGCCCGGGGATGATGTGAACCTCGATGGCGCGCAGCGATCCTTCCGGTCCCGGCAGGGCGGCCGTGCCGATCACCGTGCCGTCCTTGATGTCCTCGACGCGCGCCGGGACGATCGCGGTGACGGCTAGATCGGGGGCGAGTGCGACGGTCAACCGCTCGCCGCCACGATCGGTCACCTGCATTGTGTTGCCACCGATTGTATCGATCGTGCCACGCACGCGGACCGTCGAGGATTGGGCTTGCGCGAGGCCGGCAGCGCAGAGCAGCGGCACAACGAGAGCGAGGATGCGCATCATCATTGGATTCCTTTCGGGCGCGTCGAGACTACCTGTCGCAGTCCGACGCGCCCAGCCCGATTGCAATCCCGAGACCCGATAAGGGCCGCCGATAGACATTGGCCTTCGGTGACCTTTTTGTGTTCCAGGGTTATGCCCACCGCATGCCCATCACCCCGACCCACGCCAGCCCGCTCCAGACGTGCATGCAAGGGAATGTCGGTTAGGGGCCGTGAACTAACCTAACAATAACGGGTCAGAATGCCTCTCCATCCAACTTGGGACGATATCGCACTTCGCCTCGTCCTGACCATGATCGCCGGCGCTCAGTCGCGGCGCCGAAGCGCGGCGGGTGAAGCGGCGCGAGCGGGCGTGAGCGCGGCGCCGGTCCCCCAGGCGGGGAGGGTTGCGGGCACGGCGTAAGCATTTGATTTCGTTGGTTGTGAAGCGGAGGTCGGCCAAATATGTAGTGCCACTTATATGCCAGATGCGGTCTGGACCGTATGGAAAGCGGCGCTATCGTGTGCGCACCAGATCGAGTCGCGCATGTACTTCCGCCGCAAGCAGTCGCAGGGCCGCATCTATCTGCAGATCGTCGAGAGCCAGCGCCCGGCGATCAGGTGCGCCAGCGGGTGATCGCGACCCTGGGACGGCTGGATGAACTCGAAGCCAGCGGACAGTTCGATGTCTGCTGCGCTCAGGGGTGCGCTTCGGCCAACAAGCGATGGTGCTGGATGCCGCCAGGAACGGCGCTGCCTTGGCGGTGGGACTTTTTCAACAGTATCCAAGACTTTCGCACCATGCGGAATCAAACCGGGCTGATGCTCAGCACCATCCTCTTGAGGTTCCGTGTGGAACCCGAATCAGGGTCTTGGTCTCGCCGAAAAGCGGAATTCCCAGATAGATGCGCGCAATGAGCACGTCGGCGGATTTGAGCTGGGCTGAGACGTTGTATGTCTTGCCATTCTCCGGGTTGTAGAACCAGCCGCCTCCCCAGCGCTCCGGGCCTGCGGGGCGTAAATCCCAGAGGACGGTCAGGCCACAGAGACGGCGCTGCTGCAACGCCGGATCCGGATTATTCTTGTCGCGGTCCAGCTGACCCTGAGGGTCGCGGGGAATCTGCAACCAAAGGATCCGCCCGCACAGCAGACCGGCGCAGCTGTAGATTTGCACAGCCACTCTCGCATCCATGAGCCATACGCCCTGCGGAACGGCTGCCCAGGAGGTTGTGTGAGAAAACGCGAGAAGGGTGAGCGACGCAATCAGCAGGATCCGGCGGTGCAGCGAGCACGACCAGACGGAATGCCTTCTCCCTGCCGCCTCGGCAGGCATGCGATCAACCGTCCGCGCCATGAAGCCTCCCCCCTGCGGAGAGCCCTGCCCCGGCATTCAAGCACATCTACTGAATAGACAGTGCCTAGTGGGCAGCGCTCTCCGCAGGGCTGCCGGCGTATGACGGGTCAGGTCGCAACCGCTATGAGTGCATAAATCAAGCAGACCGTGTGAAAACGCTTCGCTCGGCGACAGCCGCCCGCGGACGACCCTGGAGACGTCAATGAGCGGCGCTCAGCGGTCGGTCGGCAGGTCTGCGAAGACGTGCCCCAGCTTGCTCACGTAGGTCAGATGGCATCCCGGTGTCTTCTCCTGGCCGAAAGGTGTCCTCTGGAAGTCGAACCTGAGATCTTGGGCCGTTTTGGTGAAACGGTCAGCCCGAGCACGGCCTGCGCCGTATCGTCGCCCACGTGGCGTTGCGAGGTCGGCTGGTCACAGCTTCCAACTCCTTCTGCGGGCGCGCGAGTCGCCCTTACCATTCCGGAATCCGAAGAAGAGCCACAAGCAATTCCCGATGGCAGCTTTTTTCTTCCTACGTACTCGCGCTCTTCTCGTGGAGGCAATTTGCAGGGATCGCGCTTGCGTGCGCTAGTATCATCAATGTGATCGCCCCTGAAGGTGTTTGTTCGGGATACGATCAAAACTCAGGGGAAGGCCAAGCCCATGACGGATTCGGTGAAGTTTAGACAGCCGCCGCACGATCCCATCGCGGCGAGTCTCACCCCGGCGGACGACCGTGTTGTCCTGAGCCACTGGCTGCCTCCCCAGGAAGGTATAGTTCCCCGCATCCGCATAGGCCGACGCTGGATCAGCATCCTGTGGGCGCTACCGATCGCAGCCGTGGCGCTCATGTTCGTGATCGCTCTCGCCCAGAGCCTGCGGGAGCTTCCGGGCGTCCAGGCGTTCATCAAGGAATACGGCGGCATTCCGCAGGCCGCGCCCTCGGTCGATACCGGCTTTCCGTGGTGGCTGCGGCTGCAGCACTTTCTGAACATGCTGTTCATGATGTTCATCGTCCGCGCCGGGATCCAGATCCTGGCCGATCACCCACGGCTCTACTGGAAACGCGACTGCACGCCCGGCACCGACTGGTTTCGCTTCCAGAAAGCCGTACCGACCGGCCGGGTCTGGACCTCGAAGGACGATTCCGTGACGCTGCCGGGATGGCTGGGCATCCCCGGCATCCGCCACTCCATCGGCCTCGCCCGCTGGTGGCATTTCTCGGTCAACCTGCTCTGGGTGCTCAACGGCATCGCCTTTTACGTGCTGCTATTCGTGACCAATCAGTGGCTTCGGCTGGTTCCCGTCACGTGGGGTGTGTTTCCGAACGCGGTCTCGACCGCCATTCAGTACGCGTCGCTGGACTTTCCGGTGGACCATAGCTGGACCCGCTATAACGGCCTACAGCAACTCAGCTATTTCATCACGGTGTTCATCGCGGCACCGGTCTCGATCGCGACCGGCCTGATGCAGAGCCCCGCGATCTCGAACAGGCTGGGCTTGCTCGGAACCGTGCTGAACCGTCAGGCAGCCCGATCCATCCATTTCATCTCGTTCTCCTGGTTCGTGCTGTTCATCCTGGCGCACGGGATCATGGTGTTCGTCACCAGCCTGCGGCAGAACACGAACCATATGTTCGCCGGCGTGGCGAACAGCTCCTGGGCCGGGATTCCGCCCTTCATCGTGGCCATGCTGATCGTGGGGTTGGCCTGGTGGGCCGCCTCACCCTTCACGATCCGGCACGCCCGGGTTGTCCAGAAAATCGGGGCGTTCATGGTCGGGTGGCTCAAGGGCCTGGCCGAGTGGTGGGAGCCGAACGCCCAGCTCACCGAGAAGGACATCTCGCCGCATTTCTGGATCAACGGCACCATGCCGAAATGGGACGCGTTCGACGCGCCGCTGGCGGATAATTTCGCGAGCTACCGGTTGCGGGTCGGCGGACTGGTCGAGCAGAAGCGGGAGTTCTCGCTGGCCGAGCTGAGGGCGATGCCGAAGCAGGAGCAGATCACCACCCATTTCTGCATCCAGGGCTGGTCAGGTGTGGCCAAGTGGGGCGGCGTCTCCATGCGCCACATGCTCGATCTGGTGCGCCCGACGAAAGATGCCCGCTACGCCGTCTTCTATTCCTTCGCGGACGGTGGCGATGCCGGCCGCTACTACGACGTGCACAGGATGGAAAACATGCGCCACGAGCTGACCATCCTTGCTTATGAGATGAACGGGACGCCGCTGACGGTGCTGCACGGCGCCCCGTTGCGGTTGCGTTGCGAGAACGAGTTGGGCTTCAAGATGGTGAAGTGGATCGCGGCGATCGAGTTCGTGCGCGACTTCGCCGATCTCGGCGCCGGCCAGGGCGGCTACAACGAGGACCATGAGTTCTACGGTTATCGGATGCCGATCTGAGGCAGGAGGATCGCATGAGCGATGAAACGCCCAAACTCAGCGGGCCCGATCTCACCCAAGGCGTGGAACTCTCGACCATCCCGGACGGGACGATGCTGCTGGGGCACGCGCGCGGCGAACCGGTGCTCCTTGCGCGTCGCGGTGACGAGGTGTTCGCGATCGGCGCCATCTGCACGCACTACGGCGCTCCGCTCGAACAGGGGCTCCTCGTGGGCGATACGGTCCGATGCCCGTGGCATCATGCCTGTTTCAGCTTACGGACTGGCGAGGCGCTCCGCGCGCCGGCGCTGGACGCAGTGTCCCATTGGCGGGTCGAAGCGGTGCGCGACGCGGCACGTCAGTTCACCCCAGTCGAGATGCGGGTGGGCGCCGTGTACGTTCGGGAGAAGCTGGAGAGGGTCGCCCGACCGCCGCAGCCTATGTCGGCCGGCGCGCCAAACGCCGTTGTCATCGTCGGCGGGGGTGGCGCAGGCAACGCGGCGGCCGAGATGCTTCGTCGGGAGGGCTATTCCGGCCCGGTCACGATGCTGAGCGCCGATGCGTCGGTCCCGTGTGACCGCCCCAACCTGTCGAAGGGCTTTCTCGCGGGCGCGACGACGGAGGAATCCAATCCCCTCCGGTCGGCCGAGTTCTACCGTAAGCATGACATCGACCTGAAGCTCGGGGCGCGCGCGACTTCGATCGACACCGCCAGCCGGCAGGTTCAGCTCGCGGACGGCAGCCGCCACGGCTACGACGCCCTCCTGCTCGCCACCGGCGCCGACCCGGTGCGGCTCGACATTCCCGGCGGGAACCTCTCCCACGTGCACTACCTGCGGACGCTGGCGGACAGTCGTGCCCTGGTCGCCAAGGCCCTGGTGTCGAAGCGCGCGGTGGTGATCGGCGCAAGTTTCATCGGCCTGGAGGTGGCCGCCTCGCTGCGCGCGCGGAACCTCGACGTGCATGTGGTGGCACCCGAGGCCGTCCCGATGGAGCGAATCCTGGGACCGGAAGCTGGGAACTTCTTCCGCAAGCTGCATGAGGAGCACGGCGTGACATTCCACCTCGGCACGACGGCGGTCTCGATCGACCAGCAGAGCGTCACGCTGAAGGACGGGGCACGCCTGCAGGCTGACCTCGTCGTCGTGGGGGTCGGAGTCCGGCCGGCAACCGCACTGGCAGAACGGGCAGGAGTTGCGATCGATCGCGGCGTCATCGTGAACGAGTACCCTAGAGACGAGCGTTCCTGGCATCTTCGCCGCCGGCGACATCGCGCGCTGGCCGGACAAGCTCACAGGCGAGCGAATTCGCGTCGAACACTGGGTTGTCGCCGAGCGCCAGGGCCAGACAGCGGCGCACAACATTCTCGGCCGGCGCGAGCGCTTCGACTACGTGCCATTCTTCTGGACCGAACAGCACGACTTTGGTCTCGGCTATATCGGGCACGCCGAACGATGGGACGAAGCCGAGATCGCGGGATCGCTTGAAGCAAGAGACTGCACCATAACCTATCGGCTCGGCGGCCAGAAGCGCGCGATGGCTGTTGTCCATCGGGATCTCGATGGCCTGCGTGCGGAACTCGACCTCGAACAAAGATTTGCCCGCGCGTGATGAACCGGGGGACCTGCCGACGGAGCGATGCTGATGAGCACGAGGATCCCAGCAGACAATATCAGATTGAAGCGCGCGTACGACCCGCCTGCTGCCGAGGATGGCACTCGAGTCCTGGTCGACAGATTATGGCCGCGTGGTGTGTCGAAGGCAGATGCCGCTCTGGATCAATGGATGAAGGAGATAGCACCCAGCACCGAGCTGCGAAAATGGTTCGGGCACGATCCGGCCCGCTGGGACAAGTTCTGTCGTCGCTATCGCGAGGAGCTGCACCGGAATACGGAACTGCTGAGCCAATTGCGTTCCCTTGCGCGACAGGGCCCGGTTACGCTGGTCTATTCGGCCCATGACGAGGTTCATAACGACGCGATCGTGCTGAGGGATCTGCTGCTGGGACGGTAGGCCGCGGCATCACGCGCTCGATCAGACTCGTCGCTCATTTCCGAAACTCCCGTTTGCCTAAAACAGATGGCCGGCGCATTCGCGCCACCGGCGACGGGCGAGGGTCAGCGCCGGACATTCGCCGCCCCGCACCGTCGCCGGCTGCTCCCGGACGCATGCCTCGGCCGGAACTCGAGATCTCGGCATCAAAAAGCGTCCCCGAGGCGACCATGCCCTGGCACCCCGGGGACACCCCGCCCCCGCCCACTGGAGTGAAGTCAGGGGCAGCCGCGGCTGGGATACCCGCGGCGTCTGGCAAACTGGTCTCGCCGAGCGCAGCACGCAGCACGTGGCGCACAAGGCCGGCGCGCGCGCGGTCGCCGGCCGCCGCCGCAGCGGCCAGCCGGGCGGCCAGGTCAGGCGGCAATGGCACGGTCAGGCGAATCGGATCGGACATACTCACATTCTCGGATCGTGCGTCCGACAGCGCAAGCAAAAAGATGCAGCGGGCAGCACAGGGATTCGCGAATCACCTGCGCGCTGCCAGCGGGCATCGAGCGACGTGCGATCCGCCAGAACTTCCTCGCCAAGCGCTCGCGAGTGACGCAGTACGGCGCGAGCCTGCGACAGACGCATGTTGGAAAATGGTAAAGTTTCTTTACCATTTTCCCCCGCCTTCCGCCGTCCAGCCTTCTCCGGCTCTGGATTAATCATCGCCATTGCCATCGCTTGCTGGCCCTTCTTGAGGTTCCGGCGGGCAAGGTTGGCGAGCGCGCGCGAGTGGCGCAGGACAGAGCGAGCCTCCGCCACTCGATTGCGAATCGTCTTGTCCTATAAACCATCCCGGTTTCGGGACTGTTTTTCCCCTACCGCCGTTCTCAGGTTCCGGATAGATCATCGCCAGCACGTCTTCTCCGAGGGCGCGAGAATGACGCAGCACCAATCTGGCAAGGCGCAGACCGTTCTCTCTCGAAACCTCCTTTTCTCAAGGCAGTTTTTGCCTCATCCACCTTTCCACGTCCGCCCTTAAGTGCGCATCTTGGAAAACGATAAAGTTTCTTTACCGTTTTCCCCTGCCTTCCGCCGTCCGCCCTTTTCCGGCTCCGGATAGATCATCGGCAGCGCGCGAATGACGCAGGACGGCGCGGGCACCCGATAGGAGATTACGAGCGTGGCCCCCGCTAACACCTAAACTGTCGGAAAATCCCGACAGTTTCCCGCGTCCACCCTTGCTTGGGTCCGGATAGATGAAGGCCAGCGCCATCGCCTGCTGGCCCTTTCGCCGATTGAAGCTGGCCCAATTGGGTCACCTTCGCTTTTGTGGGGCAAATCAGCGCGTTGGCCGGCTCCTAGACTGGCGAATTGGGCGGCTAGTAGCCCACGCTGCCGTTCGTTCAAGTGTCGCCGGTGCAGGTTCATATAAACGACGAACCTCTGAGGATCGACCTCGCCGTAGAAACTGGATCAATTGATCTAGTACCTCTGCACAGAGGTTTTGACGGGTTGAATGGCGGGGTGTTTGCACGACCCCCTCGGCGAGCGTGAGGCGCTGCGGGAGAGCCGGATTCGACCTCGCTGCGGAAGTTCAGCCGTGCGCCGGTCCCAGCGTCTTCCAGAACGAAAGCGCTGTCGCGATGATCGCTTCGGGTGCGTCTTCCTGAACAAGGTGCTTGGCCTTCGGCACCACGGCGAAACTCGCGCCGGGGATACGCCTGGCCAGTTCTTCACCGCGATCGACGGAGATCCATTCGTCATCCTGCCCCCACAGGATCGTGGTCGGGCAGCGCATCTCGCCGAAGCGGTGCTCGATATCATCGGTAAAGCGATCGCTCATCTGCGCGATCTGCCGGTAGAAGGCTTTCTGTCCTTCATCTCCGAGCCATGGCTCGACGTAGAGCCGCATCTCGTCGTCACGCAACGTGTTGAATACAGCCCCACTGATGTAGCTTCGCAGGATGGCCTCGTGCATGTAGGCGGGTAAACCCGCGAGAACTTCCTGGTTGTCCTTTGCCGCCTGCACGAACGGCGAGCCGGATGGACCGATCGCTACAGGGTCGACCAACACAAGCGACCTGTAGTCTCGTGCATCGAGCAGATGCGTGCGGAGCGCCGTCGCGCCTCCAAAATCATGGGCGATCACATCAGGCCGATCGAGTCTCCAGTGGTCCAGCAGCGCTGCGAAGACCTTGTTCTGGATGCCGAGTGACACGTCGCCGTCGGGCTTCTCGGATCGACCATATCCGAGGAGATCGAAGTAGTGGATGCGGCGGTGACGCGCGAGCCACGGCGCGATACGTCGCCAGACGATAGACGAGAACGGTGTGCCGTGCAGAAGGACGAGCGGATCGCCTTCGCCGATGATGCCGTAGCGAACCTGCCGATTCTGATACTCGAAATTGTCGGGCAGCTTCCACTCGCCACCTACGACCTGGTCTGTGCTCATACCGATCAGCTCCATCGATCACCGAGTAGAATGCACTTGAAAGCGTCCTGTTCAACGGCGCTGCGTACGACCACTTCCCACCACAAGCCGTCCATCCGAAGGGGACCCGAACCCAGCGGCATCAGGCCTGAGCAGCCAGGATAACTGCTCGGGCAACACGTCAAAACCTGTGTGCAGAGGTACTAGTTTCCTTGGGACGCCCTTCACCGAGATTTGCCAGCCTTGCGGCGATCATCGCCCGCTGGCTCTCCGTCAGGTGCCGACGGTGCAAGTTCACCGCACCACCCGCAGCTTCGCGCCGCCCGCACTCGACATCCGCCAGTCCCGCGTCGAACGATTGCCCTTGCCCATGTTGCAGCTCTCGCACAGCACTTGCAGGTTGCTGGGGTCCAGCCGCCGCACCGGATTCTTCGAAATTGGCTCGATGTGATCCACGTGCAGCACCACTCCGCCAGCGCCGCCACGCGCACCGCAGAGCACGCACTTGCCATCGGCCGCCGCGAGCGCGTCGTGCCGCAACCGCCGCCACTGCGGGCTGCTGTAGAAGTCAGGCCTCCTCGCGGCCTTCGCCGCCGCCGTTTCCGCCCGCGCCGCCGCGAGCGCCTTCTGTATCCGCACCGCCTCCAGCGACTCGAGCACCGAGACGGTCATCCGAACCGCACCCGCGCCGACGCGATCACCGGCGACACGTGCGACGGCACAGGATCAAGCCCGATCGCAATCGCTAGCAGCACCACCAGCCGCAGCACATCGCTTTCCACACTCTCGCCAGGCCGAATGCTCAAGCTCCCCAGCAGCGGCGCACCCCGACTCCGCTCCACCGCCGCCGGCCCCAATTTCACCCTGCCCGCCGACGTGTGCGCCGCAGCACTCAGCGCCAACCCCGCCGGATCGCTCAGATACGCCGCATCAATCGCCTCACATTCAAACTTCCGCAGCCGCGCCTCAGGCTGCGCCGTCAGCCTCGGCATAAACGCCTTAAACATCGCCCCTTCCGCCGCCTCGACCAACTGTCGTGGTCCCCACCAAAACGCGCCGACACCATGACCCCCGCTGTGCAAATTTCGCTCCCGCGCCGCCTCACAGAATTCATCAAGCCGCACCATGACCTGATCCAGCAACCCCCCCGACCACGGCTCCGTCGCGAAGTCCGCAACAATCAGCGGCCCTTGCTCAGTGCCCCTCGTCGCAACAATCACCCACGCAGCCCGACCGTCAGTCCCAATCCAAACGACCGCGTAAAACGCTCTCACAAATCCAATCTCAAGCGGCGCATCCCCGGCCATCATGTCAGACGCACGAATTCAAGCTCGGCCGCTGATCCAGAGACACCAGCGTCAGCGCGCCAGCAACCGCGTTGCACAAATCATCGTGCGAACCACTCCGCTCCGGATGCCCGACACGATCCCGCCCAAATCGACTTGTGCGCCGTTCCAAACCCGCAAATTGGTGAAACATCCGCTGATGCTCGATCAGCCGCACCCGACCACTCGCAAACAACGGCAGCGCGTCGACATAAAGCTGCGACCGATCGCGCGTCGCATTCTCATACCGAATGCCGTGACGAGCGAAACCACTCACCACCCATTCCGCCGCGTACTTGTCGCCAGTGACCACGCTCACACCGTAGGAGCGCAACAGCTCGGCAACCTCGATTAGCACATTTTCGGGGTTGAACGGCACCCGCCGTTCATACAGGCAATCCAAGATCGCCGTGTCACCCTCGACATGCACAATCGCGAGCGCAAAGCTGTCACCGCGGCCGCCTGATGGATCAGCAAATGCGACGTAACTGATACCCCGCATCGGCGGCCGAACAAACACACCATAATCCGTCGCTGCATCAAGTAACTTGCCATCAATGAAATCGGCAATGTCAGAACGCCACTCGCTCAAATACTCCGCCGAATTGCGCTCGTAATCGCGCGCCAACTCCGCATCAATCAACCGCTGCGGATACGTCGGATTGAATTGCGCCGTCGTGCCGCGAACCACCAGCACATCATCGTCCGCCTTGCCATAGTGCGCGCGCCACTTGTCATACAACAATCCCTTGCGCGCATACGCCGAGCTAATGCCGATCAACATCGAACCCGACACGCGCCCCAGCGCCGGCAACAGTGCAGCGTAGGTCTCGACATCCGGAGTCGCGCTCGCTTCGTCTCTCCAAAAGCCAACTTCATCGCAAACCGCAGCAACAATCGTCCTGCCACGCACCGCACGATAGCTGTTCGTCGCAACCACGATCTCCACGCCGTTCGCAAGTGTCAACGTGTCGTCCGTCTGGCTTTCGACAAGCGCACGCAACAACGGAATCGTTTCGAAATACTCGGCGATGTAGCGGAACGCAATCTGCGCTTGCGTGCGATCGGCGGCGAGACACATCACGCAAGCCTTTTCACCAGGCCGCAACATGCGCCTGTAGTCGCGCATCGCCGCGCAGCACGCGATCGCGGAGGCGATGCTATCCTTGCCGCCGCCGCGGCCAACGACGGCCCACAGCTCCCTAACGGCCTGCACCGGCGGATCGCGCTCGGCCACCTCGCGGAACAGCGCTAGCTCCGCCGGTGCCAGCACCTCGCCGTAGGCGGCCCGCAAGATCGCCCGCCAGCGATCCCAGCTCGGCCCCGCGAAGGCAGATGCCAGCAACCCGCCCTCGGCCATCGCCCCGGCCGGCGTGCGCGGCAGGCGAGGGACGGGCGTCGCCATTACACGGCCGCGGCTAGACGGGCGGAGGCGCGCGCTGGGGCCGCCTCAGGCTCGGGGGGTGCCGTCGTGACAGCGGCCGGCTGCTGCACCGGCTCAGGCGAGGCCATGGCAGCGGGGGAATCGGCATTCCAGGCGTCACCGGGCTTCGGCTTGAACCGGCCGAACCCGCGCGCGCCGGCCTCCGTCTCGATCACCGTCAGCCCGGCCAGCCGATGCAGGCTCGGCCCACGCAGCACCGGCACGCCGTTCCGCTCGGCCTGCCACGGCCCATCCGGCACGCCCGCCGCCACTAGTGCCCGGGCCAGCGCCATCGTCGCGCCGTGCCGGCTGACCGCGACGTGCTCGCCGCACCGGGCCACATCGGCACCGTCCGGCCGCTGCAAGAGGCCCATCGTCACCAGCACGGTCACGGCCCCGCACCATCGGCCGGCGCGCCATAGAGCGCGGCCAGCGCCTCGGCCGTCGTCGGCGGCCGTTCCGCAGCGCCTTTGAGGCCGAGCTGGCGCAGCAGCTTCGCGACAGAGTTGCACCATGCGAGATATTCGCGCGTAGCGTGTGGAGATAGCCCGCCGTCTCGGAACATGGATTCGTCCAGGTGGGCGAGATGAAGCTGCATCATCGCCAGCCGGTTGATTATCGTCCGCTCCGCGATGGACGGCGCGCCACCGCAGTGCGCGATCAGCTCGGCCCGCACCGCGCGGTAAAGCTGCCCTTCCCGCGACCGTCCGTTCTTCGTCCACCGAAGCGGCCGGGCTTGCACGTCTATGCGACGGGAACGCTTGGGCGATGGCGCAGCGGTCGCGGGCACCGAAGGCGCGGGTTGTGACATGGCCCGCACCGTGCGCCTCCACCGCGGCATCGAGCAACAGATTTGTGGGACGGACTGCGGGACCGCGCGCCACCATGCGCGCACGTCCAGCATTGGCGGGGGCTGCGGCAGGCGTTCGGCGGAAGCCGCCTCCGCCACGGTGCCGATCGAGCCCGCCTCGGGCCGACCTCCAAATCTGGAGTCGCCAGCCCGAGCGGACGGAAGCACGGGCGCGAGAGGGTGCTGATGGTCGCGGGTCCGGTCCAGGACCTACGAGCCGTGCTTCGTAGTTCCAGCTTTGTCATCGGGGCGGCCATGGGCATCCGCTCCGAGGGAGATACCGGCTAGCGGCAGCATGAAGCCAAAACAGAAAAATGCGACCATTACGAGAAGGGCGTATACGATAAACGACGCCGTGCCCGCTGAGAGGCCAACGTCCAGCAGGACATTGTAAATGATCGCTGCTGCAAACCCGAAAACCAAGTTGACGAGTATCAGAGGTCTCGCTCGGATTTTGACAGTTCTGCCGAACGCGCAACCAGCAACCCCGGAGAAAGTGGCAACGAATAGAAAGATTTCTGTCCCCGGTCGTTGCGTGAAGCCCAGACCGATCAGGTAGCTAAACGTAGCAGCGGCACCTGCAATTCCAACTCCCGCCAGAGTCTCCATTGGGGATGCTCAGGGCACGACAAGCGTGATTGTATCCGCCGAGATCGGCCGTCGATTCCTGTCGAGGATTACAGCTAGCGCATCGTGTCTTTGGGGGACTAGGCTTGCTGGTGCTTTGTACTCGAATGATCCTGGTTCATTTTCGAGCCCTCCCTCAAAGAACAGCAGCTCGCCCTTTGGCGCGGCATCCGTAACGGACCAGAACAACTGCTTAATCGCTTCTGGACCAGCAAACTTAGCCAGCGTGGCCCGCTCTACCGCCAATTTTTGCCTTTCCCCTTGATCACGTATGGCGCGAAACTGCTCGGTGCTAAGGTGGCCCGCCAACGCAGAAATCCCCACAAGCATATCCGCTGGCTTGCTTAGACGCAAAGAGAATACCCCACCGGCACCCTGAGACTGAATGGCAACGGCAACGTGTCGCAGCCCCAACTTTTTGTCGTTGTAGCTCGTCTCGATGCGAACTAATGCGGACACGTTTTTGGACTTCTGAGCAGCACTCGAAGAGGCTTGTTGCTGTAATTCCCGAGCGCCCGAAGGGAGATTTTGCCCCGTACCGTTTGCATAGATCGCCGCGTTTACACGATGGCGATTGTCATAGTACAAAAGAGGTGCACTAGGATCGAGCTCCGGCATCTTCTGCCCCAAGTAATCCGGACCGTGGCAGTGGCGTTGTCCTGCGGGCAAAGGATTGCCGACCGCAAGAAAGATGCCGCCCTTCTTCCAATTCACTACGAGAGGGGGGCCGCCAGGCAGATTCTCGACCATCGTCAAATTCCACCACTGATGATCCGCGTCCGTGTCGGGGTCCGTCCCCCATCTGAAATCGGCGTAGGGCGGGTCGTTGATCGGTCGGGACAGAATAGTTGGTGGTCGCTGGTGGTGATCAAAGGAGGCGCACTGCGGCCACGCCGACGGGAACGCGCTGAAGAACGCGACTGCGCAGCTCAGAGCTAGATCGAGCCGTCGCATAAGACCCTCCGCCTCGGAATGCTTTCACACGCGGTCCTATTCGCCCACCCCAAGGGTAGGCTAGGTTAGGCCCCGATCCCGGCCTCCTGCAACAACCGGATTGAGCGCGACCCGCGCTAGTGTCGCGCGGGCCGAGCTCTCGGCACCACCGTCGCCGCAATGCTTCCGCCCGCCGACCGGGCCGTGTCAGGCGCCCCCCCCCGGGGGTGACGGGGTGACGACGGGTGCTGGCACTTTCGGAAACTCCTCGCACACGCGCGCGCGTGCGAGGTCCCGTAGGGGGCGTCACCCGTCGTCACCCCCGTCACCTCCTTCGCCATCGGAACCCGTCGTCTTCGGCGGCGGACGGAACCCGATGCCTTTCAACCATCGGACTCCTTTCGGTCTGGCGCGTTCCAAGCCGGGCGTTCGGTCAAGCATCTCGGCGAAGGCGTTGTTGTTTGTTGTCTCCTCGCCGTTCTCTCGCGCCCAAGTGTTGAAGTCGGCGAGCAGGGCGCCTGGCTTGGTGCGGGCAGTGGGCAGCAGCACGCACCGCTCATCCATCCAGCGGCAGAAGGCGTCTTGCTGCTCGAAATAGGCCGCGGTCGCGGCGGTAATGGCGGCGGCCGTCCCGAGACGGTTGCGCTGCCATGTGAGGCAGCCGTCCAGCATCAAGCGCAAGATGGCGGGATGCTCGGCCCGTAGTTTGTCCTTGAGGTCGAGGTCGGCCTTATCGGGCTTGTGGTTGAAGGGTGCGATCCGCAGTCGCCGCTCCGTGGCGGGCGAACGACCTTTGAGTTTCGGCGCGTGATTGCCTACCAGGACAATCTTGAACTGCGGCATGAAGGTGAACGGCTTGCCGTAGGGATTACGGCCGGATAGCGGTGTCTCGTTGCCGGTCATCTCCTTAAGCTGACTCTTCGGCCCATGTTGCCTGCGCCTCGGTCTCGCTTGCCGTCACCATGCGCGCGCCAGCCATTTGTGCCCTGTAGTATTCGAGGTTGAGCCGGCTTCCGGCAGTGAAAACCTCGATCGGGACAGAGACGGCGTATTCGGCGAGGATGGCGCTGATCGCGCCGAGGAACACGCCTTTGCCGTTCCCACCGGGGCCGTAGAGGAAGACCATCACCTCCTCGTTCACGATGCCGGTCAGCAGATAGCCGGCGAGGCGATAAAGGAAGCATTGCAGTTCCTTGTCGCCCTTCGTCGCCTGACCCAAAAACTCGGTCCATATTGGCGCTGGGGTGCCAGGGGGCGCTGGCGCGACGCTGCACTGTCGGGCGATGTAGAGGTCTGCGGCAGCCCCTTGCATCTGGCCGGTGCGCAGATTTACGACACCACCTGCAACGCCGAGCAACCACGGGTCGCGATCCCAGATTTCCTGCGACACGGCGAGGCGCGGGTCTGCGCGGGCGCCGCGTTCTACAGCGGCGGCGAATGCGATCTTTGCCATCCCGCTGGGCGGCTCGTTCAATCCCGCGCGGGCTAGGCGTGTGAAGTCGCGCGCCGCGTTGAAGACGCTATTGCGCGTGTCGCGTGCCCAACGGCCGTCTTTCCAGACGTGCCAGAATCCTGAGGTATGGTCGTGAACGTAGCGGCCGGCGTACTTAGCGGCGAACGCCTGCGCGACGGCATCCTCGGTCGGATCGATCCATTCCTTGCCGGTGGTGTTGGCGGCGCGGCGAGCGGCATCCATCGCCGCGGCCACGTCGTCGTCAGCGTCCAACATGAGCAGCTCCCGCGGTGCGCGCTGCCCACAGGGCGATGGCGTTCAACGTCTCCGCTTGGACCGGAGTGGCGAACGTGGTGTTCACCGCGTTGATGCGGCTCAGGACGTCCCGGCTGGCGGCGCCGGCCCGTAGCATCCGGAGTGCGAGGCGGGCAACGCTGCGCTCGGCATCGGAGCGCTGGGGCGCCGTAGAGGCCCGCAGCGCCGACCTCGCGACGTAGCGCAGTCGCGTGCGCGCATCCGGGTGCTTTGTCTCATCGAATGCCGAGCCGTGCTCGAACGCGAGCAGACACGCGGCCACGTCAGCGGGCGAAAAGCCGGCGCCTTTGAGCAGTGCGGCGACGCTGAAATCTTGCCCACTGCGGGAGCAGTCGCGTCCGCTTGCGCGCAGGTCGGATATGTCACCGGTCCAGCGGGATCGCAGCCGACTGGGCGCGGCGAGGGCGGCGGCGAGCCGGGCCTGCAGCTCGGCTGATAGATCGTTCATGCCCGAAATGCGCTCGGCGCCGAGATCGGCCAGTGTGCGCAGCAATGTCCGCAGCTCTGCCGGGTCTTCGGCGCGCACTCCGGCGTCGTCCCGCTTCTCGGCACGCGCGCCGATCAGCGGCATTACCTTGGCGAAGAACTCGGTGATCTCCGCCTCGGTGACGGCGGGCAGCGTATGCCGGGGCGTCTGTGCCAGGCCCTCCGGCATCCAGCGCAGCAGTGCGCCAGTATGGTGATGGCCATAGGCGGCGAATTGCTGGCCGCGGCCGAGCATCTCGATCTTGCCGAGCTTGCCGACGATTTGGCGTTTGTCGGGTTCACCCTCGGCTGCGCGATAGACCAGGAGACATCGCGGCGAGTTGTCCCGAAACCGGATCGGCGCGTGGCCGAGCGTGCTCAGCGCGATCGCGCGCGAGTGGTGGGCGACGGCCGCGTCCTCTATGTCGAGATCGAGGGCGCGCAGTCCGTCGCATAGGATGCCGGTGCAGGTCGCGTCGGTCTCCACGCGTGCCTCGGCGGCCTCGGGAGGATTGCGGCGCGCCCGAGCTTGCCACGCATCACCTTTTGGCCGCTTGCCGCGATCCTTCAGAGGCAGGCTTGAAGCATTCCAGTTGTACAGTGCGATCGGGCGGTAACCGGCATCGAACAGCTCGGCCCGGAGCGCGGCGACTGCCTCTAGCACGTCGGGGGGCATCGCGTTCATGCCCGCCCTTCGGCCGGTGCGGCCATGCCGAGGATTTCGCGCTTCGCATAGTCGCGCAGGCGAGGCTGATCGGAGATCAGCAGCACGACGTCCCCTGCCCGGATGCATGCGATGGCATCGCGCAGCATCGTCTCGCTCAGGGGTTCAGGGTCACCGCCGAGGACCGCAATCACGCTTCGCACCCTGCCCAACATCTCGTCGGCATTGCCGCCGGAGCCGAGCAGGGATCGGTAGGGGCACCGGGCGATCACGTTGCCCAATGTCTCACGGGTCCCGGCGACGTCGCTCATCGCCTGACCTCCGCATCCGAGAATGCGGTCGGAAATGCGGCCTTCACGGCATCAACGACGGCGTCTGACCAGCGGTCGCGAAGTTTCTTCGATGCGAACTCGACAATCGACGCGTAGCGAATCTTGCCGTTGTCGTCTCGAAGCACGACGCCATCGCGATTAATCATCGGCTTGGATGGTGGCGCGGCCCACGTGCTGTTGTTTTTCTGATGCAACGACACGTCGTGGATGATCATGCCGGATGGCTGCGAGACGGTAACGAAGCCGCGTAGTGTGGCCCGCTGCACCGAGACGAAGTCCGAGACAAAGAAGGGCGGCGCAGCGCTTCGCGCTGGTACGGGACCGTCGCTCTGCGACGCGCTCATGACTGGGCGCCTTCTGCCAATGCCCGCTTCATCTGCTGGCGGGCGTTGCGGTCGGCGCGCCAGTCGCTGCTGCTGGCGCTCATGAGCACTGAACGTTTCGCGTTCGGATGGACGAAGCGGAGGTGCCCGGAGCCGAGCCGTTCCCAGCGCCAGCCGGCGGCCGCAGCCCAGTAGGCGAGCTCGCGCGCCGCGTGGTTGGGGAGGCGGGCGCTCATGGCCGGCGCCCTTCGAGCTTGGCGCGATGCCGCCGGACGCGGTCGATCGAGATGGCGCACATGGCGGCCAATTCGGCGTCGGACGGCTCGGTGCCGGTGCGGGCGACATGCGCCTCGATCAGGTTGCGGATCGCGGCGGTGCGGCCAGGTGAAAGGCCGGCTCCGGGCCGGCGGTAACAGGGGTTGGGCGTGTGCCATCTCGGCATTCGCGGCGTCCTGGGTTAGACGCGACGGGCGCTTGCGGAGGGGTCCCAGCGGTGCTATCGGATGACGGTTGCTGTTGCCGTCAAACGATTGCCTGAGGGCTCCCCTTCCTTTGGCGCGCGCCAACCGCGTCCTGGTTAGGGGGGCTCTAATCTCCGGCTGCTACGGCCTCCGGGGCGGGCCGCTTCCGAGGGTTGCCGGCGGCCTTGCGAGGCGGCTCCGGCCTGATCTTCGCCAGCGGCAGGGATCGCAACCATTCCAATCCGGCCTCGCAATCGATCAACGTCGAGCTGCCGCGCTTGATGGCCCTCAAATGCCCGTTTGCGATCTCGGCATAGGTGACGCGCCGGGACATGCCACTGAGCAGTTTCCAAGTATCAATGCTGCAGAAGGCGGGACGGATGGCCGGCACGGCAGCAAAGTCATCCGCCGACTTGGCGGCCGCCGCCAACATACTGTTTCGGTTGGTCATCGAACACTCCGCTGCGCTATCGCATGCGAGCAGGCTGGGCAGCGGCGGGTCCGCTGCGCTATCGCATGCGAGCAGGCTGGGTAGCGGCTGGCCGGTCAGCAACCGGAAATTAACGCACAAGTTGCGTGCCACGCACATTCCTACTCACGTTCACGCGATCGCCTGCGCGCCCGGCCGCAAGCGTCACCACCTCGCCCGCGCTCGGCATCGGGCGCGAGCAGAACTCGGCCCAATCCGCCATCAGCCGGCGCCGCTTCTGGAACAAATCGCCCCTCGCATATGCCTGCTCGACCGCGTCGCCGAGGCGGTGCGCCAGCGCCATCTCGATCACCTCGCGCGGGTAGCCGGTCGTCTCGCCTGCCCAAGTGCGAAAGGCTGATCGGAACCCGTGACACGTCGCATCGGCGGGGAGCAGCTTGGCCAGCGCCACGTCGGAGATCGGCTTGCGCCCCGACGCGCCTGGGAACACCAGCGCACCCGGCTCCGCCTCGGGCAGCCGGATCGAGCGTAATAGGGCCAGCGCCGGCTCGGCGAGGGGCACGCGGTGTTCGCGCGCGCCCTTCATGCGTGACGCCGGAATGGTCCAGATGCCGGCGCCAAGGTCCAGCTCGCCCCACGTCGCGCCCCGCGCCTCGGCGCTGCGGGCGCCCGTCAGGATCAGGAAGGCCAACGCCTTCGCTGCCATGCCCTGCCGCTCGGCCAGGGCGGCCATGAAGGCGGGCAGGTCCTGCCACGGCATCGCGGGGTGATGCTGCACCGAAGCCACCTTGTGCGGCGCGGGGAGCAGGTTCGCCAAGTGTCCGCGCCACGCGGCCGGATTCGCGCCCTGCCTCCATTGGCGCGCCGCGGCATAGTCGAGCACCGTCTCGATCCGCCCCCGCGTCCGCGAGGCGGTTTCAGGCTTGACGTGCCATAGCGGCTCGATCACCTGCATGACGTCGCCGGTGTCGATCGCCGCGATACCCTTCCCGCCGATCACCGGCAGCACGTAGTCGTCTAAGGTTTGCGACCATTGCCGGCGATGCGCTGCGTTCTTCCATGTCGGGGCGTGCGCGGCGATGTACATCTCCGCCACCTGACGGAACGTGACCAATGGCGTGGCGGCCTTCCGGGCTTCACGCCGGGCCGCCACCGGGTCGATGCCGTCGTGCAGCTCTTGCCGGTAGCGCAGTGCGCGCTCGCGCGCCTCGGCCAGCCCGAAGGTGTGGATCGCGCCGAGGCCCATTTCGTGAGCCTTGCCTTGCCGCATGTAGCGCAACACCCAGCTCGCAGCGCCGCCGCGCCCGATGCGAAGCGCCAACCCTGCGCCATCGCCGAAGAGGCCGGGTTCCTTCGCCCTGACCAGCTTCGCCACCTCGGCCGGGGAGAGCTTTTTCGTTTCGCGTGCCATATCTGTTTTCCGAACCCACAATCTGCTTCGGGACGGCGAACCAGCGCGCCATCCCACAAACGAAAATGGGATATACGCGCACGGCCGCGCACGGTCAAGCACAGTGTGTTCGCCGAGAATCGCGTTATTGCTGGGGTTTTGGGACGCGGGCGCACGCGGATGCGCAACGTCGTGGCGTCCGCGGCGGGATTCGAACCCACGGCCCCAGGATTCAATACCACTTCGGCTTCCGCCGCCGCCCCGCAGCACGGGGCGTTCGTGGTCTGGACTGTCCCTTCGCCATAGGCCGTCCGGCCGACAGGCGCCGCCCGTCCAGTCTCTACACCGTCCGGGGGTTTCCCCGGCTTGGCTCGGGATCGGCCGGCGCGAGCCGCGCGCCTGGGCGTTCCCCGACTTTGAGCGGATCCGCCGCGCGGTTTCCGCGCGCGGCGCCCAATTGCAGCAACCAGGAATCCTGTGCTCTATCCGGCTGAGCTACGCGGACGCAACGCCGCTTCCATAACCGCGCCACAGCCGCCCCGCAAGCCGCCGCCACGCTGGACAGCGCGCGGTCGCGGCGCTAGCCCGGCGCGATGCCGTCGCAGCGCTCGGTCAACCGCATCCTGCTCAACATCGCACTCGACGGCGCGCTGGCCGCGGCCGCGGTGCCGCTGGCACGCTGGATCGCGGCCCCCGCCGCCGACCCGTTCCATCCCCTGCGGCTGCTCGCCGATGGTGCCGCGAGCCTGCTGATCGCCGGCCTGCCGTTCCGCCTCCCGCTGCAATACTGGCGCTTCGCCGGCATAAGCGACCTGCTCGCGGTCGCCGGCAGCAGCGTGCTTGCCGCCGCCCTGCTGGCGCTGCTGATGGCCGCCGCCGGCACGCCGGCCGCCACCCCCACTTTCCCGATCATCCACGCGCTGACCCTCGCGCTGCTGCTCGGCACGCCGCGGGTGCTGTACCGGCTCAGCCACGGCCGGCGGAGCTCCGCCGATGCGCCCGCCGGCCCCTATCCGGTGGTGCTGGTCGGCGCCGATGAGGCGGCCGATCTGTTTCTGCGTGCGACCGCGCAGGACCGCGGCGCCGGGTTCCGCGTGCTCGGCCTGATCTCGCTCGGCTCGCGGCAGACCGGACGGCGCATCCACGGCCACCCGATCCTGGGCGGCCTCGACGAAGCGGGGCTGACGCTCGACCGGCTGCGCGCCGAAGGCCGCGCGCCGGCCGCGCTCGTCGTCACCGACCCCGACCTCTCCGGCGAGGCGCTGTCGCGACTGCTGGAGACCGCCGAGGCGCGCGGCATCCAGGTGCGCCGCGCCCGCCCGCCGACCCGGCTCGACCCGGCCGCCGCCGCATCGGGCGGCGTCGAGCTGCGTCCGGTCGCGATCGAGGATTTGCTCAACCGCCCGCAAGTGCCGCTGGACCGCGCCGGGATGGCGCGGCTGGTGCAGGGGCGGCGCGTGCTGGTGACCGGCGCCGGCGGCACCATCGGCGCGGAGCTGGCGCGGCAGGTCGCGGGGCTCGGGCCGGCTTCGCTGGCGCTGCTCGACAACGGCGAATACGCGCTCTGGCAGATCGACCTTGAACTCGCCGAGAGCCATTCCGCGGTGCCGCGCCGAGCGGTGATCGCCGACGTGCGCGATGCCGCTCGACTGCACGCGCTGTGCGCCGAGATGCGGCCCGAGCTGGTGTTCCACGCCGCGGCGCTGAAGCACGTGCCGATGGTGGAGGCGAACCCGCTCGAGGGCCTGCTGACCAACGCCGCCGGCACCCGCCACGTCGCCGACGCCGCGCGCGCCGCCGGCGCGCAGGCGATGGTGTTGATTTCCACCGACAAGGCGGTGAACCCGTCCAGCCTGATGGGTGCGTCCAAGCGGTTGGCCGAGATGTATTGCCAGGCGCTCGACATCGCGGCCCTCGGCGCCGCCGGTGGAATGCGATGCGTGACGGTCCGATTCGGCAACGTGCTTGGCAGCACCGGTTCGGTCGTCCCGCTGTTCCGCCGCCAGCTTGAGCGCGGCGGGCCGCTGACGGTCACCCATCCCGACATGCAGCGCTATTTCATGACGGTGCAGGAGGCGGTGGGGCTGGTGCTGCAAGCGAGCGTCGTCGGCACCTCCGAGGCTCCGCCGCACAAGCCGGAGGGCGGCATCTTCGTGCTCGACATGGGCCGCCCGGTGCGCATCGTCGATCTGGCGCGGCAGATGATCCGGCTTGCCGGGCTTCGCCCCGACCGCGACGTGCCGATCGCCTTCACCGGCCTGCGTCCGGGCGAGAAGCTGTTCGAAGAACTGTTCCACGGCAGCGAGCCGCCGGTGCCGACCGGCCATCCCGGTCTGCTGATGGCGGCCCCGCGCACCGCCGACCTCGCGATCGTCGCCCGCGCGATCGACGAGATCGCCGCGAGCTGCCGCGGCGGACAGACCCGGCTCGCACTCGCGCAGCTTGGCCGTGTGGTGCCCGAGTTCTCCCACAACGCCGGCGGCGCGCGCCTCGCCGCGTCCGGCGCATGAGTCCGGCGCCTGAGAAGGCCGCGATGACCCCGATCCCCTTCCTCGACCTCAAGGCGCAGCAGGCGCGCATCGCGCCCGCGCTGCACGCGCGCATCGCGGCGGTGCTGGCGCATTGCCAGTTCATCCTCGGCCCCGAGGTCGCCGAGCTGGAGGCGCGGCTCGCCGCTTGGTGCAGGGCTTCGCATTGCGTCGCGGTCAGCTCGGGGACGGATGCGATCCAGATCGCATTGATGGCGGAAGGTGTCGGCGCGGGCGATGCCGTGTTCCTGCCCGCCTTCACCTATACCGCGACGGCCGAAGCGGTGCTGGTGATCGGAGCGACGCCGGTCTTTTGCGACATCGACCCTCACACTTTCCAGATCGACCCGGCCAGCCTCGCGCGCCGCATCCGAAACGTGCGCGATGCGGACCGGCTGCGGCCGCGGGCATTGATCGGCGTCGATCTGTTCGGCCAGCCCGCCGACTGGCCCGCCCTGGCGGCGATCGCCGCACCCGAAGAGCTGTTCGTGATCGACGATTGTGCGCAGAGTTTCGGCGCCACCCTGCGCGGCCGCCCGCTCGGCACTATGGGCGACGCGACGGCGCTGAGCTTCTTTCCGTCGAAGCCGCTCGGCGCCTATGGCGATGGCGGCGCGCTGCTGACCGAGAGCGCCGAGAGCGCGGCACTCTATCGCAGCCTGCGCACGCACGGCGAGGGCGAGACCCGCTACGAGGTGCTGCGCACCGGCATGAACGGCCGGCTCGATACCTTGCAGGCAGCCGTGCTGCTATCGAAACTTGACGTGTTCGCCGACGATCTCGCCGCACGCGCGCGCATCGCGGCATTCTACGACCGGCGGCTCGGCAACCGGGTCGCGGTGCCGGCGCGGGTGCCCGACAGCAGCAGCGCCTGGGCGATCTACGCGATCCTGCTGCGCGACGCCGCACAGCGCGCCGCGGTGCAGACGTCGCTGCGCGCGCAGGGCGTGCCGAGTGCGATCTATTACCCGAAGCCGCTGCATCGCCAGCCCGCCTATCGCGGCCACCATGACGGGGCGGCGCTGCCGGTCTCGGAGGCGGTCGCCGATCGCATCCTGGCGCTGCCGATCCATCCCGATCTGGCCGAGGCGGATGCCGGGCGGGTCTGCGACGCGCTGCTCACGGCACTCGGCTAAGCCGATGCCAGACGCCTGGGCAGAGGTCGAGCCGGCACTGGTCGAGCCGGGACGGGACTGCCCGCTCTGCCCGCGTCTGGTGGCCTACCGGGCCGCCAACCGGGCCGCCAATCCGGCGTGGCACAACGCGCCGGTGGCGGGGTTCGGGCCGCGCGACGCGGCACTGCTGATCGTGGGCCTGGCACCCGGCCTGCGCGGGGCCAACCGCACCGGGCGGCCGTTCACCGGCGATCATGCCGGGCTGCTGCTCTATGGCACGCTGCTCGGCGCGGCGCTCGCGGAGGGAAGCTACGACGCCGATCCCGCAGACGGTCTGGTGCTGCGCGGCTGCCGGATCGTCAACGCGGTGCGATGCGTGCCCCCCGCGAACCTGCCGCAGCCGAGCGAGGCGCGCACCTGCAATCGCTTTCTTGCGGCCGAGATCGCGGCGATGCCGCGGCTGCGCGCGATCCTGGCACTTGGCGTGCTCGCCCATGCCGCGGTGCTGCGCGCGCGCGGGCTGCGGCTGGCGGCGACCCCGTTCCGGCATGGCGCGATCCATGCGCTGCCGGATGGGCTGCTGCTCGCCGACAGCTATCACGTGTCGCGCTACAACACGAATACCGGGCGGCTGACAGCGGCGATGTTCGAGGCGGTGGTGACGGCGGTGATGCGCCGCATCGGCGCGGCTCAGGAATAGCGTTCCTCGGTCCACGGATCGGCGTTGTTGTGGTAGCCGCGGATTTCCCAGAAGCCGGGGCGATCGTCGGCCGCCAGCTCGATCCGGCGCACCCATTTGGCGGATTTCCAGAGATAGAGGCGCGGGATCAGCACCCGCACCGGGCCGCCGTGCTGGCGCTCGATCGGCTTGCCGTTCCAGGTGTGGACCAGGAATACGTCGGGTGCGTCGAACTGATCGAGCCGCACGTTGGTCGTGTAGCCGTCATGGGAATGGAAGATGACGTGCCGCGCCTCGGGCAGCGGCTGCGCCCGCTCCAGCAGGGCGCGTGCGGCCACACCCTTCCAGCGGTTGTCGTAGCGCGACCACTGGGTGACGCAGTGGATGTCCGACACACTCTCGCTCTGCGGCAGCGCCATGAACGTCATCGAGCGTCAGGCTGAGCGGATGCCGCACCAGCCCGTCCAAGTCGAGCCGGAATTTTTCCGCCGTCACGTTCGGCTGCACGCCGAGGTCGAGCACCGGCCAGTCCTTCACCTGCCGCTGGCCGGGCGGCAGGCGCTGTTGCGCCGGATCGGCGGTCTCGCCGGTCAGCAGCCGGCCTTCGCGCGCCCATTCCTGCTTGCGCGCGACCAGCTTTTCGCGAATTTCACCGGTACGCTCGACCTCGTTTTCGCCGGTCATGCCCTCATCCCCGCGCGCGCATCAGCCGCGCCTTGTCGCGCTGCCAGTCGCGCTCGGCGATGGCGGCGCGCTTGTCGGCCTTCTGCCGGCCCTCGGCGACGCCCAGCAGCACCTTCGCCCGGCCGCGGTCGTTGAAGTGGATCTGCAGCGGCACCAGCGTCATCCGCTCGCGCGTCACCGCCCCGAGCAGACTGCGCATCTGCTTGCGGTGGACCAGCAGTTTTCGCGGCGCGCGCGGCTCGAACCGCGACAGCACGCCGCCCTGGTATTCCGGGATGTAGGCGTTGAACAGCCAAAGCTCGCCGTTGCGCTCGCCGGCCCACGCCTCGGAGAGCGTCGCACGGCCGCGACGGAGCGACTTCACCTCCGGCCCTCTCAGCACGAGGCCGGCCTCCACGGTCTCCTTGATCGTGTAGTTGTAGCGCGCCTTGCGGTTCTGCGCCGCGATGCCGTGCGCGATCAGGCCCGATCTGCGATCCGCCGCCACGACACATGCGCGCCTAGTTGAGCAGCCCGGCTTCGGTCATCGCCGCGCGCACCCGCTCGCGCGTTGCGGGCAGGATCGGCGCCAGCGGCAGGCGGCAATGCTCGCTCGTGTGGCCGAGCAGGCTGGCGGCGAATTTTACCGGTGCGGGGCTGGTTTCCGCGAACAGCGCGTCGTGCAGCGGCACCAGCCGGGTCTGGATTCCCATCGCGTCGCGCACGCGTCCGTCGCGCCAGGCATTGTGCATCTCGGCGCAGAGGCGCGGCGCCACGTTCGCCGTGACGCTGATGCAGCCGTGCCCGCCGGCGGCGAGGAAGGCGAGTGCGGTGTGGTCCTCGCCGGAGAGCTGGCAGAACCCCTCGCCACAGGCGCGGCCTGTGTGCAGCGGACGCGCGAGATTGGCGGTCGCGTCCTTCACGCCGACGATGTTCTTGTGCCGCGCCAGCCGCGCCATCGTCTCGACGCTCATGTCGATGACGCTGCGCGAGGGGATGTTGTAGATGATGATCGGCAGATCGACCGCGTCCGCGATCGCGGTGAAATGCAGATAGAGGCCTTCCTGCGTCGGCTTGTTGTAATAGGGCGTTACCACCAGTGCGGCGTCGGCACCCGCGTGCTTCGCGTGACGGGTGAGGTCGATCGCCTCCGCGGTCGAGTTGCTGCCGGCGCCGGCGATCACGGGCACGCGGCGGCGGGCGGCCTCGATGGTGATCTCGACCACGCGCTTATGCTCGGCATGGCTGAGCGTCGGGCTCTCGCCGGTGGTGCCGACCGGCACCAGGCCGTTGGTGCCCTGCGCGATCTGCCACTCGACGAAGCGGGCGAGCGCCGCCTCGTCCAGCGCGCCGTCCGCCCGCATGGGGGTGACGAGTGCCACCAGCGAACCCGTGAACATGCCGCCCCTCCCGACGCCCTCGCGAAGCCGGCTTACCTAATCGCACGGGTTGCGGCTCGCAAGCACCGCCAGGCCCGTCATCGCGAGCCGGCCGCTTGGCCGGCGTGGCGATCCAGGCCCGCGGCACCGTGCGGCGGGCCTGGACGGCTTCGTCGCGTTGCTCCTCGCCGTGACGGATGTAGTGCGTGGATTACCCCCTGCGGGCGACCTGGAGTTGCTTGATGGCGCCGATCGCCTGCGCCGGGTTCAGCCCCTTGGGGCAACTCTGGGTGCAGTTCATGATGGTATGGCAGCGATAGAGCTTGAACGGATCTTCCAGCGCATCCAGCCGCGAGCCGGTCGCCTCGTCGCGGCTGTCCGCGATCCAGCGATACGCCGCGAGCAGCACCGCCGGCCCGAGATAGCGGTCGCCGTTCCACCAGTACGAGGGGCAGGAGGTGGTGCAGCAGAAGCACAGGATGCATTCCCACAAGCCGTCGAGGCGGCGGCGTTCCTCGGGCGATTGCAGGCGCTCGGCGTTGGAGGGCGGCGGGGTGTCGGCCTTCAGCCACGGCTCGATGCTGCGGAGCTGGGCGTAGGCGATGGTGAGGTCGGGAACCAGATCCTTCACCACCGGCATGTGCGGCAGCGGGTAGATCTTCACCGGCCCCTTCACGTCCTCGGTCGGCTTGAGGCAGGCGAGCGTGTTCACGCCGTCGATGTTCATCGCACAGGAGCCGCAGATGCCCTCGCGGCAGGAACGGCGGAAGGTGAGCGTGGGGTCGATCGTGTTCTTGATCGCGATCAGTGCGTCGAGCACCATCGGGCCCATGCGATCGAGGTCGAGCTCGAACGTATCGAGGCGCGGATTCTGCCCGTCGTCGGGGTTCCAGCGGTAGATGCGGAACTGCTTGGTGCGGTTGGCACCACTCGGCGCGGGATGGGTCTTGCCCGCGGTGATCTTGCTGTTCGCGGGCAGCGTGAACTCGGCCATCTGCGTTTGGTCTCTTCAGGAATGGGTTCCAAGGGCGAGCCCTTGGCGGGGTTCGGGGCGGCGCCTCGACCTTTCTTCTGTATCAGTACACCCGCTTCTTAGGCGGAAATGGCGCGATCTCATTGGTCAACGTCTGCATCTTCACCGGCCGGTAGTCGAGGCGCACCGAGCCGTCGCGGTCGCACCAGGCCAGCGTGTGCTTCATCCAGTTCCGATCGTCGCGCTCGGGAAACTCGTCGTGCGCGTGGGCGCCGCGGGTCTCGTGGCGGGCTTCGGCGCTGACCATCGTGGTCATCGCGTTGTCCATCAGGTTCTGCAACTCCAGCGCCTCCATGAGGTCGGAGTTCCAGATCATGCTGCGATCGGCGACCGAGATGTCACCCAGCCGCCCCCAGAGCTGCCGCATCTTCGCGACCCCTGCCGTGAGGCTCGCGCTGTTGCGGAACACCGCCGCGTGGCCCTGCATGGTTCGCTGCATCTCGGTGCGCAGCGCGGCAACCATCGTGCCGCCCGAGGCGTGGCGGGTGCGGTCCAGCCGCTCGATCGCGGCCTCGCCGGCACCGGCCGGCAGCGGCGCCTGCGAGGCACCGGGCTTGATCGTCTCGGCGGCGCGGTGGGCGGCGGCGCGGCCGAACACCACGAGGTCGAGCAGCGAGTTGGTGCCGAGCCGGTTGGCGCCGTGGACGGAGACGCAGGCGCACTCGCCCACCGCCATCAGCCCGGGAAAGATCGCGTCGGGGTCGTCGCGGGTCGGGCGCAGCACCTCGCCGCGGAAATTCGTGGGAATGCCGCCCATGTTGTAGTGCACGGTCGGCAGCACCGGGATCGGTTCCTTCGTGACATCGACGCCGGCGAAGATGCGCGCGGTCTCGCTGATGCCGGGCAGGCGCTCGTGCAGGAGCTCGGCGCCGAGATGCTCCAGATGCAGCAGCATGTGGTCCTTGTGCGGACCGCAGCCGCGCCCCTCGTTCATTTCGATGGTCATCGAGCGGGAGACGACATCGCGGCTGGCGAGGTCTTTGGCGGTCGGGGCGTAGCGTTCCATGAAGCGCTCGCCCTCGGAGTTGGTGAGATACCCGCCCTCGCCGCGCGCGCCCTCGGTAATCAGGCAGCCGGCCGGGAAGATGCCCGTGGGATGGAACTGCACGAACTCCATGTCCTGCACCGGCAGCCCGGCACGGATCGCCATGCCGTTGCCGTCGCCGGTGCAGATGTGCGCCGAGGTGCTGGAGAGATAGGCGCGGCCGTAGCCGCCGGTCGCGAGCACCACGGTCTGCGCGCGGAAACGATGGATGCTGCCGTCGTCGAGGCACCAGGCCATCACGCCGCGGCACGCGCCCTCGTCGATGATGAGGTCGAGGGCCAGGTATTCGACGAAGAACTCGGCATCGTGCTTGAGGCTCTGCTGATAGAGCGTGTGCAGGATCGCGTGGCCGGTGCGGTCGGCGGCGGCGCAGGCGCGCTGCGCGGGGGCCTTGCCGTATTCGATCATGTGGCCGCCGAACGGGCGCTGGTAGATGCGGCCGTCCTCGGTGCGACTGAACGGCACGCCGTAATGCTCGAGCTCATAGACGGCCGGGATCGCCTCGCGGCACATGTATTCGATTGCATCCTGGTCGCCGAGCCAGTCCGATCCCTTCACGGTATCGTACATGTGCCAGCGCCAGTCGTCCTCGCCCATGTTGCCGAGGGCGGCGCCGATCCCGCCCTGGGCAGCGACGGTGTGGCTGCGGGTGGGAAAGACCTTGGTGATGCAGGCGGTCTTGAGCCCGGCCGCCACCATGCCGAACGTCGCGCGCAAACCAGCACCCCCCGCGCCCACCACGACCACGTCATAGGTGTGGTCGGTCACCGCGTAGGCCTCGCGGGAAGGCATGGTGATCGCGTTCATAAGCCGTTCCGTCAGGCGACGAACGCCAGCTTGAGCACCGAGACGATGCAGGCCAGTGCCAGGAGAATGGTGATGGCCTTCATGACCAGCAATGCGATCAGCTTTGCGCTCTCGACATGGACATAATCCTCGATCACCACCTGCAAGCCGAGCTGCATGTGGTGGAAGATCATGCCGATCAGGGCCAGCAGCAGCACGGTGTCGAGCGGCCGCCCGATCCAGTGCGCGACGACCGCGCGCGGGCTGCCGAGCAGGACGATGACCGAGACCACGAACCAGATCGAAAGCGGCACCAGCGCCGCCGAGGTCAGGCGCTCCGCCCACCAGGCGCGCACCCCGGAATGCGACGCGCCGAGCCCGCGCGCGCGGGCGAGCGGCGTGCGCATCGAGGCCAGATGGAGTTTTTGTGCGCCGGCCATCAGAGCCACACCAGCAGACCCAGGACCCAGATGACCACAAACAGCACCGCGGTGCCGATCAGCACCGCATAGCCGGTGCGAGACATGGTGGGCAGGTCGAAGCCCCAGCCGCTGTCCCAGGCGAGATGCCGGATGCCGGCGAGGAAGTGGTAGCAGAGCGCAACCGTCCAGCCGATCAGCAGGATGAAGCCGATCACCGAGGAGGCGAACCACTGCACGGCGCCGAACGCGCCGTCGGAGGTGGCGGCGGCGACCAGCCAGGCGGTCAGCAGCAGCGTGCCGGACGCGAGGGCGATTCCGGTCGCACGATGCAGGATCGAGAGCGTCGTGCCGATCTGCGGGCGATATATTTGCAGATGCGGCGAGAGCGGCCGGCGGACCAGCCGGCCCTGGCTGTTGCGCCCGACCATCTGGGCGTCGCTTGTATCGGTCATCGGCGGCGAGGCTCCGGGCGGGCGGCGCCAGCGGGCGAGAAGCTTGGGTGCGCCGCACCATCGCGCCGCTGCTTACGCCGCGCGCCGGGCAGGGTCAACGCAGCGTTCAGGCGCAGATGCCCCTCGCCGCGCTTCAAGGACGGATCAGGCCACCCTGGCGCTGGCGCGGGGGATCACGCGCTGGACAGCGGCGGAGCAGGAGCTGATCCGGCTCGCTTCGAGGCGAACTCCCCCGCCTGTTCCGGTACCTGCAGAACAGGGTTCGATCAGGGCTCGCTTGCCTGAGAACAGGGTTAGTTCGCCACCGGCGTTACCGACCCGCAGGGGATGTCATCGCGAGGCGCGGAGCGCCGTGGCGATCCAGGCGGGCCGCTCCATGCCTCCCGCCTGGATCGCCACGCCGCCAAGCGGCGGCTCGCGATGACGGCTGAGCGCGCGGGGCGGTTTCTTTCTAGATCAGGGTTCGCTCCGGGTGAGCCTCCGCCCGCACTCATGACAGACCGGCCGCTCAAGCATCCGCGCCGGCGCCCGGGCCGGGCGGGACGAATCATCGCCCCGTCACGCCACCTGCTTGGCGAGCAACCCCTGCGCCACCAGCGTCTCGGCGATCTGCACCGCGTTCAGCGCCGCCCCCTTGCGCAGATTGTCGGCGACGCACCAGAAGGCGAGGCCGTTCGGCACCGTCGCGTCCTTGCGCAGGCGGCTGACGAACACGTCATCCTCGCCGGCAGCTCTCCAGCGAGTGTCACGTAGCCGCCGTCCTCGCGCACATCGACGACGCTCACGCCGGGCGCCTCGCGCAGGGCCGCGCGCGCCTCGCCCACCGTCACGGTGCGCTCGAACTCGACATGCACCGCCTCGCCGTGGCCGATGAACACGGGCACGCGCACGCAGGTCGCGATCACGGCGATATCGGGGTCGAGGATCTTTCGCGTCTCGACCGCCATCTTCCACTCCTCCTTGGTCGCGCCGTCGTCCATGAAGCGGTCGATGTGCGGGATGCAGTTGAACGCGATCTCCTTGGTGAACTGCTCGGGCGTGGTCAGGTCGTTCACGAAGCTCGCCTTGGTGTGGGCGTAGAGCTCGTCCATCCCCTCCTTGCCGGCGCCGGAGACCGACTGGTAGGTCGCGACCACGACGCGGCGGACGCGGAAGCGGTCGTGCAGCGGCTTCAGCGCCACCACCATCTGGATCGTGCTGCAATTCGGGTTGGCGATGATGCGGCGCCTGGAAAAGCGGCGCAGCGCGGCGGGGTTCACCTCGGGCACCACCAGCGGCACGTCCGGGTCCATGCGGAACTGGCTGGTGTTGTCGATCACCACGCAGCCGGCGCCGGCGGCGCGGGGGGCGTGCAGCGCCGAGATCGCGGCGCCGGGGCTGAACAGGCCGATGTCCCAGCCGCGGAAGTCGAAATTGTCGAGATTCTGCACCTTCAGCACGCGGCGCTCGCCGAACGAGACCTCCTGCCCGGCCGACCGGCCGGAGGCGAGGGCGGCGATGTCGGCGACCGGAAAATCGCGCTCGGCCAGGGTCTTGAGCATCTCGCGCCCGACCGCACCGGTGGCGCCGACCACTGCTACCCGATAGGCCATCGATCTCGTGCTCCCGGCCGCCCGCCCAGGCACGGCCTTGCGCGCATAGCTAGTCGGTCGCCGGCCGGCGGGCAAGCGACGGCCATGCGCAGCGAACCGACCGGCTTCCGGCGCGTTACCGATGCAGCTTCGATTCGAGGAGAGTGCAATGAGGCTTCTTTCCACGGCCAGCGCGATCGCGCTGGCGGCCGCCCTTGCCGGCGCACCGGCCCTGGCCGCCCCGCCGCCCAGCAGCACCGATACCGGCAACACCTCGGCGGCGACCACGCCGGGCACGGGGAACCCGGCTCACGCGCCAGTGAACAACGTGCCGACCGCGCCCGCGAACAATACGCACGCGGCGGCGGGGGCAGCGGGCACCTCAGCCACCACCAACCCCGGCGCTCTCGGCACCGCTCCCAATCCGGGTCCCGGGAGCGGCGCCGGCCGGCACCGCCGCCAACGCGCCCGCCGGCGGCGCGCATGGCGCCGGCCGCGACGAGCAATGCCAACAACAAAACTCCGTCGAACCGCAACCCGGTGCTGACCGAGGACGGCAAGGTCCGGGCCAGCAAGGTGATCGGCTCGGCGGTGTACGATTCCCAAGACAAGCAGGTCGGCACGATCGATGACATCCTGCTGACCCCGGACAGCAAGAAGGCCGCGACCGCGGTGATCTCGGTCGGCGGCTTCCTTGGCATCGGCGCCAAGCTGGTGACCGTGCCCTATGACAAGCTGCAGTTCGGCAACGCCAACAAGAGCGGCGACAATCGGGTGGTGATGCCTGACGCCAGCAAAGACGCCCTCAACAAGATGCCGAGCTACCACTACACGGCAGAGAACAGCAAAAGCTGAGGCTGCGTCTCGCTGATTTGGACGGGACTGATCGTGATGGCCGGTGAAGACCGGCCATCACTACGTCTGGGTTAATGCCCTGCGCCAGGCTGTGTCGCCATCCCCTTCGCGAGGACCAGCGCCTGCGCGAGCTGGAAGTCTGTCTCCGGCTTGTTCGGGTCGTATTTCGGCCAGTCCTGCGGCGGCAGGCTGGGGATTTGCTTGGCGATCGGCGGCAGGTCGGAGCGGGCGGGCGCGGTTATGCTCGACGCGATGCTGCCCGGGTTCTTGAGCGCGCCGCTGAGCTCGGCTTCGCGCGTCGGACCCTTCGAGGGCAGCGGCGTGCGGCTTTCCCCCACGCGCACGTCCGGCACGATGCCCTCCGCTTGGATTGAGCGGCCCGAGGGCGTGTAGTAGCGCGCCGTCGTCATCCGGATGGCGCCGCCATTGTCGAGCGGGAACAATAGCTGCACGGATCCTTTGCCGAAGCTGCGGGTGCCGAGCAGCACCGCCCGGTGCTGGTCCTGCAACGCGCCGGAGACGATCTCGGCGGCCGAGGCGGTGCCGTCATTGATCATCACTACGAGCGGCAGGTTGCCGGCGACGTTGCCGTTGGCGCTGGCATTCCACACGTGGTTGTCCTGCGGCAGCCGACCGCGCAACTCGACGATCGCGCCCTGGCTCAGGAAATCGTTGGCGACCGCAATCGCGCCGCCGAACAGCCCGCCCCCATTGTTGCGAAGGTCGAGGATCAGGGCGGAGAGCTTGTTGCCGAGCTTGGCGCGGAAACCAGTCAGGGCCGCGCGCAGATTGGGGTCGCTCTGCTCGCTGAAGCTGGTCATGCGGATGTAGCCGATATCGCCGATCGGCCGGCTGGTGACGACCTGGACGTGGATGATCTCCCGCGTCAGCGTGACGTCGAATGGCTTCGCCTCGCCGGGCCGGGCGATCGCGAGGCGGATGGTGCTGCCCGGCGCGCCGCGCAGCCGTTCGAGCACCTGCTGGAGGGTCTCGCCCTTGAAGTCGCGGCCGTCGGCAGCCTGGATCACGTCGAGAGGCTTGAGGCCGGCGCGGGCGGCGGGCGTGCCGTCCACCGGGCTGACGACGGAGACGACGTCCTTCGCCAGCTCGATCTGCAGCCCGAGGCCGCCGAACACGCCGGTGTTCTGCGCCTGCTGGTCCTTCCATTCCGCGGGCGTCAGGTAATAACTGTGCGGATCGAGCTTGGTGAGCATCCCGTTGAGCGCGTCGCCCAGCACCCTGGTCGGATTGGTCGGATCGACGTAGCGGGTTGCGATGCGGGCAAACACCTCATCGAAGGTCTGATTGACCTGGGCGAGGGTGGGGGCGCCGGCGTGCTGGGAAGCGGGGCCTGGTTGTCCGGGCGGGTGCGGTGCGGCGGGTTGGCCCGGGCTTTGAGCGTGGGCGGAACCGAGCAGCGCGATCGCGAGAATGCCCGTGAGCAGGCACGTCCGAGGCGTCATGGGAGGCGATCTCCGACCGTTTCGCGCCCGAGGCTGCGGCAAAGTGGCCGGGCGTTCAAGGCTGATGGCGGAACGGCGAAGGGCCGGGTTGCCTCCCGGCAACCCAGCCCTTCGCTTTGGTGCGCGGACGTCGTGCCCGCGTGATGGTCAGCGCTGCAGCATCGGCCGGCAGGGATTGACGGTCCCCGGCGCGTTCGGATCGAACGAGGTGTTCGCAAACGGGTTGGCCGGCCCGCCGACGCTGGCGAGACCGCCGCCCGAATAGCTCGGTGAGCTGCCCGGCGCGGTGCTACCGATCCCACCGCCCGAATAGCTCGGCGAGCTGCCCGGAGCGTTGCCGTTGCCGGTGCTGGCGAGGCCGCCGCCCGAATAGCTCGGCGAGCTGCCCGGCGCGGTGCTACCGATCCCACCGCCCGAATAGCTCGGCGAGCTGCCCGGAGCGTTGCCGTTGCCGGTGCTGGCGAGGCCGCCGCCCGAATAGCTCGGCGAGCTGCCCGGCGCGGTGCTGCCGATGCCCGCCGCCCGAATAGCTCGGCGAGCTGCCCGGCGCGTTGCTGGCGAGGCCGCCGCCCGAGTAGCTCGGCGAACTGCCCGGCGCGGTGCTGCCGATCCCGCCGCCCGAATAGCTCGGCGAGCTGCCCGGCGCGTTGCCGTTGCCGGTGCTGGCGAGGCCGCCGCCCGAATAGCTCGGCGAGCTGCCCGGCGCGGTGCTACCGATCCCACCGCCCGAATAGCTCGGCGAGCTGCCCGGAGCGTTGCCGTTGCCGGTGCTGGCGAGGCCGCCGCCCGAATAGCTCGGCGAGCTGCCCGGCGCGGTGCTACCGATCCCACCGCCCGAATAGCTCGGCGAGCTGCCCGGAGCGTTGCCGTTGCCGGTGCTGGCGAGGCCGCCGCCCGAATAGCTCGGCGAGCTGCCCGGCGCGGTGCTGCGCGATGCCGCCGCCCGAATAGCTCGGCGAGCTGCCCGGAGCGTTGCCGTTGCCGGTGCTGGCGAGGCCGCCGCCCGAGTAGCTCGGCGAACTGCCCGGCGCGTTCTTGCTCGCGAGGCCGCCGCCCGAGTAGCTCGGCGAGCTGCCCGGCGCGGTGCTGCCGAGGCCGCCGCCCGAGTAGCTCGGCGAACTGCCTGGCGCGTTCTTGCTGGCGAGGCCGCCGCCCGAATAGCTCGGCGAGCTGCCCGGCGCGGTGCTGCCGAGGCCGCCGCCCGAGTAGCTCGGCGAGCTGCCGGGCGCATTGCTGGCGAGGCCGCCACCCGAGTAGCTCGGCGAGCTCCCCGGCGCGGTGCTGCCGAGCCCGCCGCCCGAATAGCTCGGTGAGCTGCCCGGCGCATTGCTGGCGAGACCGCCGCCCGAATAGCTCGGCGAGCTGCCCGGCGCGGTGCTGCCGAGGCCGCCGCCAGAATAGCTCGGCGAACTGCCCGGCGCGTTGCTGGCGAGGCCACCGCCAGAATAGCTCGGCGAACTGCCGGTGCCGAGACTCGCGACCATCCCCTGCGGACAGGCGATGTTGTTGTCGCTCACATGGATGACCGCGCCCCGGGTGCCCGGCTGCAACGGGCCGCCCGGCGTCGGCGCCTGAGCGAGGGCGGGCACCGCGAGCACAGTCGCGAAGACCGCGGTGAGAAGCTGCTGACGCATGATGATCACTCCAGGTTCGGTCCGCCGCTCGGCCGGGCGAGGAAATCCTCCCACCAGAACCGCGTGCGTTGCGGACACATGTTCGTTGTCACGACGCCTTGGTAACAGGGGGCACCGTTTGCAAGGCAGCCATGCGCCGGCGGCTCGCCTGGCGGCACGAATGCCCGTCCCCTCTCGAAAGTGGCCGTCCCGAAGCGGTCACCAGAACACAGCATAGTCGAAACGGACGGGAAAATCAAAGGCGGCGCGGCTGCGACCGGCATAGCCCAGCCTGCGCGGATCTCCGCCGCGAGCGCCGGGTTGGCGCGGCCATCTGACGCACCCGAAGCGCGCCCCCGACATCTGCCCAGGTCGCCAGACGAAGGCGCCGCCAGTCTGCTCCCGCGCTCCCGTCCCGCCCAGCGACAAGCGGGTGAGCGCGCTCAGGTACCGGTAGAGGTCGTGCTTGTAGGGGCCGGACGGCGAGACGCCGATATAGGCGGCCTGTTCGGGGGTCAGCCGCGTCAGCGTCGCACCCACCTTGGCGAGATGGAGCGCCGCCACCTTCTCGTCGAGCTGCTTGGGCAGCGTATAGACCTGGCGCTGGTAGCGGCCCGCGGGCGCGCCCCACAGCTCGATCTGCGCCAGCACCTGGTTGGTGAAGCTCGCCGACATCACGAAGCTCGGGTGCCCGGTCGCGTTGCCGAGGTTAACCAACCGCCCCTCGCTGAGCACGATCAGCCGGCGGCCGTCGGGGAAAACCACCTCGTCCACCTGCGGCTTGACGTTCTCCCAGGTGAAATTGCGCAGGCTCTCGATCTGGATCTCGCTGTCGAAATGCCCGATGTTGCAGACGATCGCGCGGTGCTTCATCGCCCGCATGTGATCGAGCGTGATGACATCGACATTGCCGGTGGCGGTCACGAAGATATCGCCACGCGACGCCGCCTGCTCCATCGTGACTACCTCGTACCCCTCCATCGCCGCCTGCAAGGCGTTGATCGGATCGATCTCGGTCACCAGCACGCGGCAGCCGGCATTGCGCAGGCTGGCGGCGGAGCCCTTGCCCACGTCGCCGAAGCCCGCCACCACCGCGACCTTGCCGGCCATCATCACGTCGGTGCCGCGGCGGATGCCATCAACGAGGCTCTCGCGGCAGCCGTAGAGGTTGTCGAACTTCGATTTCGTCACGCTGTCATTGACGTTGATCGCCGGCACCAGCAGCCGCCCGTCGCGCGCCATGTCGCGCAGCCGGTGCACGCCCGTCGTCGTCTCCTCGGAGAGGCCGCGCACATCGGCAAGCATCGCGGGATATTTCTCGTGCATCAGCTTGGTGAGGTCGCCGCCGTCGTCGAGGATCAGGGTCGGCGTCCAGCCATCCGGGCCGCGCACCGTCTGCTCGATGCACCACCAGAATTCGTCCTCCCCCATCCCCTTCCAGGCGAACACCGGGATGCCGGCCGCCGCGACCGCCGCGGCGGCGTGGTCCTGGGTGGAGAAGATGTTGCACGACGACCACCGCACGCTCGCCCCGAGTGCGATCAGCGTCTCGATCAGCACCGCGGTCTGGATCGTCATGTGCAGGCAGCCGGCAATGCGTGCCCCGGCCAGCGGCTTGGACTTGCCGTACTCTTCGCGCAACGCCATCAGGCCGGGCATCTCGTCCTCGGCCAAGGCGATCTCCTTGCGGCCCCACCCGGCAAGCGAGATGTCCCTGACCTTGTAATCGGGGACCTGGTGATCGGGCGCGGTCGCGACGTTGGGCATCCAAAACTCCTGCTGGCGATCGCGTCCCTATAGGGGCCGCGTGCGCGGTTTGGAAGCCGGCCGGCGGAGCACCAGAGTGACCCAGCGCCCTTCGGCGAGCCGCCGCTCCAGCAGCATTCCCTGCCGGCGGTGGGCGGCAAGCACCAGCGGCGCCTGCTCGTCGAGCAGCCCGGCGAGCACGGCGCGCCCGCCCGGTGCCAGGTTGCGGGAAAGGTCGCGCGCCATCGCGCACAGCGGCCGGGCGAGGATGTTGGCGAACACCAGATTGTAGGGCGCCGCACGGCGCACCGCCGGACTGGCCCAGCCGCGACCCAGCCGCGCCGCTACCCGCCGCCCGAGCCGGTTCAGGCTGGCGTTCTGGCCTGCGGCTCGCACCGACCGGGGCTCGATGTCCACCGCCAGCACCGGCCGGTGCAGCAGCCGCGCCGCCGCCATCGCCAGGATGCCCGAGCCGGTGCCGAGATCGAGGATGCGGCGCGGCCGTCGATGCGCAAGGCACTCCAGCGCGCGCAGACAGCCGCGGGTCGAGCTGTGCTCGCCGGAGCCGAAGGCGACGCCGGCATCCAGCACCAGGGTGATGCGGCCGGGCGCCGCGCGGGGCGGCAGGTGAGTGCCGCGGATCGCGAAGCGGCCGACGCGCTGTTCGGGAAAGCCCGATTGGGTGCGGGCGAGCCAGCCCTCGACTGCGGTCTCCCGGCGATGCAGGACTGCCGGGATGCCGGTCGCCGCCTCCGCCAGCAGCAGAGCGATCGCCAGCGGGTCCTCGTCCGCGCCTGCCTCCTTCACCCCCTCGACGCGCCAGCTATCGGCTGCCTCGTCGCGAAAGAAGCCGACCGCCATGCAGGCGCCGCCGAGCGCCGCCTCGTAGGCGGCCACCGCCGCCTCGGGCACGTCGAGCCAGACCGTCTCCAGGCGTCTCATCTCGGGCGTCTCATCTCGGGCGTCTCAGCTTGTCAGGCATCGTGCTCCCCGCTATAGGCCGCCCCTCGCACGCGACCGGGCCTGGATGGGCATGCCCGGCCGTGCCGCCTGCGCCTTGCAGGCCATCAGTCCACAGGAGTGCCAAATGCCCAAGATGAAGACCAAGTCGTCGGTGAAAAAGCGATTCAAGATCACCGCGACGGGCAAGGTGCTGGCCGGGCCGGGGCTGAAGCGGCACGGCCTGATCAACCGCCCGCAGAAGATGAAGCGCACCAATCGCCGTCACCAGACGCTGACCGATATGGACGCGCGCACCATCAAGCAATGGGCGCCCTACGGGCTCGGTTGAGAGGGATAGACCGGCATGGCACGCGTCAAGCGGGGCGTCACCACGCACGCCCGCCACAAGAAGGTCCTGGCCCAGAGCAAGGGTTTCGTGGGCCGCTCGTCCACCAATTACCGGAGCGCGCTGGAGCGGCTGGAGAAGTCGCTGCAATACGCCTACCGCGACCGGCGCAACCGCAAGCGTGACTTCCGGGGCTTATGGATTCAGCGCATCAACGCCGCGGTGCGCGAGCACGGAATGACCTACAGCCGCTTTATCGAGGGGCTGAAGCGCGCCAATATCGAGATCGACCGCAAGGTGCTCGCCGCGATCGCCTATGACGACGCGGCGGCATTCGCGGAGATCGTGCGCAAGGTGCAGGGGGCGCAGTAAGTCAAGGTCGGGGCTCTGCCCCGAACCCCGCTGGGGCCGGCGGCCCCAGACCCCTTGACCCGATCGGGGGGCGCGACCCAGCTTGCGGCCATGAACCTCGATCTGACCGGCAAGACCGCCCTCGTCACCGGCTCGACCGCCGGGATCGGGGTCGCGACCGCGGCCGGCCTCGCGCAATGCGGCGCCGTCGTCTGGGTCAACGGCCGCACGAGCGAGCGCGTCGCTCATGCGATCGCAACCATTCGCGCGCGCTGCCCGGATGCGAAACTGCATGACGCCATCGGCGACCTCGCCACCCCCGAGGGCGCCCGCGCGGTCACCGAGCGCATCAACCGCGTGGATATCCTGGTCAACAATGTCGGCGGCATCGGCGCGCGCAAGCCGTTCGAGGAACTCGACGACGCCGACTGGCAGCACGTCCATGAGCTGAACGTGATGAGTGCGGTGCGCATGACGCGGCACTTCCTGCCGGCGATGCGGGCGCGCAACTGGGGCCGGCTGATCTACGTTGCGAGCGAATCCGGCGTGCAGATCCCGACCGAGTTCCTGCACTACGGCGTCGCCAAGGCCGGCGTGATCGCGCTCGCTCGCGGCATCGCCGAGACGTTGGTGGCATCCGGCGTCACCGCGAATTCGGTCCTGCCCGGCCCGACCTTCGCCGAGGGCACCGCACGCCGCGCCGCCGCCGAGGGCAAGAGCGAGGCGGAATTCGCCGCCGAGTTCTTCGCTGCCGCACGCCCCACCTCGCTGCTCCGGCGCTTCGCCACCACCGAGGAGGTGGCGAACATGATCGTCTATCTCTGCAGCCCCGCAGCGTCGGCGACGCACGGCGCCGCGGTACGGGTCGACGGCGGCGTGATCAAGAGCGCGTTCTGACTCGTCACTGCGAGGAGCAGCGCGACGAAGCAGGTAGCGGGTTCCAAGGGCGAACGCCCTTGGCGGGGTGCGGGGGCGGAGCCCCTGGCCTTAATCTTCGCTCAATACCCCCGCGCGACGTCGAACCGGTTGGGGGGCGTCTCGCCCGCGCGCCAGGCGCGCAGATTGGCGAAAAAGATGTCGAGGCTGATCGGGTTGTAGCTCCCCGGATCATCAGAGGAGACGTGCGGCGTCATCACCAGGTTGCGCGTCGTCCACAGCCGGTCTCCCTCCGGCACCGGCTCGACGGCGAACACGTCGAGCACCGCGCCGCCGAGCCGGCCCGCATCCAGCGCGTCGCACAGCGCGTCCTGATCCAGCACCGCGCCGCGGCCGATGTTGATGACCCCTGCGCCGGGCTTGAGCAATCCGATCCGGCGCGCGTCCAGCAGGTTGCGCGTGGCCTCGGTCAGCGGCGCGGCGAGCGCCACCGCGTCGGCCTGCGGCAATTCGCGGTCCAGATCGGCGGGGGCCACCACGCGCGCGCAATCGGGGTGCGGGGCGGGGCGGGCGCGGCAGCCGATCACCTCCATCCCGTGCCGCGTGGCCAGCGCCGCCGCCGCCGCGCCGATATGGCCGAGGCCCACGATCACCACTCGCCTTCCCGCCAGCACGGTGCCGTGTTTTTTGTCCCACCGCTGCGCGCGGTGGTCGGCGCCGATCTCGGGCAGCCGGCAGGCGAGCATCAGCAGCGCCATGAGCACGAACTCTGCCCCCTTGGCCGCGTGCGTGCCGCTGTTGTTCCAGAGCTCGACGCCCGGCGGCAGCCAGTCGAACGGGGCCAGCGCATCGAGTCCAGCCGAGGTGCAGAACACGATGCGCAGCGCCGGCGCCGGTGCCGCCAGCAGGGGGCGGACCACGTGGGCCGCGATGATCAGCGCCTCGGCGTCGGGGATCGCGGCGCCGAAGGCGGCCGGCGTGTCGCCGAGGCTCACCATGTGGCCCGTCTCGCCCGCGCGCGCCGCGGCCTCGTCCCAATCCGCGCGGGTGATTCCGACCAGCGTGTCGGCGGGGTCGTTCTGGATGTGGATGCGCATGATGGTGCATCGCGGTCCGGCGCGGGAGAGTCAACCGGGGAGAGTGGCGCTGACGGACGGCGGCCGCCGTGTCATCCTGCGCCGATGAGCGCGCATCTGCCGCCGCCGCCGACCAGGGAGGACCTGCACGGCGCGGCGCTCGCCCATCTCGCCCGCTTCGCTGCAACCGAGCGCGGGCTGCTGCGCGTGCTGACCCGCCGCATCGAGCGCTGGGCGCGCCAGGCCGCCGAGACCGACCCGGACGCCGCAGCGGAGGCCGGGCGCCGCGCCCGCGCCGAGGCGGCAGAGGTGGTGCGCCGGCTCGCCGCCGCGGGGGCGGTGGACGACGCCGCCTTCGCCGCCGCACGGGCCGCGCGGCTTGCCCGCACCGGCCGCTCGCGCCGGGCGATCGGGGCGCATCTGGCGGCCAAGGGTGTGCCTGCCGAGACCGCGCGCGCCGCCCTGCCCGACGATCCGGAGGCGGAACTTGATGCCGCACTGGCGTATGCGCGCCGGCGCCGCATCGGTCCGTTCCGCCCCGCCGCGGCGGATGCCGACGCACGCAAGCGCGAGGCGGCGGCGCTGGCCCGCGCCGGCTTTGCGGCGGAGGTTGCGCACCGCGCGTTGCGGATGGAGACGGAGGAGGCTGCGGCGCGGATCGCGGCGCGACGCAATCCTTCCGCCCATCCGCATAATTAAATGACAGTTAGGCTTTTCGTCGCAAACTCTTTATCCTGATCCGGGCAACACGACCGGCCCCATCTTGTTTCCATTCGAGCCTGTTTCTATCGAGGCGCCGCGGCGACACCTGCGCCAATATCTTGCAACTCCTGATGAGGCGAACGCGAACTGATTTGTCTCGCGTCGCCGGACCAAGCAGGCGTTCGTCGGATGATCCACATATCAGGAGGCATCGTGCCGCGTCGTCATGCGAGCAAGGCGAAGCAATCCGGCAGCCTCGCCGCGGCACCGTTTTGATTGCGTCGTCGCTTCGCTTCTAGTTCGCCACCGGCGTTGCCGACCCGCTGGGCATGAAACCGTGGCATCGTCATCGCGAGGCGCGGAGCGCCGAGGCGATCCAGGCGGGCCGCACCGGGCCTCACGCCGGGATCGCCACGCCGCCCAGCGGCGGCTCGCGATGACGGCTGAGCCAGGCCGGATTCTTTTTAGCCAGACGCCGGCTTTGCCGGCCGCGCTCCGAAGATCGCACTCCCCACCCGCACCAGCGTGGCACCGCACCCGATTGCGGTCTCGAAATCGGCCGACATGCCCATCGACAACTCCGCAAGCCCATGCTCGGCGGCACAGGCGGCGAGCCAGGCGAAATGCGGCGCCGGGTCGCCCGCTTCGGGCGGGATACACATCAGCCCGCGCAAGGCGCGGCCGAAACGGGCGCGGCAGCCGCGGATGAACGCATCGGCCCCGTCGCGGGACACTCCGGCCTTCTGACTCTCGTCGCCGACATTGACCTGCACATAGAGGTCGGGCAGCCGCCCATCCAGCTCGGCCGCGTCCGCGATCGCGTCCGCAAGCCGCGGGCGATCCAGGCTCTCGATCGCGTGCGCGATCCGCACCGCCTCGCGCGCCTTATTGGTCTGCAACGCCCCGATCAAATGCAGCCGCGTGCCCGGATGCGCCGCGATCAACGGCGAAAACTTCGCCGCCGCCTCCTGCACTCGGTTCTCGCCGAACACGGTCTGCCCCGCCGCCAGCGCCGCCGCAATCGCCGCAGGGGGATGGGTTTTCGAGACCGCGACCAGCGTGACATCATCCGCCCCGCGCCCGGCTGCCCGCGCCGCGACGGCGATGCGGGCGCGCACGCGGTCAAGGCCGGCTGCGATCGCCAGAGTGTCGGGAACGGCGGCATCAGGCGCGGCGGTGTCGGCGGAGGCGGGCATGGACCTGAGGCTGGTTCGCTGGGCGCGCGCGGTCAAGGCGCGGCACAGGGCGCGGCGGGGGGCGCAGGAGGGGCCGCGCAGAGCAGGTGGCGTGCCGCCGCTCTGGCTGTTCACCGACGGCGGCCGCCTGCCCGATCCGCGCGCGGCGGTCGCGGCCCTGCCGCGCGGCCTGTGCGGCGTCGTGTTCCGCCATGATGGCGTCCCGGAGCGCGCGATGCTGGGGCGTGAACTCGCCGCCCTCTGCCGGACGCGGCGCCTGGCGCTGGTGGTGGCGGGCGACGTCCGGCTCGCGCGGGCGCTCGGCGCCGGCGTGCATCTGCGCGGCGGCCGCCGGCCGGGGGTGCTGGTGCTGCCGCGCCGCCGCTGGATCACCAGCTCGGCCCACGGCCCGGCCGAGCTGCGGCGGGCGCGGCTTGCGGGCGCCGATGCCGCCTTTCTCTCGCCCGCCTTCGCGACCGCGAGCCATCCGGGCGCGCGCCCGCTCGGTGCGGTGCGCTGGGCGCGCGCGGCGCACGGCGCGCGGCTCCCCGTTCTGGCGCTGGGCGGCATAACCGCGGCGACGGCGCGGGCGCTGCCGTGCCCACCATGCGCCGGGGCCGGTGCGATTGGGGCGGGCGCGATCGGGGCGCTGTTGCCGGCTCGCCACAGTGTTTCGCAATAGTCGCGCTGGACCGTCCCGATGGTTGCGGGAACGTGACCTGCTCAGCAATATGCCTTCAGGTCTGGCTGCCTAACCTGTGTTTTGCACGGTCCCGGACGGTTCAGAAAGGCTTATGCCAGGCCGGCATTCTTTGGTATTGCTGTCCCGCATCGTTCCGTTGCATGCCGCCACGTTGCCGTTTAGAGTGTTGCCCAACGGGTCAGGGATGAACCGATGGCCGCACCGGGCAAGCTCAATGTGCTGGCAATCCGCAGGCTGACTAGGGCGGGCGCCTATACCGACGGCGGCGGTCTATATCTGCGCGTCCGGCCCAGCGGCGGGCGGGAGTGGGCATTTCGCTACAAGGTGCGCGACCGGCAGCACTGGATGGGCCTCGGTCCGGAACGCGACATTACGCTCGCCGAGGCGCGTCAGAAGGCCCGTGACGCCCGCCGGCTGCTCTTGGAAGGTTTGGACCCGATCACCGAGCAGCGTGCCCGAAAGGCCGGCGGCTCGGGCGTCATCTTCGCCGCGGCACTCGACGGCTATCTTGCCGCACATTCGGCCGGGTGGCGGAGCGCCAAGTACGCGGCGCAGTGGCGAGCGACGCTCGACGCCTATGTGCTGCCCAAGCTGGGCACGATGCCGGTGGCGCGGATCGAGACGGCCGACGTGCTGGCGGTCCTGCAACCCATTTGGACCGCCAAGACGGAAACCGCAGCGCGGGTGCGCGGCCGGATCGAGGCGGTACTCGACCACGCCAAGGCGCACGGCTGGCGCTCCGGCGAGAACCCGGCGCGGTGGCGCGGGCATTTCGATAAGCTGCTGCCGGCGAGGGCGAAGGTCGCACCCGTTAATCATCATGCCGCTGTGCCCTGGCGCGAGCTGCCGGCCGTCATGGAGAGACTGGCTGGCCAGGACGGCACGTCGGCCCTGGCGCTGCGGTTCGCCGCCCTGACGGCCGCCCGCAGCGGCGAGGTGAGGGGTGCACGGTGGTGTGAGACGGACCTTGATGCCGCTGTTTGGACGGTGCCGGGCGCGAGGATGAAGGCCGGTAAGCCGCACCGCGTGCCACTGCCCGAGGCTGCGGTCGCGATCCTGCGCACTATGCTACCGCTGCGGCGGCGGGCGGATGACTTGGTGTTCCCTGGCGGTCGCGTCGGCCGGCCGCTGAGCGACGTGACATTGGGAAAGGCCCTGCGCATCGCTATCCGGCCCCGTGAGACTGTTGCCCGAGTCGCCAATCTGCAGGGCGCGACGGTGCATGGGCTGCGCAGCAGCTTCCGCGACTGGTGCGCCGAGGCGACCAGCTATGCCCGCGAGCTCGCCGAGGCGGCATTGGCGCACTCGCTGCGGGACAAGGTGGAGGCCGCCTACCAGCGGGGCGATCTGCTCGATCGCCGGCGCGAGCTGATGGCGGCGTGGGCGCGGTTCTGCACCGAGCCGGACAAGGGCGGCGCCGTGGTCGAGCTGCGCCACGCGTGAGAGCCGAGCCCGCGCGGATCGCGGGCGACAAGGGGATGGCGACGGGCGCGCGAACGCCCGCCGCCGTGATCCCGGAGACGGTTGCGGCGTCATGAGCGGGATCAAAGCGAATACTAGCACTCTGTCGGCGCAGTGGCAGCGCGGATCGCGGACTTACCGCCGGACCATCAGGCCGCGGTTGCGGGACTGGTGGAGATGGTCGGCGAGAAGGGACTGAGCCGGATCGTCTGCGCTTTGGCCGCGAAGCCCAAAAAAAGGGCGTCCCAGTTTCGACCAACACACCATGCCGCTACTGGACCAGATGGCTGCACTGCTGCGGGCGAACCCCGGATTGAAGGTGCATGGGGCGGCAACCGCGGTTGCGCGTAGCAAGGCCGGCATCGCCGAGATGAGGCGATCCGGCGGCGTCAAGAAGTCATCGCTCGTCAGTCGCCTGCTGAACGGATGGGACAAGCATGGCCCCCGCCTGCGGCGAGAGCAGGCGCGGCCCTGCGCCGTCGCGCGCCCCGACGGCTGGCGCCGCTGCGGCCGTCCCTATGGCCTTGGCCGAGGCGGCGTGGACGGACGACCAGTCCGCGTTCGCGAAGCTGGTGGCGCTGCACAGCGGGATGCCCCCCGAAGCCCACCGGGCTCTGGAGTTCCACGACCAGCGCAAGCTCGCGGAGCTTACGCGCAATTCCGACCAGCAGTCGTTGCTCGACTTGGTGCAGCGGGAGCGGACGCACGGCCGCGGGGTTTGACATAAATCGGCCGATTTTCATCCAAACCAGTTTGACATAATTCGGCCGATTTTCGTCAGACATTTCAGCAAGTTGCCGACTTTTGTCAAAAGACACGCGCGCCCTGTTTGTGCATCGTCCCGCGAACCACATCGGGACGGAAGAATCGAAATGATCGAGGTTAAACCTGCTGCTTTCACCGTGGAGGGCGCGGCCAGGTCCTCGGGCCTGTCGCGATCACGCCTGTACGTGCTCTGCAAGGAAGGCAAGCTGCACCCGCGCCGCGCCGGCCGACGTGGGGCCACCGACTGTCGCGGCTCCGCGTTTAAACCTGGTGAACATGGTGGTTGTGTGGACGAGAAACTCGGCGAAATCAATTGCGTCCTGGATCGGCATCGCTGCCTCGACCAGCGGGACGTGCATTGCCTGTTGCAGAGCGAGTAAGGCCGGCTGGAGATTTGCCGCAGGGATGCCGTTCGCTAACAGCGCAGCGGCTAGACCTTGGCCATGCCCAAGGACCAGTCGGCCGAACACTTCGGGGTCGCCGCCCGCGTAGACGCTTGTTATGCCCTGGCCGAACAAAAGCCTCGGCGGATCGCACTGGCCATCTTTAATCTCTATCAACCAGACCTCGCTTAGTTGGACATCCCGATGAATACCCAGCCACGACAAAGCCCAATTGGACGCCGGGCGCGGATGGGATGCCGAGCCGAACGAAGTTCTCATCGAAGAGGAGCTCTCGCGCCCTTATGGCCACTCCCTCGATCGTAAAGTTGTCAGGGTTTATGTGCCATTGTGGAAAATCCTTGTCTTTTCCGGCAAATCTTCGGCGCAAGTCCTTCGCCAGCGTTGATATCGATGACGAACCTAAGCTGCCCGCGCTGAACGTCATACCTCCGATGGGCAAGCCCTTCCGAAGATTGAAAATCTTGTTTGCGTTGGTTGTAGACGTTGACCACATTGTCGGGAGCCGGCTTTGTGGTGTCAATGAGGGTGCCGGCGCTGTCCGAAGCCAGCACCACCCCATCGTGGACCTGAACTGCAATAGCAATGGTCACTCGTCTGCTGTCCGCGAATCCAGCACCGTCTCCGTTACGGAGTGAGTCGTGATTATCGTGCCGTGTCAAGCACCCGGCCTCACCTCATAATCTTCCGCAATAAAAACTGCCCCGGTCGTCGGTGCTAGGCTCGCACGATTCCGGTCTCGCGCTCCGTCCGCCCCATTTGGGGCATGTCGCCGGTTCAATGACGGTTGTTAGAGGGGACCAATTGGCGTGCTGTCGGCGAGCGGTTACGATAGCGGCGGCCATGTGGGAGTTTCAGCGATTGGACGGCCCTTGCTCGACCGTACGGGAGGGAACACTGCTGACGAGCCGTAAACCCCCCCATCTGTTACAGAGCTCTGTTGGCCGATGACGCCGACCGCATTCATCGCAAAATGGCGTATCAACGCACGCAACGAGCGCGCTGCATCCCAGGAGCATTTCCTGGACCTCTGCGCATTGCTCGACGAACCCACGCCCAATTCCGACCCGACCGGGTCCGCTTACGCCTTCGAGAAGGGTGCCACCAAGGCCAGCGGCGGCGAAGGCTGGGCCGACGTGTGGCGACGCGGCCGCTTCGCTTGGGAATACAAAGGCAAGCACCGCGACCTGGACGCCGCGCACCGGCAACTCCTGCAATACGCAGGCGCACTGGAAAACCCGCCGCTCCTGGTCACGTCCGACATCGACCGCATCACCATCCGCACCAATTGGACCAATGCCGTTTCCGAGCGGCACGAGGTGCGGCTGGAGGAGATGGCCGATCCGTCCCGGCTCGGCGTGCTCAAGGCCGTGTTCGCCGATCCCGAACGCCTGCGGCCGGGCAAGACGCTCGCGGCGCTGACCGCCGAGGCAGCCGCGGAGTTCGCCGAACTGGCGGGACGGCTGCGCAGCCGAGGGAACGATCCGCAGACTGTCGCGCACTTCGTCAACCGGCTGGTGTTCTGCCTTTTTGCCGACGATGTGGGGCTGCTACCAAACGGCCTGTTCGAGCGGATGCTGGACGCGGCACGCAAGGCGCCGGCGCGGTTCGAAAGCTATGTGCGCCGCCTGTTCGCCGCTATGGCGGAGCAAGGCGGTGAGGTGGATTTTACGCCTGTCGCCTGGTTCAATGGGGGCTTGTTTGACGACGCCTCTGCCCTCCCGTTGGAGGCGGACGACATCGACCTGTTGCAGCGCGCGGCGGCGCTGGATTGGGCGGAGGTGGACCCCAGCATCCTCGGCACACTGTTCGAGCGCGGGCTGGACCCGGACAAGCGCAGCCAGCTCGGCGCGCACTACACCGCGCGAGAGATGATCGACCGGCTAATCGAGCCAGTGGTCCGCCATCCGCTGCTGGCCGAGTGGAAGAACGTGCGCGGCGCGATCGGGGCGGCGCTCGCGGCCGGTGTCACGGCCAAGGCGGGCAGCCGCGCGAAGCGGGATGCGCCGGACCGTGCCGAAACGCTGTTTCGCGGCTTCCTGGACCGGCTGCGCGCCTTCCGGGTGCTGGACCCCGCCTGCGGGTCCGGCAACTTCCTGTACCTCGCCCTGCTCGCCCTGAAGGATCTGGAGCATCAGGCGATGGTGGAGGCCGAAGCTCTCGGCTTGCAGCGCGAGTTCCCACAGGTCGGGCCAGAGGCGGTGCTGGGGCTGGAGGTGAACCCATACGCGGCGGAGCTGGCCCGCGTGTCGGTCTGGATCGGTCACATCCAATGGGGGCGCCGCCACGGCTACCCAGCTCCCTCCGACCCGGTGCTGCGGAGCCTGGACACGATTGCCTGTCAGGACGCGGTACTGACCGAGATCGGGACGCAGGCGACCTGGCCGGATGCCGACGTGATCGTGGGCAACCCGCCGTTCCTTGGCGACAAGGCCATGATCGGAACCTTGGGCGAGACATATACCACCAAGCTGCGGGCCGCCTACGCAGGGCGCGTCCCTGGCGGAGCGGACCTGGTTTGCTATTGGTTCGAGCGAGCGCACGAGGCGATCGCGACTGGAAAAACTCGGCAGGTGGGGTTTGTCGCGACGCAGGCGATCCGCAAGGGAGCCAGCCGGGCGGTGCTGGATGCAGTGGCGCGTGACGGCGTGATCTACGAGGCTTTCAGCAACGAAGAATGGACGCTTGATGGGGCGGATGTGCGGGTGTCGCTCGTTTGCTTCGCTCGGCAAGCCTTTGATACATTGAAGCTGGACGGGCAGATTGTGCCACGTATCCACGCTGACCTGACCGCAGGCGAAACGGACCTGACGACCATCCGCCGCCTGCCTGAGAACGCCGGTGTCTGCTTCCAGGGTCCCGTGAAGGTCGGTCCGTTCGACATACCCGGCAATCTTGCACGTGAATGGCTGTCAATGCCTGCGAACCCGAACGGTCACTGCAACTCGGACGTGGTGCGCCCATGGGCTAACGGCAGAGATCTGACCCGCCGTTCGTCCGACACCTGGATCATCGACTTCGGAGCAATGAGCGAGGCTGCGGCGGCGCTTTACCCGGTCCCTTTCGCGCATGTTGCTCGGGTAGTGAGGCCGGAGCGGGAAAAGAACCGTCGGGTGCGGCGTGCGCGGTCTTGGTGGCAGCACGGTGAAACCGGGAGTGGGTGGCGGTCTGCCATGGCGGGATTATCGCGTTTCGTGGCAACCGTGCGCGTCGCCCGGCACCGCACATTTGTGTGGTGCCATCACTCGGTTCTTCCCGATAGCCGCGTATATGCCTTCGCTCGTGAGGACGACACCTTCATGGGCGTTCTTCACAGCCGAACCCATGAGATTTGGGCGCTGGCCAACGCCTCTCGGCATGGAATTGGCAATGACCCGACCTACAACAACGTGACGTGCTTCGAGTGCTTCCCGTTTCCACCGAGCCTATCCCCTGCACAGCCCAAGTATGCCTACGCGGACGATCCGCGAGCACAGCGCATTGCAGCGGCACTGCGGGAGCTGGTGGAGAGGCGCGATCGTTGGTTGAACCCGCCCGAGCTGGTGGAGCGCGTGCCCGAAATGGTGGCGGGATTTCCGGACCGGCTGGTGCCAAAGAACGCGGTAGCCGAAGCGATGCTGCGCAAGCGCACTCTCACTGCCCTCTACAACCAGCGGGGCACGCCGGAGGGCGCTTGGCTGGACGCGCTGCACCGCACCTTGGACGAGGCAGTTGCAGCCGCCTATGGTTGGCCTGTCGATCTGCCACAGAGCGAGGTGCTGCACCGGCTCTTGACGCTTAATCTGGCGCGACCGGCAACTCCAGCCTGAACACACAACAGCCGGTAGTTGGAACGGCGCGGCTGGCGAGAATTATCCGCCTCGCACAAGCAAGTTCCTCACCGTGCTGTCGTGCCACGCACCGCCCCGCGCCGTGCGAATGCCGCGGGAATTGAGGGCCGCCGCGATTGCCCGAGGCGTTGTCGCACCCGACGCCTGTATCTGCCGCGCGATGGGCAGCACGTTCGCCGCGAAGGCGTCGGCCGCGGCCTGGTTTGCAGCAATGCCTTTCGCCTGCGCCTCGCCGAGATTGGTCCTATTGCCCAGCGCGGCGCCCAGCGCCTTCTTTTGGGCCAGCGCCGCGCGGGTGCGGCCCGCGATCAAGGCCCGCTCCTTCTCCGCGAGCGCGGCGCAGATCTGCAGCATGAACGGGCCCGCATCGGCGCCCAGCTCGGCGACGATGAACGGCACCCGATGCGCCATCAGCCCCGAGATGAACGCCACGTCGCGCGAGAGGCGGCACAACTTCGCCACCACCACCGGCGCCTTCGCCCTGCGCGCCCTCGCCAGCGCCTCGGCGAGCTTGGGGCGACGGTCGAGCGCATCTGCGCCCTTGCCCGTTTCCACCTCCACATACTCGGCCGTCAGCTCCATTTCCTGCGCGGCCACGAAGTGGACGATGGCCTCCCGCTGGGCTTCGATGCCCAGCCCGCTCTTGCCTTGCTTGCCCGTCGATACCCGGATGTAGCCGACCACCTGGCGCATCGCCGTGCCCAACCGTCGGGTGAGCAACAACTATACGCCAGTTTGAGGTTTGCGCGAGCAAAGTTTGGCGTTGTCCTAATTAGGACGGACGCGTCGGCAAACTAGGGCGATTATGCTTGAAGGGGCACGGCACGATGGCATGGAATTGGCTCTGCAATGCCTGCTCCCCCTCGGGCACGAACTACCGCTTTTCTCACATCACCGGGACCATATTCGAGAACACCAATAAGCCTCTCCGCGATTGGTTCCGCGTGGTCCACCTCATGCTTACCAGCAAGAAGGGGATCAGCGCGTTGCAAGTGTATAGGATGATGGGCTTTGGCTCCTATCGCACGGCTTGGTATATGTGCCATCGCATCCGTGCCAGCCTCGCAAACGAGGATTTCCAGAAGCTTATGGGTATCGTTGAAGTCGATGAAACTTTCATCGGCGGCCTCGCAAAGAACAGACATATCGACAAGCGCGGGAAGGGCGGGGGGACGGGGGGCACCGGCTCCGGCAAAACTCCTGTCGCGGGTGCTGTCAGCCGCAAGGGCAACGTTGTGGCGCGCGTCATCAATAGCGTCGATGCCAGCACGCTCACGGCATTCGTGCGTGGCGCCGTATCCGAAAAGGTTAGTCTGCTCTGCACTGACCAGTGGGTTGGTTATCGCAAGCTTGGTGACGAGTTCCCGCATGGCGTAGTCAACCACGCCAAGGGGCAATACGTTGTCGGCGCGATCCACACGAACACTATTGAGGGTTTCTGGTCCATCTTCAAGCGCGGCATTATCGGCTCTTTTCACAAGATAAGCTCTAAATATATGCCTCTGTATGTCGCCGAGGCTCAGTTCCGGTATAACAATCGGAACAACCCGGACATTTTCGGAGAGGCCATGCGTGGATGCTGAAGCGCCATATGATTTTGCTTGTGATTGCGTCGTTTGTTGCCGGCGAGGCACCTGCACGATCACAGCAACCATCCCCAGGTCCAGCGCCAAGGAGCACTGAAAGTCGGCCACCAAATCAGGAAGCAAGAGCGCCACACATAAAGCCACTAATGAGCAACGCAGCGGGCGGACAAGCCTCGCCGCGTATTCTCAAGGCACGCCGCAGCGAGACAGACGCTAAATGCACCGGCACCGACCAAGTCCAAGCCGCTGTTGTGATAAGAAATACTGGCCAGACCCCCGCTCACGACGTAACTGTATCTTCTACAGCTCAGACCTGGGATATCACCCAGACCGCCACCTTCGGACCAACCCCCGTCGGCCCAGATTTTAGCAGATTCGTTTTTGGCCCACCGGGGTTCGGACGGAGAAATATCCGGCTTCATACACTTATCGGCGATCCCAGAGCGGTTGTTGCGCTCAAGGCCGGAACAGGGGTCCTCTATGTTTATGGAGAAATTCTCTACCGGGATGCGTTTGGGTACAATCACCATACGAGTTTCCGCCACATGATAGGTGGAAGCGTCGGCTGGCCTGACGACAACAAGATGCCAGTCTGCCCCGAGGGCAATGAAGCAAAATAGAACCAGCAGGACGCTGGCTTGGCGAAACCCACGCGCGACGCCGCTGCCGAACATAGTCAAGTCAGGCATAATCGCCCAACTTAGGACACCGAGGGGTAAAGGCGGACACTACCCAAAGTTTGGTCCGCGCGCGCGGAGGCTTGGAGCCGTAGCGGCAACACGCTTCTCACGTCCTCTCCAGCAAGTCTTTTGTCAGAACCTTCAGCTCCCGGAACAGCCCCCGCACCTTCCTCGCCTCGGCGCTGTAGGCGCCGTGCTTTGTCCTGGCGGCCCGCAGCCGTGCTAGCCCCTCGGCCGTGCGCGGGCCGGTGCTTTTGCCGCCATGAAGCCGGCATCTGCCGTTCGGCATAGCGGGCTGACGGCATGATCCCCCCTGCCGCGTCCTGGCGCCGCACCTAGACGCCGCGTTGGGGTTGCCCGTCAGGTTTGGATGCCGGGAGCGGGGCGGCATGGGGTTCTGTCTCGAATCGGGTTCCATCCTACCCCTCCCCCCTGGCCCGCCGCGCCGTAGTGGGCACCGTCTCGGGGCTGGCGAGGCCGTTCGCTCGGCCGGCCCTGGCACACCAAGGCGCGCCCGCTTGCTTGCATCGGGCGGCTCGGCCGCCTCTTGGAACCAAGCCACGATGCCGGCGTCAGTCACCGAGGGCGAAGCGTGTAGTGCCCTCCCTCCCTTGGCCGACCCAGATGGTGCGGCCGAAGCCGCACTACCGCCAGCGGGCTTCCTGCGCGGCGCACGGGCCATGTCCGGCGCGCCTCGCCCGGCAGGCGTGCCCGTGATAGGCTGATGTTTGGTCCCGTGCATTGGTTCGCATCCTTCCGGGATCACGGCGGCGGGCGCAGCAACGCCCGTCGCCATCCTCTTGCCCGCGAGCCGCGCGGGCGCGGATCACTCAAGCGCGGCGCAATTCCACCACCGCCCCATTGTCCGCCGGTTCAATGCAGAACCGCGCCCACGCGGCCATCAGCTCGCGCCGCCGCTCGATCAAGTCGCCGCGCTGATAGGCCGCTTCCACCTTGTCGCGCAGCGTGTGCGCCAGCGCCGCTTCCGCCAGCTCGCGCGGATAGCTGGTCGCCTCGGCGCACCAGTCGGCGAAGGTCGAGCGCAGGCCATGGACCGTCACACCCGGCCCGGCCGCGGCCCGCATCGCCTTCGCCAGCGCCACGTCGCTCAGGGGCCGGCCGACGCGGCCGCCGGGAAACACCAGGTCATCCGGCCGGCGCCGCAACGGCAGCATGATGCGCAGGATCGCCAGCGCCGCATCGCACAACGGCACCCGGTGCGGCTTGCCGGCCTTCATGCGCGGGCCGGGCACGGTCCATACCGCGGCATCGAGGTCCATCTCATTCCAACGCGCACCGCGCACCTCGCCGCTGCGGGCGGCCGTGAGGGCAGCGAAGCGCACCGCCAGGGCCGAGGTGCCGCCCTGCCGCGAAAGCGCGTCCAGCACGCAAGGAAGCCCGCGCCAGTGCACCGCGGCGTGATGCTCGACGGGTGCCAGCTTCGCCTTCGCCGGCAGCAGCTTGTCGAAATGCCCACGCCAGCGTGCCGGGTTCTCGCCGGTGCGCCAGCCATGCGCCTTGGCATGGTCCAGCACCGCCTCGATCCGGCCGCGCACCCGCGAGGCGGTTTCCGTCTTGGCCGTCCAGATCGGGGCGAGCACCGCGAGCACGTCCGCCGTCTCGATCTTCGCCACCGGCATCGTGCCGAGCTTGGGCAACGCATAGGCGTCGAGCGTCGCACGCCACTGCGCAGCGTGCTTGGCGTTCCGCCATCCGGCCGTGTGTGCGCCCAGATAGCCGTCGAGTGCCGTGGCGAAGGTCACGCCCGAGCCGCCGGCCTTGCGGGCACGCTGCACCGTAATCGGGTCCAAGCCTTCCAACAGCAGCCGGCGACCGTCACGTGCCTTCTGGCGGGCCTCGGCAAGCGTGATGTCGCGCTCCGGGCCGAGGCCCATCCAGTGTTGCCGGCCGCGCACTTTGTAGCGGAACGCCCACTCGCGCCCGCCACCGGGCCGAATGCGCAAATACAGGCCGCCGCCGTCGGTATAAGCGCCCGGCCTCGTCAGCCGGTGGATCGCCAGCGTGTTGAGCTTGCCCGGTGCCGCCATCGGTTCGTCACCTTACCCGCTGGGCAACACCTTAAAGCGCGACGCGGCGGGATGCAACGGAATGATGCGGGACGATAATGCCGAAGATACGGCTGCCTGCTTGGGTTTTCAGGACGGACCAGGACAGTGCGAAACGAAGGTTCGGCGGTCATCCTCTCCGCCTCTGGGTGATTGATGCAAACGATGTAGCGCTGGCCGCCCAGCCCAACCGCCTTGGCGCCGTAGTCGGTGTCCCGGCCGCGCTTCTCTATGGTGAGCGGCACGAAGGGAGCGGCATCGTTGAGCACGACATCGCGCACCAGCTTGTCGGTTCGCTCGCGTACGCCGAGGATGTAGAGCAGACCTCGCGCCTCCAACGCTGCGATCGTCGCGGCGCTGCGGGAACCCAACGCGCTCGCGCTTGGGGCCCGATCATACCGCGATCAGCGACGATGCAGACGCGGCCGATGGCGAAGCGCCGACGCAGGCGGTCGATCACCGGCACCAGGCTGATCACATCGGCGGTGTTGCCGGGCCACATCTCCGAGCAGACCGGCCGGCCGTCGCCGTCAATCAGCACGGCGAGGATCATCTGCCGCAGATCCGGCCGGTGGTCCTTGCTGTACCCGTGCTGCCCGAGGGTCTGCCCGCCCAGGCCTTCGAAGGAGAGGCTGGTGGTATCCATGAACACCAGGTCGAGCCGGCTGAACAGGTCACGCCGATGGGCGAACAGCCGCTCCTCGATCAGGTCCTTGGTGCAGCGGGGCGCGAACGGCGTGGCGCCGTCCTGCTGATCCGCCGGCAGCGCCTCGCCCAGCCAGGCCATCGCGCGGTAGAGATGGTGCAGCTCCAGACCGTCGGCGCCGGCGATCCGATAGTCCTCGCGCCAGCGAGCGGCGGCCAGATCCGAGCCGCCGCGCATCAGGCGGTGCAGCACGGTCAGAAACACCGCGCGCTCAGCGCGAACCGGTGGCCGCGGCCGCGCGCCGAGGCCGCGATCACGGTCCGACAGCCGGTCTCCTCCCACAGCCGCTCGAACAGCAGCGCCGGGCCGATGCGGCGCACCGCGACCGTCGGCGCGTCGCCATTCCTGGTGGCATCCAGAACCAGCGCCTGTTGGACGAAGCGGGCGCCGGAGCGCAACAGCCGATCGAGCTGTCCACTTGCTTCGAGTTCATCGAGCCGTCCCAAGGTCGCGATCACCCGCTGACGCACTTGAGTGCCGGTCCTCTGGCTCTGCACGATCTGCAGATAGACGCGTCCCTGCGACTGCTTTGGGCGGAAGTACATGTGCGACTCGATATGGTGCGCACACGATAGCCGAAAATCCCTGCACGGCCACAGCAAATGCCGCTACGCGCGGCACTACATCTCTCGCGAAATACTCCTCGTACCTCAATGAAATCCGATACTTACCCCCCGTCCGCAGCGCCGAACTGTCGAAGATGGGACAGAATGAGCTCGGCTATACGATACGACATCACGTCAATCGAGAACTGCAGCTCGTCTATGTCGAAGCCGATAGCACTCTTTTCAAACTGTCGAGGAGGATTGTTTGTTCACCTGAATGCTCCAACTCTCCGGCAGGATTGTGATCTCGGCCTTCTTGCTCGTTCGGATTGTGGCATCCATGATTTCTTTGCCATTGCGCTGGCCCTTACGCTGCAAGCCTCGAAATCGTGCTGTGGCTGACGTTGTAGCTGCGGGTGATGTCGCGCAATGGCTCGCCCCGGTCGCGGCGTTTGATCGCCTCGCGCTGCTGGTGCGGGGTGAGCTTCGGCGAACGGCCCAGGTTCCAGTCGCGCGTTTCGACGTGCTCTAGGCGCCCTGGCATCACAATGCGCCTACTGCCCGTTCCGCGTCGGCCGGTCGCCCTCGCGATCCGCCTCGCGCTCGCACATGAACTTGCCGTCGATGGTGCTGCCGAAATAGTGCTCGCCGCGGAAATGGTTGATGCCGGAGCGGGTGTTGACCCACACGACCTTATCACGGGGCAACGAAGGATCGCTGGGGGCGTGTGCTGCGGGGTCTGCGCCCAGCTTGTCGCGGCGCCACCCGCGGCGGCTAGGCCAAGCAACAGTGCCGCGGCGAGCCTCGCGACTGTGTTCATGCTTTCTCCTTTGCGCAGGCGGGTCAGGCGGGGCCGCGGCCGGGCGATCGCTTGAATGGTGGTACGCGGCCAAAATCGATGCACCGAGCCAGCCGAGAGACCCACCTCTCCCCGGCCCTCTCCCCCGCAAGCGCGGGCGGCGAGGGAGAATGGCAGTCACGCATGGTGGCCGTCACTTGACGCAGGCGCCGAAAGCGGGTGCCGGTGCATGACACATTGCTTCAGAACTTGATCTTGGCTCCCAGGCTCGCCGTGTCGGCGCTGTCCGAGTATTGGCCGATAATCACACCCGACGTGGACGAGGCGGCGCTGTCGATGGGGGCTTCGGCGAAGAAAACGTGCGAGTAGGCGACCTGCAGCGTGACATTCGGCAGCACATCGTATTGCGCGCCGATGCTCAGAAGCACGCGATTGCTGTCCGGGATGCGCGTCGTGCGGTTGGCCGACGTCACCGGACTCTCGTCGTATCCGACGCCGCCCTGCAATAGCAGCCGGTCCATGATGCGATAGTTCGCGCCGACGGAGAAGAACCACGTATTGCGCCAGTTCTCCTGGATCACGGTGCCCGGCAGGGCAGGATTGGTCGGCGTGATGTTGACGGACTGAAACAGCGACCAGTCGGTCCACTGCGCGGTGGCCAGCAGCGCGAGTTGCGGCATTGCCTGCCAGGTAGCGCCGATCGTGACGACATCGGGCAGCGTGACCTTCGTCCGCACGGGGGTGTTCAGCCCAGCGAGTGCCGCCGCGGTCGCGGGGTTGAACGCCTGGAGCTGCGGCGGAATGAAGATCGACTGCGTGCCGGTGATGCCGTGCTGGATGCGGCTCCGGTAGTCGAGGCCGAAGCGCAGCTCGGGTGTCGGCTGATAGAGTGCGCCGATGTTGAAGCCGGCGCTGATGTCGCTGCCATGCACATCGCCGACCGGATCGCCGGTCAAGGCGGCCGTCGGGCCGGTGTTGATGGCCTGCGTCACGCGCGTGCTGAGATAGTCGAACACCGGGCCGCCGCCGATCGAAAACTGACGGTTGATGCGCCAGGAGGCCGCGGCGATGACCGCGATCTCGGTGACCGACGAAACCAGGCTTTGATAGCGGCCGACGAAATCCTGCGGATTGGCGACGCGCTGGCCGGCCGGCGCGGTGAGGCCCACGCCGAACTTGAGATCCGGCGAGAAGTTCCAGACGCCGAATTCGCCGGCGGTCAGAGATGACTGGATCAGGTTGCCCCCGGTGGTTCCTGGCGTGGTGGCCGCGGGCCCGACAGCGTTGACGCCGTGGAAGTGGATCATCGGAAAAATGCCGTCGAGCGAGCCGTCGATCTCGTTCTGGTTCAGCCGCACCATGCCGGCCGGGTTCGACCAGACTGTCGCCGCGTCATACGCCTTCGACGCGTCACCGGCGAACGCGTTCGCCATCCAGTCCGCGCTGCCCTCGCGCAGAGCGTAGCCCGACGCTCGCACCGGATCGGCCGACCCTGCCAGCATGCCGGCGACCACGGCACCCAGCGCCGCCGCATAGGCGGCTCGACCTCGCATCACGCTCGCTCCCCCCGAATTCGACTGTGACTTACACGACCGTCCAACAGATCGACGTCACCGACACCGAAAGCATCACCACGAAGTGCCGCCGGTATTACCTGAGCCACCGTGTCCCTTTGATGCTTTGGTCCCGGTCATCGCCTACCACTGTAGTGCGGTAGCGGTAGCGCAACAAATTGCCACCAATTCGGACGCGCCAATTTCCAAATCCGGGGCAAAACAAAAAGGCGGCGGGTTGCCCCGCCGCCTTGGCGTGGATGATCGAGGCCGGTCGGCCTACCACTTCACGTAGGTGCCGAGCGCCGCCGCCTGCACGTGCAACTTATTCCCGTTGAACGGGTCCGGGGTGCCCGCGACCAGGTCGAAGCCGTTCTCCTTGCGCTGGCCGTAGATGTACGAGGCGAAGAAGCCGAAGCCCGGCGTCACGCTGTAGGTGGCACCCGCGGCGAAGCCCCAGTCGGTCAGCTTGCCCACCTGATTCGCGATCGCATTGGTCGGCGTCTGGTTGCCGCCGCCAGTGTCGTTGAAGTACTGCACGCCAGCCACCAGCGGACCAATCGTATAGCTGGCACCCGCCGTCCAGGCGACGCCGCGCCCCTCGCCCTTGATCGGCAGCGTGTTCCACTCCGCGGCCGGGTTGAAGGTGCCGGCGGTGCCATGCGCCTGCAAAGCCAGGCCGCCGATCGTGATTTGCGCGCCGACATCGCCGACCGCCAGTCCGGTGCGCTGGAAGACGCCCGCCGGGAAGGGTTGGGTGTCGGAGTTCTGCACCCGGCCGCTCGCGATGCCGCCGGCGGTCAGTGCCACACCGACGATGCCGAACGAGCCGCGGTAGCGCAGCACGCCGTCAAAGGTGTTGCGGCGGCGGGTGGTGTCGTCTGCGCCGGCCACCCCTCCGGTCGAGGACAGCGTATCGCAACCCACGCCCGCGAAGCCGTTGCAGTTGAAGCCGCCGCTCATGTTGCCGGTGTTGGGTTCGTACGACGCGCCGAAGTCGAAGCCGGCGAATTCCGGCGACAGATACACGACTTTCTCGGTGGTGTACAGATTGCCCACGTCCTCGAACGGCCAGATCGGTCCAAGGGCGCCGACAATTCCGGGCACGTCGCCGTTCCAGCCGCCGTTGTCGAAGTTTTCCGTCGTGCCGGTAATCATCAAGCTGGTCGGCTGGTCGGCCGAGCCAAAGCGCAGCGTGCCGAGCTGGTCGGTGCCAAAGTAGACGAAGGCGCGCCGCCAGTAGAGCGGGGCCCGCCTGATCACGCCACCCGAGATTGAGCCCGCTGCGCCGCCGCCGGCGCCGGAGCTTGCATCCTGCCGGATCTCGGCAAAGGCGCCGTATTTCAGGCCGTTCGCCGCCACACCCTCCAAGCTCGGATACAGCCGGATGTAGCCGAAGATGTCCGGATTGCCGAGCTTGCTGCCGCCGATCGCCGGGTTGGCGTTGGGCGGCGAGTTGAGCTGACCCAGGCCACCGGTGGCACCGACATATTCGACGATGTAGCCCGAGATGCGGACCACGGCGGTGCCGGGTGCCGGGATCGGCGGGGTGTTCTGGACGTAGCCGAAGGCACCGGAGCGGGACCATTGGGTGGGCGGCGGCATCGGCGCGTTCGGATTTTCCGAGAACGTCACCAGCTGCGCGCTGGCCGGGCCCGCAACCCCGAGAAAAGCGCCCAGCGCTGCCGCAGAAGCCAGCAGGAGCTTACGCATTCATACCTCCTTGTTCCGCCGGGTTGAGCGCCGGCTTCGTTCACAAGGCCCGCCCCGTCTTCCCACCGGATGGCGCAAACCGCGCGTGCGCATCCCCCAAAGGGCTCTAGGCAGCCAGGACCTTCGACCATACTGCGGAGCCGTGCGCCCACCCGCAACATCCTACGACAGCCGTGCGCGACTATTGCGAAACACTGTTGCCCGGTCGCAACACCCGCTTTGCAGGCGCGTGCGGCTGAGTCGGTAGCGACGGCCGGCGAGCCGGGTGAGCGTCGCTGCCCATTGCGTGCGGGGAGGCTCGCACTGATTGCGATCGGAGGCGGCACCTCCACGCTAGTTGACCCGCGGCCGATCCGGCCCACGCTGGCGTTCAAGGTGTAGCCTGAGGGGCCAAACTGACGCGCCCACTTCGGAACGAAGCAGCCAAACTCAAAATGTTGCCTGGCTACGCTGCGCGGTCAAGGTTCTGCTGCCTAGAGCCCTTGGTGGGGATGCGCACGCGCAGTTCTGCGGCATCCGGTGGGAAGACGGGGCGGGCCTTGTGAACGAAGCCGGCGCTCAACCCGGCGGAACAAGGAGGTATGAATGCGTAAGCTCCTGCTGGCTTCTGCGGCAGCGCTGGGCGCTTTTATCGGAGTTGCGGGCCCGGCCAGCGCGCAGCTGGTGACGTTCTCGGAGAATCCGAACGCGCCGATGCCGCCGCCCACCCAATGGTCCCGCTCCGGTGCCTTCGGCTACGTCCAGAACACCCCGCCGATCCCGGCACCCGGCACCGCCGTGGTCCGCATCTCGGGCTACATCGTCGAATATGTCGGTGCCACCGGTGGCCTGGGTCAGCTCAACTCGCCGCCCAACGCCAACCCGGCGATCGGCGGCAGCAAGCTCGGCAATCCGGACATCTTCGGCTACATCCGGCTGTATCCGAGCTTGGAGGGTGTGGCGGCGAACGGCCTGAAATACGGCGCCTTTGCCGAGATCCGGCAGGATGCAAGCTCCGGCGCCGGCGGCGGCGCAGCGGGCTCGATCTCGGGTGGCGTGATCAGGCGGGCCCCGCTCTACTGGCGGCGCGCCTTCGTCTACTTTGGCACCGACCAGCTCGGCACGCTGCGCTTTGGCTCGGCCGACCAGCCGACCAGCTTGATGATTACCGGCACGACGGAAAACTTCGACAACGGCGGCTGGAACGGCGACGTGCCCGGAATTGTCGGCGCCCTTGGACCGATCTGGCCGTTCGAGGACGTGGGCAATCTGTACACCACCGAGAAAGTCGTGTATCTGTCGCCGGAATTCGCCGGCTTCGACTTCGGCGCGTCGTACGAACCCAACACCGGCAACATGAGCGGCGGCTTCAACTGCAACGGCTTCGCGGGCGTGGGTTGCGATACGCTGTCCTCGACCGGAGGGGTGGCCGGCGCAGACGACACCACCCGCCGCCGCAACACCTTTGACGGCGTGCTGCGCTACCGCGGCTCGTTCGGCATCGTCGGTGTGGCACTGACCGCCGGCGGCATCGCGAGCGGCCGGGTGCAGAACTCCGACACCCAACCCTTCCCGGCGGGCGTCTTCCAGCGCACCGGACTGGCGGTCGGCGATGTCGGCGCGCAAATCACGATCGGCGGCCTGGCTTTGCAGGCGCATGGCACCGCCGGCACCTTCAACCCGGCCGCGGAGTGGAACACGCTGCCGATCAAGGGCGAGGGGCGCGGCGTCGCCTGGACGGCGGGTGCCAGCTATACGATTGGTCCGCTGGTGGCTGGCGTGCAGTACTTCAACGACACTGGCGGCGGCAACCAGACGCCGACCAATGCGATCGCGAATCAGGTGGGCAAGCTGACCGACTGGGGCTTCGCCGCGGGTGCCACCTACAGCGTGACGCCGGGCTTCGGCTTCTTCGCCTCGTACATCTACGGCCAGCGCAAGGAGAACGGCTTCGACCTGGTCGCGGGCACCCCGGACCCGTTCAACGGGAATAAGTTGCACGTGCAGGCGGCGGCGCTCGGCACCTACGTGAAGTGGTAGGCCGACCGGCCTCGATCATCCACGCCAAGGCGGCGGGGCAACCCGCCGCCTTTTTGTTTTGCCCCGGATTTGGAAATTGGCGCGTCCGAATCGGTGGCAATTTGTTGCGCTACCGCTACCGCACTACAGTGGTAGGCGATGACCGGGACCAAAGCATCAAAGGGACACGGTGGCTCAGGTAATACCGGCGGCACTTCGTGGTGATGCTTTCGGTGTCGGTGACGTCGATCTGTTGGACGGTCGTGTAAGTCACAGTCGATTCGGGGGGAGCGAGCGTGATGCGAGGTCGAGCCGCCTATGCGGCGGCGCTGGGTGCCGTGGTCGCCGGCATGCTGGCAGGGTCGGCCGATCCGGTGCGAGCGTCGGGCTACGCTCTGCGCGAGGGCAGCGCGGACTGGATGGCGAACGCGTTCGCCGGTGACGCGTCGAAGGCGTATGACGCGGCGACAGTCTGGTCGAACCCGGCCGGCATGGTGCGGCTGAACCAGAACGAGATCGACGGCTCGCTCGACGGCATTTTTCCGACGATCCACTTCCACGGCGTCAACGCTGTCGGGCCCGCGGCCACCACGCCAGGAACCACCGGGGGCAACCTGATCCAGTCATCTCTGACCGCCGGCGAATTCGGCGTCTGGAACTTCTCGCCGGATCTCAAGTTCGGCGTGGGCCTCACCGCGCCGGCCGGCCAGCGCGTCGCCAATCCGCAGGATTTCGTCGGCCGCTATCAAAGCCTGGTTTCGTCGGTCACCGAGATCGCGGTCATCGCCGCGGCCTCCTGGCGCATCAACCGTCAGTTTTCGATCGGCGGCGGCCCGGTGTTCGACTATCTCAGCACGCGCGTGACGCAGGCCATCAACACCGGCCCGACGGCCGCCTTGACCGGCGATCCGGTCGGCGATGTGCATGGCAGCGACATCAGCGCCGGCTTCAACATCGGCGCACTCTATCAGCCGACACCCGAGCTGCGCTTCGGCCTCGACTACCGGAGCCGCATCCAGCACGGCATCACCGGCACGCAGTCGATCTTCATTCCGCCGCAGCTCCAGGCGTTCAACCCCGCGACCGCGGCGGCACTCGCTGGGCTGAACACCCCCGTGCGGACGAAGGTCACGCTGCCCGATGTCGTCACGATCGGCGCTACCTGGCAGGCAATGCCGCAACTCGCGCTGCTGGCCACCGCGCAGTGGACCGACTGGTCGCTGTTTCAGTCCGTCAACATCACGCCGACCAATCCTGCCCTGCCGGGCACCGTGATCCAGGAGAACTGGCGCAATACGTGGTTCTTCTCCGTCGGCGCGAACTATCGCATCATGGACCGGCTGCTATTGCAGGGCGGCGTCGGATACGACGAGAGTCCGGTGACGTCGGCCAACCGCACGACGCGCATCCCGGACAGCAATCGCGTGCTTCTGAGCATCGGCGCGCAATACGATGTGCTGCCGAATGTCACGCTGCAGGTCGCCTACTCGCACGTTTTCTTCGCCGAAGCCCCCATCGACAGCGCCGCCTCGTCCACGTCGGGTGTGATTATCGGCCAATACTCGGACAGCGCCGACACGGCGAGCCTGGGAGCCAAGATCAAGTTCTGAAGCAATGTGTCATGCACCGGCACCCGCTTTCGGCGCCTGCGTCAAGTGACGGCCACCATGCGTGACTGCCATTCTCCCTACTCCGCCCTTGGGGGCGGAGAGGGTTGGGAGAGGTGGGGCCGGCCACGATGGCCCTGCGGGTGCGAATCGTGCGCGCGCATGCTGCGGCGCGGTTTCCCCCACCTCTCCCCGGCCCTCTCCGCCCCAAGGGGCGGAGAGGGAGTGCACGAGCCGTGCGGCTCTGCGCTTGGCGCGGGCGCAGCATCACGATAGAAGGCGCGACGTTCCTGACATGAGCGGGCTTTTACACATGCCGAGTCGCCCCCTTCTGATGCTGCCGCTGTCGTTGCTGCTGCCGCTCGGCCTCGCCGCCTGCGGCTCCAACAGCGTCCGCCCCGTGGCCAACGACGAGTACCACCTCGCTCAATCCGGCCAGGGCCTGGGCAAGCTGTTCGGCAATGACGGCATCACGCTCGGCGACACCCATCGCAACCCGAGTGCCGATGCGGGCGCGGGCGAGGGCGGGTCGCTCGGGGTCAACGCCTATCTGTGGCGCGGCGCACTGGATACGCTCGCGTTCATGCCGCTGGTCTCGGCCGACCCGTTTGGCGGCGTGATCATCACCGACTGGTATGAGCCGCCTTCGGCGCCGGAGGAGCGGTTCAAGGCGACCGCCTACATCCTCGGCCGCACGCTGCGCGCCGACGGCGTGCGCGTCTCGGTGTTCCGCCAGGTCAACCAGGACGGCCGCTGGGTCGATGCCGCGGTCAGCCCCGAGACCGTGGGCGCGATCGAGGCCAAGGTGCTGGAACGTGCCCGCGAGCTGCGGGTGCAGACCGCGGCGCGGTAGGCGGGCGTCTGTGTCAGCACAGGAATGACCGGCGGCTATGACGCCGCCCCCTCCCCGTGCGGGAGGGGGACGGGGGGAGGGGGCCAGCCACTCCGCCGCGGCGTCTGCACACGCGACCCCTCACCCCGACCCTCTCCCGCACGGGGAGGGGAAGGCTGCTGCCGGCTACGATTTCGCCGCCGCCGAGCCGCATTGGCAGCGGGTGTGGGACGAACGCGGCTGCTTCACCGTGGCCGATGACGATTCTGAAATCAAACCAAAATATTACGTCCTTGAAATGTTCCCGTACCCCAGCGGCAAAATCCACATGGGGCACGTCCGCAACTACACGCTGGGCGACGTGGTGGCGCGGGCCAAGCGGGCGCAAGGCTATGCGGTGCTGCACCCGATGGGCTGGGACGCGTTCGGCCTGCCGGCCGAGAACGCCGCCCGCGAACGCGGCGTCCATCCCGCCGACTGGACCCGCGGCAACATCGCCGCCATGCGCGACGAACTGAAGCGCATGGGTCTCTCGCTCGACTGGAGTCGCGAGTTCGCCACCTGCGATCCCTCCTATTACGGCCAGCAGCAGCGCCTGTTCCTCGACTTCCTGCGCGCCGGCCTCGCCGAGCGGCGCGAGAGCTGGGTCAACTGGGACCCGGTCGATCACACCGTGCTCGCCAATGAGCAGGTGATCGATGGCCGCGGCTGGCGCTCCGGCGCGCCGGTCGAAAAGAAGAAGCTCAGCCAATGGTTCCTGCGCATCACGGATTACGCGCCCGAGCTGCTGGCGGCGCTGGACGGCCTCACGCGCTGGCCCGCGCGGGTGCGGCAGATGCAGGCCAACTGGATCGGCCGCAGCGAAGGCGCCGAGATCCGTTTTTTGCTTACGCAGTCCGAAACCGGGATCGACGCCATAGACGTCTATTCCACCCGCCCCGACACGCTGTTCGGCATGTCGTTCCTGGCGATCTCGCCCGAGCACCCGCTCTCCGCCGCCGTCGCCGCGCGCGATCCCGACGCGGCGACGTTCATCGCCGAGTGCCGCCGCCTCGGCACCAGCGAAGCGGCGATCGAGGCAGCGGAAAAGCGCGGCTTCGATACCGGGCTGCGGGTCCGCCACCCGTTCCTGGCCGATGCCACCTTCCCGGTCTGGATCGCCAATTTCGTGCTGATGGAATACGGCACCGGCGCGGTATTCGGCTGCCCCGCCCACGACCAGCGCGACCTCGAGTTCGTCCACCGCTACGGCCTGCCGGTGATCCCCGTGGTGCTGCCGCCCGGCGCCGACCCCGCGACCTTCGCGATCGCCGATACCGCCTATACCGGGCCGGGCATCATTTTCCACTCGGATTTCCTCGACGGGCTTGACGTTGCGGCAGCGAAACGCGCGGCGATCGCGGCGCTGGAGGCGCGCGGCGCCGGGCGCGGGGTCGTGAACTGGCGGCTGCGCGACTGGGGCGTGAGCCGCCAGCGCTACTGGGGCTGCCCGATCCCGGTGATCCATTGTCCCGCCTGCGGCATCGTGCCGGTGCCCGATGCCGAGCTGCCGGTGGTGCTGCCCCACGACGTCGATTTTGCGCTTCCCGGCAATCCGCTCGATCACCACCCAAGCTGGACCGACGTGCCCTGCCCCGCCTGCGGCGCGCCGGCGCGGCGCGAGACCGACACGTTCGACACGTTCGTCGACAGCTCGTGGTATTTCGCCCGCTTCTGCAGCCCGCACGCCGCCGAGCCGGTGCGGCGCGCGGCGGCGGATCGCTGGCTGCCGGTCGATCAGTATATCGGCGGTATCGAGCACGCGATCCTGCACCTGCTCTATTCCCGCTTCTTCATCCGCGCGATGGCTGCCACCGGCCATCTCGGGCTCGACGAACCCTTCGCCGGCCTGTTCACGCAGGGGATGGTCACCCACGAGAGTTTTCGCGGGTCCGACGGGCGCTGGCTCTACCCCGACGAGGTCGAGCGTCAGCCGGACGGCAGGACGGTCGAGCGCGGCAGCGGCGCGCCGGTCACGATCGGCCGCGTCGAGGCGATGGCGAAATCGAAGCGCAACACGGTCGATCCCGGCGCCATCATCGCCCGCTACGGAGCCGATACCGCGCGCTGGTTCATCCTCGCCGACAACCCTCCCGACCGCGACATGGAATGGACGGAAACCGGCGTCGCCGGCGCCTGGCGCTTCCTCCGCCGTCTGCACCGGCTGGTCGAGACGATTTCCCGCCTGCCCGACCGGCCCATGGCCGCCTCCTTCGGCGAGGCGGCGCTGCGGCTGCGCCGCGTGACCCACCGCAGCATTGCCGCCGTCGGCGCGGCGCTGGACAGTTTCGCCTTCAACGTCGCGGTCGCCCGCATCCACGAGTTCGCCTCCGCCCTGGCCGAGGCCGAAACTGCGGCTTCGGACGAGGCAGCCTCTCCTGAGGCAGCGAGTCTTGACTGGGCGCGGCGCGAGGCGGGCCGGGTGATCGCGCGGCTGATCGGGCCGATGATGCCGCATCTGGCCGAGACGCTGCACGCGGCCCTCGATCCCGGAGCGGACCGCCTGATCGCCGAGCTGCCTTGGCCGGAGGCCGATCCCGCGCTGCTGGAGCGGGCGAGCGTCACCATCGCGGTGCAGGTGATGGGCAAGCTTCGCGGCACCGTCGCGATGCCGCCCGACGCCGATCCCGACGCCGTGATCGCCGCTGCCGCGGCAGAGGTCAACGTCGCCCGCCTGCTCGCCGGCAAGCGCGTGGTCAAGCGGATCCACGTGCCCAACCGGATCGTCAATTTCGTGGTCGCGGGGTGACAGGCTGTGGCCAGAGCATTTCTCCCCCCACCCCGGCAGTTCTCCCCCTCTCCCCTCGAGGATCGGGTTCCACGCCGCAAGCGGCCCTCAACTCCCTCTCCGCCCTTGGGGCTACGGTATTCACACAAGTCTTGGCGCGACGCGGAGGGGGATGGTTCAAGCGCTCGTTCCGACGGAGGGGGGCGAGGGTGAGCGAACGGATGACAATCGGGCATTTCGGTGACCCGCGGCGGGAGGAGCGTGGCGCGTTGATCATGGGGCGGGCGGTCGCCTGCGGCTCGTTGACGATCCGCACAATCGGCGAGACCCGGGCGGGCGAGATCGGGGTGCACCGGTTTCTGGACTGTCCGGAGGTCACCGTGGGCGAGATCATCGGCACGCTCGGCGAGCGCACGGCCGGTGCCTGCGCCGGGCGGCGGATCGTGGCGATCCAGGACACGACGGAGATCAATTTCCACGGTCGTGACCGCGATCGCCGTGGGCTGGGTCGCGGCGGCGACGGTGTCGGGCTTGGCTTCTTCATCCACCCGACGATTGCGGTGGATGCCGCCGATGAGGCGGTGCTGGGCATCCTGGGCGCGCAGATCTGGAGCCGCCGGCCGGACCAGGACGGCAGCGATTGCCGGCCGCGGCGCCAACGAGAATTGGCCGAAAAGGAGTCCAAGCGTTGGCTGGACGGGGCTGCCATAGCGGCGCAACGGGCGGAAGCGGCGGCGCAGGTGATCGTGGTCGGCGACCGCGATAGCGACCTCTACGCGCTGTTCGCCCGCCGCCCGGAGCGGGCGGAGTTGCTGGTGCGCGCGGCCCAGGATCGCGCGCTCGAGGATGGCGGGCGGCTGTTCGCGCAAGCTGCCGTCTGTCCAGTGCTGGCGACCTATCCGCTCGACGTGCCGCCGCGCGGACCCGGCGATCGCGGGCGGACCGCGACCATCGCGCTGCGCGCCGGGCGGGTCTGCATCAAACGCCCCCGCAATGGCTTGGTCGAGACCGATCCCGCCCAGCTCACGCTCACTCTGGTCGAGGCGATCGAGGATCAGCCGCCCGCCGGCACCCCGCCGATCTGCTGGCGGCTGCTCACCACACTGCCCGCCGAGACCGCCGAGCAGGCCGCCGAAGTGGTCCGGCTGTATCGTCTGCGCTGGCGCATCGAACAGACCTTCCGGGCGTTGAAGAGCGACGGCCTTGGTCTGCCCGATGTGCAACTGCGCGATGCCGAGCGCCTGTTCAAGCTGGCCGCCATCGGCCTCGGCGCGGCGGTGCGCACCATCCAGCTGGTCGATGCCCGCGACGGCGGCCCGCGCCCGGCCAGTGATGTCGCCGATCCCGCCCTCATCGCGGCGGCAGAGGCCATCGGCCCGACGCTGGAAGGCAAGACGGCGAAGCAGCAGAACCCTCATCCACCGCACAGCCTCGCCTGGATCACCTGGATTGTCGCGCGGCTCGGCGGCTGGACCGGCTACTACAAGCCGCCCGGACCCAAGGTCATCCGACGCGGATGGGATCGCTTCGCCGACCATGGCCGAGGGCTTTCTGCTCGCCAAGCATTCCCACCCACACAGATCGTTACGGGTCATGTGTGAATCCCGTAGGCCCTTGGGGGCGGAGAGGGTCGGGGTGAGGTGGGGGTCCGCGCCCGTAAGGCCGTCGCCGCCGGCCCCCACCTCACCCACCCCTCTCCGCCCCGAGGGGCGGAGAGGGCTAAAGCCGCCCACCGACACGTTCCGCGGTCGTGGACCGGAAGCCCTCCTCTCTCTGTCCCGCCGCGGCCTGCTGGCCCTGCTCACCGGCGGCCTTGCCGGATGCGGCTTCAGCCCGCTTTACGCACCCGGCCCCGGCGGCACGATCGGCGCGGCGCAGGCCGAGCTCGCGACCGTGCACGTGGCGCTGCTCCCGGACCGGTTCGGGCAGGTGATCCGCCAGGCCTTGCAGGCGCGGCTCCAAGGCAGCAACACCAGTTCGTCACGGCAATTCGAGCTTCTCGTAGCGCCGCGCCTGTCCGAGGAAGGCATCGCGATCCAGCCCGACAGTTCGGTGACCCGGATCCGGGTGATCGGCGATGCGAGCTTTCTGCTGCGCCGCATCTCGCCCCCCGGTCCGGTGCTGACCAGCGGCACGTCGCGCGCAATCGACGGGATCAACCTCGTCAACAACCAATACTTTGCCGTCGACCTCGACAACGAGGCGGTGCAGCGGCGCGTCGCCGAGGAACTGGCGCAGCAGATCACGACCCAGCTCGCGATTTGGTTCAACCGGCAGGCGCGCGCGGCGCATAAAACGTGAAGCTCAGAAACATGAAGTTTGGGGCGTGAAGCTCGACGCGCGGCGGATCGCGGGCTTCCTCGCCGCCCCGCCCGCCTCCTGCCGTGCGGTTCTGCTGCACGGCACCGACGAGGGGCTGATCCGGATGCGCGCCGAGGCGCTCACTCGCGCCGTGATCGGCGCCGCCGACGATCCGTTCCGCGTCGCCTGGCTCGGCCGCGACGAGGCCGCGCGCATCGCCGAGGAGGTCTCCGCCCTCGCACTGACCGGCGGGCGGCGGGTGGTGCGCGTGCGCGAGGCGGGGGATACCGCCGCCGGGCCGCTGGAACGGGCGCTGGCCGGGCGCGGCGAGGCCCTCGTGGTGCTGGAGGCAGCCGAGCTGCCGCCGCGCTCGCCGCTGCGCACGCTAATCGAGCGGCGAGAGGACGCGGCCGCGATCGGCTGCTACCCGCTCGAGGGGGCCGCGGCGCGAAGCTGGATCGCCGAGACGCTGCGGGCGCGCGGCGTCGCTGCCGATACCGACGCGCTCGCCTGGCTCGCCGAGCATCTCGGCGCCGATCACGCAGTCACGGCCGCCGAGCTGGAAAAGGCCGCGCTGTTCGCCGGTGCCACGGGCCGGCTTGATCTCGCCGCCGCGCAGGAGAGCGTCGGCGACGTCGCCGAGGCGAGTCTGGAGGACGCGCTGTTCGCCGCGACGGAGGGCGACACGGCGGCGGCGGACCGCGCGCTCGCTCTGGCGATGGCACAGGGGGCCAGCCCGGTGGGCGTGCTGCGGGCGGCGCTGCTGCATGGGCAGCGCCTGCATCGGGCGGCGCTGGAGATCGCCGCCGGCACGGATGCCGAGACGGCGATGCGGCAGGCGCGGCCGCCGATATTCTTTCGCCGGGCGCCCGCCTTCCGCCGCGCCCTCGGCCTGTGGCCCGCAGCGGCACTGGTGCCGGTACTGCAGCAATTCCTCGACGCGGAACGCGCCTGCAAGCGCACCGGCGCGCCGGACGAACTCCTCTGCCGCAACGCCGTGCTTGGCCTGGCGCGGCTGGCGGCGCAGCGGCGCGCCGCCGGACGGGCCGCGGTCAGCCGGGCGCCGCTCAGCCGGACGCCGCTCAGTTCGGGGTGAGCAGCGCGATCAACCCTTCCAGCTGGTCCAGCTTGCTGAAATGGATGCGGATCGAGCCGTGCGATCCCGTGCGCACGAGCTGCACGCGCAAGCCGAGCTGCTCCGAGAGCCGCCGCTCGACCGCGACATCGTCCGGGTCGCGGGTCGGCACCGGCCGCTCCGGCGGCGGCCCCTGCTTGGCCAGCGCCTCGGTCTGGCGCACGGTCAGGCCGCGCGCAATCGCGATCCGGGCGGCGGTCTCGGGATCGCCGTGGCTCAGCAGCGCACGGGCATGTCCGGCCGAGAGCAGGCCCTGCGCCACCTGCTCGCGCACCGGGGCGGGCAAGGCGCGGAGGCGCATCATGTTGGCGACGTGGCTGCGCGACTTGCCGACCGCCTCGGCGAGCTGATCCTGCGTCAAGTCGAATTCGCTGGACAGGCGCTCGTAGCCGTCGGCCTCCTCGATCGCGTTCAGGTCCTCGCGCTGCAGGTTCTCGATCAGCGCGGCGGCGGCGGCTTCGCTGTCCGAGAAGCTGCGGACGACGGCCGGGATCTCCTGCAACCCCGCTTGCTGCGCGGCGCGCCAGCGGCGTTCTCCGGCCACGATCTCGAAGCCGCCGTCGTGCGCGCGGCTGGCCCGCAGCAGCACCGGCTGCAGCACGCCCTGACGGCGGATCGAACTCGACCAGCTCGGCCATCCGCGCGGGATCGGTGGCGCGGCGCGGCTGGAACCGCCCCGGATGGAGCAGGTCGATCGGCACGTTAGGCGAGTAGGCGGCCGACGCGGTCGGTTGCGGCAGGTCGCCGAGCAGGGCCGCAAGTCCGCGTCCGAGCCGGGGCGGTGGGGGGCGCGGGCTCATCGGCAAGGCGAGGGGCGCTGCCCCTCGACCCCGCTGGGGCCGCCGGCCCCAGACCCCATTTCCTTGCAGAATGGATTCCAAAGGCTCCGCCTTTGGCGGGGTCCAGGGGCAGAGCCCCTGGCCTTTTCACCGGCGCTCACGCCGGCACCCGCGCCCGGCGCAGCCATTCCGCGGCCAGTTGCCCATAGGCTTGCGCGCCCGCCGAGCGCGGATCGTAGGCGACGACCGGCACGCCGTGGCTCGGGGCCTCGGAGATGCGGACGTTGCGAGGAATCACGGTGTCATAGACCTTGGCGCCGAAGAAGCTGCGCGCGTCGGCGGCGACCAGATCGGAGAGGTTGTTGCGGCGATCGAGCATGGTGAGCAGGATCCCTTCCAGCGTGATCGCGGGATTGAGGCTGGCGCGCACGCGCTCGATGGTCCGCACCAGGTTGCTCAGTCCTTCGAGGGCGAAGAATTCGCATTGCAGCGGCACCAGCACGGCGTCGGCGGCGACGAAGGCGTTCAGCGTCAGCAGGCCGAGGCTGGGCGGGCAGTCGATCAGGATTTGGCTGTGGCCGGCGAACTCGGGCCGGGCGAGGGCGTCGCGGAGCAGGCGTTCGCGGCCGGGCAGGGACACCAGCTCGATTTCGGCGCCGGCGAGATCGGGATCGGCGGCGACCAGCTCGAGCGACGCGGTCGCGGTCGGGCGGAGGGTCTCGGCAGCCGGCGTCGCGCCGAGCATCAGGGCGTAGCTGCCGGGCGCGCGCGGGCCCTCCAGGCCGAGGCCGGTGGAGGCATTGCCCTGCGGGTCGAGGTCGATCACGACCACGCGCTCGCCGCGCTGGGCGAGGGCGGCCCCGAGATTGACGGCGGTGGTGGTCTTGCCGACGCCCCCTTTCTGGTTGGCGATCGCGATCACGCGGCGGGCCGGGCTGGTCTCAGGTGGCACGTTGCAAGGCCCCGATTCGCAGGATGACGCCGCCGGGATGGACGCGATTCGGCACGGAATCGACCTCCATCTGCCATTGCCGGCGCGCTTCGGTCAATTCTTCCGCGCCGGTGCGGCCTTTCGGAAACAGGCAGATGCCACCGGGCACCAGCAACGGCGCGGCGAGCGGCAGCGCGCGCGCCAGCGGCGCCAGCGCGCGCGCAGTCACGAGGCGGGCGGGTGCCACGGGAGCGGCCTCGATCCGACAGGCGTGGATGCGGGCCGGGGCGCCGAGCCGATGGGCGGTCTCCGCGAGGAAGGCGGCCTTGCGACGGTCGGCCTCGATCAGCTCGAACCGGATGCCGGTCGCGATCGCGAGCACGAGACCGGGGAAGCCCGCCCCGGAGCCGAGATCGATGCCACGGTCGATTCCGGCGGGGACCAGCGGCAGCAGTTGCAGGCAGTCCTCGATGTGCCGCTCCCAGAGCACGGGCAGGTCGGCGGCACCGACCAGATTGATGCGCGGATTCCAGGCCGCCACCAGGGCGGCGAACTCCCGCAGCCGGGCCTCGGCCGTGCTCACCCGGCGCTCAGGCCTGTGGATAACGTTGCACGGGAAACATGGTTTCTGTTTTGTTCTCTCGCCTTCGTCCCGCCGTCTCGTTCACGCGTCCGGGAGCAGCAGCTCGGTCGCGCGGCCGCCGGCCGCCAGGTGCCGTTCCAAAACCGCATCGACATCGGCCGGAGTTTCAATGCGGTACCACACGCCCTCCGGGTAGATCACCACGCAGGGACCAAGCTCGCAGCGGTCCAGGCACCCCGCCAGGTTCACCCGCACGCGCTCGAGCCCGAGTTCTTTCACCCGCGCCTTCATGTAGTCGCGCAGCCGCTCGGACCCCTTCGCCGCGCAACTGCCGCGCTTGTGTCCGTCCGGGCGCCGGTTGCAGCAGACAAAAAGATGCGCGGTGTAGAATGGCAGCGGGGCGGGCGCGGAGACCTCGCCGCCGCTCTGCGTGCCGCCGCTCAGTTCCACCCGATCGTCCACCCCCACCTCCCCGCGCCGCGCGCGAACGCCCATGTCCAAGACCGAGCCCCGCCGCCGCAAAGGCCATCCGATGTCCGATGCCAATCTGCTCCGCCACGCACGCTCGCCCTACCTGCTGCAGCACGCCGGCAACCCGGTGCATTGGCGGCAGTGGGGCGATGCGGCGCTGGCCGAGGCGCGCGCCCGAGGCGTGCCGATCCTGCTCTCGGTCGGCTACGCCGCCTGTCACTGGTGCCACGTCATGGCGCACGAATCGTTCGAAGACGCCGACACCGCAGCCCTGATGAACCGTCATTTCGTCAACATCAAGGTGGATCGCGAGGAGCGGCCCGACATCGACCATATCTACATGTCCGCCCTGCACGCGCTCGGCGAGCAGGGCGGCTGGCCGCTGACGATGTTCCTCACGCCCGACGCGGCGCCGTTCTGGGGCGGCACCTATTTCCCGCCCGAGCCGCGCTGGGGACGGCCCTCGTTCCGCCAGGCGCTGGAAGGTGTCGCCCGCGCCTTCGCGGCCGGCGACGGGGCAGTCGCCCAGAATGTCGCGGCGCTGCGCGCGGCGTTGCGCGGCCTTTCCGCCGCCCGCCCCGGGCCGATGCCGGGGCCGCAGACGCTCGACGGGGTAGCCGCGTCCCTGCTTGCCGGCGTCGATCCCGTGCATGGCGGCCTGCGCGGTGCGCCGCGTTTCCCCAACGCGCCGCTGTTTCGCTTCCTTTGGCAACAGCACGCCCGCACCGGCGACCCGGCCTGTGCCGAGGCCGTCCACGGCTTGCTGCGCGGCCTGTCGATGGGCGGCATCCACGACCATCTCGGCGGCGGCTTCTCGCGCTATTCGACCGACGCCGAATGGCTGGTGCCGCATTTCGAGAAGATGCTGTACGACAACGCGCAGATCCTCGACCTGCTCGCCCTCGCCCATGCCGCCAGCCCCGATCCCATCCCCCCCGATCCCCTCTATGCGGCGCGCGCCGCGGAGCTGGTGGAGTGGCTCGCGCGCGAGATGACGACCGCTCCCGACGGCGCCGGCCGCAGCGCCTTCGCCGCCGCCCAGGATGCCGACAGCGAGGGCGAGGAAGGCCGCTTCTACGTCTGGACAGAGGCCGAGATCGACGCTCTGCTCGGCGCTGACAGCGCCCCGTTCAAATCCGCCTATGACGTCCGCCCCGAGGGCAACTGGGAGGGGCGGACGGTGCTGCGGCGCCTGGCACCGATCGGCGCGCCGGAGCAGGAGCGGCGGCTCGCGGCGAGCCGGCGCGTGCTGTTCGAGGCCCGCGCCCGGCGCATCCCGCCCGCCCGCGACGGCAAGGTGCTGGCGGACTGGAACGGCCTGATGATCGCGGCCCTGGTCCGCGCGGCCGCGGTGTTCGACCGGCCCGATTGGCGGGGGCTGGCCGAGGGCGCGCTCGACTTCGTGCGCGCCGCCCTCGGCACGCCGGACGGCCGCGTGGCCCATGCCTGGGCCGACGGTGTGGTCACCGCCCCTGGATTGCTGGAGGATCAGGCCGCGGTCGGGCTCGCGGCACTCGCGCTGTACGAAGCGAGCGGCGAGCCGGCGCGCCTCGCGCAGGCGGCGACTTTGGCCGAGGCGGCGGTCGCGCATTTCGCCGATTGCCGACGGCAGCTTCTTCCAGACTGCCGCCGATGCGGCCGACGTGCCGGTCTCCCGCCCGCGCAACGCCACCGACAACGCGACCCCCGCCGGCACCGGCCTGATCGCAACCCTGTTCGCACGCCTCCATCACCTGACCGGCGAACCCGCATGGCGGAGCCGCGCCGAGGCGGTGCTGTGCGCGTTCGGCGGCGCCGGTCCGGCGCTTCAGGCCATGCCGACCTTGCTCGCGGCGGCCGACCTGCTGGAGGACGCGATCACGGTCGTGGTCACCGGTCCGCCCGGCGATCCGGGAGTGCAGGCCCTGCTCCACCTCGCGCTCGCCGCTCCCGACCCGGTGATCTGCGTGCTGCACGCGACCCCGGAAAATGCCGTCCCTGCGCTGCATCCGGCGCACGGCAAGGACGCCGGCGGCGCCCCCGCCGCCTTTGTCTGCCGCGCCGGCGCATGCAGCCTGCCGGTGCGTGATCCCGAAGCGCTGCGTCCGCTGCTCCGCCGCCCCGTCATGGCCCCGTCATGACGCCCCTCTTGACGCCCCGTCTTGACGCCCCGTCTTGACACATCGCACGCGCGGGTCTGCCATCCCGCGCCCGTCCGCCCGGAGATATGCGTGCCCCAGCTCTCGCTTCACTCGCCGATCGGAGACCTCACCCTCTCCGAGGCGGATGACGCGATCGTGTCGCTGGACTGGGGCTGGGGCCGCGACCAGACCGCGACGCCGCTGCTGCGCCGTGCCGCCGCATCCTTGCAGGCCTATTTCGACGGCACGGCGACCGCGCTCGACCTGCCGTTGGCACCGCCGGGCACCGCGTTCCAGCAGCGGGTCTGGCAGGCGCTGTGCGCGATCCCGCCCGGTGCGACGGCACGCTACGGCGACATCGCGCGCGCCTGCGGCTCCGCCCCGCGCGCCGTCGGGCAGGCGGTCGGTGCGAACCCGATCCCGATCCTGATCCCCTGCCATCGCGTGGTCGCCGCCGCCGGGCCGGGCGGCTATTCCGGCGCCGGCGGGCTGGCCACCAAGCAGTTCCTGCTGTCCCTGGAGGCGCGGGCCCTGGAGGCGCGGGCCCTGGAGGCGCGGGCCCTGGAGGCGCGGGCCCTGGAGGCGCGGGCCCTGGAGGCGCGGGCCCTCGAGGCGCGCGCCGCGTCCGGTGCGCCGCGCGCGGCCTGACCGTCCGCTCGCCCTACCCCATTGGAGACGATCATGACCAAGGCCATCCGCATCCACGCCCATGGCGGCCCCGAAGTGATGCAGTGGGAGGACGTGCCCGTCCCCGAGCCCGGCCCCGGCGAGGCGCTGGTGCGCCACGAAGCCATCGGGCTGAACTATATCGACGTCTATTTCCGCACCGGCCTCTACAAGACCGCGACCATGCCGGCGACGCTCGGGATGGAGGGTGCCGGCACCGTGGTCGCGGTCGGGCCCAATGTCACCGAGGTGGCGCCGGGCGACCGCGTCGCCTATGCCGGCGGGCCGATCGGCGCCTACGCGACCGAGCGAGTGCTGCCCGCTGACCGGCTGGTGAAGCTGCCGCAAGCGATCGACGCCCGCACCGCGGCGGCGATGATGCTGCAAGGCATGACGGCGCAATACCTGATCCGGCGCACCCATGCGGTCGCCGCCGGCGAGACGATCGTGGTCCACGCCGCCGCGGGCGGCGTCGGCCTGATCCTGTGCCAGTGGGGACGGCATCTGGGTGCGACCGTCATCGGCATCGTCTCGACGGAGGAGAAGGCCAAGCTCGTGCGAGAGAACGGGGCGGCGCATGCGATCGTCGGCTACGATGACTTGCCGGCGCAAGTAAAGCGGTTTACCGGGGGCGCGATGGTGCCAGTCGTGTATGACAGCATCGGCCGCGACACGTTCACCGCGAGCCTGGATTGCCTGGCGCCGCTCGGGTTGATGGTCAGCTACGGCAACGCCTCGGGCCCGGTGCCGCCGGTCGATGTCGGCGTGCTCGGCGCCAAGGGCAGCCTGTTCCTCACCCGCCCGAGCCTGTCGAGCTACACATCGAAGCGCGCCGATCTCGAGCGGACGGCGGCGGATTTGTTCGACGTGGTTGCCAGCGGTGCCGTGAAGATCCGCATCAACCAGACCTTTCCGCTGCGCGATGCCGCCGCCGCCCATGCGGCCCTGGAGAGCCGCCGCACCACGGGCAGCACGGTCCTGCTGCCGTGACCGAGGAGGGCTCCGGCGCGAGCCCTCCCTCAGCCGCCACGCACTTCCAGATCGTCTCGACGGGCCCGGGGGCGCCGCCGCCGGCCGCTGCCGCGGCGAGGCGGCGCGGCACCTCGGGGCGCACACGGCTGACCGCCTGCATCGTCGCCTGCGCGCTGTTCATGCAGAATCTCGACGGCACGGTGGTCTCGACCGCGCTGCCGGCGATGGCGCGCGCCTTCCATGCCGACCCGCTGCACATGAGCGTGGCACTCACCTCCTACCTGCTCAGCCTCGCGGTGTTCATCCCGACCAGCGGCTGGATGGCCGACCGCTTCGGCAGCCGCACCGTCTTCCGCGCCGCGATCGCGGTGTTCACGCTCGGCTCAGTGCTGTGCGGACGCGCCGATACGCTCGGCTTCCTGGTGTTCGCGCGCATCATCCAGGGGGCCGGCGGGGCGATGATGCTGCCGGTCGGGCGGCTGGTGCTGCTGCGCTCGGTCGCCAAGAGCGAGCTGGTGGCGGCGATGGCGTGGCTGACGGTGCCGGCGATGGTCGGCCCGGTGGTGGGGCCGCCGCTCGGCGGGCTGATCGTCACCTATGCGTCGTGGCGCTGGATTTTCGATATCAATGTGCCGATCGGCGTGCTCGGGATCACGCTTGTCACGCTGTTCGTCGAGGATTTGCGCGAGCCGCAGGCGGGGCGGTTCGACTTCTTCGGACTGCTGTTCAGCGCGACCGCTTTGGCCGGGCTGATGGTCGGGCTGGAGACGGTGGGGCGGCAGGTGGTCGCCCCCTGGGTCACGGGACTGATGCTGCTGGCGGGCTGTGGCGGTGCGGCACTCTATGCGCTGCACGCGCGGCGGCGCGAGCGGCCGCTGCTGGATTTCTCGTTGCTGCGTTTGCCGAGTTTCGCCATCTCCGTGCTGGCGGGCACGCTGTTCCGGATCGGCATCGGGGCGATCCCGTTCCTGCTGCCGCTGACGCTGCAACTCGGCTTCGGCGACAGTGCCGCGCAGAGCGGGATGATCACCTTTGCCAGTTCGGCCGGCGCGCTGGCGATGAAGCCGGCGACGCAGTGGGCGCTGCGCCTGGTAGGGTTCCGGACAACGCTGGTGTGGAACGGGCTGCTATCGGCCGGGCTGCTCGCGGCGCTGGCGGCGTTCCGCCCGGACTGGCCGATGGCGGCGATCTACGCGGTGCTGCTGACCGGCGGGTTCTTCCGCTCGCTGCAATTCACCGCGTTCAACACGCTGGCGTACGCGGAGGTGTCGCGGGCGCAGATGAGTGCCGCGACGACGCTCTACACGACGATGCAGCAATTGTCGCAGGTGGTGGGGATTTCGGCGGGAGCGGCGGCGCTGCAAGCGGCCGCAGTGCTTTCGGGGCACGCGCGGCCGTCGCTTGGCGATTACAGTGCGGCGTTCCTGGCGGTGGCACTCGTGTCGCTGCTGGCGGCGCCGGCCTCGCTGCTGCTGGCGCGGGATGCGGGGACGGAGCTGAGCGGACATCGGGTGGAGCTCAGGTCGAGGTGATCTCCCGGATAGCGGCAATGGCGGTTCGTCCCCACCGATAGGGGTCGGGAAGGGCGATCGCCCTCCCCGCCCTCCGAACCGTGCGTGCGATTTTCCCGCACACGGCTCTCCAGTTGCTGGTTTCCTCATCGTGAGTGCCTCGCGTTGCCGAAGGCCGCTTGTAGGGTGAACAGCCCTTGAGCCGCGAAGAAGGCATTGGTCCAGCGCCGGTGGTCGGCTTCGCTGCGCCCCATCGAGGGACGCTTCTCCTGCTTGCGCAGGATGGCGCGCAGCCGCCGTCGGATAAAGCCGTCGAGCTTGCGGAACAGGCGCGGCCTGGCATGCATGAAGTAGCCAAACCACCCGCGCAGCAGCGGATTGAGGTCAGCGATGATCCGCCCCAGGCTGTCACCTCGGCTGCGGATCGTCCTGGCTCTCACCCTGTCCCGGAAGGCCTTCAAACTCTTGGTGCGCACGTACCGCCGACCGGCCTCGAACCGGTAGCCAAGGAACTCAAATCCCTGGCCCGGTTGTCGGCTGTCGGTGATCCGTGTCTTGTCCGGGTGCAGCGTCAGGCCGTTGGCAGTCACCCACGCCGTCACCTGGCGCAGGGCTGCCGTCGCCTCCGCTTCCGACGCGCAGAGGATCACAAAGTCGTCGGCGTAGCGCACCATCCGATCGCCGCTCCGCTCCATCAGTCGGTCGAGCGCGTGCAGGTACAGGTTGGCCAGCAGCGGCGACAGCACCGCCCCTTGGGGCGTTCCCGTCGTCGGCTGCCAGTGCGCCATCTCCGTCATGATCTCCTGGCGCAGGAAGCCCTCGATCAACGCCAGCACACGGCCATCGCTGATCGAGCCTGCCACCATCGCCAGCAGCCGGTCGTGCGGGATGGTATCGAAGTAGCTCTTCAGGTCGGCATCCACCACGAAGGTGCGGCCTTCCTTCAGCAGCCGGTCGACTTCCCGCAGAGCGTCCTTGCAGCCGCGTCCCGGACGGAAGCCGTAGCTTCCGGGCCGGAATTGCACTTCAAAGATCGGCTCGATGACCAGCTTCAGGGCGGTTTGGACAATCCGGTCCTTGACCGTCGGAATCCCCAGCGGGCGAGTCTTGCCGTCCGCCTTGGGTATCTTCACCCGTTTGACCGGGCTCGGCCGGTAGCTGCCGTCTTCCAGGCTCTCCCGGAGTTCCCGCAGATACCGCCCCGACTGCCCAGCGAACCGTTCGACACTTTGCCCATCCACACCGGCCGCCCCCTTGTTGCGGGCAACACGCTGCCACGCCAGTTCAAGGGTTGCCGGTCGGGTGACCTTGTCGATCAGACTGAACCACTTGCCTCCTTTGACGCCGTTACCAAGCGCCGACACCATGCGATCCGTCCAGATCGAAGCTTCCGTCCACCACAGTTCGCGGGGTTTCCCGACGATGGCATCTGTCCCTTGCTTAGCCTTGGCGGCACTGCCGGGACTTTCCTGCTCCATGCTCGACCTCTCGCATCCAGCTCCCTGCCTCCCTTCCCTTGGGTCGGTTTTGCTGCCCGTCCCTCTCGTGGCTCGCGCCACCGCGGTACTATGAAGGCTCTTGACTCCTGGCGGTCTCACCCGAACCGCCAGGTCTCTCCGTTTCAGCCGCCTTGCCGTCCCGGCATTCCGCCCTCAACCGTGATCCGCCCGCCGGTCGCTTTGTCAGTCGCCTCAGCGCCGGCGGTTGTTCCAGGCTTCGCCATTCATGAGCAGGCTCGCCACCAGACCCCGCCGAAACAGGTTCGTCATCCTACGGACTGCCGGTTCACCTCCGGTTGCTCCCCACCCCGCCTCTCGGCGACGCAGTTACCTTCGATTACTGGGCTGCGACCAACCCAGGCACGGACTTGCACCGTGCAGACAAAGCGTCCTCGCGGACGCACTCATGGTCGGCGAAGGCCGACCATCCACGCCTTCGCCATGTGGCACGAGAGAAAGACGTAGATGGTTCGGCCTTCGCCGACCATGACGAGGGAGAGAGGATCACGCCAGCATCGCGATCACGCGCGCGAGCGTCGCGCGTGTCGCGTGCAGTACAGCGCGGTTGGCGCCTTGGCTGTGTTCGAGGCAAAACTCGTCGCAGGGTCGCCACAGGCGCGCCGTCATGGCCGGCGCGCGGTCGAGGGTCTTCGCGCCCGCGCCCAACCGCATGACCTGCGCCTCCATCGCCGCCGCCGCGATCGCCAACGCCTCTCCGCTCCATCTCTCGCCCTCCCGCCCGCCGGGTTCGCGTCAGCATGGGCCAAGCCCGTTTCTGCGGCGTTAATTAAGGCCTGTCGTCAATTGAACCGCTGACCAGAGCGATCGTTTGGACAATTGGACCGCGGCCAACTGCTCCTCTCCGCCCGCGCTTGCGGGGGGAGAGGTTGGGTGAGGTGGGTGATGCGGCCAACATCGGTGCACCGAGCCAGCCGGCAGGCCCACCTCTCCCCGACCCTCTCCCCCGCAAGCGCGGGCGGAGAGGGAGAATGGCAGTCACCCACGGATCATAGGCTTCGGACGATTGCCCTGAACCCCTGGCCGGCGCCTATTTGACGACAGGCCCTAAGGTCGTGGCCTGCGCAGCGTTTCATTAACCGATACCTGTTGCACTGGGCCGCGATGGAGAATGCGACCGCAGATCGTGCGGCGGGGCCGGCCGGAGCCGCCGCGACGAACGCCGACACTCCGCCGTCCGAGGCAGCACGGGAGGCGGAAGCCATGCTCGGCCTGCTCGCGGTCGCGCGCGCGCTGGCCGAGGGCGGGCGGCGCCTTGACCTCGCCGGGCTGGACGACAGGGTCGGCCGGCTATGCGCTCGCGTGCTCGACCTTGGACCCGAGCAGGGGCGCCGCCTCACGCCATATCTCGATGCGCTGCTCGCCGCCACCGCGTCCCTCGAAGCGGCGATCCGCGCTGCCGATTTTCGCCCCGATTTTCGCCCCGATTTTCGCCCTTGACACATCCGGCTTCGCGGCCGAGACGGGCGGCGCATTGCCGGGAAGACCGATTGCGTGCCGCTGCGCCTCGCCCTTCTTCTTGCCGTCGCCACGCTGCTGGCGGCCTGCCAGTACCAGTCCGGACCGCCGGACGTCCATTTCGCGCCGGTCACCAGCACCCGCCCGCGATGACGATGCGCGGGGCGCGGCCGATCCTGGCTGTGCTCGTGTGCCTGCTCGCCGCCGCTTGCGCCGCTCCTCCACCGCCGCCGCCGGCCATGCCGCCGGGATGGACGGTGCGGATGAACCTCGATCCGCTGGCCGATATCGGCGCCGGCGGCGGCGGGCGCGGCACCATCGTCTTCGGCGGTCGGACCGTGCCGTTCCGCACCGGCGGCCTGGGCGTCTATGGCGCGCAGGTGGCGCTCATCGCCGCGGTGGGCGACGTGCAGGGCCTCGCGACACTCGCCGATTTCGGCGGCCGCTACCGGGCCGACGGCACCGCGTTCGACCGCACCACCGGCACGCGCGACCTCACGCTGCGCAACCAGCACGGGGTGCGGCTGCACCTGCGCGCCGCCGAGCCGGACACACGGATGCCCGTGCTCGGGGCCGATGCCGTCGATATCACGCTCGGTGCAAGCTGATCGGACGCGCCTCAGAGTTCGTGAAGAATGCGTTCGATCGCTTTTGCAATTTGGATTTATTTAGGTGGTAGCGGCTGATCCCGCATCTTCTTCATTCGACTAGACTCGCCATTGCTTAATTCGACGTTGACACCGTTTTTAGTGCCGCTTAACCATGTCTTTCCGGCAATCAATCGGTGGGATCGGCGCAACGATGCGGCGAGAGACCTCCGTCTATCTCGACCTGCTGCGCTTCACGGCCGCGTTCGTCGTGGTGCTCGGCCATTTCGGTACGCAGCTAGTGTCGGCCGGAGTCCTTTGGCAGATGCGTCGCTACGGAGAGCCGGCCGTCTTGCTGTTCTTCGTCATCTCCGGCTACGTCGTCTCGTTCGTGTTGTGGTCGCGACACCCGTCCGGTGCGTCGTATTTTATCAATCGGGCGTCCCGGCTCTACTCGGTCGTGGTGCCGGGGTTGCTGCTGATATTCTTGCTGGATCATGTTGGCATGAAGGGCAATCCAGATTTCTACAACCGTGTTCCCCGATTTGATGCTTCCCTGGAAAGTTACTTGGCCAGTGCGGTCTTTGCGAATCAGGTCTGGGATACCGTCGGACAGCCGGGGTCGGACGTGCCCTATTGGTCGCTGGGATATGAAGTTCCGTACTATGCGTTCGTCGGGCTGGCGTGTTTTGCGCCCCGGCCTTGGCGCGTTGTTGCGGTGCTCGCCGCCATGGCGGCGGTCGGTCCACGGGTGGTTTCGCTGTTTCCTGTCTGGCTCATGGGCTTTGCCGCCCATCGCATCTCGACCCGAGGCTGGGTGGGGCGCCGGACCGGGCTTGCCCTCGCCGCAGCGGCGGTCCTGCTCCTGGTCGCGATCGATGTTGCCATGAGACTGCTTCACACGGCCGTGCCGGACTTGTTCAATCTCCACAACTACCGATATCCATGGATCGACTACCTGATCGGGCTCCTGATCGCGCTGCACCTGATCGGCGTCGCCGCCGCGCCGGGTGGCGTCGGCTTCCTGGTGCGCCCGTTTGCGCGCGCAATCCACTGGCTCGCCGGGGCGACCTTCACGATCTATGTTTTCCATTATCCGGTCATGCACTTGCTGGCGGCGACGGTCCCGGGTGCTCGCAGTCTCTGGCTCTCGCGAGCGATCATCCTGTTCGGGACGATTTTGAGCTGTTTCGCCTTGGCCGAGGTCACCGAACGCCGCAAGGCGATATGGAGGCGGTTCTTCACGTGGCTGGTTGACGCGGTACTCTCTCAGGTGCCGCGCCAAGCCGCGCCGGAACAGCAGGGAGACCAACCGGCGCCCATCTAGCCCCCTCAGCGCGCCGCGAGGTGCTCGGCCAGGAACGCGGCGACCGCCGCGTAAACGCGCCGGCGGTCATCGGGACGGACGAAGCCGTGGCCGGCATAGTCGAAGGTCTCGAACGCGACATGGCGCTGCCGCTCGCGCAGTGCTGAGGCCATCAGCTCGCTTTCGGCGAACGGCACGCGCGGGTCGCGCCGCCCGTGCAGCAGCAGCAGCGGCGCCTGCGCGCGGTCGATGTTGCGCACCGGCGAGATGCGGTCGAACAGCGCCACCTGCGCACCCGGATCGCCATATTCGCGGGCGCGATGGGCGCGGCGCCACGGCCCGGTGCCGGCCAGCAGCGTCGTGAAATCGGCGATCCCGTAATAGCTGATGGCGGCGCGCCACAGCTCCGGATGCTCGGTGATGGCGGCGTTCACCATGTAGCCGCCGTAGCTCTGCCCGACCACGGCGATCCGGCTGCCATCGATCTCCGGCCGCGCCGCGAGCCATGCTGCCCCCGCGGCGAGGTCGCGCACGCTGTCCAGCCGCCGCTCCTGCTCGTCGGCGAGCGTCCAGGCGCGGCCGTAGCCGGTGCTGCCGCGCACGTTCGGCATCAGCACGGCATAGCCGTGGGCCAGCAGCATCTGCATGTCGGCGCGGAAATTGGCCCGCGTCTGGCTTGCCGGGCCGCCATGCACCCACACCACGGCGGGCCAGCCGCCAGGCGGCGGCTCGCCTGCCGGGGTCGCGAACCAGCCGGGTATTTTCTTCGCATCGAAGCTCGGCCACTCGACCAGCGCGAAATCGCGGAAATTCGCCGGATCGATGCCGGCTTCCGCTTGCGGATCGGGGCGCCATACCGGGCGTGCCGCGCCCTGCGCGAACACGAACAGGCAGGCGGGCGTGGTCGGACCCGCCACCACGAACGCAAGTCGCGAAGCATCGGCAGACCACGCGAGGTCAGTGACGATGCCGCGCGGCAGATCCGCGATTTCCGCCGGCACCTCGCCGATCCGTCCCACCCGCAACACCGCGTGGCCGCGGTCGTTCTCGATCGTGGCGAGCATGGCGCCGTCGGGCGAGACCGCGTAGGCCTCCACGTCCCGGCCCGGCGCCTCGAACAGCACGCTTGCCGCCCCGCTGTGCGGATCGAGCCGGCATAGCGCCAGAAACTCCCGCTCGCCCGCGTCGGTCAGGCACAGCAATCCGCTGCCGTCGGTGGCCCAGCGCACCGAGGCGAAGCGCGTCGGCTTGGCGGGTGCGATCTCGTGGCGTGCACCGCCGACCACGTCGAGCAGCAGCAGAGTTTGCTGCTCGAAGGCATGGTCGAGCACCACGGCGAGCCGCCGCCCGTCCGGGCTGTATCCGGCGACCGCGAGCTGGTTGGTGCCCTCATGGAAACGCTGCGCCGCCCCCTCCCCCGCGAGTGGACGGACCATGACGTCGAAATGCGCCTCGTCGCGGTCATTGGCGGCATAGGCGATGTGGGTCCCGTCGGGCGACCAGGCGCCGAAATCATGGATCACCGTCGGTTCGGCAGTGAGCGGCCGGGCGGTGTGGTGGTCATAGAGCCAGAGCTGCTGGCGCTCGTCGCCGCCGGCGTCGATGCCGTAGATCAGCCGGTCGTCGCCCGGCGCGCGGCGGATGAACGCGATCTTTTCGTCGTGATCGGTGAGCGCCCGGTCCTGCCCGGTCGCGAGGTCGAGCGCCCAGATCTGCGGCAGGCTCGATCCGCGCAGATGGAACAGCGTGCCGCCGTCGCGCGAGAAGGCCGGCGAGGCGGCGGCTTCGATCGCGACATAGGCTTCGGGCTTGGCTGGCATGGGCACCTCCGCGCAGTCGAGCATAAAGGGCCGCGGGCGCTTGTCACGACGCTCGGGCCACGGCGCTCACGCGGCGTAGCCGAGCCGGACCATCACCCGGCCGTGGCGCAATCGCAGCAGCTTGCGGTCGGCGGCGAGGCTGTCCAGGAAGGTGCGCAGGCCCAGCATCGCCGCCGCCTCCTCGTAGTCGAGCGTGTACTGCCGGTGCTCCTGCGGCGTCGGACGCGGCTCCCGCGGCGGCGGCAGGTGCGGGGCCGCCGAACCCGCGTACAGAACCTCGACGAGCAAGGCGAGCCCACCGGCCCGCGCGGCAGCGCTTGCAGCACGGTGCCGATCGCGAGCGCGACGCAGGCAATCCCCATCGCGTCCACGCTGGCCGCCGGGGTGACGTGAGCGTGGTGCAGAATGATCGCGACCAGCACCAGGTAAATTGCGTCCAGCACCGCGTACTGGACCCCGAGCAGCAGCAGGCGCGCGGCCGGCGGCCAGTCGTCAACCGCGTAGAGGAGGCCCTGCGGACGGGCGACGGTCACGGCAGTGCCGGACATGGCGTTTCCGGGGCGGTCGGGCGGACCATATCAGCACCGCCGCGCTGCCGGAACGACGTTCAGCCCTCCGGTGCCCTCCGCGCGCGGGCCTGCTGCTTGCGCCGCGCCAGATTGTCCCGCAGCGCCCGCGCAAGCCGCGTCTGCCGCGGATCGGCCGCCGCGTTCCACACCGGTTTGTCGGCGGTGATCGACACCGGCGGCGTCGCAAAATGCGCAGGCGTGGCCGAGAGGACCGCCGGATGGCGCACCGCGCGAACGCGACCGAATGGAGTATCGCTCTCCTCCATCAAGTCGGCGAAATCGTCAGCCGTCGGATCGGGAGTCGCAAAACCGTCCGCGATGCGCCCTAACCCGCGCAGCCAGTGCCCGGTGCGCGCCAGCGAGGCCTGCACGTGCCAGCTTCCGCCCCGTTCCGCCCGCCGGATCAGGCCCACGATCGCGCCGAACGCGAGCAGGTGCCCGGTCGCGAAATCGAGCGCCTGCGTCGGCAGCGCGCGCGGTTCTTCTTCTCCTGCGGCTGCCGCCTCCGCGACATTGAACCCGCTCGCGGTCTGCACCAACGAATCGAACCCGCGCTTGCCCTCCCAGGGCCCGGCCGCGCCATAGGCCGAGAGCGAGACGGCGACGATGCCGGGGTGCAGCCGCGCGAGTGCGTCCGGCCCGAAACCGAAGGCGGCGATCGCGCCCGGCCGGTAGCCCTGGATGAACACGTCCGCCCCGCGCACCAGGTCGCGTAGCGCACGCCGGTCCGCCTCGCGCCGCAGATCGAGTTGCGCCGCGCGCTTGCCACGCCCGGTGTCGATGTCGAGCTGCGCGAAGGTCGGCAGATGCGGCGCGGTGATACGCAGCACCTCGGCCCCGTGCGCGGCCAGCGTCCGCCCGCAGACCGGACCGGCGATGACGCGTGCGAGTTCGATCACGCGCGCGCCGGCGAGCGGCCGGTCGGCCGCCGGCAGCGGTGGCACCGGCGCCGCGCCGATGCGCTCGATGGCAACCAGCGGGCGCGTGGGCACGGCTTGCCCCTGCGGGTGCGCGTCCCATTCCGCGAAGCTGCGGAGCGCCGCCACGCACAATCCGGCCGCAGTCGCCTCCGCCTCGAAGGCGAGTGCGCGACGCACCCGCAGCGCATCGGCGACCGCGTGGCGCTCATGCGCGCAGCCGAGCAGGCGGAGGATGCCGTCGCGATGATGGGGGAAGTTGGTGTGCAGCCGCACCCAGCCATCGGCGGTGCGGTAGAGGCCGGCGATCGCGTCCCGCTCGTCGCGCGCCTCGCCGTTGACACGCAACAGCCGCTCGGAGCGGAATTCGGCGGCGGCGTGGCGCATGTCCACGGCCACCCCCTGCCTCGCCCCGCCGCGCGCATGGTGGAATTCGGCGGCGGCGAGACCGGCGGCGGCGATTGCGGCCTGGGCCGCGGTGCCGATCGCGAAGTGCGACGGAAGGATCGGCTCGGCGCCGGAAAGTGTCACACGATCCAGCGCCGCGCCGGGCAGCCCGGCTTCCTGCCAGAGCGACGCCAGGACACGCGCGGAGCCCAAGCGACGACGCTCAACTCCCTCTCCGCCCCGGGGGGCGGAGAGGGCCGGGGTGAGGTGGGGGATCACACATGCAAAGACGCCGCTCCATGTCGGTGCTGCTTCGCCACAGCGTGCGGGCGAGCACGCCTAGCGCCTAAAAAGAAACAGGCCTTGGCGCAGCCGTCGTCGCGAGCCGCCGCTTGGTGGCGTGGCGATCCAGGCGGGAGGCACGGAGCGGCCCCCCTGGATTGCCACGGCGCTCTGCGCCTCGCGATGACCGTGAATATTGCGACAGGCTTCATCCCCAGCGGGTCGGCAACGCCGGTGGCGAACTAAAGAGAAACAGGACCTGGCTCAGCCGTCATCGCGAGCCGCCGCTTGGTGGCGTGGCGATCCAGGCGGGAGGCACGGAGCGGCCCGCCTGGATCGCCACGGCGCTCTGCGCCTCGCGATGACGTTGAATATTGCCACGGATTTCATCCCCTGCGGGTCGGTAACGCCGGTGGCGAACTAATATCATCGCGGCCGACCCCACCTCACCCAACCCTCTCCGCCCCCGAGGGCGGAGAGGGCTTGAACGCTCACCGATGCTACGTATTCATCGCGTCGAAGAAATCCTGGTTGGTCTTGCTGTATTTCAGCTTGTCGAGCAGGAACTCCATCGCATCGACGGTGCCCATCGGATTGAGGATGCGGCGCAGCACCCACATCTTCGACAGCGTCCCCTTCTCGACCAGCAGCTCCTCCTTGCGGGTGCCCGACTTGGTGATGTCGATCGCCGGGAAGGTGCGCTTGTCGGAGAGCTTGCGGTCCAGGATGATCTCGGAGTTGCCGGTGCCCTTGAACTCCTCGAAGATCACCTCGTCCATGCGGCTGCCGGTATCGACGAGCGCGGTCGCGATGATGGTGAGAGACCCGCCCTCCTCGATGTTGCGCGCGGCACCGAAGAAGCGCTTCGGCCGTTGCAGCGCGTTGGCATCGACGCCGCCGGTCAGCACCTTGCCCGACGAGGGCACCACGGTGTTGTAGGCGCGGGCGAGGCGGGTGATGCTGTCGAGCAGGATCACCACGTCGCGCTTGTGCTCGACGAGGCGCTTGGCCTTCTCGAGCACCATCTCCGTCACCTGGACATGGCGCGTCGCCGGCTCGTCGAAAGTCGAGCTGATGACTTCGCCCTTGACGCTGCGCGCCATGTCGGTGACTTCCTCGGGCCGCTCGTCGATCAGCAGCACGATCAGGAAGACTTCCGGATTGTTCGATGCGATCGCGGTCGCGATGTTCTGCAGCATCACCGTCTTGCCGGTGCGCGGCGGGGCCACGATCAGCGCGCGCTGGCCGCGGCCGATCGGCGCGATCAGATCGATCACGCGCGGCGTGTTGTCCTTGCTCGGACCCTTGGCGACGGACTGGAAGTTCTCCACCTCCATCTTCAGGCGCCGGTCGGGGTAGAGCGGGGTGAGATTGTCGAAGTTGATGCGGTGGCGCACCGCCTCGGGCGGCTCGAAATTGACGGTATCGAGCTTGAGCAGCGCGAAGTACCGCTCGCCTTCCTTGGGCGCCCGGATCTGGCCTTCAACGGTATCGCCGGTGCGCAGGCCGAAGCGTCGGACCTGGCTCGGCGAGACATAGATATCGTCCGGCCCCGGCAGGTAGTTCGCTTCCGGCGAGCGCAGGAAGCCGAACCCGTCGGAGAGGATTTCGAGCGTCCCCTCCCCGGCGATCGACTGGTCGTTGTCGGCGAGGTTCTTGAGGATCGCGAACATCATGTCCTGCTTGCGCAGGGAGGAGGCGTTCTCGATCTGTAGCAATTCGGCGAAGCTGAGCAGATCCGCCGGGGATTTTGCCTTCAGTTCGGCAAGATGCATTGGGGTGGGCCTCGGGGGAGGGGAGAGGAGGACAGCCGCAGGCGCGTCCGTTTTACGGGCGCCCGCCTCGTCCGCCGGGCGAGGGGCGCTGTCCGATGGGGCGGGAAACCAGGCCGGCGCGTAACGCCAAGGCCCGATAGCGAGGGATTATAGTGATCGCCGGGCGCCGTGTCAACGGGCATCCTCGCGGTAGATCAAGGCGCTCGCGGGCGAAGTTGCGCCGGGACGCTGCGCCCCGGCGGCTCCGGGCGCCGGAGATGCCGGTTAGCGGCCTATGCAATCAGTTTCCAATCGTTCCGTTATCTTCGCGCAAAAAGTTGGTGGCGCCGGGCCGCGGATTCCGGCAAGCTGATTCTGCGATCGAACATATCTGCGGCGCCATGCGGGCGCCGCCTCTTAACGGGACGGGCATCCGGCTGCACTGCCGCCGGGTGAGATGTATCGGTTGCCGTAAAAATCTCGCCGTCACAGACTGAAAATTGCTGCCTGAAGCGGAGGGAGAAAATGTTCCGGGCACAAGACCTCGCAATGCCGATCAATCCGGCTGCATCGCCGCAGTTGTACTGCGGTTACGCCTACTACAGCTACTGCGGCTGGAATTACTACAGCTACTGCGGCTATGCCTACTACAGCTACTGCGGCTGGAACTACTTCAGCCATTGTGGCTACTACTACCACACGTTCGTGACACTTCCGCAGGTACAGCAGGTATGTCCGGCCATCACTGCCATTCCGGGCCAGGTTGGCCCGGGCGATCCGGTGGAGGGCTTGCAGGCGCTGAGGAAGCAGCTTGAGCTGGCGCTCGCCAGCGTCGAGGCGCAGGAGCGTGTGCTGCAAGAACACCGCGGCCGTCAGGGGGAGGCCGGCGAGGCCGCGCGCGGAAAGACGCCAGAGCGGAAGGGATGACCGGCATGCCACCGTGGTACGGGGGCGGCCCGGGACCCCCGGAGATGCAGCCCGGGATGATGGCGGGCATGCCGCCTTGGCCGAACGGCGGCGGGCAGGGATACCCGCAAATGCAGCCGGGCATGATGACGGGCATGCCGCCTTGGCCGAACGGCGGCGGGCAGGGATACCCGCAAATGCAGCCGGGCATGATGGCAGGCATGCCGCCATGGCCGAACGGCGGCGGGCCGGAGCACCCGCAAATGCAGCCGGGCATGATGGCGGGCATGCGGCCGTGGCCGAACGGCGGCGGGCCGGAGCACCCGCAAATACAGCCGGGCATGATGGCGGGCATGCCGCCTTGGCCGAACGGCGGCGGGCAGGGATACCCGCAAATGCAGCCGGGCATGATCGCAGGCATGCCGCCATGGCCGAACGGCGGCGGGCAGGGATACCCGCAAATGCAGCCGGGCATGATCGCAGGCATGCCGCCATGGCCGAACGGCGGCGGGCAGGGATACCCGCAAATGCAGCCGGGCATGATGGCAGGCATGCCGCCATGGCCGAACGGCGGCGGGCAGGAATACCCGCAAATGCAGCCGGGCATGATGGCGGGCATGCCGCCGTGGCCGAACGGCGGCGGGCCGGAGCACCCGCAAATGCAGCCGGGCATGATGGCGGGCATGCCGCCATGGCCGAACGGCGCCGGCCCGGCGCCTCCGCAAATGCAGCCGGGGATGATGGCCGGCATGCCATCGTGGCCGCACGACCAGCTCGGTGCCCTGAAGCAGCAACTGAAGGCGCAGATCGACGCGATTGCGGAGCAGCAGCGGGCGGCCGAAGCGGGCATGAAGCCGGCAACGGTCGAAGCGGCCGACCGCGCGATCGAGCGCCTTGAGGCGGCACTTCGGGAGCTGCGCGAACATCGGGCACAGCTTGAGCGCCGTCCTGGCGGGCAACCGGGCTGACAGGCGGGTGGACGCGGACGCGTTCGGCCGCGCGCCCGCGATATTTGGGGAGGGCGCCGTGTCAGGCCGGCTGGCGCGGCTGTCGGTTGGGGCGCTGCGCCACGGCCAGGAGCTTCGGGAGTTGCCGGTCGCGGCGCTGGCGGCGCGGCTCTACGCCTCGAACCGGCTGCCCGCCGCTGCCGGCGCCGGTGCCGGAGTGCGTCTCGACCTCGCCGAGCGGCACGCGCGCGCGGCGGCCGGCCCCGACTGGACGGAAGCACCTGCCGAGCCGGCCGGTCCCTGGCGCTACTGGCGGGCCCGCTCGACCCAGAGCGCGTCCACCGACGGGATGTGGAAACTCTATGTCAGCCCGCACCCGTCGATGCTGGCCGAGGCGGTGCGGGCCGCCTTCGCGGCGCTCGATGGCCTGGATGTGCTCAGCCTGAAATACAGCGCCGATGCACCGGGCCTGCTGCGGCCCGACAAGCTCGTGGTGCATTTCGCAACCGCCGACACCGTGCAGGCGGCCGCGGCGCGAATCGCTCGCAACCTCGCCGGCTGCCCGGTGCACGGCGTGCCCTTTACGGCCGAGCTTGGCGGGGACGGCCTGCTTTCCTGCGGCTTCGACCCCCCCGCTGGATCAGTCGCGGCCAGCCTCGGCCCGAGCTGGCGCGCCTGGGTCACACGGCTGCTGGCCGAAGCCCTGCGTGGCGCGGACGATGGCGATCTGCAACCGTGGCAGAGGGCGCTCCAGGCGGCAGCGGCAGCGGGCGTCGATCCCGTCACCTGGGCTCCGGCGCCGGACATCTGGGCGCGAAGCCCCCCGCCCAGCCGGACAGGAGCAGCCGCGTGAGCATCAACGCCCCCTTTATCCTGCCGGAGGACGTGCTCGTCTTCCCGACTGCCCAGGTCGCCCCCGAACTGCGGGCGCAGTTGCCGGGAGAGGCCGGCGACTACGTGATCACGCGCCCGCACGCCCGGCATCCTTCAAAGCTCGTCGATCCGGACGCGGCCGAACTGCTTGAGAGCTTCCGGGCGCCGAAGACGATCGTGGATGCGGTGCTGGCGTTCAGCAAGCCACGGGCGCTCGATGCGCAGCAGGCGCTCGAAGCGGCGTTCCCGCTGCTGCGGGACCTGATCGCGGCCGGCATCCTGGTCCCGGCCGCATCCGACCGGGCGCAGCGCATCCGCGCCAGCCTCGAGCCCGGCGAGAGCTACGCGGGATGGACGATCGAACGCACGGCGCATGTCGTCGAGGACACCGAGGTGCATCGGGTGCGCGACGCCACAGGCCGGATCGCGGCGCTCAAGCTCGCCCGCCCCGGTCATGCCGATGCCATGCGCCCGGCGATGCAGCGCGAGGCGCGGCTGTTGCGGCATCTCGCCGGCAGCGCCGCACCGCGACTGATCGAAGCCGGCGAGGAGGCGGGCCGGCCATACCTGCTGCTGGAATGGTGCGAGGGCGTGCCGGCGCCGGCGCTCGCGGGCAAGCTGCGGGCCGAGAGCGGGGGCGACGCGTCCCGACGGCTGCTCGCGCTGTGCGTCGCCGTGCTGCGCGCCTACGCCGAGCTGCACGCTCGCGGCGTGATCCACGGCGACGTGCATCCCAACAACGTGCTGGCGGAGGACGGTGCGGTCCGCGTGCTGGATTTCGGGCTCGCGCACCGCCCGGGGCACGACCCGGTATCACCGCCGCGCGGCGGCGTGCCGTTCTATCTCGACCCGGCCTGGGCGGCGGCGGCGAGCGCTGAGGCCGCGCCGCCACCGGTGGATGCGGCCGCCGAACAGTACGGCTTGGCGGCGCTGCTGCGCGAGCTGCTGGTGGGGCGGCCCTATCTGGACTTCTCGGCGGATCGGTCGCGGATGCTCCGGCAGATCATCGAGGAGCGGCCGGTGCCGTTCATCCGCCACGGCGCCCGGCCGTGGACAGAGGTGGAGCGGGTGCTGCACCGCGCCTTGGCGAAGGAGGCGGGAGCGCGGTTCGCGTCCGTGGCGGAGTTCGCCGACACTCTGGCCGCCGCCGCGCGGCCGGCGCCGACGCCGGGGCCGGACGGTGCGGTGGCCGGACTGCTGCGCTCGTTCCTCGATCGCGCCACGATCGACGGGGCGGCCTACAGGGCGCTCGATGGGACGACGCCGCTCTGCTCGGTCAACACGGGCGCGGCCGGCATCGCCTACGCGCTCTATCGGATTGCGAGCATCCGCGAGGATCCGGCGCTGCTGTCGATGGCGGAGCTGTGGTGCATGCGGGCCGAGCGCCACGCGGGTGACGAGGCGGCCTTCTACGATCCGGAACTCGACCTCTCTCCGGCAACCGTCGGACGCGTATCGCTGTTCCACACCGCCGCCGGGGTTGCCTGCACGCAGGCGCTGGTGGCGCGCGCGCTCGGCGATCCGGTAACAGCGGCGGAGGCGACCGCTCGGTTCGTCGCGCGATCGCGCGGCGCGTGCGACAGCCTCGACGTCACCATCGGACGGTCGGGCACGCTGCTGGGCTGCGCCGCACTGTTGGCCGCGACCCCAGAGGACTGCACCGCGCTGCGCGAGGCGATCGTCGTGCTGGGCGAGGAGGTGACGCGCGAGATCCAGGACCGGATGGCCGCGCTGCCGCCCCTGGGGACGCCGCAGGCGCTCAATCTTGGCATCGCCCACGGCTGGGGCGGTGTGCTGTTCGCGCTGCTGCGCTGGCGCGAGGCGTCCGAGGGCGGCGATCCGGAGCCGCAGATCGAGGCGCGGCTGCGGCAGCTCGCGGCGATGGCGGAGCCGGCCGGCGAGGGGCTGCGCTGGCCCTGGCTGGCCGGCGACGGCACGACTGTCGGCGCCATGCCGGGCTGGTGCAACGGCAGCGGCGGGCTGGTGCATCTGTGGGCGCTCGCGCAGCGCAGCTTCGGCGATGCGGGGTTCGAGGGGTTGGCGCGGCGCGCGGCCTGGAATGCGTGGCAGGAGCCGCGCAGCTTTGGCGACCTTTGCTGCGGCGCGGCAGGACGTGCCTACGCGATGCTGAACCTCTATCGGCACACCGGCGAGGCGATTTGGCTCGATCGCGCGCGCGCACTGGCGGAGGATGGCGCGAAAGCGATCGGCGAGTGGTCGCTGCGCCGCGACAGTCTCTACAAGGGCGAGGTGGGCGTGGCGCTGTTGAGCGCCGATCTCGAACGCCCGGAGCGGTCGGCGATGCCGCTGTTTGATGCCGAGACGTGAAGGGCGGCCGGGAAGGTCGCTAGCGGCTTGGCGCGGGTCCAGGATCAGTGGAACAGCTTAACGACGACCGCAATTGTGAGCGCGATGTTGGCGCCCACCATCCAGGTGAGGACAGCAAGCTTCGTCTCGACATTCCCCAGCCGGTTCTCGTACGCCGCAACCTCCTCGGCAGCGGCGCGAGCGCGGTCGTCGGGCGCGCCCGCCAGGCTGAAGTTGGACACCAAGAATCGCGAACTGATTGATCGGGAACGCGAATCCGGGAAATTCAATCGGGCGTGGCACCACGCCGCGGGCGTCCGCGACGCGGCGGTGGCGCGGGTGCCGCGATCGGTGGCGGCGTCGCGCTCGGCAGCTGACACACCAGCGGCGGCAAGGCGACGCCGGCCGCCTTGAATACGCTGCCGGCGCAACCCGGCGCGTGGGGCCGCAGCAGGAAGCGCTTGGTCGCTTGCTCGACCGTCATCTGCTCGACGCGATCGAGGTCGCGCACGATATCGCCCCACTCCGCACTCACGTCTGCGGCGGCCAGTCGCTCGTCGAGTTCCTTGCGCAGCAGCAGGGCGAGAAACGAACAAAACAGGTGGCCGGCGATGGCGGCGTCGGATTGATGATAGATCGGTCGTGTCTCCAGGGTCGACTTTGCCGTCCTAAAAATGGCCTCCACCTTCCAGAGCTGCCGGTACGCCAGGGCAACCGACAAAGCAGGAAGCTTGCTGTTGGTGCGCAGCACATAGAGACCGTCGAAACGGGCGTCTTCAGTGATCCGCTCGGCGTCGATTTCGAAGTGCCCGTCGCGCGGAGTGGCGAGAAACCGGCGATAGCCGGCGTTGCCGACCAACCCCTTGTCGCCTTGCTGCAGCTTCAGCCGCAGGCTCTCGACGATGGCGGCCCGTGCGGCTGCGTCTCGCCGGGCCTCCTCGGGGTTGAAGCAGACCACGTAGCGCCGCGGCTTGGCCCCAGGCCCCCAGTCGCCGACCACCACCTCCTTGACCTCAATCGCCGTCTCGGCTCCCCGCGCCCGCGGGATGATCAGCGGCACCATCGGCTTGCGGTCGGCCAGCACGACCTCGCGCACCTCGCCATCGCTGCGTTCGCGCGCGCCGAGGATGTACTCGATGCCATGTGCCTCCAGCGTGCCGATCGTCTCGGCGCTGATCACGCCGCGGTCGGCAACCACGCACATCCGCACAATGCCGAAGCGCTCGCGCAGGCGCGCCACGACCGGCAGCAGCGCCTTCACGTCGGTGGCGTTCCCAGGCCAGGTCTCCGAGCAGATCGGCCGACCGTCAGCATCGAGCACGACGCCCACGATCACCTGCCGCAGATCGGGTCGATGGTCCTTCGACTTGCCGTGCCGGCCGAAGCTCTCGCCGCCGGCGCCATAGAACATCAGCGAAGTGGTGTCGAACAGCACCACGGAGAGATCGCTGAACAGGCTGCGCCGGCGCGCGAACAGCGCCTCCTCGATCAGATCCCCCGGGTCCGGCTTTGCCGGCCCGAGGGCAGGCTCTTGTTGCGGCGGGGCGCGCGCGTCGCCCCACTCTGGTCGGCCAGCTCCTCGCCCAGCCAAGCCATCGCCCGATACAGCTGGTGCAGCTCCAGGCCGTCGGCGCCGTCGATCTGATAGGCATCCAGCCATTTCTCGCCGGCGCGATCGGAGCCGGAGACCACCAGCCGATGCAGCACGCTGGCAAACACCGCGCGTTCCAGCGCAAAGCCGAAGCTCCGCCCCGCGGCGAGCCGCTCGATCACCGCGCGGCAGCCGGTCTGTTCCCACAGCCGGCCAAAGATCATCGGCGCGCCGATGCGCACACTGGCGCTGGTCTGCAGCGTTCCGGCCTGCAGGCTGGAGATCAGCAGGGCGGTCTCGGAGAACCGGGCCCCCGAGCGCAGCAGGGCATCGAGCTTGCCGTCGGCTTCGAGGTCCTCGATGCGACCGAGCGTGGCCAGCACGCGCTGCACCGTGCGCGTGCCGTCGCGCGTGTTCTCGACGATCTGCAGGTAGCGGCGCTCTCCGGACGGCTTGATGCGGAAGAACATGCGGCTCTCGATCGCGACACCGCACGCTTATGCCGAGTCGCCGCCTTCGTGCAAGGGCTTTCGTTAACAATTACGCAAACACGTGGCACCGCAATTCAGCAGAAATCTCGGCCAACGGTCGGCCAATCGCTTGAAATGACTCGCTTCCTCTCCTGCTGCAGCGCAGCGAACTGTCCAACTTGAGCCAGGCGCAGCGCATCGAAGAGCTGCGACATCATCATAGGGAGAGATAGGGGATCAGAACGGGCGGACAATCACCATGATGACGATCACGATCATCAGCAGCGTCGGGATCTCGTTGGCGATCCGGTAGAAGCGCTGGCTGCGGGTGTTGCGGTCGTGCAGGAAATCGCGCCGCCAGCGGCTCATTGCACCCGACAATCCGGTCAGCAGGATCACGCAAGCGAGCTTCACATGCCACCAGCCCCAGCGCCAGTCGATCACACCCGGCGTCAGCGCCAGGAGAATCCCCAAGGTCCAGGTCGCGATCATCGCCGGCGTGGTGATCTGGCGCAGCAGGCGACGCTCCATCACCTTGAACCGCTCGCTCTCCCGCGAGCCGCGCGCCGCGTCGCAATGATAAACGAACAGCCGCGGCAGATAGAGCAGGCCCGCCATCCACGCGATCAGCGAGATCACGTGCAGCGCCTTGAGCCACGGATAGGCGTGTGCGAGTGCCGGGATCGTCACGCCGCACTCCGCAGCATCTCGCGCAGGATCGGCGGCAGCTCGGCCAGCGACCGCAACACGCCGGCCACGCCGGCGGCGCGCAGCGGTGCCGCGTCGCCGTGCAGCGCGAAGCCGAGGCAAATCATCCCGGCCGCGACCGCCGCCTGAACGCCGGGCACGCTATCCTCGACGACCAGGCACGCCGCCGGCGGCACCCCCTCGGCCGCGGCTGCGGCAAGGTAGAGCTCGGGCGCGGGCTTGCCACGCCCGCCAGCGGCAAGCACATCTTCGAAACTGTGCAGGCGGTCGGCGACCAGGGACGCGAGGCCTGCCGCCGTAAACTTCGCCGCCATCTCGGCGCGCGAGGAGTTCGAGGCGACGCGATACGGCAGCCCGAGTGCCGCGGTTGCGCGCAGCACATCGGCGGCATCCGGGATCGGCTCCGTCTCGTGCGACAGCGCTGCGATCAGGGCGGCGGACAGTCGCGCTTCGAAATCCGGCAGCGGCACACCGAGGCACGCCTCGACCACCGGGCGCATGTCGGGCAGGGTCATCCCGAGGAAGCGCGCGTTCGCCTCGTCAGGCGTCATCGGCCAGCCGAGACCGGTCAGCATACGGGCGGTCACGCGGCTCGCGACGGGTTCGCTGTCCACCAGCACACCGTCGCAATCGAAGATCACCAAGCGAAGAGTCACGGCAAAGGCGAGGGGCGCCGCCCCTCGACCCCGCTGGGGCCGCAGGCCCCAGACCCCATTACGAAGGCGATGATGCACTTCGCGGACATGCCCTCAGCGAAGCTCGCGGCGAGGTGCCCTCCGCGTTTGCCGCTCGGCAGCCATCTATAACGCCTTGCGTGAACGGCTGTGTTCTTATGGTGTCGCGGTCGAAGTTTCCCTTAGCCACATCGGACACTACCTCAGCCGCTCTCGTGAACAGAGCATCCGACTGATCGATGTCCCACAGGATGGCAGTCAGATTAGCGCAATACCTCTCCATCGCATTGGAATTCATTGGAGGCAGCGTGTCCGGTGCAGCCAACAGCCTCGCCGCCAAAAGAAGGTGAAAGCGCGCCGGTTTGTATTTTGAATCTCAGGCGCTGATTCCGGAACAAGAATTCCAGTCGGTACAAGGAGAACGCCGCAATATAGTATGGATCAAGCTTATGCGTCGGCCCAAATATGTCCGTTCCAACCCTTTCCCTGAGCCGGGCGTAGCTTCGCGTGGTGCCGTGCGGCTCGCTCAGGAACATGCCCGCGAATGCGCGGATCAGATCGACGGGCCTCACTATACGAACGCGCTCAAGATTCATCGCATCATACTGTCGCGACCTTCGCTCGTAATAGAGATTTCGATCGCCCTCAAATGCCGCAAAAAAACGTTCTAACCTTTTCTGAAAATCGGTGATTGCCAGAAATTGCTCCGGCCTAACAGCCGTCTGCTGATTTGTCGCTTCTATGATCGATGTGATTACATCCTCATCTTGAGTAGCAATGAGGCGCAGCGGAACCATAACTTTTTCATCTATCTTCGTGCTATTGTTGAACACCGCGTAACTGGTCTGACATCCGTTCACGATCTGGAAATCTTCGATGATAACCCGATCGCCAAGCTGCGTGAGAGATCGCGCAATGATCGTAACCCCGTTATTCATAAGTAGGAAGCGGTCTTTGATGTCCGATCCTAAAGTGTTCGACATACCGGAATTGACGGGGTTGTCGCCTTGCCAGTCTCGAACATTGTCATAGAAGATGCTTCTGATCATCTCGCCGGCATCATCTGTGATGATGAACAAAAATTCCTTCGCCGACACGAACCCAACAAATGCCTCCGACACCCCCTTGATCTCTGGCGCGGTTGTCTTTCGCGGAAACTCGAACCGCTTCGAGATCGCGTTCTTGGTATCGGTGTAGAGCTTTTGGATGCTATCCGCGCCAACTGGCGTAAACTCCACACCGTCAAAAAGCTGGAGCTTCAGCAAGTCGTCAATAACCGTCTGGCGTCGCACCTCGAGTGCCTGCTCGCCTTGCCAGACGCCCGTCGTAACAAAATAGAGACGGCATTGAGGACGACCTCGGCGGAACTTGTCAGCTCGTTCGTATATCGCGGTCATAATCACCGCAGCATCGATGATGGCGCCATTCCTAGGAAGCTTTGGCTGGCTGTCGAAGAAATCTACGACGCCAAAGCCGAAGTTTGCAATCTTCGTTCCTTCAAAACCAGCACCGCGGTCCGCCTGGACAAACACGAACATGACGTCAAGACTGCCGCTGTCAGCTACGTCAGGGTCTAACTCAAATCGCCGTCGGAACGCGAGTATATTGACTTAATGGGGAAATTTGGCCCACCACAGCGGCTCAAGCGGCTGCCAGCCGTCGCATCATGAGCTTGACACTGGTGATGTAAAGCCAAGTCACCGCGCTTTGGGTTGTCGCCTCGAAGTCTTTGGCCAGGCGACGGTTGCGGTTGAGCCAGGCAAAGGTGCGTTCGACGACCCATCGCCGGGGCAGCAGGACGAAGCCCTTGGCGGCGTCTGACCGCTTGACGATCTCGATGGTCCAGTCGCCGAGGTTTTCGAGGACGCCCTTCAGCTTGTCACCGGCATAGCCCCCGTCGGCGAAGACATGGCGCAACCAGGGGAAGGCGCTGCGGATGCTCGCCAGCAGGCCTGGCGCCCCATCGCGATCTTGAACGTCGGCGGGGTGAACGATCATCCCGACCGGCAGGCCGATCGTGTCGGTGAGAATATGGCGCTTTCGGCCTTTGATCATCTTCTCGGCCGCATAGCCGCGCGGACCGCCAGACTCCGTGGTCTTGACCGACTGGCTGTCGATCACGCCCGCGCTCGGACTTGCCTCGCGGCCGGCGGCCTCGCGCACCGACATCAGCAGTGCATGATTGATGGTCTGCCACGTCCCGTTGTCCCGCCACGCGTAGAAGTACCGCTGCACCGTCGTGAACGGGGGAAACTCCTTCGGCAGCAGCCGCCACTGGCAGCCCGACTGCGCGATATAGAAGATCGCATCGACGACATCTCGCAGGCCGGTCTCGCGCGTCCGCCCGCAGCTTGCCGCCGCGGGGAGGTGCGGTTCGATCACGCCCCACTCCTCGTTGGTGGTATCGCTTGCATAGCGCAGTCCATCGCGCCGATACTTGGCGCGCGTGATTTCAGTCCAGGCCATCGGGTCCCTCTTTCGTGTCGTCGCAACCACGAGAGAACCCAAGCCGCTGAAATCACGCAACCCCGTACAATTCCTGCAGACCGCAAGGTGACCCACCCATCGCCCATTTCCTTGAAATAACTCGCTAAACTATTCCGGGACCATTCCGGGTCAGCCTCTCAGATAGCTCATCAACATCTGTAACAAGCCGCCCATTTACCAGTATAGCTATGGCATCTATGCCGGTGTCGTTGCCTCCGCCAGTAGCGATCTCGGTGGGTTCAAACGTCTCACGATGCTGCTGTCTCACGGTGATGTAGCTTGCGAAGTACTCAAACCGTCGGTCCTCGGGCAAAGCAGTCAATGCATGCTCTGCCGTGAACTTCGCCAGCAGGTTCTCGGTTACACGGTCCACAAGTGTCTCCCTTCCCCTCAAGGATACGGGTGTGAGGGGCAGAGAGCGCAAGACCATCTGGCATGCGAATCTGCAACCCTTGGAAAAGCGACGCTACCGCGTTGCTAGCGGGCAATGTGTCGCTACGGCGGGAGGACGCAAGTCCCCGCTAAATGACTGTAGCTCCGTAAGGGATCATCTCCTTGCCAATTACAACTCGCTCTTTTTCAAGGGTTCCAAGGGCTGTGCCCTTGGCGGGGTCCAGGGGCAGAGCCCCTGGCCTTGCTCACGCTGCCGTCGCGTGCGGACAGCCGCCGTACGTCTCCGGACACACGCGCCCGCCGGCAAAGCTGCACAACCCCGGCCCCTGCGCCAGCGCACGCCGCGCGATCTCGGCAAGTGCGGCGATGAACGCCGGATGATCGTTCTGCGCCGGCACCCGGAAGTAGCCTGCAATCCCGAGCTCACGCGCGACGTTGCCGTATTCGACGTCTAGTTCCACTAGCGTCTCGGAATGCTCCGAAACAAACGCGATCGGCACCACCACCGCGGCGACGCCGTCGTGTGCCGCGCGCTCGATCTCGGCCTCGGTGCTGGGTGCCAACCACGGCTCGGGTGTTACTCGCGACTGGTAGCAGATCACCGAGTCGAGATCGGGCATCGCCAGCGCGTCGCGGACGGCATCGACCGTACGCTCGACCTGAAACTGGTAGGGATCGCCGCCGCGGACGATGCTCTCCGGCAGGCCGTGCGCCGAGAACAGCACGCGCACCCGAGTGCCGGTAGGCAAGGTGGCGCGCGCCTTGTCCATCGATTCGCCCAGCAGCACGGCGGTGGCGGCGGCATAGGCGCCGTCGGCGTGCCAGCAGCAGAGCGTCGTCACGGGCGCCACCAGCCCCGCCCGCGCCGCCGCCTCTCGCCAGGCATCGAGCGAGCTGCCCGTAGTGGTGGTCGAGAATTGCGGATAGAGCGGCAGCAGCAGCACGTGGTCGGGGCGGAAGGCGCGTACCGCACGGGCACAGGCGTCGCTGAACGGGTGCCAATAGCGCATCGCGATGAAGCAATGGGCATCGAGTTCCGGCAGCGCCCGGGCCAGCGCCGCGCCCTGCCGCTCGGTCAACTCGAGCAGCGGCGAGCGATTGCCGAGCAGCGCGTAGATTTTGCTTGCGGGCTCGGTGCGGCGCCTGGCGATCAGGCGGGCAAGGAAGGGCCGGACGAAGAACGGCACCCGCAGGATCGCAGGATCGCTGAACAGGTTGCGCAGGAACGGCCGCACCGCCTCCGCCCGGTCCGGGCCGCCGAGGTTGAACAGCACGATCGCAACCCGCTGGCCCATCGCGTCAGCCATCGCGGACGATCCGCACCAATTCGGCCACGTGCGCGGGCGGGGTCCGCGGCAGCACGCCGTGGCCCAGATTGAAGATATGCGCACGGCGTCCGAACGCGGCTTGCACGCGGCGAGCCTCGGCCCGCATCGCCGGGCCCCCTGCAAGCAGGGCATGCGGATCGAGATTGCCCTGCAACGCGACCGGCGAAGGGACCAATCCGGAGGCCGATACCGGATCGGCAGCCGTGTCGAGACCAACGGCATCAACGCCGGTTTCGGCGGCATAGGGACCAACGCCGGCGCCGGCGAGACGCGAAAATCCGATGATCCGCAGACCGGGGAAGCGGGGGCGCAGCGCGGCGACGATGCCGCGCGTGGGTGCGATCACGAGCCGCCCGAACAGCGCAGGCGGCAACAGACCGGCCCAGCTATCGAACAGCATCACGCACTCCGCACCAGCTTCGACCTGGGCCGCCAGATAGTCGGTCGTCGTCTCGACAAGTCGCGCGATGAGCCGATCGAGCAGGGCAGGCGCGCGGTAGGCCATCAGCCGGATCGTGGAGAACTCGCCGCCGCCGCCCTCGACCATGTAGCAGGCGACCGTCCAGGGCGCACCGGCGAAGCCGATCAGGGTGCAGCCCGCGGGCTGGGCGGCGCGTACCCGGCGCACGGTCTCCAGCACCGGGGCGATGCGCGCCGGATCGGCCGCCGGCGCCAATGCCTCGAAGGCGGCCTCGTCGCGCAGCGGCGAGAGGCGCGGCCCATTGCCTTCGACGTAGCGCAGGTCACACCCGAGCGCCCAGGGCAGGATCAGGATGTCGCTGTAGAGGATCGCGGCGTCCATGCCGAAGCGGTGCACCGGCTGCAGCGTGATTTCGGTCGCGCTGGCGGGGTTGGTGAACAAGGTCAGCGTGTCGGCGACCTGCGCGCGCAGCGCCCGGTATTCCGGCAGGTAGCGCCCGGCCTGCCGCATCAGCCACACCGGCGGCGGGTCCAGGCGCTCGCCGGCGAGGGCTCGCAGCAACGGCTTGTCCATGCGCCGCTGCTTCTATCATCAAAGAGAGAGAATAAAAGCTTTGGCAGGGGAAGCAGATGGGGCGGGGAGAATCGGGGTACACCGCTGGCCGGTCCCGCCGATGATCAACACTGCACAGGCGGCCTTGCCGCAAGCCTTTGTTTGCGAGGTCTTTTGCCGGGTTATACTTGGTTTGCACCGTCCCGGGCGCGGGACGGCTCCCCGGCGCCGCCGATACCACGTCATCCCCGCTTTGCCGGTCGCCATCGCATCAGACGCGTGGTTTTCCCCGCAATCCCCGCTACCCTCACCGGCATGAGCACCCATCGGATCAACCTGCACCTGGTCTCCGACGCGACCGGCGAGACGCTGAACTCGATCGCGCGCGCAACCGTGACCCAGTTCGAGCACGTCTCGATCATCTATCACCGGTGGAGCCTGATCCGGACCCGGTTTCAGCTGCACCGCGTGCTGGAGGGGATCGAGGCGGAACCCGGTCCGGTGCTCTCGACGGTGATCGACCGTGCGTTGCGAGCGGATTTGGAGAGCACCTGCCAGCGGCTCGGCCTCACGGTGGTCAACGTGCTCGACCCGGTGCTCTCGGTGTTGCAGGAGACGATCGGCGAGCAGGCGCAGGCGCGGCCGGGCCGGCAATATGTGCTGGACGCCGACTATTTCCGGCGCATCGATGCGATGCATTTCGTGCTCGCGCATGACGACGGGCAGGCGCAGGCCGGGATCGCCGAGGCCGACGTGCTGCTGGTCGGCGTCTCGCGCAGCTCCAAGACGCCGACCTCGTTCTACCTTGCGAATCGGGGCATCAAGGCCGCCAACGTGCCGCTGGTGCCGAGCCTGCCGGAGCCGCCGGGCCTGGCGAACCCCTGCTGCCCGGTCATCGGGCTGACGCTGGAGGCAGCGGCCCTGATCGAAATCCGGCGCCATCGCCTGCGGCTGATCGCGCAGGGCAATGCGAATCCGGCGCCGCTGCGCCAGGACACCAGCGAATACGTGGACGAGGTGGCGGTGAAGGCCGAGCTGCTGTGGGCGCGACGGCTCTGTGCCCGGCGCGGGTGGCCGGTGATCGACGTGACCCGTCGCTCGATCGAGGAGACTGCGGCCGCCGTGCTGCAACTGATGGAAGCATGGCACGTGCGCCATCCGCCGGCGGCTGCTCCGGCCGCACCGAGTGCCAGCGGCTGATGCTGCAGGCCGAGACGCCTCGGCTGGTGCTGGCGAGCGGGTCCGAGGCTCGGCGCGCTTTGCTGGCCTCGGCCGGGCTGCGCTTTCAGGTGCGGCCGGTATCGGTTGACGAAGCGGCGGCCCGCGACGCTGCGCG
>CAVWFK010000031.1:0-25497 GCA_963754235.1 uncultured Alphaproteobacteria bacterium | reverse complement strand
GCGCGCATAAGCCCCGCTTTCCGGGACAGCCTGGCTGCCCGGTCCCCGCCCCGTTCCGCGGGCGGGGGCTCCGCCGCTCCGCGAGGGTTCGCGCAGCGGCGCGATCGGGCTTTTGGAGCGCGCGGGACGCATGTTCGACACCCTCTCCGGCAAGCTCTCGGGCGCCTTCGACCGGCTGCGCGGCCGCGGCACGCTGAGCGAGGCGGACATCACCGAGGCGCTGCGCGAAGTTCGGCTCGCGATGCTGGATGCCGACGTGGCGCTGCCCGTCGTCCGCGACTTCGCGGCCAAGGTGCGCGATCGGGCGATGGGCTCGGAGGTGATGGACAGCGTCGCCCCCGGCCAGCAGGTCATCAAGATCGTCCAGGACGTGCTGGTGGACGAGCTGGGCGGCGCCGGCGCGGTGCCGCTCAACCTCACTGCCGCGGCCCCGGTGCCGATCCTGATGGTCGGCTTGCAGGGCTCGGGCAAGACCACGACCGCGGGCAAGCTGGCGCTGCGGCTCGGACGTCGGGAGCGGCGGCGGGTGCTGCTGGCGAGCCTCGATACCCAGCGGCCGGCGGCACAGCTCCAGTTGGCGCAACTGGCCGAGCAGGCCGGGGTGGCGAGCCTGCCGATCATGGCCGGGCAGACGCCGATCGAGATCGCGCGGCGGGCGATGGAGACCGGCCGGCGCGAAGTCTACGACATCGTCATCCTCGACACGGCCGGCCGCCTCGCCATCAATCAGGAGTTGATGGACGAGGTCCGGGCGATCCGCGCCGAGACGCAGCCCGGCCGAGACGCTGCTGGTGGTCGATGCGCTGACCGGGCAGGACGCGGTGACCACCGCGCGGGCGTTCAACGAGGCGGTGGGCGTCACCGGCATCGTGATGACGCGGATGGACAGCGACGCGCGCGGCGGCGCCGCGCTCTCGATGCGGGCGATCACCGGCGCGCCGATCAAGCTGATCGGCATGGGCGAGAAGCTCGACGCGCTGGAGGAGTTCCACCCCGAGCGCGTCGCCTCCCGCATCCTCGGCATGGGCGACATCGTGGGCCTGGTCGAAAGCGCCAGCGAGACGATCGAAGAGGAAGAGGCGGAGAAGCTCGCGGCCCGGATGATGAAGGGCCAGTTCACGCTGGAGGACTACGCGGCCCAGCTTCGCCAGATCACCCGGATGGGCAGCCTCTCGGGCATCCTGGGGATGCTGCCGGGGGTGGCGAAGATCAAGAACCAGATCGAGGGCGCCAATCTCGACACCACGATCCTCAAGCGCCAGCAGGCGATCATCTCGTCGATGACCCGGCGCGAGCGGGCACGCCCGCCATCATCAAGGCGAGCCGCAAGCGCCGGATCGCCGCCGGCTCGGGCACCTCGGTGCAGGAGGTGAACCGCCTGCTCAAGCAGTTCGACGACATGGCGGGGATGCTGAAGAAAGTGAACAAGCTCGGCGAGAAGGGGCTGATGCGCCACGGCCTCGGCGCCATCCTGCCCAAGCACATGCAGAACCGACGGCCCTACTAGGCAGCAACAGAGAGAGAGAACAGCATGGGACTGAAGATCCGCCTCGCCCGCGCCGGCGCCAAGAAGCGCCCCTACTACCACATCGTGGTCGCCGACAGCCGCAGCCCGCGCGACGGGCGCTTCATCGAGAAGCTGGGCAGCTACGACCCGATGCTGCCGGCCGAGCACGCCGACCGCGTGCGCCTGCAGGACGAGCGCATCCGCCACTGGCTGGGTCAGGGGGCGCTCGCGACCGAGCGGGTGGCGCGCTTCCTCGGCCGCGCCGGCCTCGCGCCGATGCCGGCGTTCCGCGAGCAGCCGAAGAAGTCGGCACCGGGCAAGAAGGCGCAGGAGCGGGCCAAGGCGGCGGCCGACCGCCGGCGTGAAGCATGGATGCCGGCCTGCCGGCGCATCCTGCTCGGCGTGGTCGGCCGGCCGCATGGCGTGCGGGCCTGGTGCGCGTGACCAGCCACACCGAGGACCCGGCGGCGCTGGCCGGCTCGGCCCGCTGACCGACGAGCGCGGCCGGCGCTGGACGCTCGCCTGGCGCGGCGAGGGCATCGCCGAGCTGCGCCGACGAGGCCGGGCGGACGGTCGCCGACCGGGACGAGGCCGAGGCGCTTGTCAACCTCAGGCTCTATGCCGACCGCGACCGGCTGCCGCCGCACGGAGGAAGACGAGTTCTATCTGGCCGACCTGATCGGGCTTGCGGCGGTGGACGCGGACGGGGGCGTCGCTTGGGACGGTCGAGCGGGTGCATGATTACGGGGCCGGCGCGTCGCTGGAAATCAGCGCGCGAGGGGGCGTCGCTGCTGGTGCCGTTCACCCGCGCCGCGGTGCCGGAGGTCGATCTCGCGGCCGGATGTGTGACCGTGGTGTCCGCCCAAGGCCGTTTTCCAAAAGGCCGCGGCGATGACCTGGCGGGCTTCTGTCCTGACCCTGTTCCCGGAGATGTTCCCGGGGCCGCTCGGGCACTCGCTGCCGGGCCGGGCGCTGGCGGACGGGTGCGTGGTCGCTCGCGGTCCGCGACATCCGCGCCCACGGCATCGGCCGGCATCGCAGCGTCGATGACGCGCCGTTCGGCGGCGGGGCGGGGATGGTGATGCGGCCCGACGTCGCGGACGCCGCGATCGCGGCGGTCGCGGACGGGCGGCCGCTCGTGTGTCTCGCGGCGCGCGGGCGGCGCTTCGGCCAGGACGATGCGGCGCGGCTCGCGGCGGGCGCGGGCGTGATCCTGCTGTGCGGGCGCTACGAGGGCATCGACCAGCGCGTGATCGAGGCGCGCGGCGCCGAGGAGATCTGCATCGGCGACTATGTGCTCGCGGGCGGCGAGCTGCCGGCGATGGTGCTGCTGGAGGCGTGCGTGCGGCTGCTGCCGGGCGTGCTCGGCGACGCGGCGAGTGCGGCCGACGAGAGTTTCGCGGCCGGGCTGCTGGAATATCCGCACTACACCCGCCCCGCCGAGTGGCAGGGCCGCGCGGTGCCGCCGGTGCTGCTGTCGGGCAATCATGCCGCGATCGCCGCCTGGCGGCGCGCGCAGGCCGAGGACGCCACGCGCGCGCGCAGGCCCGATCTGTGGGCGCGCCACATTGCCTGCGCCGCGACGGCGCCCTAGAGAACGGACGAGAGGAAGGTGCCATGAACATCATCCAGAGCTTCGAGGCGGAGCAGATCGCGCGCCTGACCGCGACCCGCGCGGTGCCCGATTTCTCGCCCGGCGACACGGTGCGCGTGTCGGTGAAGGTGGTCGAGGGCGAGCGCGCCCGCACGCAGGCCTTCGAGGGCGTGTGCATCGCGCGCTCGAACAAGGGGCTGAACAGCAACTTCACCGTGCGCAAGATCAGCTACGGCGAGGGCGTGGAGCGCGTGTTTCCGCTGTATTCGCCGGTGATCGCCGAGATCGCGGTGGTGCGCCGCGGCGACGTGCGCCGCGCCAAGCTCTATTACCTGCGCGGCCGCAGCGGCAAGTCCGCCCGCATCGCCGAGCGCGCGCGCTCGACCGGCGAGGCCGCGCCCGCTGCCGCCCGCCAGCCGACGAGCCGCCGCCGCCGACGAGCCGCCCGCCGCTGCCGAATACGAGGAAGAACGCGATGGCCGCCATCAGCCGCGCACGCTGTTCGACAAGATCTGGGACAGCCACGTGGTCGAGCGGCTGCCCGACGGCACCTGCATCCTCTACATCGACCGCCATCTCGTCCACGAGGTGACCAGCCCGCAGGCCTTCGAGGGACTGCGCGCCGCCGGCCGCCGCGTGCGCCGCCCGGACGCCACGATCGCGGTGGTGGACCACAACGTCGCGACCTCCGACCGCCGCGCCGGGATCAAGGAGGAGGACAGCCGCATCCAGGTCGAGACGCTGGAGCGCAACGTCGCCGAGTTCGGCGTGCCCTACATCCCGCTGCTGGATGCGCGGCAGGGGATCGTGCACATCATCGGCCCGGAACTCGGCATCTGCCTGCCCGGCATGACGATCGTGTGCGGCGACAGCCATACCTCGACGCACGGCGCGATGGGCGCGCTCGCGTTCGGCATCGGCACCTCGGAAGTGGAGCACGTGCTGGCGACGCAGACGCTGCTGCAGAAGCCGGCGAAGAACATGCTGGTCTCGGTGGATGGCAAGCTGCCGTTCGGCGTGACCGCGAAGGACATGGTGCTGGCGATCATCGGCCGGATCGGCACCGCCGGCGGCAACGGGCACGTGATCGAGTATGCGGGCGAGGCGATGCGCGCGCTCGACATGGCCGGGCGGATGACGGTGTGCAACATGTCGATCGAGGCGGGCGCGCGCGCCGGCCTGATCGCGCCGGACGACACGACCTTCGCCTATATCGCCGAGCGGCCGCTGGCGCCGAAGGGTGCGGCGCTCGCGCGCGCGATCGAATACTGGCGCACGCTGCCGAGCGACGCCGGTGCGCGCTACGACCGCACGGTGTCGCTGGATGCGGCGGAGATCGCGCCGATGGTGACTTGGGGCACCAACCCCGAGGCGGTGGTGCCGATCACCGGCGCCGTGCCCGACCCCGACGACGTGCCCGACGAGGCGGCGCGCGCGCAGCGGCGGCGGATGCTCGACTACATGGCGCTGACGCCGGGGACGCGGATGACCGACATTGCGATCGACGTCGTGTTCATCGGCAGTTGCACCAACGGCCGCATCGAGGACATCCGCGCCGCCGCCGCGATCGCGCGCGGGCGGCATGTCGCCGCCGGCGTGCGCGCGCTGGTGGTGCCCGGCTCGGGGCTGGTGAAGCAGCAGGCGGAGGCCGAGGGGCTGGACCGCGTGCTGACCGATGCGGGGTTCGAGTGGCGCGAGGCGGGATGCTCGATGTGCCTCGGCATGAACCCCGACAAGCTGATGGCGGGGCAGCGCTGCGCCAGCACGTCGAACCGCAATTTCGAGGGGCGGCAGGGGCCGGGCGGGCGGACGCATCTGCTCTCGCCGGCGATGGCCGCGGCCGCCGCGGTCACCGGCCGGCTCGCCGACGTGCGGGAGTTCGCGTGATGCAGAGCGTTCACGACGCTCACCGCCGTTGCGGCGCCGCTGCCGCTCGCGAACGTCGATACCGACAAGATCATCCCGGCGCGGTTTCTGAAGGTCATCAACCGCACCGGGCTGGGCAAGCATCTGTTCGACACGCTGCGGTTTCGCGCCGACGGGTCCGAGAACCCGGATTTCGTGCTCAACCAGGAGCCGTACCGGCACGCGGAAATCCTGATCGCGCACGAGAATTTCGGCTGCGGCAGCTCGCGCGAGCACGCGCCCTGGGCGCTGCTGGATTTCGGCATCCGCTGCGTGATCGCGCCCGACTTCGCCGACATCTTCCACAACAACACCTTCAAGAACGGCATTTTGCCGATCCGCCTGCCGCGCGAGGTATGCGACCAGTTGATGCAGGATGCGCGGCATGGGACCGAACGCGCGCCTGACCATCGACCTCGAGCGGCAGGTCGTGGTGCGGCCGAATGGCGAGGAAATCCGGTTCGAGATCGATCCGTTTAGAAAGCACCTGCTGCTGAACGGGCTGGATGACATCGGCCAGACCATGCAGCACGCGAGCGCGATCGACCGCTACGAGGCACGCGAGCGCGCGGCGCGGGACTGGATGCCGGCGGTTTCGGTGTGACAGGTGGCGCTTCTCCCTCCCCCTGGTCGGGCGAGGGCCGAGATCGGCGGTGCGTTGCCGCAGATTCCGCATGTCGCGCGCACCCCTCGCGCCGGCCCCCTCGCCGACCATGGCGGAGCGGGGAGTCTGCCTGATGCCATCGAACAAAAAACTGCTGCTGCTGCCGGGCGACGGCATCGGGCCGGAGGTGATGCGCGAGGTCCGCCGCGTGATCGACTGGATGGACCGCCGCCGCCACTTGCGCTTCGATCTCTCCGAGGACCTCGTGGGCGGCGCCGCGATCGATGCGCGCGGCACGCCGATCACCGACGCCACCATGCAGGCGGCGAGCGACGCCGACGCGATCCTGTTCGGCGCCGTCGGCGGGCCGAAATGGGACCCGCTCGGCTTCGATCGCCGGCCCGAGATCGCGATCCTGCGGCTGCGCGGCGAGCTTGGCCTGTTCGCCAATCTGCGCCCGGCGATCGTATTCGACGCCCTGCTCGACGCCTCCACGCTCAAGCCCGAAATCGTGCGCGGGCTCGATCTGATGATCGTGCGCGAGAGCACCGGCGGCATCTATTTCGGCAACCCCCGCGGCATCGAGGAGCTTGCCGGACGGCAGCAAGCGCGGCGTCAACACGGAAGTGTACACCACCCCCGAGATCGAGCGCGTGGCGCGCGTCGCGTTCGACTTGGCGCGCAAGCGGCAGGGACGCGTCTGCTCGGTCGAGAAGGCGAACGTGATGGAGAGCGGGCTGCTGTGGCGGCAGACCGTGACCGCGCTGCACGCGCGCGACTATGCCGACGTGCAGCTTGCGCACATGTACGCCGACAATTGCGCGATGCAACTCGTGCGCAACCCGCGCCAGTTCGACGTGATCGTGACCACCAACCTGTTCGGCGACCTGCTCTCCGATCTTGCCTCGATGCTGACCGGATCGCTCGGGATGCTGCCTTCGGCGACGCTGGGGGGCACGGACGAGAACGGGCGGCGGCACGCGCTCTATGAGCCGATCCACGGCAGCGCGCCCGACATCGCGGGACAGGGGATCGCCAACCCGCTCGCGCAATTGCTGAGCTTCGCGATGCTGCTGCGCTATTCCTTCGATATGGAGGAAGACGCGGCGCTGCTGGAACAGGCGGCGCGCGACGTGCTGGCCGAGGGCCTGCGCACGCCCGACATCATGGCCGCGGGCTGCACCCGCATCGGCACCACGCGGCATGGGCGACGCGATCCTGCGCGCACTCGACCGCCGCGCGGCGTGAGCGAACGTCAGGCCAGGGGCTCCGCCCCTGGACCCCGCCAAGGGCGGGCGCCCTTGGAACCCTTTCCGATCAGACTTTCCCGATCAGAAGAAACAGGTTGGAGCTGAACGGGCCGAGCCGGATGCCGGTGGTGCCAAGGCGGACGGGTCGTCCCGCCGCAACCTTCGTGCTGAGCTGCCGCAGCCGCGCGCGCGTCATCAGGATCAGGTTCGCCGCTTCGGCCCATTCACGCTTGTTCAGCGCCCGGCACGCGACCGCGAATGAGGGATCGGTCCAGTGCAGCAACGGAATGCCGGTGTGGTGCTCCACCGGAAAGAACCGGTGCGGCACGCTGATGAACACCGCGCGGGCAACGCGGGCCAGCTCGGCCACGAATGCCGCCTGCGCGGCCGGACTGCCGACGTGTTCCAGCACCGCGATGTCGAACGAGCCATCGGCGAAGGGCAACGCTTCGCCAGACTCGATCTGCCGATAGGAGATCTGCGGAAACGCCGCCCTGGAACTGATGCGCGGCACCGAGTCCGACCGCGGTCAGGCGATGCAGATCCGGGTATTTGCGTTCCAGCACGTTCGCGGCCTCGCCGACCACGTCAGAGACGCCGACATCGAGGAGTGTGCTGTCAGGGGTCGGGCGCGTCAGGCGCAGGAAGTCGCGATAGATGTTGTCGCGGGCCGCGACCACCATCCGCTCGGCCAGCGAGCCCGGCTTCGCGACTTGGTAATAGCGCTGGTCAACCAACCCGTCGGGGGCCATGCCACCATCCTATTTCCCGCATGGCTGGTCGCATGGGTCGGACCGGCCACAAGGCGAGCTCATTCTGGTCTGGATACGCCGGGCATGACAATGGAGCAACGGACGCGGTCACCCCTGCGCGGCGGCCTCCGGCGCCTCGGCCTCTGCCGCTTCCGGCTTCGGGCCGCTGTCCTGCCCCTTCGCCGCCGGATCGCGCTCGACCAACTCGATCACCGCCATGTCGGCGGCGTCGCCGTGGCGCATCCCCGCCCGCAGCACCCGCGTGTAGCCGCCGGCGCGGGCACGGTAGCGCTCGGCCAGTGCGCCGAACAGCTTGCCCACCATCGCATCGTCGCGAAGCTCTGCGTGCGCCAGCCGGCGCGCGTGCAGCCCGCCGCGCTTGCCGAGCGTGATCAGCTTCTCGGCGACCGGCCGCAGCTCCTTCGCCTTCGGCAGCGTGGTGGTGATCTGCTCGTGCTTGATCAGCGCGCAGGCCAGGTTGCGAAACATCGCCGCCCGGTGCGTGCTCGTCACCCCGAGCTTGCGCCCGCCAACCCCGTGTCGCATCGTCCCTCTCCCCGGCTCCGACCTGCGCCGCTCAGAACGGCTCGTCGAGCCGCTTGGCCAGATCCTCGATGTTCTCCGGCGGCCAGCCCGGCACCGTCATGCCGAGCGACAGCCCCATCGACGACAGCACCTCCTTGATCTCGTTCAGCGACTTGCGCCCGAAATTGGGCGTGCGCAGCATCTCCTGCTCGGTCTTCTGCACCAGGTCGCCGATATAGACGATGTTGTCGTTCTTCAGGCAGTTGGCACTGCGCACCGAGAGTTCGAGCTCGTCCACCTTGCGCAGCAGGTTGCGGTTGAACGGCAGATCGTCGCGCGGCTCCTCCGCGCGAAGCTGCTGCGGCTCGTCGAAATTGATGAACAGCTGCAACTGATCCTGCAGGATGCGCGCGGCCAGCGCCACGCTGTCCTCCGGCGTCACCGCGCCGTTGGTCTCGACCGTCAGCAGCAGCTTGTCGTAGTCGGTCACCTGTCCCACGCGCGTCGGCTCCACCTTGTAGGAGACGCGGCGCACCGGCGAGTAGATCGCATCCACCGGGATCAGCCCGATCGGCGCATCCTCCGGCCGGTTGGCGGCGGCGGCGACGTAGCCCTTGCCGAGATCGACCGTGAACTCGATGCCGAGCTTGATGCCCTCATCGAGGGTGCAGATCACCAGCTCGGGGTTCATGATCTCGATGTCGTGCCCGGCCTGGATCTGGCCCGCGCGCACCTCGCCCGGCCCGTTCGCGACCAGCACCATGCGCTTCGGCCCCTCGCCGTGCATCCGCAAGGCGAGCTGCTTGATGTTGAGCACGATGTCGGTGACGTCCTCGCGCACGCCGGCGATGCTGCTGAACTCGTGCAGCACGCCGTCGATCTGGACCGCCTTCACCGCCGCGCCTTCCAGCGAGGAGAGCAGCACGCGACGGATGGCGTTGCCGAGCGTCATGCCGAAGCCGCGCTCCAGCGGCTCGGCGATCACGGTCGCGGTGCGGGAGGGCTCGGCGCCGGGCTCGACTTCGAGCTTCTCCGGCTTGATCAGCCGCTCCCAGTTCCTCTGCATTGCCATCGGCTTTCCCCTTCAACGGGAACAGCGCCGCCCTCGCGGGCGGCGCCACAGGTCTGTCGTGCCCGCCGGATCAGACGCGCCGGCGCTTGCGCGGGCGGCAGCCATTATGCGGGATCGGCGTCATGTCGCGGATCGTGGTGATCGAGAAACCGACCGCCTGCAAGGCGCGCAGCGCGCTCTCTCGCCCCGAGCCGGGACCGCTCACCTCGATCTCCAGCGTCTCCATGCCGTGCTCGCGCGCCTTGCGGCCGGCATCCTCGGCGGCGACCTGCGCGGCATAGGGCGTCGATTTGCGGCTGCCCTTGAAGCCCTGGCTGCCGGACGAGGACCAGGCGATCGCATTGCCCTGCGCGTCGGTGATGGTGACCACCGTGTTGTTGAAGGTGGCGGCGACGTGCGCGACCCCCGAGGTGATGTTCTTGCGCTCCTTGCGGCGGGGACGCGCGGTGCTGCTGGTGGCGGCTCTCGCCATGATCGGTCGGTCCTGTCGTTTCGCCCATTGATTGGCGGGTGGATGGTCTCGCGGAGGGTGGCGATCGCCGCTACTTCGTCACCTTCTTCTTGCCGGCGATCGGCACCGCCTTGCCCTTGCGCGTGCGCGCGTTGGTATGGGTGCGCTGGCCCCGTACCGGCAGCCCGCGGCGGTGGCGCAGGCCGCGATAGCAGCCCAGGTCCATCAGCCGCTTGATGTTCATCGCGACTTCGCGCCGCAGATCGCCCTCGACGCGGAAGTCGCGATCGACCAGCTCGCGGATGCGCAGCACCTCGTCATCGGAGAGCTGGTTCACGCGGCGTTCGTCGGGAATCCCGAGCCGGGTGCAGATCTCGGCCGCCTTGGTCGGGCCGACCCCGTAGATGTAGCGAAGACTGATCGTCACCCGCTTGTTGGTCGGGATGTTCACGCCGGCAATACGCGCCACGCTGCTGATCTCCTGGAAGGCCGAAGGGCCGCAAAGCCCCGGGGGCGGCGCAGACCGAGCCGGTCAGCACCGAGCCGGCGGAGTTATAGCCCCGCCTTGCCCCGCGTCAACCGATGTGGATCGCATTTCCGCCGGTTCAAGCGCAGGGCCGTCGCATTTGGGTTCCCGTCATGGTCGGCGAGTCCCGGACATTGGGGGTGCGTCCTGCGTGTGAGCGCGTGAGGGCATGGCCTGACCTCAAGCGGTTTGTCCGGCCGGCAGTGCTGCGAGAGCCGCATCGATCTGCCGCGCCACCTCCTCGATCGGGGCCATGCCGTCCACCCGGTGCAGCCGGCCCTGGGCCGCGTAGTGCGGCAGGATCGGCGCGGTCTGGCGGTGATAGGCGTCGAGCCGCGCCTGCACCGTCTCGGCGCGGTCGTCGGGGCGGCGGACGAAATCGCGGCTGCCGCAGACGTCGCAGACGCCGGGCTCGCGGGTCGGCTTGAAGCGGTCGTGGTAGCCGGCGCCGCATCGGGCGCAGGTGAACCGCCCGGCGATCCGCTCCACCAGGGCCGTGTCGTCCACCTCCAGCTCGATCACGGCGTCGAGTGCCAGGCCGCGCCCGGCCAGCATCCGGTCCAGCGCCTCGGCCTGCGGCACCGTGCGCGGAAACCCGTCCAGGATGAAGCCGCGGCGGGCATCCGGCTGCTGCACCCGCTCGGCGAGCATCCGGATGATGATGTCATCCGGCACCAGCTCCCCCAATTCCATGATCGCCTTCGCCTGCTGCCCGATCGCACTACCGGCGGCGACCTCGGCGCGCAGCATGTCGCCGGTCGCGATCTGCGCGATCCCGTGCGCCTGCGCGAGCCGCTTCGCCTGCGTCCCCTTTCCCGCGCCGGGCGGACCCAGCACGATCAGGTTCAACGCCCTCTCCCCTTCACCCGAGCCCGGCGGATCAGCCCTTCATACTGATGGGCGAGAAGATGAGACTGGATCTGGGTGATCGTGTCCATCGTCACCGAGACCACGATCATCAGGCTGGTGCCGCCGAAATAGAACGGCAGACCGTAGCGGCTGATCAGGATTTCGGGCAGCAGGCACACGAGGGCGACGTAGAGCGCGCCCACCGTGGTCAGCCGGGTCAGCACGTAATCGAAATAGTCCGCAGTCGCGCGCCCCGGCCGGATGCCGGGGATGAAGCCGCCGTATTTCTTGAGGTTGTCGGCGGTCTCCTCCGGGTTGAACACGACGGCGGTGTAGAAATAGCTGAAGAAGATGATCAGCCCGGCATAGAACGCCATGTAGAGCGGCTGGCCGTGCCCGAGCTGCTGGGCGAGGAAGCTGATCCAGGATGGGCCGGTCGCCTGCGAGAAGCCGGCGAGGGTCGCCGGGATCAGCAGGATCGAGCTCGCGAAGATCGGCGGGATCACGCCTGAGGTGTTGAGCTTGAGCGGCATGTGCGTCGAATCGCCGCCGAACATGCGGTTGCCGACCTGGCGCTTGGGGTATTGCACCACCACCCGCCGCATCGCGCGCTCCATGAACACGATGAAGGCGACCACCGCGAAGGCGATGATGAAGAACGCCACGATGAACACCGGGGAGAGCGCGCCGGTGCGGCCGAGCTCCAGCAGGTTGGCGAGCGCGTTTGGCAAATTGGCGACGATGCCCGCCATGATGATCAGGCTGACGCCGTTGCCGACGCCGCGCGCGGTGATCTGCTCGCCGACCCACATCAGGAACATCGTCCCGCCGACCAGCGTGATCACGCAGGAGATCTGGAAGAAGAACCCCGGGTAGATCACCGCCGGCCCGGCGGCGCCGCGCATACTCTCAAGCCCGATCGCGATGCCGTAGGCCTGGAAGGTCGCGATCAGCACCGTGAGATAGCGGGTGTATTGGTTCATCTTCTTGCGGCCCTGCTCGCCCTCCTTCTTGAGCGCCTCCAGGGAGGGGACCGCCGCCGACATCAGCTGCACGATGATGCTGGCGCTGATGTAGGGCATCAGGGCGAGTGCGAAGATCGTCATGCGGCGCAGCGCGCCGCCCGAGAACATATCGAACATGCCGAGGATGCCGCCGCCGTGCTGCTGGAACAGCTCGCCCATTACGGCGGCATCGACGCCGGGCACCGGAATGTAGGTGCCGATCCGATAGACGATCAGCGCCCCGAGGGTGAACCAGATGCGCTTCTTGAGTTCGGTCGCCTTGGCAAAGGTGCCGAGACTGAGGTTTGCCGCAAGCTGTTCGGCGACCGAGGCCATGTACACTTCCCCGTTGAAACGACGCGGCGCCCGCAGGAAGCGTCCCCGGGCGCCGCGTAACCCTCGCTACTCTGCCCCGCCGCCCGCCGCGCGGGCAAGCCGGGTGGCCGATCATGTTCCGGCTTCGGCGGCAGCGGCCGCCCCCGCCGCGTCCGCCCTCGGCGTCGCCGTCGTGCGCACGCTGCCGCCGGCGCGCTCGACCGCCGCGACCGCGGCGGCCGAGGCGCCGGAGACCGCGATCGTCACCGCCCGCGTGATCTCGCCGCCCGCGAGCAGCCGCACGCCCGCTACTTTGCGGCCCCCGGACTTGCCGCCCGTGACCAGCCCCGCCGCGCGCAGGCTCTCCTCGGTGATCGGCTGCGCGGCATCGAGCCGGCCGGCCGCGATCGCCGCCTCCAGCCGGCCGAGATTGATCGGCGCGTATTCGCGGCGGAAATGGTTGTAGAAGCCGCGCTTGGGCAGCCGGCGGTAGATCGGGAGCTGGCCGCCCTCGAACCCGTTCAGCGCCACGCCCGCGCGCGCCTTCTGGCCCTTGACGCCCTTGCCCGCGGTCTTGCCCTTGCCCGAGCCGATGCCGCGGCCGAGGCGCTTGGAGCGGCGGCGGGCGCCCGCATTGTCGCGCAGCTCATTCAGGTTCATGGGCTTCCTCCACGCGCACGAGGTGGGCCACCTTGCGGATCATGCCGCGGATCGAGGGCGTGTCGTCGAGCACGCGGCTCCGCCGCAGCTTGTTGAGGCCGAGGCCGATCAGCGTCTCGCGCTGGCCGGGCTTGCGGCCGGCGGCCGAGGCCACCTGCGTCACCCGCACTTTAGAGGTTGACACTTTAGGCACTGGCCGCGACCTCCTCGGCCGCCGCCGGCGCCTGCTCGCGCCGGCCGAGGATTTCGGCGACCTTGCGGCCGCGGCGTGTCGCGACCGAGCGCGGGCTGGCGCAGCGGGTCAGCGCGTCGAACGTCGCCTTGACCATGTTGTGCGGGTTGCGGCTGCCGAGCGACTTGGCGACCACATCGCCGATGCCGAGGCTCTCGAACACCGCCCGCATCGGCCCGCCGGCGATGATGCCGGTGCCGGCGGTGGCGCTGCGCAGCACCACGCGTCCGGCGCCGTAGCGGCCCTGGACGTCGTGATGCAGCGTGCGGCCCTCCTTCATCGGCACCCGGATCATGGCGCGCCTGGCGCGCTCGGTCGCCTTGCGGATCGCCTCCGGCACCTCGCGCGCCTTGCCGGCGCCGAAGCCGACGCGGCCCTTCTGATCGCCCACCACCACCAGCGCCGCGAAGGCGAAGCGCCGTCCGCCCTTCACCACCTTGGCCACGCGATTGATCGTGACCAGCTTGTCGATCAGCTCGTCGCCGCCGTCGCGGTCCTGGCTGCGCCCGCGATCGCGATCGCGCCCGCCGCCGCCTCGTGCTTCCCGTGCCATCCTTCAGAATCCCTTCAGAACGCCAGCCCGCCCTCGCGGGCGGCGTCGGCCAGCGCGCGGACGCGGCCGTGATAGAGATAGGCGCCGCGATCGAACACGACCTGCTTCACCCCGGCCGCGATCGCGCGCTCGGCGAGCAGCCTGCCCACCGCCGCGGCGGCCGCGCGGTCGGCGCCGGTCTTGAGTGTCGGCGCGCAGCGACTTGTCGAGCGAGCCGGCGGCCGCGAGCGTGCGGCCGTGCGCGTCGTCGATGACCTGCGCATAGATGTGCTTGCCGGAGCGGAACACCGAGAGGCGCGGCCGCCCGGCCGCCTTGTGGCGCAACTGGTAGCGGAGCCGCTCGCGCCGGCGCTGCCGAAGATCGGGATGCGCGCTCATTACTTCTTCTTGCCTTCCTTGCGCCTGATCATCTCGGTGTCGTAGCGCACGCCCTTGCCCTTGTACGGCTCGGGCGGGCGGAAGCCGCGGATCTCGGCGGCGACCTGGCCGACCAGGCGCTTGTCCACGCCCTGCACCGTGATCGCGGTCGGCCGCGGCGTGGTGATCGTGATGCCGTCGGGGATCGCGAACACGACGTCGTGCGAGAAGCCGAGATTGATCGTCAGCGTCCGGCCCTGCACCGCGGCGCGATAGCCGGTGCCGGTGATCTCCATCGTCTTGGAGTAGCCCTCCGAGACGCCGCGCACCATGTTCGCGACCAGCGCGCGCGTGGTGCCCCACATCATCCGCGCCTGCGTCGCCGCTCCGCGCGGGCGCACCGAGACGCGGCTGCCCTCGACCTCGGCATCCACGAGGTCGGTCAGCTCGAGCGAGAGCTCGCCGAGCCTGCCCTTCGCCGAGAGCGTGCGGCCGGCCAGCGCCACCTGCACGCCCTGCGGGATCTCGACCGGATACTTGCCTACGCGCGACATCGCTACTCTCTCAGAACACGCGGCAGAGGACTTCGCCGCCGACATTGGCGGCGCGGGCCTCGGCATCGCTCATCACGCCCCGCGGCGTGGACAGGATCGAGATGCCGAGCCCGGCATAGTGGCGCGGCAGCTCCTTCATCTTGGAATAGACCCGCCGGCCCGGCTTGGAGATGCGGGTGATCTCCTTGATGACCGGCTGGCCCTCGGCATATTTCAACTCGATGCGCAACTGCGCGAGCACCGGGCCGCAGCTCCTCGGCCGAGAAGCCGCGGATGTAGCCCTCGCGCTTCAGCACGTCGAGCACGTTCGCCCGCAGCTTGCTCGCCGGGGCTACGCACATCGTGTGCCGGCTGCGCTGCGCGTTGCGGATGCGCGTCAGCATGTCGCCCAACGGATCGGAGAGAGACATCGCTTGCCTCCTACCAGCTCGCCTTGACCATGCCGGGGATCTGGCCGGTGCTCGCCAGCTCCCGCAGCATGATCCGGCTGAGGCGGAACTTGCGGTAGTTGGCGCGCGCGCGCCCAGTCAGCTCGCAGCGCAGCCGCCAGCGGTTGGCGGCGCCGTTGCGCGGCCGTTGCGCGAGCTTGATCGTGGCCTCGAACCGCGCCTCGACCGGGCTCGCGCGATCCATCACCACCGCCTTCAGCGCGGCGCGCTTGGGCTTCTCGCGCGCGATCAGGGCGGCGCGGTAGTTGTTGCGGTTGACCGAGGACTTCTTCGCCATGCGCTTCTCTTCACCTCCGGAACCTGCCGGACAATGCCCGGCGGTTTTCCCTCAATTCGTCTGTCTGATCAGGTTGCGAACGGCAGGTCGAAGCCCTTGAGCAGGGCCTTCGCCTCGGCGTCGGTCTTCGCCGTGGTCACGAACACGATGTCCATGCCGCGCACGTTCTCCACCCGGTCGTAGTTGATCTCGGGGAAGATGATCTGCTCCTTCAGCCCCATCGCGAAATTGCCGCGACCGTCGAAGCCCTTGGCGCCGATGCCGCGGAAGTCGCGCATCCGCGGCAGCGCCACCGTCACCAGCCGGTCGAGGAACTCGTACATCCGCGCCCGCCGCAGCGTCACCTTGCAGCCGATCGGCAGGCCCTTGCGGATCTTGAAGCCGGCGATCGCCTTCTTCGCCAGCGTCCGCACCGGCCGCTGGCCGGCGATCAGCGCGAGCTCGCTCACCGCCGCGTCGAGCAGCTTGCCGTCGGCCGCCGCCTCGCCCACGCCCATGTTGACGACGATCTTCTCCAGCCGCGGCACCTGCATCGGATTGGTGTAGCCGAACTGCTCCTGCAAGCCCGCGCGCACCCGATCGAGATACAGCTTCTGCAGCCGCGGCATCTCCTCGGGCGAGGCCTTCGCGACCGCGGCGGCGGCACCCTCGGCATCGCGGCGACCTCTGCTGGCTGCGGCGGCCGCGCGCTCGGCCGCCTTGCTCGGCGGCGGGCCGCCGGTGCCCCGGCCGCCCGAAGACTTCCCGCCACCGGCCTTGCCGCCACCCGCCTTGCCGCCAGCCGGCTTGCCCTTAGCGGGCGCGCCGCCCTTGCCCTTGCCGCCCTTCGTGCCGCTCATCGCTCAGCCCTCGATCGCGATGCCGGTCGCCTTCGCGACCCGCACCTTGGTGCCGTTCTCGAGCACCCGGAAGCCGACCCGCGTCGGCTTGTCGGATTTCGGATCGACCAGCATCAGGTTGGACAGATGCACCGGCGCCTCGACAGCGACGATGCCGCCCGGCTGCCCGATCCCGCGCGGCTTGGTGTGGCGGCGCGCGATCGCGACCCCCTGCACCACGGCGCGGTTCTCCTTCGGGCATCACCCGCAGCACCTCGCCGCGGCGGCCCTTGCCGGCGCCCGCGATCACCACGACGGTATCGCCCTTGCGGATGCGCGCGGCCATCACAGCACCTCCGGTGCCAGGCTGATGATCTTCATGAAGCGCCGCGCGCGCAGCTCGCGCACCACCGGGCCGAAGATGCGGGTGCCGATCGGCTCCTGCTGCTTGTTGATCAGCACCGCGGCGTTGCGGTCGAAGCGGATCGCGCTGCCGTCGGGGCGGCGCACCGGGAAAGCGGTGCGCACGATCACCGCCTGATGCACGTCGCCCTTCTTCACCTTGCCGCGCGGGATCGCCTCCTTGATGGAGACCACGATCACGTCGCCGACCGAGGCGGTCTTGCGCTTGCTGCCGCCCAGCACCTTGATGCACTGCACGCGCCGCGCGCCGGAATTGTCGGCGACTTCGAGGTTGCTCTCGACACTGATCATCCCGACACCTCCTGCGGCGCGGCGGCCTCGACCGGTGCGGCGGCCGGCGTCGGACATCAGCGCCCCGTTGCGCTCGACCACCAGCCAGGTCTTGCGCTTGCTGATCGGCCGGCACTCCTCGATGCGCACCGCATCGCCGACGCGGCACGCATTGGCCTCATCGTGCGCCGCGTACTTCTTCGAGCGGCGGATGAACTTCTTATACAGCGGGTGCATCACGCGCCGATCGACCAGGACCGTCACGGTCTTGTCCATCTTGTCGCTCACCACCCGCCCGCTCAGGACGCGCCTCGGCATCGCCCTCTCTCCTCAGGCTTTGGCGGCGGTGCTGTGCGCCGCCGCGTCGATCGTCTTGATGCGGGCGATGTCGCGGCGCACCACGCGCACGCGCTTCAGCCCCTCCATCTGCCCGCTGGCGCGCTGGAAGCGCAGGTTGAACTGCTCGCGCTTGAGCTCCAGCAGCATCGTCGCGCGCTCGTCCGGCGTCTTGGCCCGGATGTCGGCCGCCTTGGTCATCGGCTCATGCCTCTCCCATGCGCGCGACGAAGCGCGTCTTGATCGGCAGCTTCGCCGCCCCGAGCGTCAGCGCCTCGCGCGCGAGCGCGGGCGGCACGCCGTCGATCTCGAACATGATCCGCCCCGGCTTGACGCGGCAGACCCAGAACTCCGGCGAGCCCTTGCCCGAGCCCATCCGCACCTCGGCCGGCTTCACCGAAACCGGCACGTCGGGAAACATCCTGATCCAGACGCGGCCCGAGCGCTTCATCGCGCGCGTGATCGCGCGTCGTGCCGCCTCGATCTGTCGCGCGGTGATCCGCTCCGGCTCCATCGCCTTGAGGCCGAAGGCGCCGAAATTGAGCGCGTTGGCGCTGGTCGCGGCGCCGTGGATCCGGCCCTTGTGCGCCTTGCGGAACTTGGTGCGCTTCGGTTGCAGCATCGTCGTCGTCCCTCAGCGCTGCGGCGCCTGCTCGGCGGCGCGGCGATCCTGCGCCATCGGGTCGTGCGCCATGATCTCGCCCTTGAACACCCACACCTTCACGCCGCAGGTGCCGTACGTCGTCTTGGCGGTCGCGATGCCGAAATCGACATCGGCGCGCAGCGTGTGCAGCGGCACCCTTCCCTCGCGATACCATTCGACGCGCGCGATCTCGGCGCCGCCGAGCCGGCCGCCGCAATTGATGCGGATGCCCTGCGCGCCGAGCCGCATCGCCGATTGCACCGCGCGCTTCATCGCGCGGCGGAACGCGACGCGCCGTTCGAGCTGCTGGGCGATGTTCTCGGCGACGAGCTGCGCGTCGATCTCAGGCTTGCGGATCTCGACGATGTTCAGCGCCACCTCGGATTTCGCCATCGCGGCGAGTTCCTTGCGCAGCACCTCGATGTCCTGGCCCTTCTTGCCGATCACCACGCCCGGGCGCGCGGCATATATCGTAACACGAGGCTTCTTCGCCGGCCGCTCGATCACCACGCGCGAGACGCCCGCGCCATGCAGCTTGCGGCGCAGATGCCCGCGCAGCCGCAGATCGTCATGCAGCAGCTTGTGGTAATCCGCCCCCGCGAACCAGCGGCTGTCCCAGGTGCGATTGATGCCGAGCCTGAGCCCGACCGGATTGACCTTGTGACCCATCAGACCGCCCCTTCCGCCGGCGCCGGCGCCGCCTCGGGCGGCGGCGGCGCATTCTCGGGTGCAATGTTCTCCGCCGGCACGCTGCGCCGCCGTCCTGGGCGCCCGCGCGGCCCCCGCGCGCGGCCGCACCGCCTCGACCCCTTCCTCCTCGCGCTCGGCGACGACGATGCGCAGATGGCTGAACCACTTCTCGATGCGCGCCGCGCGTCCCTTGCCGCGCGCGTGGAAGCGCCGCATCACCACCGCGCGCCCGACCTCGGCGCGCGAGACGAACAGCCGATCGACGTCGAGCTGGTGGTTGTTCTCGGCATTTGCGATGGCACTCTCCAGCGCCTTGCGCACCGCGGTCGCGATCCGCCGCTTGCTGAAGGTGAGGGTCGCAACCGCATCTCCCGCGTCCTGATTGCGGATCAGCCCGGCCACCAGATTGAGCTTGCGCGGGCTGACGCGCAGATTGCGCAGCACCGCCTCGGCTTCGGTGTCGGCCAGCCGCCGCTCCTGCTTGGGCTTGCCCATGTCAGCCGCGCCTCGCCTTCTTGTCGCCGGTATGGCCCGAGAAGGTGCGCGTCGGCGAGAACTCGCCGAATTTGTGGCCCACCATGTTCTCGCTCACCTGCACCGGCAGAAACTTGCGCCCGTTATAGACGCCGAACGTCAGGCCCACGAATTGCGGCAGGATCGTCGAGCGGCGCGACCAGATGCGGATGATCTCGTTGCGCGACGAAGCCCGCGCCGCGTCGGCCTTGTTGAGCAGGTATCCGTCCACGAACGGACCCTTCCAGACGGAACGCGCCATCTCACTTGCCCTTGCTGCGGCTGCGCACGATCAGCCGGTCGGTACGCTTGTTGCCGCGCGTCTTGTAGCCCTTGGTCGGCTTGCCCCAGGGCGTCACCGGATGGCGGCCGCCGGAGCTGCGCCCCTCGCCGCCGCCGAGCGGATGATCGACCGGGTTCATCGTGACCCCGCGATTGTGCGGCCGGCGCCCGAACCAGCGGCTGCGGCCGGCCTTGCCGAAATGCTGGTTCATGTTGTCGGGGTTCGACACCGCGCCCACGGTCGCCATGCACTCGGCCCGCACCAGGCGAACCTCGCCCGACATCAGCTTGATCTGCGCGTAGCCGGAATCCTTGCCGGCGAGCTGCGCATAGGTGCCGGCCGCGCGCGCAATCTTGCCGCCCGCGCCCTGCTTCATCTCGACATTGTGGACGATCGTGCCGACCGGGATCGCGGAAAGCGGCATCGCGTTGCCCGGCTTGATGTCGGCGCGCGCCCCCGCGATCACCGTATCGCCGGCGCGTAGCCGCTGCGGCGCAATGATGTATGAAAGCTCGCCGTCCGCATACTTGATCAGCGCGACAAACGCCGTGCGGTTCGGGTCGTATTCCAGCCGCTCGACGGTTGCAGGCACGTCTCGCCGGACGCGCTTGAGATCGACGTACCGATACGCCTGCTTGTGGCCGCCGCCGCGGAAGCGGCTGGTGATGCGGCCGAGATTGTTGCGCCCGCCGGTGCCGATCTTGCCCTCGGTCAGCGCCTTGACCGGCTTGCCCTTCCACAGCTCGCGGCGGTCGATCAGCACCGTGCCGCGCAGGCTCGGGGTGACCGGGTTGAAGTTCCTCAGTGCCATCGCGCGTCGCCCTCTCTCAGCTCAGCGGCGCCGTCAGGTCGATCGACTGGCCCGGTGCCAGCGTCACGAACGCCTTCTTCACGTCCGAGCGCCGGCCCGGCCGGTTGCGGAAGCGCTTGGCCTTGCCCTTCTGCACCAGCGTGTTCACCGCCACCACCTTCACCCCGAACAGGCCTTCGATCGCCGCGCGGATTTCAGGCTTGGTCGCGTCCAGTGCCACGCGAAAGCCGATCTGCCCCTGCTCGGAGAGCGTGGTCGCCTTCTCGGTGATCAGCGGGCTGCGGATGATGTCGTACATCGCCGCACGCGACAGCACCTTTCGCACCCGCGGCTTCTTGCCCGCACCGGTCTCGGCGGGCGCCGTCTCGCTCATACTCATACTCATGCGAGCCGCTCCTTCAGCCCTTCGATGCCGGCGCGGGTGATCGCGAGCACGTCGTGGTGCAGGATGTCGTAAACGTTCGCGCCCACCGTCGGCAGCACATCGATATGCGCCAGGTTGCGGCTGGCACGCGCGAAGCCGGCATCGACGCTGGCATCGACGATCAGCGCCGAACCCCAGCCGAGTGCGCGCACCTGGCCGGCCAGTTCCTTCGTCTTGCCCGCGCCGATCGCGGCCTCGATCACCACCAGCTTTCCCTCGGCGCGCTTCTGGCTCAGCGCCGAGATCAGCCCGAGCCGCCGCACCTTCTTGGGAAGATCGTAGCCGTGGTCGCGCACCACCGGGCCATGCACCACGCCCCCGGTGCGGAATTGCGGTGCGCGCAGGCTGCCCTGGCGGGCATTGCCGGTGCCCTTCTGCCGGTACGGCTTCTTGGTGGTGCCGGACACCTCGCTCAACCCCTTCGTCTTGTGCGTCCCGGCGCGGCGCTTTGCGAGTTGCCAATGCACCACGCGCGCCATGATGTCCGCACGAGGCTCGGCGCCGAAGATCGCGTCGGGCAGCTCGGCCGTCCCCGCCTCGTCCCCTTGCAGCGTCTTTACTTCGATTTGCATCGCCCGGCCCTCTCAGGAGGCCAGGGCGGCGGGATACGGCGCGTCTGCCGGCCGCGGCCGCTTGATCGCATCGCGCACCAGCACGTAGCCGCCCGCCGAGCCGGGCACCGCGCCGCGGATCATCAGCAATCCCCGCTCGGCATCGACGGCGGCCACAACCAGGTTCAGCGTGGTCACCCGCTCCACCCCAAGATGCCCTGCCATCTTCTTGTTCTTGAATGTCTTTCCTGGGTCCTGGCGGTTGCCGGTCGAGCCGTGGCTGCGATGGCTGATCGAGACGCCGTGGCTCGCCTCGAGTCCGGAAAAGTTCCACCGCTTCATCGCCCCCGCGAACCCCTTGCCCTTCGAGGTGCCGCACACATCGACCATCTGCCCCGGCGCGAAATGCGCCGCACTCAGCGTGGCGCCCGGCTCCAGCAGCGCATCGGGGCTGATGCGGAACTCGGCGAGGTGCTGCTTCGGCTCCACTTTCGCGGCCGCGAAATGGCCCTTGTTGGGCTTGCTCACGTTCTTGACCTTGGCGCGGCCCCAGCCGAGTTGCAGCGCGGTGTAGCCGTCGCGCTCCTCGGAGCGCGCGGCCACGACCTGCACCGCATCCAGATGCAGCACCGTCACCGGCACATGCGTGCCGTCGTCGCGGAACAGCCGCGTCATGCCGAGCTTCTTCGCCAGCAATCCGGTTCGCATGACGCCGCCCTCAGATCTTGATCTCGACGTCCACGCCGGCGGCGAGGTCGAGCTTCATCAGCGCATCGACCGTCTGCGGCGTGGGCTCCACGATGTCGAGCAGCCGCCGATGGGTGCGGATTTCGAACTGCTCACGGCTCTTCTTGTCCACGTGCGGCGAGCGGTTGACGGTGAACCGCTCGATATGCGTGGGCAGCGGGATCGGCCCGCGAACCCGGGCCCCCGTGCGCTTCGCCGTGTTCACGATCTCCTTCGTGCTGTTGTCGAGCACGCGGTGATCGTACGCCTTCAGGCGAATGCGGATGTTCTGGTTGTCCATCGGGGGCCCTTTTGGCTTCGTGCGCCGTTCGCCGCACTCAGGCCGTGACGCCCGCGACGACGCCGGCGCCGACGGTGCGGCCGCCCTCGCGGATCGCGAAGCGCAGGCCGTCATCCATCGCGATCGGCGCGATCAGCTTCACCGTCATCGAGACGTTGTCGCCCGGCATCACCATCTCGGTGCCCTCCGGCAAGGTCACGATGCCGGTCACGTCGGTGGTGCGGAAATAGAATTGCGGGCGGTAGTTGGTGAAGAACGGCGTGTGGCGGCCGCCCTCCTCCTTGGTCAGGATGTAGGCCTCGGCCTTGAACTCGGTATGCGGCGTGATCGAGCCGGGCTTGGCGAGTACCTGGCCGCGCTCCACCTCCTCGCGCTTGGTGCCGCGCAGCAGGGCGCCGATATTGTCGCCCGCCTCGCCGGCATCGAGTAGCTTGCGGAACATCTCGACACCGGTCACGATCGTCTTCTGCGTGTCGCGCAGCCCGACGATCTCGACCTCGTCGCCCACCTTCACCACGCCGCGCTCGATGCGGCCGGTGACGACGGTGCCACGGCCGGAGATCGAGAACACGTCCTCGATCGGCATCAGGAACGGGCGGTCCTTGGGGCGGTCGGGTTGCGGGATGTAGTCGTCCACCGCCTCCATCAGCTTCAGCACCGACTCTTCGCCGACCTCCGGCTGCTTGTCCTCGAGCGCCATCAGCGCCGAGCCGCGGATGATCGGGATGTCATCGCCGGGGAACTGATAGGAGGAGAGCAGCTCGCGCACCTCCATCTCCACGAGCTCGAGCAGCTCGGGATCGTCCACCATGTCCACCTTGTTGAGATAGACGACCAGTGCCGGCACGCCAACCTGGCGGGCGAGCAGGATGTGCTCGCGCGTCTGCGGCATCGGGCCGTCGGCGGCGGAGACGACCAGGATCGCGCCGTCCATCTGCGCGGCGCCGGTGATCATGTTCTTTACGTAGTCGGCGTGGCCGGGGCAATCGACATGGGCGTAGTGGCGCTTCTTGGTCTCGTATTCGACATGCGCGGTCGAGATCGTGATGCCGCGGGCGCGCTCCTCGGGCGCCTTGTCGATCTGGTCATAGGCGGTGAAGGTCGCACCGCCCGCCTTGGCCAGAATCCGGGTGATCGCCGCGGTCAGCGTCGTCTTGCCGTGATCGACGTGGCCGATCGTGCCGATATTGCAGTGCGGCTTGTTCCGCTGGAATTTCGCCTTCGCCATTTTCTTGTCTCCGTCGCCCGCGTCTTTCTGTCTCGGTTCCCGTTACCAACGATAGTGGCTGAAGGCCTTGTTCGCCTCCGCCATCCGGTGCGTGTCCTCGCGCTTCTTCACCGCCGTGCCGCGGTTGTTGACCGCGTCCAGCAGCTCGTTGGACAGGCGGTCCTCCATCGTGTGCTCGCCCCGCTTGCGCGCGGCATCGATCAGCCAGCGGATCGCTAGCGCCTGGCGCCGCTCGGTCCGCACCTCGACCGGCACCTGGTAGGTGGCGCCGCCGACGCGCCGCGAGCGCACTTCCACGACCGGCTTCACGTTCTCCAGCGCCTCGTGGAACATGCGCACCGGATCGGCGGCGGCGCCGCCGCGGCGGCGCAGCACCTCGAGCGCGCTATAGACGATGCCTTCGGCGACCGATTTCTTGCCGTCGTACATCAGCGCGTTCATGAACCGGTTCAGCACGACGTCGCCGAACTTCGCGTCCGGCAGGGTCTCGCGCTTCACGGCACGGCGGCGGCGGCTCATGCCCCATTCCTCACCTTGGCACTCCTCACTTCGGCCGCTTGGCGCCGTAGAGCGAGCGGCGCTGCCGGCGCTTGCCGATGCCCTGCGTGTCGAGCACGCCGCGCAGGATGTGGTAGCGCACGCCGGGCAGGTCCTTCACGCGGCCGCCGCGGATCAGCACCACGCTGTGCTCCTGCAGATTGTGACCCTCGCCGGGGATGTAGCTCACCACCTCGTAGCCGTTGGTCAACCGCACCTTGGCGACCTTGCGCAGCGCCGAGTTCGGCTTCTTCGGCGTCGTTGTATAGACGCGGGTGCAGACGCCGCGCTTCTGCGGACAGCCTTGCAGCGCCGGCACCGTGTTACGCACCTTCGACGGCTCGCGGCCGTGGGCGATGAGCTGGTTGATGGTGGGCATTGCGTTCGCGTCCAGTCCTTTCCGGTCCTCGCCGCCGCCCGCATCGCTAAGGAGCCGTCTTGAACAGGGGTCGGCCCCACACGGTCCGGCCGGGCCGGCGATCGCGCGGGGTCCAAGCGGCCTGCGGCCTTGGCCTGCCCCCGAAAGCCAGGGGGTGCGGCGCCGCACGCGTGCTGCCTGCAAAAGACGGCCGCCCGGAGTGAGCGGGGGGTCGGCCGAGGGCGCGATACCTACGAGCGGGGGTGCAGCAAGTCAACCCTGCAAAGGGCCGGGATCAGCCCACTTCCGGCACGGCGAGCGCCGCCTGCATCTCCGCCCACTCCCGCTTTGAGAGACCGCTGCCGGCCTGATCCACGGCCTCGCCCGCCAGCATCCGCCGCAGGACGGCGAGCATCCCGGCGGAGAACGTCACCGCGCCGAGGCGGTAGTCGGCAAACGCGGCATAGGTCGCCGGCACCCAGGCGCGCAGCACCGCCAGCATCGGCTCGGCATAGGCGCGGATTTCATACTGGGCGTGCGGATCGGCGCGCAGCGCCAGGAAGCCCATCAGATTGTGCAGGTCGATCTTCCAGTACCACTGCGTGTAGGTGCTCAGGGTCAGGTTCATCCGCGCCAGCTCGCGCGCGAGGCCGGGGCGGATGGGGTCGCGGGGTGCTCCCGCCTCGTCCTCGTTCAGCAGCTCGGCGTAGTGCGCGTGGCAGCGCTCGGCATCGCCGCGCAGCAGGTCGAGCACGGCGGCGGCGTGCTCGGGGTCCAGAACGGCGCCGCGGCCCTGGCGGTTGGTGGCCGACTGGGCGGCGAGATGCTCGGGTGCCGGCAGGTAGAACTCGCGATCCAGGATCGAGTAGCGGGCGGAGATTTCGTTCACGCTCGCGGTCCGGTGCCTGATCCACTGGCGCGCGACGAAGATCGGCAGCTTCACATGGAACTTGATCTCGCACATCTCGAACGGGGTCGAGTGCCGGTGGCGCATCAGATAGCGGATCAGGCCCGCATCCTCCGACGCGCGCCGCGTGCCGCGCCCGTAGGAGACGCGGGCCGCCTGCACCACGGCCGCGTCGTCGCCCATGTAATCGATTACCCGGAGGAAGCCGTGGTCGAGCACGAGGTGGGCGCGACCGAGCAACG
>CAVWFK010000030.1:0-28759 GCA_963754235.1 uncultured Alphaproteobacteria bacterium | reverse complement strand
CATGAGCGCGTCCACCGGCCACCCGACCGTCGTGTTCACGGAGACGAGCAGCTCGTTCACGACCGCCGGCACGGTACTCACGCCTAATGGTGGTGGCTTTGACGCCGCGGCTCACGTCCGCATCGTCGGAACCATGACCACCGGGTTTGTAGGGGAAGGTGCTCCGACCCCCCCGGTTCCAGAGCCCGCCAGCTTGGTGCTCTTGGGCACCTCTCTGGTCGGACTTGGCGTCCTCGCACGCCGCCGCAAGAGCAAGAGCGTGTAAAGAAAACCGACACCTCGACCTCGAACTGCGGCGCCTTTAGCGCCGCAGTTTCCTTTATGCCCCGGTATGATGATGATGATACCGGCGGCCTTCGGTGAGGACCGTTATCACCCGTCATGGTCGGCGGAGCAGGCTGTGTGAAAACTCGCGTCGCGCGAACTCGTCGTTCTAAAATCCTCCCTCAATTCGCGGGGGAATGCGGCATGGGGTTTATCGAAGGTGTCGATCGCGGACAGGTGACGCTGTTGCCGCCGGCGGTGGACGACTACGTCGCCGCCGACGCGGTGGTGCGAGTGATCGACGCGTTCGTGACCAGCCTCGACATGCCAGCTCTGGGCTTCGAGCGAGCGGTGCCGGCGCGGGAGGGCCGCCCGGGCTACGATCCGCGCGATCTGCTCAAGCTCTATATCTACGGCACCCTCAACGGGGTTCGCTCGTCGCGCAAGCTGGAGCGCGAATGCCAGCGCAACGTCGAGCTGATGTGGCTGCTGGGCCGGCTGACCCCCGACTTCAAGACGATCGCCGACTTCCGGCGCGACAACGGCCCGCAGATCATCGCCAGCTGCGGCGCGCTGGTTCGGTTCTGCCGCGACCGCGGCCTGTTCGCCGGCGGCATCGCGGCGATCGACGGCAGCAAGGTCCGCGCGGCGGCGAGCCGCAAGCAGGTGATGAGCCGCGCCGAGGCGGCGGCGGAGATCGCGCGCCTCGACCAAGCGATCGCCGACCACCTGGCGGCGATGGACGCGGCCGACGCGGCCGAGCCGGACGAGGCGAGCGGGCAAGCGGTCACGGAGGCGCTGGCGGTGCTGCGCGCCAAGCGCGGCAAGGTTGCCGAGCTGGCGCAGCGGCTGCGCGAGGAGGGTCGCGAGCTCGGCGTCGCCGGCGAGCCCGACGCACGGCCGATGGGCAGCGGCGCCGGGGCCAAGCCGCCCTCCTACAACGTGCAGATCGCGGTCGATCCGGCCAGCCACATGATCCTCCACCACGAGGTGACCACGGATGCGAACGACCTTCGCCAGCTGCTGCCGATGGCGCTCGCGGCCAAGGTGGTACTCGGCGCCGCGGCGCTGACGGTGGTTGCCGATACCGGCTACGCCAATGCGACGCAGGCCGCGCAATGCGAGGCCGAGGGCATCGCCGCCGCAGTGCGGCCGCCGGCGCAGGTCAACCGGCGAGGCGACTACTTTGCGCCGATGGCCTTCCGCTACGATGCCGAGACCGACACGATGACCTGCCCGGCCGGGCGCCGCCTGGTTCGCAACGGCGGGCACAGGTCGGACAACGCCGTGCGCTACCGGGCCGAAAGCTGTGCCGGATGTCCGCTGAAGTCGCGCTGCACGGGGGCCGACCGACGCCACGTCTATCGACTGATCGACCAACCGGCGCTCGACCGGATGGCGGCACGGATCGCGGCGGACCCGTCGCTGATGCGGTTGCGCCGATGCACGGCCGAGCACCCGTTTGCGGCGCTGAAATACCTCCTGGGCGGTCGCTTCCTGCTGCGCGGCAAGGCCAAGGCGGCCACCGAAACCGCGCTCGCCGTGCTCGCCTACAATATCGGACGCCTCAGCAAGCTCCTCGGCCCCGCCAGCCTCGCCGCCGCACTCGCCTGACCGGAGCGGGACCGCCGCTGCCACAGACCCCAGCCTTGACCGCCCTTCAATCAAAACTCAGGTTCTCGCACAGCCTGGGAGGCCGACCATCCACGTCTTTTGCACAGCCCGCAAAGTCGTGGATGCTCGGCCTCCGCCGAGCATGACGATGAGGCTGCCGCCGCACTGCCATGCGTCAGGACCAAAGACCGTTGGCATGATAGAAGCGGGGTGCGCCGGCTACCGAGCCCGGCGCCGCAGCACTCCCAATCCCACCAGGCCGGCGCCGAGAATCGCCAGCGATGCCGGTTCCGGGAGGGGCGGCGGCGGTGTCACCGCGGATGAGAACTCGATCTGCTTGAACTCCTTGAAGGTTTCGCTCCCCGGGGTGACGATTTCGACCGATTTGATCGTCTCGCCGTCGTTCGACACGATGCCGATCCGGGCGAAGTCAGCGTCCGGTCCGGCCAGGCCGGTAAAGGTCAGCGTTTGCGCCGCATGGCCCTGGTTGTCCGTCACGATCGCTTCGACGGTGCCAGTGAACCCGCTTCTTTCAAGCTGGCCCCGGAACGAGAAGTCGCTGAACATGTTGGGATCGACCGGCGTGAAGGTGAGCTGCGTCAGTACTCCGCTCATCACCGGCTTGATGGTGGCGAAGCCCGAGCCGGTATCGACGTTCCCGATCGTGCTCACGTTCACGACCGGCCCTGAGACGTTGCTGCCGACCATGCCGCTGAAGCTAGAGACGTCCTTGTTCGCCACATCGATGAAGAACATGTCTCCGCCCGGATTTGGGTCGATGATAAACGTGGCGTGGGCGGCCGATGTCACGCCCAGAAACGCGCTCACCGCGAATCCGGCCAAGAGGAATTGACGCAGAGGGTATATCTCCGCGGTTTTCGTGTAAGTCCCGGGATTCGACGCAATATCGATGCCAGAGGAAATTCGCTCGCGCGATCAGCCTCTTGCCTCGGCCGAGCCGTGAAGATGTAAAATCTACCGGCACAACCGTCAATCGAACGGCCGGCCTCCTTTTGACGTGATTGATAGTACGCCGTTGAGAAGCAAGCAAAACCTATGTGGGAAGGTTAGCTTCAACTTACTGCGGCACTGTCAAGGAAGCCGACATATCATAACGCTGGCGTCTGTCCCGTGGTCAGCCCTTGCGCACGGCCCGAAATTCCACGCGCGCACGACCGCGTGTTCTACTGATATGAGTGAGTCCTGCGGCGCAACGCTCCCAACCCCGCCATAGCCGCGCCAAGGATCAGCAGCGATGCCGGTTCGGTGACGGGGTGCGGCGGCGATGCGCGCGAGAACTCGATCTGCTTGACCTGTCTGAAGCGCTCGTTGCGCGGGGTGAGGATTTCAACCGATTTGATCGTCTCGCCGTCGAGGGACACGATCCCGATCCGGCCGAAATCGGCGTTTGGTCCGGCCAAGCCCGTAAAGGTCAAGGTTTGCGCCGGATTGCCCTGGTTGTCGGTCACGATCGCCTCGACGGTGCCGCTGAACCTGCCTCGCGCAAGCTGGCCCCGAAACGAGAAGCCGCCGAACAGGGTGGGATCGACCGGCGTGAAAGTGAGCTGCGTCAGCAATCCGCCCTTCACGGGCTTGATGGTGGCGAATCCCGAGCCGGTATTGACGTTCCGGACCGTGCTGACGTTCACCGCCGGCCCGTGGCCATTGCCGCCGACATTGCCGCTGAAGCTCGAGACGTCCTTGTTGGCCGCGTCGATGAAAAACTTGTGCCCACCTGGATCGGGATCGATGATGAAGGTTGCGTGAGCGGCCGACGTCACGACCAGAAGCGCGGCCGCCGCGAGCCCGGCCAGGAGGAACTGACGCATTTGGGGTTCTCCGCGTGCTGTGCCTACCATGATATGCAATTCTCATGCCGGCGAAATTGATGAGCACGATCAGCAGCTTATCGCCTCAGAGTTGCGGAGATGTAAAAAGCGCCGACACAACCGCCAGCCGAGCCGCGGACGCTCTTGCCGGTGTCGGCCGCACAAGTTTGAAAACACAGGAAACTCCGGCCCCGCAATCCCGCGGCCTCGAACTCGACCCTGTCGAGAACTGCCGCTGTCAAATGCTAAGAATTTACGTCGACCGACCATTCTGCGCTGCCCTGGGCTCACGCCAGGTGCCGAATGTAATAACCGTTCCATAGTGTTGACATTCCGTCATGGTCGGCGAAGGCCGACCATCCACGTCTTTGACACGGCACGAGAAGCCGTGGATGCCCGGCCTTCGCTGGCCTTCGCCGGGCATGACGGTGCAGGCTTCGATGGGTCGAGATGAAGGGCGCCTGGTCTCAGGCCTGCACCACCACGTATTCGTCCTCGACCTCCACGGGGTAGGACTCGGCCACGAACGGTCCCTGCACCAGCGCCTCACCCGGCTCGACCGCGACGTCGAAGCGGCGGACGAACACCCGCCCCGGATCGCACCAGGACTGGCCGGTGCGCACATCGAACATCCAGCCGTGCCAGGGGCACTTGACCAGCTCGCCCTCGCGCGAGCGGCGGTATTCGCCGGGATGGCTCGCCTCCACCATGCCGACCAGGTGGCCGCGGCACATCGGGCCGCCCTGGTGCGGGCAGCGATCCAGCAGGGCGAAATACTCTCCGCCGATGTTGAACACGCCGATCCGCCGGCCCGCGACGGTGACTATCTTCCGCGCCCCCGGCGTGATCTCGGCGGCGCGCGCAACCACGTGCTTGGCAATCACGGCAGGCTATAGACGTGCCGCGCATTGCCCCCGAACACCATCCGCCGCTCGTCCTCCGACAGGCGGATCTTGAAGGCATCGCGGGGCTCGTCGAAATCCCAGTGCGGGTAGTCAGTCGCGAACAGGATGCGGTCCCAGCCGATCCAGTCGATGATGTCGCGCAGGTCGCGCGGCCGCTCCGGCTCGTCCATCGGCTGCGTCGTGAACCAGAGATTCTCGCGCATGAACTCCGATGGCGGCCGGGTCAGGTACGGCACCTCGTCGCGCATCCGCGCCCAGTGCTGATCGAGCCGCCACGCGAGCGAGGGCGCCCAGGCGAATCCCGCCTCCACGATCACCGCGCGCAATTGCGGCAGATGCGCGAACACGCCCTCGCAGATCAGGCTCGCCGCCACCGCCTGCTGCGAGATCGCGACCTCGTGGTGCTCCTCGACATAGAAGCTCGGCCAGCCGGTCGGCGTGACCGCGTGGCCGTTATAGCCCGAGGTGTGCAGCCCGACCGGCAGGGAATTGGCGGCGGCGGCCTCGTAGATCGGCCAGTAGCGGCGCCGGCCCAGCGGCTCGATCGAGTGCGTCACCATCGCGACCTGCACGAAATCCGGATGCCCGGCCCAGTGCTCGAGCTCGGCGACCGCGGCCGCCGCATCCTCGCCCGGCAGCGCGATCGAGCCTTTCAGGCGCCGCTCCGGTCCGGTCCAGGTCGCGACCTGCCACTCGTTGATGGCGCGGCACAGCGCGACGCCGAGTTCCTGGTTGCGCTGATCCATCCCCGTCGGCGCCAGCAGATGCAGGATGCCGCAATCCATGTCGTAGGCGTCGAGCAGTTGCGCGCGCAGGAAATCGAGGTCGGCGCCAGGCGGCGCGCCGTTGGGCGGCCAGGCATCGGCGCGCGACAGCGCCGGCGCCGCCTTCGGATACGGCGCCGATGCGGTGAACGGAACCGGCAGGCGCAGGCCGTAGGTGTCGAGATGATCGCGCCAGCGCTGTGCGAGGAACGGGTAGAGGTCGCGCACCGAACGCATCGCCGGATGGATGTCGCAGTCGATGATGCCCAGGCGCGTGGCGGCGCCAGTGACGGCGCCGGCGGCGGGAGACTCGATGGTGCGGACGTCATCGGGGGTCATGTCGCGTCCTCCAGCAACCGAGGATAGGTCTCGCGCGCGTTCTCCGCCAGCAGGCGCGACAGCAACGCCTCGGGAATGCCGGCCGGCAGCGCGTCAGCGCCGTCAAAATGCCAATGCGGATAGTCGGTCGAGAACAGCAGCATCCGGTCGCTGCCGAGCTGCGCCAGCACCCGCGCCATGTCGGCGGGCGCGGGCGGCGCGTCGGTCGGCTGGAGGGTCACGCGGACGTGTTCGCGGATGATGTCGGCGGGCGCGCGATCGACCCAGGGCACCTCGGCGCGCATCGCCCGCCAGGTGCGGGTGGCGCGCCAGAGGAATTGCGGCAGCCAGGTGAAGCCCGCCTCGATCAGCACGACTCGCAGCCGCGGGAATTCGGCGAACGCGCCTTCCGAAACGAGGCTCAGCAATTGCGCCTGGAACGCGTGCGACTGCACCACGGTGTCCTCGAAATGCGTGGACGGCCAGCCATTGCTGGTGATCGCGTGCTTGAACATGCTGCCGGCGTGGATACCAAGCGGCATTCCGTGGCGCTCGGCCGCGCGCAGCATCGGCCAGAACATCCGCCGCCCGAGCGGCGCCTCGCCCATCGCCGGCAGCAGCACTTGCACGAAGCGGCGGTCGGCGGCGACGCGCTCGATCTCGGCCGCGGCCAGCTCGGGATCGCGCAGCGGCACCAGGGCCGAGCCGCGCAGGCGCGGGTCGCGATCGAGCCACTCGCGCGCCAGCCACTCGTTCACCGCGCGGCACAGCGCCGCCGACATATCGGCGTTCGGCAGCGCCTGCACGGCGTAGAGCGGATTGCAGATCGCGATCGCAGTGCCGAACGCATCCAGCGCCTGCGCGATCAGCGCCGCCGGATCGCTGCCCGGCTTCCCGTCCTTGACCCGCCAGTCGGGCCGTGCGTGGGCGGGCACGCGCGGGGGGTAGCTGGACGGATCCAGCCCGTCGATGCCGCGCAGCGTGATCTGCTCGCGCCAGTGGGTCGAGAGATAGGGCAGCAGCGCCGCCGTCCCCGCCACGGCGGGATGGATGTCGCAATCGATGGCGCCCGCTGCCGGCAGCGGCACGCGGCCCGCCGTGTGACGCGGTGCCGGCCGCGCGATCGTCTCGCTCACGGCTGTCATCCTCCCTGCCATCTTGGCGCCGCCCGCACGTGCCGCCATCATACGCCGCGGAGGAAGACCATGTCGAACCGGTGGCCGCAGCGATGATCGGCATGGCGGTGCTCGGGTGCGGGCGGATCGGCCGGATGCACGCGGGCGTGCTCTCGCGTCATCCCGCGGTGCGGCTGGCAGTCGTGTTCGATGTCGTGCCCGAGGCGGCGGCGCGCACTGCCTCCGAACTCGGTGTTCCCGCGGCACCCTCGGTCGAGGCCGTGCTGGCGATGCCGGAGGTGCGCGCGGTGCTGATCGCGACGCCGACGCCCACGCACGTGCCCCTGATCGAGGCCGCGGCACGGGCCGGCCGTGCCATATTGTGCGAGAAGCCGATCGACCTCGATACCGCGCGCGCCATTTCCTGCCGCGACCGCATCGCACCGCTCGATCCGACGGTGATGATCGGCTTCAATCGCCGCTTCGACCCTTCATTCCGCGCGCTGCGCGAGCGGCTGGCGGCGGGCGAGATCGGCGCGCTGGAGCAGCTCTCGATCATCAGCCGCGATCCGGCGCCGCCGCCGGCCGAGTATGTCGCCGTCTCGGGCGGGCTGTTCCGCGACATGGCGATCCACGACCTCGACATGGCGCGTGCGCTCGCGGGCGAGATCGTGGAAGTGTTTGCGGCGGGTGCGAATTTGATCGACCCGGCCATCGAAGCGGTAGGCGACATCGATGCCGCAATGCTGACCTTGCGCGCACGCTCCGGCGCGCTGGTGCATATCAGCAACAGTCGCCGCTGCGCCTACGGCTACGACCAGCGGATCGAGGCGTTCGGCGCCGGGGGAATGTTGCAGGCGCTGAACCGGCAGGCGACCACGGTACGCGCCTGGACGGATGCGCGCGGCGATGCCGGCGATCCGGCGCTGCATTTCTTCATCGAGCGCTATGCCGACGCTTATGCCGCCGAGATCGATTTCTTTGTCCGATGCGTCGAGACCGGGGCGGCACCCACCCCCTCCTTCGACGACGGTCTGCAAGCGCTGCGTCTGGCCGACGCGGCGGAGGCGAGCCTGCGCAGCGGCCGGACGGTGCGGCTCGACGCGACCTGATCGAAACGCCGTTCAGCCCTCACGCCTTCGCGACAGCTCCGCGCGGCACGCTGCGGCATCGGCCACGCACCCGCCCGCCAGCCACCACTCGCGCACCGCGCGCAGCAGCCGCCCCACCTCCGGCCCCGGCGCAACGCCGAGCGCCACCGCGTCGCGGCCGGCCAGCGGAAACACCGGGCGCGGCATCGCCGCCAGCCGCGCGCGCAGGCCGCAATCGCCGCCTTCGAGCCACAGCCGGTCGATCAGCGTGTCTGCTGGCGTGTCCGCAAGCAGCCGGCGCAGCGCCGCGTCGTCCATCTCCGGCCTCGCGAACGGGGCGGCGCGGATCGCCAGCAACCGCTCGGCCTCGGCGGTGGAGAGCCGCAGTCGAACGGCTACCGCCTCGGCGTCGCCGTCGAACAGGGCGGAAAACCGCAGCAGCGGATCGGGAGGCGCCCTCGCCCCAATGAGATGATCGAGCCGCAATAGACAAGAACCCTCCGGCAGCACCGCGCCGAGCACGCCGAGGTCCGCCATCAGCGCCAGCGACCCGCGGGGATCGGGGGCGGCGAGAATGCGCTTGAGTTCGCTCCACACCCGCTCGGCCGAGAGACGCGAGAGGCCCGGCACGCCGGCTGCGATCGCCGCCACCGCCTCGGCTTCGGGCGTGCCGCCGTAGCGGGCGAAGAAGCGGAAGAAGCGCAGGATGCGCAAATAGTCCTCGGCGATGCGCCCTGCGGCGTCGCCCACGAACCGCACCCGGCGGCCACGCAAATCGGCAACACCGGAAAAATAGTCGAACACCTCGCCCGCCGGCGTCATCGACATCGCGTTGATGGTGAAATCCCGCCGCGCCGCGTCAGCCCGCCAGTCGTCGGTCCAGGCGACGCGCGCGTGCCGCCCGTCGGTCGCCTCGTCGCGGCGCAAGGTCGTGATCTCGAAGCCACGCCCCCCGCTCACCGCGGTGACCGTTCCGTGGTCGATCCCGGTCGGGACCGCGCGCAGCCCGGCTTCTGTCAGCGCACGCATCACCTGCTCGGGCGGCCAGGGGATTGCCAGATCAACGTCGGCGACCGGCAGCCCGGCAATCGCATCGCGCACCGCGCCGCCGACCACCCTCGCCTCCGGCAGCGCCGCGAGCACTGGCCGCAGCGTCGGATCAGTCAGGAAGGGCGGCGCGATCCGCAGGGCGGGCAGTTCGGTCATCGCGGCGCGGCGTGGCCGGCCACCACCTTTCCGTCGACCAGCTTCGCCGGCACGTAACGCTCGCGGGGTCCGATCCGCTTCGCGACCCCCAACCACCCGAGGGCGGCGCCGAATGCCAACAGTAACGCCAAGGTCGCGGCCAGTAGCGGCAGCGACGGCCCACCACCGGCCGAGACCCGGCGCCAGATCAGGAAGGCGACGAACGGAGCCACGAACAGCAGCGCCTCCGCCCAGCGCATCGGCCCTACGCCTCGCCGCGCAGCCGCCGCGCAAGCTGCACCAGGATCGCCGCGGTCGCCCCCCAAATCTCGTGCTCGGGATGCGGCCAGACCCAGAACTCGCGCCAGCGCCCTCGCAACCGCGCGCGCCGGCGCTGCGGCGCCGCGGGATCGAGCAGCACCGCGAGCGGGAGTTCGAGCAGCGCATCAACCTCCTCGGGCGCGGGGCGCAGCGCGGACCGGCGCGGCCCGAGCAGGCCGACCACGGGGGTGACGACGTAGCCGGTGCCGGTGATCTGGTCGGGCAGCCGGCCGGCCAGCTCGACCGCACCGGGGTCGAGCCCGATCTCCTCCTGCGCCTCGCGCAACGCGGCGGCCTCGGCGTCGGCATCATCGGGCTCGATCCGGCCGCCGGGGAAGCTCACCTGGCCCGCGTGGGACGACAGATGTGCGTTGCGCTTGGTCAGCAGCACGCCCGGCGCGGGTCCGGTCAGGATCGGCACCAGCACGGCGCAGGCCACCAGTTCGCCGTTTGTGAACCCGAGCGCGCCGGTGGCGGCGGGAACCGCGATCGCATCGCGGGGCACCGACACGGCGGGCACCGACGCGGGGGGCGGCGGCCGGGTCGCGGCAGTCAGCCGCGCCCGCAGCTCGGCGCGCTGCATCGGCCTCAGCCCTCGCCGGCGGGCAACTCGCCCAAGGGGAAGAAGCGCCGGCAGCTCCAGACGCCCAGCATCCGCCGGCAATGCACCATGCCCGGCACCGCGAGGGCGACCAGTTCGTAATAGACCGCGCGGCCGATCCGCGCCTCGACCGGCCAACGCCCCTCGCCCGGGCGAAGCAGGATGTAGGGGGTCGGTTCGCAGGTCAGGATGTCGTGGGCGATCCGGATCGGGTGCTCGGCGCCGGCCGTCACCACCTGGTCGATATTGGTGCGGAAGGAGAGCACCTGATCCGGCCCATCCCCCCGCCAGTCGAGCTCGACGGCGACGAACGGGGAGTCCTCGACCGCGATCCGGCCGCGTTCGGCGGGGGTGTGCAGCCAAAAGCTGCCGTCATCGGCACGGCGCAGCACGCTCGCGAACAGGCAGACCAGCTCTTTCCGGCCGATCGGCGAGCCGCGATAGAGCCAGGTGCCGTCGCGGCGGATCAGAAACGGCAGATCGCCGCACTCGACCGGCGGCGGGCGTGGCCGGCGCGGCGCGGCATCGCTCCGCTTCGCAGCCGGGGGTGCGACCAAGCTGAGCGGCCGTTGGGGCCAGGCATCCGTCACATCCGCGTCTCCGCTCCCTTGCCGGCTTTTGCCCGGCGCCTGGATATAGGTAGGCTGCCCCGCCGGCGTGAAGTGCCCGGCCCCGTGAACTGATGCCCAGTGAACTGACACCCACTGAACTGACACCCCTGAACTGACCGGCGGACGCGAAGGACGATCGATGGCAACGACGATACACGACGATGACCGAGTAGTGGCCGAGGTGGAGACGCTGGTGGAACGCGTCGGCCGCGCCCGCGCCGAGATCGGCCGCGCGATCTTCGGCCAGCAGATGGTGGTCGATCAGGTGCTGATCACGCTGCTCTCGGGCGGCCACGCCCTGCTGGTCGGAGTCCCCGGCCTCGGCAAGAGCCTGCTGGTGGAGACGCTGGGGACGGTGCTCGGCCTCGCCGCCAAGCGGGTGCAGTTCACCCCCGACCTGATGCCGGGCGACATCACCGGCAGCGAGGTGCTGGACGAGGGCGCGGATGGACGGCGCAGCTTCCGCTTCGTGCGCGGCCCGGTGTTCTGCCAATTGCTGATGGCCGACGAGATCAACCGCGCCAGCCCCCGGACGCAATCGGCGCTGTTGCAGGCGATGCAGGAGCAGCGGGTCGCGGTGGGCGGCCTCGAGCACGCGCTGCCGCGCCCGTTCCACGTGCTAGCAACCCAAAACCCGATCGAGCAGGAGGGCACCTACCCGCTGCCGGAGGCGCAGCTCGACCGCTTCCTGCTGCAAGTGGATGTCGGCTACCCGGAGCTCGACGCCGAGCGGGCGATGCTGCTGGCGACCACCGGCGCGGTCGCCGAGCGGCCTTCGGGCGTGATGACCGGTGAGGAGCTGCTGGCCGCGCAGGCGCTGATCCGTCGCGTGCCGGTCGGCGAGCAGGTGTTGGAAGCGATCCTGCGGCTGGTGCGCGGTGCGCGGCCGGAGACGGCGGCGGCCGAGGAGGTGCGTCGCCACGTCGCCTGGGGGCCGGGGCCGCGGGCGGCGCAGGCGCTGATGCTGGCGAGCCGGGCACGTGCGATCCTCGACGGCCGGCTGGCGCCGAGCCTGGAGGACGTGGCCGCGCTGGCGCCGCCGGTGCTGCGGCACCGGATGGCGCTCAATTTCTCGGCCCGCGCCGATGGGGTGCTGCTCCCCGAACTGGTGGAGCGGATGATCGGGAGGATTGGATGAAGGTCCGGGGCTCCGCCCCTGGACCCCGCCAAGGGCGGTCGCCCTTGGAACCCATTCTCGGGGGTCTGGGGCCTCCAGGCCCCAGCGAGGTCGAGGGGCGGAGCCCCTCGCCTTCTCTGTGAGCGGCGTCCTCGCCCGCCGCGCCGAGGCTCTCGGCGCGCGGCTGCCGCCGCTGCTGGTGCAGGCCAAGCGCGTCGCGGCCACGGTCGCGCAGGGCGTGCATGGCCGTCGACGGGTGGGCCAGGGCGACAGTTTCTGGCAGTTCCGCCCCTTCCTTCCAGGCGACGCGGTTACGCGGATCAACTGGCGGCAGTCGGCGAAGTCCGACCGCACCTTCATCCGCGAGACCGAGTGGGAGGCGGCGCAGACAGTCGCCCTATGGCGCGACGGCTCGCCCTCGATGCGCTGGCGCTCGCGGGGGCAACCGGTCGAGAAGATCGAGCGGGCCGAGCTGCTACTGCTCGCCCTGGCGGCGCTGCTGCTGCGCGGCGGCGAGCGGGTGCGCCTGATCGGCTCCGACCAGCGCGCCGGCGGCGGGCGGGCGGCCTTGGATCGGTTGGCGGCGACACTGCCGCGCCTCGGGGAGGGTGAAGGCGTACCGCCGCCGGTGCGGCTGCCGCCGCATGGGCGCGTGGTGCTGTTCGGCGATTTTCTGGCGCCGTTGCCGGACATTCAGGCGGCGGTCGCGCGGCTCGCCTCCGTGCCGGTCGCGGGGACGCTGGTGCAGGTGCTGGACCCGGCGGAAGCGCTGCTGCCCTACACCGGCCGCATCCGGTTCAAAGGGCTGGAGCGCGAGCCGGACGCGCTCGTGCCGCGAGTCGAGGGCGTGCGGGCCGCGTATGCGGAGGTGCTGGAGCGGCAACAGCGGGGACTGGTGGCAATCTGTGCCGCCGCCGGGTACGGCTTCGCGGTGCATCGAACGGACCAGCCGCCCGAGGCGATGTTGCTGGCGCTCTACACGGCACTCGCGGGCATGTGACGGCCGAGGCATGTGACGGCCCGGGCGCGCCCGCGTGCTACCCGGTCCAGCTTGCCGCGTCGATCGCGTTGTCCACCCGCCGCACCGGTTGGGCCTGCGTGGCACCGGCGCGGCGCATGATTTCGAGCGCGTCCTCGGTGCGCTTCTCGTCGCGCAGCCGCACCGCCAGCACCAGCCGCCCCGCCCGCGCCGCCGCTTCGCGGCTCTCGTGCTGTGCGGCGTCGGCAATGTGGCTGCCCGTCTCGCTCAGCAGTGCGCCCCCCATCCCCGCTCCGATCGCCGCCGCGACCGCCGGTGCCGCGGCACCGCCGCTGCCGATCACCACGCCCGCCGCCAGCAGCGCCGCGGCCGAGCCGGCGCCGCTCGCGTGCAGCGTCCGCATCTGCCGGTTGTCCTCGTCCGAGTCCGGGTTCTCGGCGCCCTGCTCGGGCGTCGCCTTCGCAGCCGGCGTCACGACGTGCGGCAAGCTCAGATCGGCGCGGTCGTAGCCGGCGAGCTCAAGCTGTGAAATCGCCTCCTGCAAGGCGGCGTCGCTCGGAAAGAGCGCCTGCGCCTCCAGGATCTCACGGCTCATCGCAGGCCCCCCTTCGAGCCCTCGTCGCTGAGCGCCATGATCTGGCCTCCTTCTCGTGCTGTGAGGGGAACGCCAGCGGCGACGCCCGCGTTCCCCCTTTGCTACCCGCGGGGGGGCGGGATTGTCGCCGAAATATGCCTTTGCTGCGTTTCGTCGTGTTTTGACTTTCACCCGTCGCGGGATGCGCCTTTACTCTTTCCAGGTGGGTTCAGGCTTCGTGGCGGGTTGGGGGTACCCTCCGAGCGGTTGAGGAGTGGGGTCGGATGGAAATCCTCGCGTGGGTCGCGTTGCTGTTCCTGCTCGCCTTCATGGCCGGAGCCGGCGCGAGTGTTGGGGCCGGCGGCGCCCAACGCCCCGCCCCGGTCGCGCGCGCCCGGCGGCGCCGCGCGGCACCCCGGGTGGGCCCGGACGCTGCGCCGGAAATCGGCCCCGATCGCGCGATGCTCTGACGCCCGGACTGCGGCCGATCAGCGTCCGGCGATCAGCGGCCCCCGATCAGCGTCCGGGGTGATCGGCGGCCCCGAGCAGTGCGGCCCGGAAACGCCGCGTGAGCAAAGCGCCGTCGCGCGGCGGCAGAAAGCGGGGCTTCTCCTCCGGCGCGATCCGCACCACGACGAACAGCCATTCCCGCCGCAGGCGCGAACAGAGGGCAGCCAGTTGGTTCACCTCCGTGACAGTCTCGACCGCCGGCCAGCCGCAGCCGCGCGCGATTGCGGCTAGGTCAGCGCCGAGTGCGGTGTGGCTCGGCTGTGCGCCGGTCTCGCCGAAGCAGCCATTGTCGAATACGGCGATTGCGAGGTTGTCCGGTGCCTGCACGGCAATGGTAGCGAGCGATCCCAACCCCATCAGCATCTCGCCCTCGCCGGTCAGCACCAGCACGCGGCGCGCCGGCTGCGCCAGGGCGAGGCCCAGGCCGACCATCGCCGCCCCGCCCATCGCACCCCAGAGATAGAAATTGAGCGGCCGGTCGCCGGCCGCGCCCGCGTCGTAGGTGGTGGAGCCGAGGCCGCTCACCACCAGCATCTCGCCGGCATCTTCCAGCAGCAGCGCCGCCGCCTCGCGGCGATCGATTACGCGCTCGATCATCGGGAAAAATCCTTCGCCCCGATCAGCCGTTGCCCGAGCAGCACCGCGACCGCAACGCCGCCATCGAAGGCGAATGAAGCGGCGGCGGCGACCGTCTCGGCCGCCTCCTCCGCCCGCTCGGCGCGGCGGACATGCACGCCGATCGCCGACAGCACCGGCGACACGGCGCTTCCCATCGGCACCTGCCAGGGGTTGAACTCGGCCCACTCGCCCCGCATCGTCACCAGCGCCAGGAACGGCAGCCGGCAACTGGCCGGCAAACTCAGCATGTTGATGCAGTTGCCGACACCCGAGGACTGCATCAGCAGCACCGCCCGCTGTCCGCCCAGCCAAGCGCCGGCGGCGAGTGCCACTCCCTCCTCCTCAGTGGTCAGCACCACGGCGCGCATGTCGGCGTCGGCATGGGCGCGGGCGATCAGGCGCGTGTGGCCGGCATCGGGCACATAGCCCACCTGCCGCACGCCGGCATCCCGCAGTGCCGCGAACACCTCGTCCTGCCACGCCACCATGCCACCCCTCCTTGCGGATGCTGCACCGAAGCCAGCTTGCCGAAAAGCCTCGACCTTCCCCTAATGCGCCGGGAGGCCGGAGATGATCGAGACGCCGCACGCCGAAATCCGCGAGGAGGTGGCCAAGCTCTGCGCCCGCTTTCCCGGCGAGTACTGGCGCCGGCTGGATGCGGCGCGCGCCTACCCGACCGAGTTCGTGCGCGCGCTGACCGAAGCGGGCTATCTCTCGGTGCTGATCCCGGAGGAATATGGCGGCTCCGGCCTGCCGCTCTCGGCGGCGGCGGCGATCCTGGAGACGATCCACGTCTCCGGCGGCAACGGCGCCGCCTGCCACGCGCAGATCTACATCATGGGCACGATCCTGCGGCACGGCTCGCCCGAGCAGAAGCGGCAATACCTGCCGAGGATCGCCTCCGGCGCCCTGCGCTTGCAGGCGTTCGGCGTTACCGAGCCGACCAGCGGGACAGACACGACCAGCCTGCGCACCTTCGCCCGCCGCGACGGCGATCGCTACCTCGTCAACGGCCAGAAGGTCTGGACCAGCCGCGCCGAGCACTCCGACCTGATGCTGCTGCTGGCCCGCACCACGCCGCGCGAGCAGGTGACGCGCCGCACCGAGGGGCTTTCCACCTTCATCGTCGATATGCGGGACGCCCTCGGCCACGGGCTCACGATCCGGCCGATCCGCACCATGATGAACCATAATTCCTGCGAGCTGTTTTTCGACAACATGGCGGTGCCGGCCGCAAACCTGGTCGGCGAGGAGGGGCGCGGCTTCCGCTACATCCTCGACGGGATGAACGCCGAGCGGCTGCTGATCGCGGCCGAGTGCATCGGCGACGCCAAATGGTTCACCGCGAAATCTGTAGCGTACGCGAAGGATCGCCGCGTGTTCGACCGCCCGATCGGGCAGAACCAAGGCGTCGCCTTCCCGATCGCGCGCGCGCACGCACAGATGCGCGCGGCCGAGCTGATGGTGCATGAGGGCTGCCGACGGTTCGAGGCCGGCGAGAGCTGCGGCGAGGAGGCGAACACCGCGAAACTGCTCGCCGCCGACGCCGCCTGGGCGGCCGCCGAAGCCTGCATCCAGACGCATGGCGGCTTCGGCTTCGCCGAGGAATACGATATTGAGCGCAAGTACCGCGAGACGCGGCTCTATCAGGTGGCGCCGATCAGCACCAATTTGATTCTCTCCTACATCGCCGAGCACGTGCTCGGCCTGCCGCGCAGCTATTGATGGGCAAGAAGCCCCGTCACTGCGAGGAGCAGCGCGACGAAGCAGTCCAGGCCCGCCGCACGGTGCCGCTTGCCTGGATCGCCACGCCGGCCAAGCGGCCGGCTCGCGATGACGACTTCGCCGCCCATCACGGATGCTCCTGATGCCAGGCGCGCTCGACGGCCTGCTGGTGCTGGCGCTCGAACAGGCGGTAGCGGCACCCTATTGCAGCTCGCGGCTCGCGGACGCCAATGCGCGAGTTATCAAGGTCGAACGCCCCGAAGGCGATTTCGCGCGCGGCTACGACGATTACGCGCGTGGACAATCAAGCTATTTCGTCTGGCTCAACCGCGGCAAGGAGAGCCTCGTCGCCGACATCAAGAAGGCCGCCGACGCCGCCCTGCTGCATCGCATCCTTGCGCGGGCGGACGTGTTCATCCAGAACCTCGCCCCCGGCGCCGCGGCGCGCGCGGGCTTCGGCTCGGACGACCTGCGCGCGCGTCACCCCCGGCTCATCACCGTGGACATCTCCGGCTACGGCGAGACCGGGCCTTACGCCGGCATGAAGGCCTATGATTTGCTGGTGCAGGCGGAGACGGGGCTCGCCAGCGTTACCGGCCATCCGGCGGGCCCGGGCCGGGTTGGCGTCTCTGCCTGCGACGTCGCCTGCGGGATGGCGGCGCACGCCGCAGTGCTGGAGGCGCTGGTCGCGCGCATCCGCACGGGGCAAGGGCGCGGCGTGAAGGTGAGCCTGTTCGACGGCATGGCGGACTGGATGACCGTGCCGCTGCTGACCTGGGAGGCGACCGGACACCCGCCGCCACGCGTTGGCCTCGGCCACCCCTCGATCTGCCCCTATGGCGCGTTCCAGACCGCCGATGGCGGCGCGGTGCTGATCTCGATCCAGAACGAACGCGAATGGGCATCGTTCTGCGCCCGCGCCCTCGATGAGCCGGACCTGCCGCTGCGGCCGGGCTTTGAGACCAACCGCGCGCGGGTCGCCAACCGCGCGGCGGTCGATGCCCACATCGCCCGGTTCCTCGCGGGCCTGACGCGCGAGCAGGCGGCGGTGCGGCTGCGCGCCGCGAACACCGCCTATGGCTTCGTCAATGACGTGGCCGGCCTGGCGCGCCATCCGGCGCTGCGGCGGCTCACGGTCGAGACGCCCGCCGGCCCGGTCTCGCTCGCGGCACCGCCCGCGATCAACAGCGATGGGCCGGTCGCCCCCGGTGCGGTGCCGGCGCTGGGCGCACAGACCGAGGCGATCCGCGCCGAGTTCGCCGGCGGTTGACCCCTCCCTCGCGCGGACCTCGTGCGGTCGCTATAATCCGCCAAATCGGTGTGTCATGATCCCATCACGATCTCGCCAGTCTTTACCCTCGCATCATAGGGTCGCACGCGGATTTCCACCGTGCGGCCCAGTGCGGTCAGCCAAGCCGCCAAACGATCAATGGTCACGCTTTCCATGCGCCCGCGCAGCACCTTGGAGAGGGTCGGCTGGTCGGTGCCACAGAGCCAAGCGGCTTGCTGCTGCGTGAGCTTGCGTTCCTTGATCGTATCGCCGATAGCGTCGATCAGGCCGCTCTTCGCCAGGAGATCCGCTGTCTCGGCCCTAGTGAATCCGATATCGGCGAAGACATCGCCGCTGCCTCGGTGAAACGGAATGTCGCTCATGCCTCCTCCTCCTCTGCATCCAGTGCACGTGCGCGCCGGAGGCGCGTTTCAATCAAGTTTGCGTCCGGCCTTGGTAGTCCGATGCCGGATTTCGACTTCTTCATGAATGCGTGCAGTACGTAGATCGCGTTCGTGAGGTTCACGACGCCCACGAGCCGATAGGCGTTCCGGCCGAATCTCTCCCGTAATTCGAAGACACCGCTGCCGAACTGCGCTAGCGGCTTTATATCCAGCGGCGTCTGGCCTTGTTGCAACTGACGCAATCGATAACCGAAAGAAATCTTCACCGGAACCGGCAGCACGGAAACGTCCTCCTTGCTGCTTGCGATCCAAATGACTGGCTTCACTGAGCAGAATATGGCAAATTTGCCATGGCTGTCAACCGTTCTCCCCGCCCTGAGCAGCGGAGCCGATCCAGTGCCAGTTCGAACCCGCGCGTCCGGTCAGCCGTGCGGCACCGGCGCCGGCTCGAACCCTCCCGGATCGCTCGCCACCTCCGCGGGCGCCCGGCCGATGATCTGATCGAGCGAGAGCATCCGCATCGGCGCCGCGCCATTGAGCATCACCGCCACCCGGCCACCCGGCAGCCCAGGCCGCGCCGTGCGCCCCGCAGGCCGGCCTATCCCCGGCCAGACCGCCATCACCCGCTGCGCATAGGAAGCACCCAGCGCCGGCGTCTGCGAGTGATACGCCGCGGCCGCCGCCGCCCAGGTGCCCTCGCGCCGATACAGCGCGGCAAGGAAGCGAGCGGCATAGCGGGCGTTGGCCAGCGGGTCGAACGCCTCGTCGAGCGAGGCGAACGCGGTCGGGTGATAGAACAGGTTGACCTGCATGCACCCGACGTCGATCGAGCGGACACCCGCGGCCTGGAGCGCCTGCACCGCGGCGATCGCCTCGGCCTTGGTGTCGTAAAACCGGCTCTGCCCGTCGGCATCGACCGACCACGGCCAGGGCTGCACCGTGCGGGTGCTCGGATCGGGCCGCCCGGTCTCCACCACCCCGATCGCGCGCATCAGCGCGAGCGGCACCGGCGAGGTGCGATCCGCGGTTGCGATCGCCGCGGCGCAGGGGCCCGAAGGCGGGGCGGCGGAGGCGGCAGCAAGAGGGGTGGCGAGCAGGAGCACGCAGGCGAGCAGTGCACGCATCGGTCACCGCCTAGTGGCCCGGCCGCGGAGACGCAACCCAGGCTCGCGCGAGGCCGGGCTGCACGGGGCGGGACGGAGCCGCCTTCCCGCTCCGTACATTCGCAATGCTGCGATGCAATAAAATGCTTGCCTGCGGGCGATTGCCGCCCTATGTTCACCCCCGGCAGCCGCGCTTCGGCGCGCTGCTTTCTTGGACGTTTCCTCCCTAAACTTGGCGGCACCGCAAGGCGCCGCCAATTTTTTTGCTCCTGCCTGTTCTCAGGCGGCCAGCAGCCTGGGCAGGGCGGCCGCGAGTGTTGCGATCAGCCGCGCCATGTCGCGCTGCACCTCGGCGAAGCGGGGCAGCTTCTCGATCCGGCTCTCCTGCATGTAGAGGCCGCGCGCAATCTCGATCTGCAAGGCATGGACGCCCTCGCGCGGGCGGCCATAGTGGCGGGTGACGTAGCCGCCGGCGTAGGGGTCGTTGCGGCGGACGGTGTAGCCCATCCCGGCGATCGTGGCCTCGACCACGCGGGTGATGCGCGGTGCGCAGGCGGTGCCGTGGGCGTCGCCGAGGACGAAATCCGGCTCGCCGCCGGCCCGCGCGGCGCAGCCGCCCGCCGGCATCGAGTGGCAGTCGAGCAGCAGGCAGGCGCCAAAGGGCGCGCGGGTTTCCGCGATCAGGGCTGCGAGTGCCGCGTGATAGGGCTGCCAGCACGCCCGGACCCGCGCCTCGGCCTCGGCGAAGCAGAGCTTGCGGCGATAGATCACCTCGCCCGACGAGACCACGCGGGCGATCGTGCCGAGCCCGGCGCCGACGCGGGCGCTGGTGGTGTTGACCCAGGGCGGCAGCGGGTCGGCGAACATCGCCGGGTCGAGTTCCCACGCCTCGCGATTGGGGTCGCAGAAGGCGCGCGGGAAGCGGGCGGCAAGCAGGGGCGCGCCGTGATCCGGCCCGGCCGCGAACAGCTCATCGACAAAACTATCCTCGCTGCGCCGCAGCCGCCGCGGCTCCAGCCGCGTCGAGGCCAGGAACTCGGCAGGATAGTCGCAGCCCGAATGCGGCGAGGCGAGCACCAGGGGAATGGTCTGCCCGACCGGCCGGAGCACCCTGCATGGCGCCTGCTCCAGCAGCTCGGGGGCGGATAGGGGCAGGTCCATCAGCCTATCAAACGCGAGACGGCCTTCGCTGTCACCCGGCGCCGGCAGATTGCCGCGAGCGCCGCGTCAGCACGACACCCAGTACACCAGCGCGCAGGACGAGAGGCGTCGGCGTCAGGCCGGAACGAGGACTTTGGATTCTGCTGCGACGAGCGCGCGGTCCGGCTGCGCTCTTGCCGGCTCGGCCTCGTGCCGCTCTTTCGTGGCGAGGACGAATGCCGTGAGGCCGGCCACACGATTGGCTCGAAACAGCGGCAGTTCCGCGCGGCAAGTGAGCCACAGGATCGCATTCTGCACCGGACCGAACGCCCGCATCGCGCTGTGCGCGGCGCCGTTGCCGCTCCGCCGCTGCGGATTCCGATGATGGCGGACGGCGATTCCGATTGAAGCCGTCCAGTGATTCCGATCCAAGGCGGACAGGGATTCCAACGGATCCCGGCCAGGGTCGTCATCGGCGTGGCTATGAGGTCAGGCGACGGCTTCGGCGTCAAGCATGAGCGCCTTGGCCGCCCGCTTTCGCAGTGACTTTCCCTTCAGCACCAAGCGGTGTGCATTGTGGACAAGCCGGTCCAGCACGGCGTCCGCGATCGTCGGATCGCCGATCACCTCGTGCCAGTGGTCGACCGGCACCTGGCTGGTGACGATGGTTGAGCTGCGGTCATGGCGGTCGTCCATGATCTCCAGCAGGTCACGGCGTTGCTCGCTGGTGAGCGGCGCCAGACCCCAGTCGTCCAGAATCAGCAGTTGCACCCGGCCGAGCGCCTTCAACAGCCGTCCGTAGCGCCCATCGCCGCGAGCCAACGCCAGCGTCTCAAGCAGCCTGGGGACACGGTGATAGACGACCGAGCGGTTGTCCCGGCACGCCTTATGGCCGAGCGCACAGGCGATCCAGGACTTGCCGACGCCGGTCGGGCCGATGACCAGCAGGTTCTGCTTGCGATCGATCCAGTCGCCAGCCGCCAGCTTCTGGAACAGCGTGCGGTCGAGACCACGGACCGCCCGCAGGTCGACGTCCTCCACGACGGCTTCCTGGCGCAGGGCGGCAAACCGCAGCCGCGCGACCAGCCGCTTGTTCTCTCGCTCCATCGCCTCGCGGTCGAGCAGCAGCGCGAGCCGTTCCTCGAAGCTCAAGGCGGCGATGTCGGGCTGTCGCCGCTGATCATCGAGCGCGCGAGCCATGCCGGTCAGGCCGAGGGCGAGCAGGCGTTCTTGCGTGGGGTGGGCGAGCATCGGGGTCCTCCTTCAGTGGTAGTAGCCGCGGCCGCGGATGTTCGCGTGCAGCAGGGGAGCGGGCTCAGGCGCCGGATCCTCGTGGAAAGCCCGGTCCAGGCCGGTGCGCAGGATCGAGGCGATCGACCCGTAGGTTCGCGCGCCGATCGTCAGCCCGCGCTGGCAGGCCGCTTCAAGCCTGGGCTCGCCGTAGGTCTTGGCCAGCTGCAGGATGCCCAGGCATGCCCGGAAGCCCTGCTCGGGGTGCGGCTTGGTGCGCATGATCGTCTCGACCAGGGCCGCCGTGCCTGGCCCGACCTGGGCGGCAAAGGACAGCAGTCGCGCCGGCGTCCAGCTGGCGTAGCGCCGATGTGCGCTTGGCATGTGCTCGGCTGTCGTCGTGTGCCGCCGCCGCAGCGTCGATCGCAGATGGGCCGCAACACGCGTGCCGGCGTGGAACACCTCGATCGTGGTGTCGGTGATGCGCGCCTCGACCACCTCGCGGATCAGCCGCGACGGCACCGAGTAGAAATGTCCGTGCACCTCGACGTGGTAGTCCGGGGCCACTCGGCAGCGCCGCCACTCGGCATAGGCGTACGGCTCGGGCGGCAGCGGCAGCAGCGCCGGCCGATCGATCGTCTCGAAGAACTCGCGGCGACTGGCACCGAGCCTGCGCATCAGCCGGGCGTTCAGATCTCCCAGCACCTCGCGGATCGCCTCGTTCAGCTCACCCAGCGACAGGCACCGGCGGTTGCGCAGCCGCGCCAGGATGAACCGCTCGACGATCAGCACCGCGACTTCGACCTTGGCTTTGTCGCGTGGGCGGCGGACCCGGGTCGGCAGCACTGCCGTGCTATAGTGGCCCGCCATCTCCTGGTAGGTGCGGTTGATACCGGGTTCGTAGCGGCAAGTCGTCGTCACCCCGGCGCGCAGGTTGTCGCATACCAGCAGCTTCGGCACGCCGCCGAGGAACGCCAGCGCATTGACGTGCGCCCCGATCCAGTCGGCCAGCCCCTCGCTCCAGCGAGCCTCCGCGTAGGTGTAGTTCGACGCACCCAGCACGGCGACGAACACGTGCGCCCGCCGCTCCTCTCCGGTCGCCCCGTCAAACACCGGCACCGTGTCGCCGGCGTAGTCGACGAACAGCTTCTCGCCGGCGACGTGGGTCTGGCGCATCGTCGCGCTGACGCCCCGCCGCCAATCGATGTAAAGGTCACAGAACCGGCTGTAGCCGTAGCCGTCCGCGTGCTCGGCCCTGTATTCCTCCCACAGCAGAACCAGGGTCACGCCCCGGCGCCGCAGCTCCGCATGGACGTGGTTCCAGTCGGGCATGACCCGCGTCGGCGCCTTGTAGAAGCCCGCGGGCGTGAACAGCCGCCGCTCCAGCTCGGCGTCGTCGATCTCCGCCGGCACCGGCCAGGTAATCCCGATCACCGACGTCCGCCGCAGGTATTCGGCGACCGTCGTGTGCCCGACCCCGACCGACCGCGCGATCGTCCGAACGCTCGCGCCGCACGCGTGCCGCAGCCGCAAAACCTCTCGTACTTTCCGCATCGACAATCTCTCGGCTGGCATCGTGTCCCCCTTGGTCGGAGGACCACGCTACCGGTCATGGGATCGCCGACTTCGGCCCCGGATGCCCCTCCTCAGGGCCGTCCGGGATCGATCGGAATCACTGTCCGGCTTCCGTCGGAATCAGTGTCCGCCTTGCGTCGGAATGACTGTCCGCCTTGGCTCGGATTCCGCATCCGCCGCCATCGTTCGGCGCGGCGCGCCAGTGCCACAAGCGGCAGAAGGGAGGCGTAGAAATAGCACCCGCGGTCCACGGTAAGACCGGCCGCGCGGAGCACATCCTCGATCCCCGCGAGGGTATAGCGGCGGAAATGCGCCAGGAAGATGTCGTGACCGCTCCACAACCACATGAACGCCGGAACCGTCACGATGAAGCGCGTTCCGTACGCCACCTTGTCCGCGTATTCGCAGACCAAGCCAACATCATCCTCGACATGCTCGAGCACATCCATCATCAGCACGAGGTCTGCGTCAGATTCATCGACGGCACCCCGGAACGCCAGGCGCTTGCCCATGCAAAAATCGTCCCGGCTCTCAGGGTAGCCGGGATCGACACAAGTGGCGGTGCGCGCACCAGTGGTCATGAGGAGCGCTGAAGAGAAGAAACCCTAGGCCGGCGCCCACGTCGAGAATGGAGGTGGGACCTGGTTTGGGAAGCATATGGCGCAGGGCCGTGAGCTTGGCGCGATAGTACCAGTGCGCGCCGATTTCTCCCTCAATCAGTCCTGCTTCTTTGAGGTCCATCGCGGGCCTTTTTGGAACGTTGCCGTAAGGCTACGCTCCGCCCGGCACGCTATGCGACAGCAATGGCCCGTTGCGGCAGCAATTGCTTACCGCGTCTTTGAAACAATTCGAAAGGCGCAACCGCGGCAAATACCGCCACCCTCGCTATGCACGCGAGGGTGGCGGAACCGGAGCACTCAGGCGAGCGCGCCGCCGGACAATGTCTGCACCTTGCGCTGCAGGCTGGCGATCAGCGCCTGGCCTCCGCTCGCGAGCAGGCTCTGGAAATCCGAGCGCTGCACGGCGACGCGACTGATCGAGCCGTCCGCGAGCACATCGACCGCGCGCCACCCGGATGGCATCTGCCGCATCACGTAATCGAGCCGCGTCGGCTTGCCGGAGCGCGGTGCGATCCGCGTCGGCACCACCACCTCGCCCGGCATCACCGCGCGCTGGTTGCCCAGCACCTCGATGCGCTGGCCGTCATAGCTGTCGAAGTTGGAGACGAAGGCCGCGACGGTGTAGCGCCGGAACGCGTTCTCCAGCTCGGCCTGCTGGTCCGGCGGCAGGCTAGTCCAGGAGAGGCCGACGGAGGTGCGCAGCACGGTCGGCAGATCGAAGACCTGATCGACGACCGGCGCGAGAGCAGCGAAGCGCTGCGTGAACGGAACACCGCCGCTGCCGGCCTGCATCGCGGCGATCAGCCCGGCGCTAAGCTGCTGCACCGGCGCTGCCGGCCCAGCGGCAGCCTGCGCGCGCGCGATCCCGGCCGGCATCGCCATCAGCCCCGCCATCGCGGACAGACGGAGGAACTGGCGGCGTTCGACGTGTATGCTCATTGTGGGGCTCCCGAATGGATGTTCCGTAGGGCGGCTCACCAAAGCAGGGTGGTGTTCGAGCTGCTGTGTGCCACTTCACAAGGACGATGCGATTGGCCGCGATCCGACCGGTTTGCAACAAATGGTGGCCGTCACATCCGGGTGAACCGCGTCCTGCGACTATCGGTTATGTCCGAAACGTCGGCCAATCGCCATGGATGCACCCGGAACAAGCCTTTAATTCAACTATCCGGGAAAATGCGCTCACGCCAATGCGCTCATATCCTGGGCAGAACCTCCGCGTCCTGCAATCCCGCGATCGGTGGCAGCTTCTTGATCCGGTAATTGTGCGCAAAGAACCCCTCGACCCGGGCCTTCGGCATTCCCCTGGCGGCGAGCAGGCCCCAGGGCGCATCCCACATGCGCGGGTCCAGCACCCCGAAGGCGATCACGCGGCCGCCGTTCGTCAGCGTGGCGTCGATGCGCGTGCGGAGGGCCGCGAAGAAAGCGGCGGGGTCGCGGTCGGCGAAGTAAAGCTTATCGACCGCGATCCGCGGCACGCCGGGCGTGTTGAAGAAGCCGAGATAGGCGCCGCCCGGGTAGGCGGCGAATTCCAGCAGCAAGTCCTTGGGCGTGAAGGCGGCGCGCAGCTCCGCGCCGGCGCGGCGGAACGGATAGGCGGCGGTGGGCACGCCGATCACGGCAAGGTTCACCGCGAGCGTCGCCGCCGCCCAAAGAGGCAGCAGCGGTCGCACCAGCCGGTTCGGGAATAGCAGCAAGAATAGCAGGATGGTGGGGGCCGTGAGCTGGAACCACATCTCCGGGTCGTTCAGGCTGTACCAGCTGCCCCAGGCCAGTGCCCCGGCGAAGAAGGCAAGCGGGACCAGGCAGGCGGCGCCGCGCGCGGCACCCCACACCGCGCGGAGCCCGATCGCGGCCACCAGCAGCAGGGTCGCGAACCAGGGGATGCCCTGCGCGAGCAGGGTTGGGAGGTACGGGCCGGCGCTGGGGATCTCGCCGCCGAGCCAGGCGCGGCCGACCGAGCCGAGCACCGGGGCGGCGATCATGTCGTTGCCGACGCCGAAGACGGCGCGGCCGACCGCGTCCTTGAGCCCGAAGAAACCCGGCCGGAGGTCGGCTTTCGCGACGACCGAGTGCTCGAGGCCGCCGAGCGTGAGCGGCAGGCCGGCGAAGGTGATATAGCCGAACGCGGCGCAGGCGAGGAACAACGCGCCGCAGACGATGCCGAAACCGATCGCATCGCCGAACGCGGTGTGCCACGCGGCCCTCGCCCGCCGCCGCGCCGCCAGGATCGCCAGCCCCACGAACGGCGGTGTGGCGAGGACGCTGGCGAGGAACGCCGCCCCGAGCCCGAGCCACACGGCACCGAGGATCAGCAGGCGTCGCGATACGCGCTCGCCGGCGGCGAGACGCTGCTCCCACACGACGAGCGCGTAGAGGCCCGCATTGATGAACGGGAAGGCGAGCAGCTTCATGTGCCCGGTCGGCGCGAGCGTGATGAGGCTGCAACTGCCGGCGAGCAGGGCTGCAGCCAGGATGCGCTGCCAGCCGGGCAAGCGCAGCCGCATCAGCAGGGCGTAGAAGATACCGATCGCGGCTGCCGTCGCGAAGCTGTTGATGTGCTTCTGGCTCATCACCGCGGCCTCGCCGAAGCCGAGCCAGCGGTGCCAGAGCAGGGTCGCCGGCTGCAGGAAGATGTGGCCGATGTCCCAGACGAAGCGGTTGCTCTCGATCTGGGCCACGAGCCGGGCGACGTCGTGATACGGCAGCCCTGCATAGAGCGACACGTAGAAGGCGAGCGCGAGGAGGAAGGCGAGCAGAGGCTCGACCGCGCCGAGCCCTCCCCTTCCCCCGACCCCGTCCCGCAACGGGAGGGGGAGTTGAGCGCCAAGGTCCCCTCCCCTTGCGGGAGGGGGTCGGGGGAGGGATCGAGCCTGGGTCATGGCGGCGAAAGTAGCACAACTCCCGCCACTTTCGCGCGCTTGACCGTTGCCCGTCCGGCGCGCATAAGCCCCGCTTTCCGGGCCAGCCTGGCCGCCCGGTCCTCGCCACCGGCGCTTGCCTTGGGTGCTTGCGCGGGCGGGGGCTCCGCCGCTCCGCGAGGGTTCGCGCAGCGGCGCGTCGGGCATTGGAGCGCGGCACGCATGTTCGACACCCTCTCCGACAAGCTCTCGGGCGCCTTCGACCGGCTGCGCAGCCGCGGCACGCTGAACGAGGCCGACATCACGGAGGCGCTGCGCGAGGTGCGGCTCGCGATGCTGGATGCCGACGTGGCGCTGCCGGTGGTGCGCGACTTCGCGGCCAGGGTGCGCGAGCGTGCGATGAGCGCCGAGGTGATGGACAGCGTCGCCCCCGGCCAGCAGGTCATCAAGATCGTCCAGGACGTGCTGGTGGAGGAGCTGGGCGGCGCCGGGGCGGTGCCGCTCAACCTCAATGCCGCGGCGCCGGTGCCGATCCTGATGGTCGGCTTGCAGGGCTCGGGCAAGACCACCACTGCCGGCAAGCTGGCGCTGCGTCTGGGACGGCGGGAGCGGCGGCGCGTGCTGCTGGCGAGCCTCGATACGCAGCGGCCGGCGGCACAGCTCCAGTTGGCCCAGCTCGCCGAGCAGACCGGGGTGGCGAGCCTGCCGATCATTGCCGGCCAAACCCCGATCGAGATCGCGCGCCGCGCAATGGAGACCGGCCGGCGCGAAGTGTTCGACATCGTCATCCTCGACACGGCCGGGCGCCTCGCCATCAACCAGGAGTTGATGGACGAGGTGCGCGCGATCCGCGCCGAGACCAGCCCGGCCGAGACCCTGCTGGTGGTGGACGCGCTCACCGGGCAGGACGCGGTGACCACGGCGCGGGCGTTCAACGAGGCGGTGGGTGTCACCGGCATCGTGCTGACGCGGATGGACAGCGACGCGCGCGGTGGTGCCGCGCTCTCGATGCGCGCGATCACCGGCGCGCCGATCAAGCTGGTGGGTCTGGGCGAGAAGCTCGAGGCGCTGGAGGAGTTCCACCCGGAGCGCGTCGCCTCCCGCATCCTCGGCATGGGCGACATCGTCGGCCTGGTCGAGCGCGCCAGCGAGACGATCGAAGAGGAAGAGGCGGAAAAGCTCGCGGCCCGGATGATGAAGGGCCAGTTCACGCTGGAGGACTACGCGGCCCAGCTTCGCCAGATCACCCGGATGGGCAGCCTCTCCGGCATTCTGGGGATGCTGCCGGGGGTGGCGAAGATCAAGAACCAGATCGAGGACGCCAATCTCGACACCACGATCCTCAAGCGCCAGCAGGCGATCATCTCCTCGATGACCCGGCGCGAGCGGGGCACGCCCGCCATTGTCAAGGCGAGCCGCAAGCGCCGGATCGCCGCCGGCTCCGGCACCTCGGTGCAGGAGGTGAACCGCCTGCTCAAGCAGTTCGACGACATGTCCGGGATGCTGAAGCGGGTGAACAAGCTCGGCGAGAAGGGGCTGATGCGCCACGGGCTCGGCGCCATCCTGCCCAAGCACATGCAGCAGCGACGCCCCTATTAGCAAAGAGAGAAGAGAGAGACAGGATGGGACTGAAGATCCGCCTCGCCCGCGCCGGCGCCAAGAAGCGCCCCTACTATCATATCGTGGTCGCCGACAGCCGCAGCCCGCGCGACGGGCGCTTCATCGAAAAGCTGGGCAGCTACGACCCGATGCTGCCGGCCGAGCACGCCGACCGCGTGCGGCTGCAGGACGAGCGCATCCGTCACTGGCTGGATCAGGGCGCGCTCGCGACCGAGCGGGTGGCGCGCTTTCTCGGCCGCGCCGGTCTCGCCCCGATGCCGCCGATCCGCGAGGAGCCGAAGAAATCCGCACCGGGCAAGAAGGCGCAGGAGCGGGCCAAGGCGGCCGTGCCGGCGTGAGCTAGGAAAATTGCACTTGGACGAGAACCAACCGTCATGGTCGGCGGAAGGCCGACCATCCACGTCTGGCCGGCAGCGCGTGAAGTCGTGGATGCTCGGCCTTCCGAGCATGACGTGGGCGGCGTGAGATGGACCGCCCCCGCATCCTGCTTGGCGTGATCGGCCGCCCGCATGGGGTGCGCGGCCTGGCGCGGGTCGTCAGCCACACCGAGAACCCGGCGGCGCTGACCGGCTGCGGCCCGCTGACCGACGAGCGCGGCCGGCGCTGGACGCTCATCTGGCGCGGCGAAGGCGTCGCCGAGCTGCGTGACGAAGCGGGACGGTCGGTCGCAGACCGGGACGAGGCCGAAGCGCTCGTCAATCTCAGGTTGTATGCTGACCGCGACCGGCTGCCCCCGACGGAGCAAGACGAGTTCTATCTCGCCGACCTGATCGGGCTTTCGGCGGTGGACGGAAC
>CAVWFK010000029.1:0-11016 GCA_963754235.1 uncultured Alphaproteobacteria bacterium | reverse complement strand
GTGGGTCGGCGCCGGCGATGGCGAACCTGACCGGCCGAAGACCCGTGCCGGATCAGGCTCGCACCAGGGCTTGGATCAGGGCCGGATCAGGGACGTCGCAGGCTGGGAACAGGGGCCTATCAGGCTCGCCGCCGGCCTGAGAACAGGGCCGGATCAGGGTCGCGGCACCTGCTAACAGGGGTTTTATCGCCGCTGGCTCGTCGCCAAGTCGCACCGTCCCCCCTCCGTCATCTCGGCCTCCGCGGCGATCATGTCGGTAGCCCGGCATCCGAAACTCGCATCAGCTCCCGCATAGCCAGCTTCGCCCGCGCCGGCCGCAATTCCGACATCGCCTCTAACACTACCTTGCGGTGTAGTCAAGCTTCATAACGTACAGCAGCAGGGCAATCGCGTGAATAGTTGGAACGAGGCCAACTGCTCCTCTCCGCCCGCGCTTGCGGGAGAGGGTGGGTAGTGGGGTGCGGCCAAAATCGATGCACCGAGCCCGCCGTTAGACCCACCTTCCCCGCCCTCTCCCCCGCAAGCGCGGGCGGAGAGGGAGAATGGCAGTCACGCACGGATCATAGCGCGTCGAGCGAGGATGCAGAACTCGCACGTCATGATGATCGCGCCACAGACCGCCATGTGGTCGAGATCCTCGGTCGGGAACCGCTCCAGAATGCCGCGCGCTTCAGACCTCGTCGCCCTGTGCCGAGAGCAACCATTCCGTCCGTTGTAGCAATCGCTCCATCACGCAGGCATCAAGTTGATGATTCGCATGATCGCAACCGTCTGGCCGGTGTTCCAAACCTGCTCCTGGATGCCTTTCGTGCAGGACCATACGTCGCCCTCTTTGGCGATGAATTCCCCGCCGGGCGTTTGCACGACCCGCATTTGCCCCGCCGTGCACTGGCATATCATGTCGTTCTTCATCACGTTGTTCGGGGGCGAGTTCGCGCCCGGCTGCAACATCTCGTCCACCATCGACAGCGATTTATAGCCCGGAAGAAGCGTTGCGCGTTTCCCGAGCTGTCGCCTCGTGACCCCGGCCGGGGCGGCGGCCGTTTGCGCGGCTGCTGGCCGAACGAGCGTGCGCATTGCGCCGAGCGTGGTTACGCCGAGTGCGGCAATCGACCTTCGAGTCATTTCCATGGCGGGTCACTCCTTCGGAAACAGCGGTTGATCCAATATCATGTAGTTTGGTTCCGCACAGTACGAATTTGGAAAGCGGGTCTGGGGCCGCCGGCCCCAGCGGGGTCGAGGGGCAGCGCCCCTCGCCTTCACGCCATCCCGCGCACCTCGTCGCGGTCGAAACGGAAATCGAGGTTGCAGAATTCGCAGGTCATGGTGATGGCGCCATCGACCGCCATGTGGTCGAGATCCTCGGTCGGGAACCGCTCCAGAATGCCGGACAGCCGCGCGCGCGAGCAGCGGCAGCCATAGGCGAGCGCGCGTGACCGATCGGCGGCGACGCCCTCGGTGTGGAACAGCCGATACAGCAGACGCTCGGGCGGCAGCGTGTCGTCGAGCAGCTCGGCGTCGGTGATGGTGCCGGCGAGTGCGAGTGCGGTGCGCCAGCTCTCGTCCTGCGCGGCGGCATCGAGCGTGGGGGCGATGCCGCCCTTGCCGGCGACGCGCTCCAGGATCAGCGCGCCGGCGCGCCAGCCGGCCGGCGTCGGCGCCGAGGCGAGGCGGACGGAGTACTGCAACTGCTCGCTGGTTTCGAAATAGTGCAGCGCCATGTCGGCGAGGCTGCCGCCGGCGATCGCGACGATGCCCTGGTGGCGTTCCATGTCCGGCCCCTGATCGACGGTGAACGCGAGATAGCCGCCGCCCAGCAGCAGGCCGGCCGCGGGATCGGGGTCGGTGCGGAGCAGGGCGTCTAGTTTCTCCGGGTTGGCGCGGGCATAGCCGCGCAGCGCGCCGCTTTCGGTGCAGTCGGCGAGCAGCATGGAGATCGGGCCGTCGCCCTTGGCTTGCAGGCTGAACGAGCCGCGAAATTTCAGCGCGCCCGCCAGCCCGGCGGCGAGTGCCAGCGCCTGCCCGGCGAGGGCCGTGACGGCGGGGTGGTTGTCGTGGCGCGTCAGCAGCGCGTCGGCGAGCGGGCCGAGCCGCACCAGCCGCCCGCGCACCGGCTTGTGCGGCAGGTAGAACGGCGTGATGCCGCGCGGCACGACGATGTCGGGCACGGCCGGGCGGCCGGTGTCCAGGAAGGCGGGGAGGAGGGCATCGCGGCTAGATAGGCAGTGGCAGCCGGGACGGCTACCGTGGGCTGCCATGCGGAATACGGTCACCATCCGGCCGGCCGGGCCGGCCGACGCGGCGGCTTTGGCGGCGCTGATCCGGGCCGCGTTTGCCGCGCAGCCGGTCGAGGTCGATCCGCCGCCGTCCGCATTGGGCGAGACGGCGGAGAGTGTCGCGCGGCAGATCGCGGCGGGCGGCGGCGCGGTCGCCGAACGTTGCGGGCGGCTCGTGGGCGGGGTGCTGTGGGTGGAGAGGGACGCGGCACTCCATGTCGCGCGGCTGTCGGTCGCGGGCGAAGCACGGCGGCAAGGCGTTGCGCGGGCGCTGATGGCGGCGGCGGAGACGGCGGCGCGAGTGCGCGGCCTCGGCCGACTGACGCTGAGCACGCGGCTGGCGCTCGCCGGCAACCGCGCGCTGTTCGGCGCCTGCGGCTTCGTCGAGACCGTGCAGCACGCGCATCCGGGCTACGCGGCGCCGACCTGGGTGGAGATGGAGAAGCGACTCTGATCGCCGCTTAGTTCGCCACCGCTTCCGACCCGCTGGGGATGAAACCTGTGGCAATACTCATCGTCATCGCGAGGCGCGGAGCGCCGTGGCGATCCAGGCGGGCCGCACCGTGCCTCACGCCTGGATCGCCACGCCGCCAAGCGGCGGCTCGCGATGATGGCTGAGCCGGGGCGTGTTTCTTTTTAGTGTCCAGGTTCAAAAGTTCGTATGCATCGTGCCTCGTCGTCATTGCGAGCGAAGCGAAGCAATCCAGCAGCCTCACCCGCGGCACCGCCCATGGATTGCTTCGTCGCTCCGCTCCTCGCAATGACGAGGAACTTCGGAATCGGAACATTAGAACCAGTTCGCCTTGTCCACCACGTTGCGCATCGGGCCGCCGGTGGCGAAGGCGTGCGCGTTGTCGCGGATGATCGCGTAGCGGCGCTCGTTCAGATAGGGGCCGTAGCCGGCCATGTGCGGCGTGATCAGCACGTTCGGCATCAGCCACAGCGGATGCTCGGGCGGCAGCGGCTCGGTCTCGAACACGTCGAGCGCGGCACCGGCGATCTCGCCGGCGCGCAACGCCGCCACCAGATCGTCGAGCCGCGTCGTCATGCCGCGGCCGATGTTGATGAAGAACGCCGATCGCTTCATGCGGCGGAATCGCGCGCGGTCGAAGAACCCCTCGGTCGCCGGCGTGTGCGGCACGGTCAGCACCACGAAATCGGCGCGCGGCAGCAGTGCGTCCAGCGCGTCCGGCGGGTGCAGCTCGGCGACACCAGCCGGCCGGTCGGTGCGGCGCGCGTCGGTCGCGATCACGGTCATGCCGAAGGCCGCCGCGACGCGCGCCGTCTCGGTGCCGATGCCGCCCAGCCCCACGATCAGCATCGTGCTGTCGGGCAGATGCACCACGCCCTCGTCCTCGGGCGGCTTGGACCACTCGGCGCGAAGCTGCTGCGGGATGTAGCGGTGCAGCCCGCGGGCGAAGGCGAGCACGAACGCCATGATGTGCGCGGCGATGTGGTCGTTGAAGATCTCGCGAAAGTTCGTGGCGACCAGCGGATGATCGACCAGCGCGCGGTGATAGAAGCCGGCCGGCGGTGCCGCCTGCGGCGCCTGCAGCCAGCGCAGATGCCGCGCGCGCGCGAGCAGCTCGGGCGAGAGCGTGCCGAACACCGCGTCGGCCTCGACGATCGCCGCCTCGGCGTCCGCCGGGGTCTCGGCCACGCGCACGCGCGCCTCCGGCACGTCGGCGGCAAGGCGCGCGGCCCAGTTGCGGGTGATCGCGGTCTGCGGCGGCAGGAAGACGAACGAGAAGCTCATGGCGGCGCTCCCGGTGCCAGATGGCAGGCGACATAGTGGCCCGGTGCCGCCTCCGCCAGCACCGGCTCCTGCTCGCGGCAGCGCGGGATCGCGAGCGGGCAGCGGGTGTGGAAGCGGCAGCCGGGCGGCGGGGCGAGCGCGCTCGGGATGTCGCCCGAGAGCCGCGCGCGGCGGGCGCGGGCGGCGCGTGCGCGCCCGCGGATCGGCGATCGGCACGGCGGCGATCAGCGCCTGCGTGTAGGGATGCAGCGGCGCCGCGTAGAGGGCGCGCTTCTCCGCGATCTCGACGATGCGGCCGAGATACATCACCGCGACGCGATCGGCGATGTGCTTGACCACCGCGAGATCGTGGCTGATGAACAGATAGGTCAGCCCCAGCTCCGCCTGCAAATCCTGCAGCAGCGTCACGATCTGCGCCTGCACCGAGACGTCGAGCGCCGAGACCGGCTCGTCGCAGACGATGAATTTCGGCCTGAGCGCGATCGCGCGCGCGATGCCGAGGCGCTGGCGCTGGCCGCCGGAAAACTCGTGCGGGAAGCGCGCCGCCGCACCCGCCGGCAGCCCGACCATCGCCAGCAGGCCGGCGACCTGGCGACGGGCGGCGGCATCGGCGCTCGCGCCGTGGATCAGCAGCGGCTCCATCACGATCGCCTCGGCCGACATGCGCGGATTGAGCGCGCCGAACGGGTCCTGGAAGATGATCTGCATCCCGCGCCGCGTCTCGCGCAGGCGGCGGCCGGCGAGCGTGGTGATCTCGGTGCCGTCGAACACGATCTGTCCCGGCGCTCGGCGTGCCACCAGGCGGATCAGCATCCGCCCGAGCGTGGATTTGCCGCAGCCGGATTCGCCGACCAGCCCGAGCGTTTCGCCCGCCGCGATCGCGAGCGAGACGTCATCGACCGCCCGCACCACGCCGCCCGGACGGCGCGACAGCCCGCGCGCGCGCAAGGGAAAGTGCTTGGCGAGCCCGATCGCCTCGACCAGCGGCGTCACGCGGCGATCAGCTCCGCGGCGCGGATGCAGGCGGCGCGGTGGCCGGGTTCCATCGGCTGCAACGCGGGAAGTGCGGCCTCGCAGGCGGCGATCGCGTGATCGCAGCGCGGCGCGAAGCGGCAGCCCGGCGGCCGGCGCCCCGGCTCGGGCAGCGTGCCGGGGATCGCGGCGAGGCGGGCGCGCGACTGCTCGAGCGTGGGGACGCAGGCGAGCAGGCCTTGCGTGTAGGGATGCGAGGGCTGCGCGAACAGGCGGCCGACCGGCGCCTCCTCCACCACGCGGCCGGCGTACATCACCAGCACGCGGTCGGCGGTCTCGGCGACCACGCCCATGTTGTGGGTGATGATCAGCAGCGCCATGCCGAGCTGCGCCCGCAGATCGAGCAGCAGGTCGAGGATCTGCGCCTGGATCGTGACGTCGAGCGCCGTCGTCGGTTCGTCGGCGATCAGCAGGCGCGGGCGGCAGGCGAGTGCGATCGCGATCATCACCCGCTGCCGCTGCCCGCCCGAAAGCTGGTGCGGGTAGTCGTGCAGCCGGCGCGCGGCCGAGGGAATCCCGACCTTCTCCAGCATCTCGACCGCGCGGTCGCGCTGCGCGCGCGCGCCGATGCGCTCATGCGCGCGCACCGTCTCCATGATCTGCTCGCCGATGGTGAACAGCGGATTGAGCGAGGTCATCGGCTCCTGGAACACCATCGCGATGCCGGGGCCGCGGATGCGCCGCAGCCGCGTCTCCGGCATCCCGATCAGCTCCTGCCCCGCGAAGCGCACGTGCCCGGCGGCGACGCGCGCGGGCGGCTGCGGCAGCAGGCCCATGATGGTGAGCGCGGTGACGCTCTTGCCGCTGCCGGATTCGCCGACGATGCCGAGGACCTCGCCGGGCTCCAGCGAGAACGACACCTCCTCGACGGCATTCACCTCGCCGCGCTCGGTCGCGAACGCGGTGGTGAGGCCCGTGATTTCGAGCAGGCTCATTGCTGGATGCGCAGCCGGGGATCGAGCACGTCGCGCAGGCCGTCGCCGAGCAGGTTGAGGCCGAGCACCGTCACCATCAGCGCGGCCCCGGGGATGGTGATGATCCAGGGCGCATCGACCATGTATTGCCGGCCCTCGGCCATGATGTTGCCCCAGGTGGGCGTGGGCGGCACCGCGCCGAGGCCGAGGAAGGAAAGCGTCGCTTCCGCCAGCACCGCGTAGGCGAACAGGAAGCTGAGCTGCACGATCAGCGGCGCCATCGCGTTCGGCATGATGTGGCGGCGCAGGATGCGCCAGTGCCCGGCGCCGGCGGCGACCGCCGCCTGCACGTATTCCATCTCGCGCAGCACGATCACCGACGCGCGCACGATGCGCGCGGTGCGCGGGATATACACGATCGAGAGGGCGAGGATCACGTCGGCGACCGACGGCCCGAGGATGGCGGTGACGCCGATCGCGAGCAGGATCGCGGGGAAGGCCATCAGCGCGTCGTTGACGCGCATCAGGATGTTGTCGACGCGCCGGAAATAGCCGGCGACCGCGCCGACGAGGGTGCCGAACACGGCGTTGAGCACGACGACCGAGAGGCCGATCTCGACCGAGAGCTGCGCGCCCCAGACCACGCGCGACCACAGGCTGCGGCCGAAATTGTCGGTGCCGAACCAGTGCTGCGGGCTCGGCGGCAGGAAGCGGTTGCGCATCACCAGCCGGTTCGGATTGGCGCCCGCGATCAGCGGTGCGAGGGCCGCGACCGCCAGGATCACCAGCGTCAACGCCAGGCCGGTGACGAACAGGCGATGGTGCAGCAGCCGGCGCACGCGTGATCGCGGCCATGCGGAAGCGGCGGCGCCGGGGCGCTTCCTCGATCGGCTCGTCGGGCAGGACGTCACGCGGATTCATAGCGCACCCGCGGATCGAGCACCGCGTAGCAGAGATCGACGCCGATATTCACCAGCACCAGCAGCGCGGTCACGATCAGCAGGCCGCCCTGCACCATCGGGTAGTCGCGGTTCAGCACCGCCTCGGTCAGCAACTGGCCGATGCCGGGGATGGAGAACAGCGTCTCGGTGACGACCGAGCCGGAGATCAGCAGCGAGACGATGATGCCGATGATGGTGACGACCGGGATCAGCGCGTTGGCGAGCGCGTGCTTGAACACGACCTGCCGGCGGGGCAGGCCCTTGGCGCGCGCGGTGCGGATGTAGTCCTGCCGCAGCACCTCCAGCATGGTCGAGCGGGTGATGCGCGCGAGCAGGCCCATCTGCAGCAGCGCGAGCGAGATCGCCGGCATCGTCGAGGTGCGCAGCCAGCCGATCGGGTCGGTGGTGAGCGGGATGTAGCCGCCGGTCGGCAGCCAGCCGAGCTTGACCGCGAACAGCAGGATCATCAGCAGCCCGATCCAGAAATTCGGCACCGAGATGCCGAACATCGAGACCACCATGGCGCCCTGATCGACCGCGGTATTGTGCCGCAGCGCCGCGATGATGCCGCCCACCATCCCGACCGCGAGCGTGATGACCAGCGCATAGGCCGAGAGCAGCAAGGTCACCGGCAGACGCTCCAGGGTCGCCTGCAACACCGGCTGGCCGAGCAGGATGGAGCGGCCGAGATCGCCGTGCGCGAGATTGACGTACCAGCGCACGAGCTGGCTCAGCAGCGGCTGGTCGAGGCCGAGCTCGTGATGGATCTGCGCGATCATCTGCGGCGTCGCGGACAACCCGGCGATCGCCGCCGCAGGATCGCCGGGCACCAGATGGATCATCGCGAAGGTGATGAGGCTCACGATCACCAGGATCGGCACCGCGCTGCCCAGCCGCCGCAGGACGACGCCGGTCATGCGCGCGCCTCGGCTACTTCGCGAACCACACGTTCGACATGCGCGGGATGCGGAACGGCACGAAGCCCTTCACGTCCGAGCGCACCGCCTGCATCTTGGTGATACGACCCGAACGGGATCGCGTAGACGCGGTCCAGCATCAGCTTCTGCATCGCCGCGAACGCCGCCTGCCGGGCCTCGGCACTCGGCGCCTGGTTCATCTGCGTCCAGTCCGCCAGCATGTCGGGATCGTCCTTGCCGCCCTTCGGCATGTAGACGGCGTCGGGCTCGATCAGGTTCTGCATGGTGTCGAGCGCGCCGAGCGAGGTCGGCGTGCCCCAGCCGGTGAAGAAGAAGTTCCAGCCGGTGTTGGGGTGCTGCGCCATCTGCACCGAGGTCGGCCAGTCGGTCACCTTGAGCTGGGCGTTGATGCCGACCGCCTGGAGCTGCTGCTGCATCACCAGCGCCGAGTTGTACATCTGCGTATAGTCCTTGTCGGTCAGCAGCACCACGGGCTGCCCCTTGTAGCCGGACTTGGCGAGATATTGCTTCGCGAGCTTGGGGTCGTGCAGATTGTAGGTGTTCTTGCCGGCGTCGGTGTAGTCGGGCTGGGTCGGATACTGGAAGCCGACATTGAGCCGATAGTTGCCGTCCGAGGCGGCATCCATGATGTCGTCCATGTTCAGCGCCGCCTGCACCGCCTTGCGGAAATCGAGATTGTCGGTGGGCGGCACCGAGGTGTTCGGGATCGCGATCTGGATCCACCAGTTGGGCAGCGGCAGCAGGGTGATGTTCTTGTTGCTTCTTGAGGTCGGGGATGGATTTCGCCGGCACGTCCTCCACCCCCTGCAGCTCGCCGGTCTGCAAGCCGGCGACGCGGGCGCCGGGCTCGGTCACGATGCGGAAGGTGACGGTGTCGAAGCACGCCTGCTTGTAGCCGCCGAAGCCGGTGCGCTCGGTGAAGTGCGGGTTGGGCGTGTAGTCGGGTTGCGCTTCAGCTCCACCGCACTGCCGGGCGTGAACTCGCCAGCTGCCACGGGCCGGTGCCGATCGTCTTGAGCTGCTGCGGCGGATCGTGCTCCTCCTCGGCGGGCATGATCACGACCGGGACGCTGAACGAGCTGAGCTGCAGGATGAAGGTCGGCTGCGGCCGCTTCATGTGGATGACGAAGGTGGACGCGTCGGGCGCCTCCCAGCTGGCCACGTTGTCGAGCATGCTCCGCACCAGCCCGACCTTGTTGTAGCGGTTGAACGAGGCCAGCACGTCGGCGGAGGTCATCTTCTTGCCGTTCTGGAATTTGACGCCCGGCCGCAGCTTGAAGGTGTAGGTCAGATGGTCGGGGCTTTCGGTGTAGCTGTCCGCCAGATCGAGGATCGGGTTGTTGTGCTCGTCGCGCGTCATCAGCGTCTCGAAGATGTTCATCGCGATGTTGCGCGTCGAGATCGTGGCGGACGTCATCTCGTCGAGGCTGTTGACGTTCGCCTCCTGGCCGAACACGAAATGCCCGCCCACATGCGGGCACTTGAAGGGCGCGGCGGCTACGCTGGAAGCGTGCCCAGTGCCAGGCAAGCGGCCACGACCGCTCCAGCCAGATCCGACCTGCGCATCTGCCGCCTCCCGCGCCCCCCGCTACTTCGCGAACCATACGTTCGACATGCGCGGGATGCGGAACGGCACGAAGCCCTTCACGTCCGAGCGCACGGCCTGCATCTTGGTGATCGACCCGAACGGGATCGCGTAGACGCGGTCGAGGATCAGCTTCTGCATGGCAACGAAGGCGGCCTGTCGGGCTTCCGCGCTCGGTGCCTGGTTCATCTTCGTCCAGTCGGCCAGCATGTCGGGATCGTCCTTGCCGCCCTTCGGCATGTAGGCGGCGCCTGGCTGGATCATGAACTGCATGGTGTCGAGCGCGCCGAGTGCGGGCTGCGTGCCCCAGCCGGTGAAGAAGAAATTCCAGCCGGTATCCGGGCGCTGCGCCATCTGCACCGAGGTCGGCCAGTCGGTCACTTTGAGCTGCGCGTTGATGCCGACCGCCTGAAGCTGCTGCTGCATCACCAGCGCCGAGTTGTAGATCTGCGTATAGTCCTTGTCGGTCAGCAGCACCACGGGCTGACCCTTGTACCGGACTTGGCGAGATACTGCTTGGCGAGCTTGGGGTCGTGCAGATTGTAGGTGTTCTTGCCGGCGTCGGTGTAGTCGGGCTGGGTCGGATACTGGAAACCGACATTGAGGCGATAGTTGCCGTCCGAGGCGGCGTCCATGATGTCGTCCATGTTCAGCGCCGCCTGCACCGCCTTGCGGAAGTCGAGATTGTCCGTGGGCGGCACTGAGGTGTTCGGGATCGCGACTGGATCCACCAGTTGGGCAGCGGCAGCAGCGTGATCGACTTGTTGCTCTTGAGGGTGGGGATGGACTTCGCCGGCACGTCCTCCACCCCCTGCAACTCGCCGGTCTGCAAGCCGGCAACGCGGGCGCCGGGCTCGGTGACGATGCGGAAGGTGACGGTATCGAAGCAGGCCTGCTTGTAACCGCCGAAGCCGGTGCGTTCGGTGAAGTGCGGATTGGGCGTGTAGTGCGGGTTGCGCTTGAGCTGCACCGCACTGCCGGGTGTGAACTGCACGAGCTGCCACGGGCCGGTGCCGACCGTCTTGAGCTGCTGCGGCGGATCGTGCTCCTCCTCGGCCGGGATGATCACGACCGGGATGCTGAAGGAGCTGAGCTGCAGGATGAAGGTCGGTTGCGGCCGCTTCATGTGGATGACGAACGTAGCTGGGTCGGGCGCTTCCCATCCCGCCACGTTGTCGAACATGTTCCGCGCCAGTCCCACCTTGTTGTAGCGGTTGAACGAGGCCAGCACGTCGGCGGAGGTCATCTTCTTGCCGTTCTGGAAGGTGACGCCCGGCCGCAGCTTGAAGGTATAGGTCAGGTGGTCGGGACTTTCGGTGTAGCTGTCCGCCAGATCGAGGATCGGGTTGTTGTGCTCGTCGCGCGTCATCAGCGTCTCGAAGATGTTCATGGCAACGTTGCGCGTCGAGATGGTGGACGACGTCATCTGGTCGAGGCTGTTGACGTTCGCTTCCTGACCGAACACGAAATGGCCGCCCACATGCGGGCACTTGAAGGGAGCGGCGGCGGGGGCTGGAAGCGTTCCTAGTGCCAGGCAAGCGGCCGCGACCGCTCCAGCCAAATCCGACCTGCGC
>CAVWFK010000028.1:0-6371 GCA_963754235.1 uncultured Alphaproteobacteria bacterium | reverse complement strand
CGCAGTCAACACCCGTTATGAGGGAAAGGCAAGAAATGCTCCACAACTGTCCATGCTGTAATATCAACGCGTTGTTCGCCCAGGGCAGATGGTCGGGCATGAAACCTACTTAGCTCACGGTCATGTGATACCGAGAAGCCGGAGGATCAATCCTCAGTCCCCAACATCAGGTTTCCGACCCGATCGACCCGCGCCCAACTCCCCGGCTCCACCACCACCGTCGCGTCCGGCTGATCCAATACCGCCGGCCCTTCGATCCTCGCCCGGCGGGCAGCAGCAGCCGATCGTACAGCGCGGTCCTCACACAGTGGTCGCCAAAACCACGCGCGCGCGGCCAACGGCAATGTAGGAGGAGGGAGAGACGACGGCGCACGCTGCGCGGCCGGAATGCCAGGGGGCTGCCATCATGGGTAGTGCAAACAAACCGGAACCCGCCTCCGGCGGGACCCCCCTGTGGGAGAAGATGCCGCGCGCGCTCGGACCGTATGCCCGAACCGGGATGGTGCCGATGCCCCGACCGTCCCCCGCCGTCCCCGCCCATCGCCGCACGAAGTGTAGGCTGAGGTGTATGCCATACCGGACTGACGGCTAGAAACCCGGCTTACATCAAGGAGTTGCTGAATCCCATGGCGGAGGGCTGTCGGTCACTCCGGCCGCTGAAGGCGTTGATCGACAAGGGAGAAGGGCCTTTCGCCTGGGAAAGTCTACCCGGAGAGATACCCGGTTCTCGTAGCCCCGCGTCGTCAGGTCCACGAACGGTGCTGCATGGTTCGGCGGGAGTAAACCGGGCTGTATCGCCGACCTCGCGCGGCTACCCCTACGCAAGCCCGCCCGTCCGCGGCAGCAAAGCCAGGTCAAAAACGGCGTCTGAGCTCCGGCCCTTTCGCTGACGCTGATCAAGGCCAGGGCCGGCCGGGGGTGCCCGCACGCCACGCAAGCCCGTTGAGGTGCCGCGCCCCACAAGCCGGTGAGGGTGCTAGCCTGCCTGTGAGCCACCCGGACTCAGGTCACCGCCCCCGAAGCAGAGCCCGAGCTGGGGCGACGCGAGACCGCGCCTTAACGTCGGCCCAGCAGGATGCCCAATGCGAGACAAGCCGCGCCAGTGACTGCCAGGGCGACGAATGGCTGCTCGCGCACGAACTCCACGGCCCGTTCCGCTGCGTGGCCGCCGGGTTCGGAGAGACTCTTGCGCGCGCTTCTGGCCGGGTCGAGCGCCGACGAGCCCACCTGCCCAGCAGCCTCACGAACCTCTCCGGAAATTCTGGTCCCGTCGTCCGAAACGCTGCTCGACGTCCGAACGTCGTTTCCTGTCGCGCGCGACGCCTGGGTCGCTCCATGTGCCGAGGCGTCCTTGCTGTGGGCGGCGAGGGCCGGTCCCGCACCCCCTACAACCTGGCTTTCATCCATTGTAGGTCCTCCGAACGTTACGCTGGGACCGAACGCGCCGGGCGGCTCGCGGTCGCATTCAGGGCCTGTTTCGTCGCTGTCCTGGCGGCGAGACGCTTCGCTCGAGCGGAAGCGGCCTTGGATGAAGGAACAAAAACGAGGCTGACTCCGGCCTAAAGGCGCCGAAAAACCCACGAGAGGGTGGCTAGGCGGGGAACGCTACCCCGAAGCACGATCCGCGCCCGGCCGGGTTAGCGCCGGCAACTATGCGCCCGCCGAGTTGCCTTGCGAGCGTTGCGACCACCTTCATTCCGAGGCCCTCGCCCCGCTTGTCCGGGTCGAACCCGGAAGGCAGGCCCTCGCCTTCGTCAAGTACGCTGAGTTCGTGGAGGTCGCCTCTGATTCGATAGGTGACCTCAATCTCTCCGGTGGTGTGCTTCGCCGCGTTGGTGACGAGTTCGTTGACGATAAGGCCGATCGGCTGGATCCGGGTCGTCGGCACGTCGCCTTCGTCCCCGCTCACCTCGATAGGCTTTCCAAGAATACCCGACAGATCGCCGCAAAGCCGGCGGATAAAAGTGACGCACGACATCATCTCGGCCGCTTCGTTGGAGTAGAAATGTCGGTGCACGCGGGCAACGGCTGCCACGCGGTTTGCCGCCATCTGCAACTGGGCCGCGGTATCGGTCAGGTCTGGCATGCGGCTCTGCATCGTTAGCAGGCCGGAGATGAACTGCAGGCTGTTCATGACCCGATGATCGATCTCCCGAGCCATGATTTCGGCTTTGGATACTGCCCGGCGAGCGGACAGCCGCAACTCCATCTGGTCCATGACAACGGAAGCGAGATCCTTGAGATCGTCGATCTGGGTTTGGTCGATAGGCCGAGGCGCCTTGTCGATGATGCAGAGGGTGCCGAGGTTGTAACCGTCATTGGTCCGTAGCGGAACCCCTGCATAGAAGCGAAGGCCGAATTCTCCGGCGACGAGCGGGTTGGCGAGCGAGCGGGGGTCTACCGCCGCGTCGACCAGGATGTGTGGATCCGGCGTCAAAATGGCCGAAGCACACAATCCCGGATCGCGGCCGATCTGGTTCACCGGGACGCCGTGGTGAGACTTGAACCAGATGCGGTCATGATCGACGATGCTGATGATCGAAATCGGAACGCTGAAACGGCGGGCGGCAAGCGCGGTGATGCGGTCGAACGAGCCGTCCGGGGGGTATCTAGGATATCGTAGCGCGTCACCGCCGCCATGCGCTGCAATTCATTCGCCGGAACGATATGCGCGTTACCCATGGTCAAAGTTGCATCTTTCTGGTCTCTCGATGGTAGGCGACATGTTCCGCTTAGCCGGAATAGTTGGCTCGCCGATGAGGGTGCCGGGGGTGCCCGGTCGTAAGCGCGCCCCAGAAGTGGCCGAACTCAGGATACGGCGAGTTCCCGAATGTGGGTGACAACGCGGTGATGGCTATAGGGCTTGCTCAAAAAACGGCTCTTGGAAGGGAGGACGGCACTATCGAGTTGGGCCCGGCCCGACGTAATAAGCAGCGCGACCCAAGGCCACTTCCCCGCCGTGTGGTGCGCCAGTGCTAGACCGTCCATCGCTCCGGGCATGTGGATGTCAGTAAACAGCACATGGACGACCGCGGCCTTGGCCCGAAGAATGCGCAATGCATCTTCGGCGTGTTCGGCTTCCATGACTTCGAACCCCTCGTGACGGAGAACCTCGGCCGTCGCCATGCGGAGCAGCGCCTCATCCTCGGCAAGGACGACAACGATGTGCGACGGCATTCGGCTTACTCCGAGCAATAGGTCGCCAACGCCATCTGATGGACTTGGTGCCGCAAGGGACTGTTCACCATTCGGGTGTGACCGGGGCTTAGCAGCCCTTTGCCAATCCCACGGCCCACTGGTCCTACTGTGTCATAAATTCCTTGTACAATTCGCGGCCCTGTGTGTACGGGTGGAGATTCTCACTCGTGGAGGCGGGGTGTGGGTCTCGAATCCAACGCACGCGGCAGCGAATCACGGTTTGCATGCTATGTCGAGGCGATCACGTCGGTGCTGGGTCACGCTGATCGCGACGCGCCGTTCCGATCCTATTGCGCGGGTCTGCTGCTGCCGGGCGCGCGAAAGAGCGTCGAGCCGATGGCGGCTCGGGTCGAACCTGGGCGGGTGCGGGCGGCGCACCAGTCGCTGCACCATTTCATCGCCAAGTCGGACTGGTCGGACGCGGCGGTGCTCGCGGCGGTGCGCGCCCGCGTGCTGCCGGCGATCGAGCGGCACGGGGCGATCCGAGCCCTGATCATCGACGACACCGGAATCCCGAAGAAGGGCACGCACTCGGTCGGTGTGGCGCGGCAGTATTGCGGTCAGCTCGGCAAACAGGACAACTGTCAAGTCGCGGTCACCCTTTCGGTCGCCAACGACCACGCCAGTCTGCCAATCGCCCATCGCCTGTATCTGCCGCGTATGCGTCCGCCCAGCCACGTCTTGCCTGAATAAGCCTCGGCTCGGTCTGCTGCGGTGCATGAGCGATGGCGAGGATGAGGCTGCCACAGTGGCTGCCACTGAGGCAGCCTCGATGCAGCGGATCGAGATTGTCGGCGAGCGTCGGCGTGCCCACGATGCGGCCTTCCGGGCCCGCGTCGTGTCGGAGGCTTTGGTGGCCGGAACGCGGGTGCGCGATCTGGCCCGGCGCCATGGTATCTGCACGAGCCTGATCTATCGGTGGCGGCGCGTGGCATCGCCGGAGGCGGGGGCGGGATCGGCGGTGCGGCTGCTTCCGGTGCGGATCACCGAACCCAGGGAGCCGGAGAAGCGCCCCGCGCCTGGCGCGGGCATCCGCACCAGCGGCACGGCGATCCGGCCTGATCGAGATCGAGCTGGACGGCGGCGTGCGGGTCCGCGTCGATGGCGATGTGAGCCTGGCGGCGCTGCGGCGGGTGGTCGCGGCCCTGCGCGGATGATCGCGCCGCCGGCTGGCGTAAAGATCTGGCTGGTCGCCGGGGCGACCGACATGCGGCGCGGCTTCGACGGTCTGGCCGCCCTGGTCGCGCAGCAGCTCGACCGAGACCCGTTCAGTGGGCAGGTCTTCGCCTTCCGCGGCCGTCGTGGTCACCTGGTGAAGCTCCTGTTCTGGGATGGCCAGGGCCTGGTGCTCTACGCCAAGCGCCTGGAGCGCGGGCACTTTGTCTGGCCGGCGACCACGGAGGGGGTGGTGTCGCTGACGCCGGCACAGCTGTCGATGCTGACCGAGGGGATCGACTGGCGGATGCCGGCGCGCACATGGCAGCCGGAGATGGCGGGCTGAAGCGCCGTCGCGTGCGGGTTTTGCTTGGCGCGGCGCGGGCACAGGGTCGAGTCTCTCGCCATGCCGATCACGCCCGCCGACCTGCCGAGCGATGTCGCCGCCTTGCAGGCGATGATCGCGGCGCAGGCGGCGGAGATCGCCGCACAGAAAACGGAGCTGGTGACGGCGCGCGCCGGCATCATCGAGCAGCGCTTCGAGATCGAGGCGCTCAAGGCGCGGCTCGCCCGATTGCTGCGCGTGACGTTCGGGCGCTCGTCGGAAAAGCTGCGCGCGCGGGTCGAGCAGCTCGAGCTGACGCTCGCCGATATCGACGAGCTGCTGGCCGAGACCACGCCGCGGAAGACCCTGACGTCGCAGCGGCCGAAGCAAGCAGAGCTCGCGGACGTGCGCAAGCCGGTGCGCCGGCCGTTGCCCGAGGCGCTGCCGCGCGATGTCGTGGAGCACGCCGCACCGTGCGCCTGCCCGGCCTGCGGCGGTGCGCTGCGCAAGCTCGGCGAGGATGTGACCGAGATCCTGGACTATGTGCCGGGCTCGTTCCGGGTGATCCGGCATGTGCGGCCGAAGCTGTCCTGCCGGGCCTGCGAGACGATCGCCCAGGCCCCCGCGCCGAGCCTGCCGATCCGCCGCGGCCGCGCCGGCGCCGGCCTGCTCGCTCATGTGCTGGTGGCCAAATACTGTGACCATTTGCCGTTGCATCGGCAGGCCGAGATCTACGCGCGCGAGGATATCGACCTGCCCCGCTCGACGCTGGCCGACATGGTGGGTCAGACGGCGCGACTGGTGCGCCCGCTGGTCGATGCGCTGGCCCGGCATGTGATGGCGGGCGAGCGCGTGCATGCCGACGATACCGTGGTGCCGGTGCTGGAGCCGGGTCTCGGCAGAACCCGCACGGCGCGGCTTTGGACCTATGTTCGCGACGACCGGCCTTTCGCCGGGCCGGCTCCGCCGGCGGCGCTCTACCGGTATTCGCCGGACCGCAAGGGGGAGCACCCACGGGAGCATCTGCGGGACTTCCGCGGCATCCTGCAGGCGGACGGATATGCCGGGTATGCCGGGCTCTACGGCGACGGCCGCGTGGTCGAGGCCGCCTGCATGGCGCATGCCCGGCGCAAGTTCTGGGATGTGCATGAGGCAACCAAGTCCCCGCTCGCCCGCGAGGCGCTGGATCGGATCGCCGCCCTCTATCGGATCGAGGACGGGATCCGCCGCCGCCCGCCGGATCAGCGCCTGCGTGTCAGGGCCGAGCATACCGCGCCGCTGATGGAGGCGCTGCACGATTGGCTCGAGACGACCCGAACCGCGCATCTCCGGTCGCAGCGAGTTGGCCGCTGCGATCCGCTATGCCTTGTCGCGGTGGAATGCGCTGACGCTGATCCTGCGCGATGGGCGCGCCTGCATCGACAACTCGGCGGCCGAGCGCGCCATGCGCCCGATTGCCCTTGGCAGGCGCAACTGGACGTTCGCCGGCTCCGATGCCGGCGGCGAGCGTGCCGCAGCGATCTACAGCCTGATCGAGACGGCCAAGCTGCACGGCCTCGACCCCGAGGCGTATCTGCGCCGCGTCATCGAGCGCATCGCCGATCATCCGGTGAACCGCGTGGCCGAGCTGCTGCCCTGGAACCTCGCCGATATCCGCCCCAGGCTCGACCAGCGCCTCGCCGCCTGACCGCCC
>CAVWFK010000027.1:0-13517 GCA_963754235.1 uncultured Alphaproteobacteria bacterium | reverse complement strand
GCGGACCGGAACAGCCCGCAGAAGCACGTCTGGCGTGCCAAGATCGTCCTTTTGAGCGGGGCAGGCTGCGGCACCAACGAGATCATGCGCCAGGCTGGCGTCGCCAAAGCTGCTGTCTGGCGTTGGCAGGAACGCTTCATGCAGGCCGGGGTCGATGGCCTGCTACGCGATAAGACCCGCCCCTCGCGCATCCCGCCCCTGGCGCGGGAGGTCGTCGAGCGGGTGGTGGCGCTGACCCTGACCGCGCCACCAGGCGAGACCACCCACTGGACGGCGGCGGCAATGGCGAGGCAGGTGGGTCTCAGCGCCAGTTCTGTGCAGCGCATCTGGCGTCGTCACGGGCTGCAGCCGCACCGGGTGCGGCAATTCAAGCTGTCCAAGGACCCGCAGTTCGCCGCCAAGGTACGCGACATCGTCGGCCTCTACGTCGATCCGCCTGCCCATGCCGTGGTGTTGTCGGTGGACGAGAAGAGCCAAATCCAGGCGCTCGACCGCACGCAGCCCGGCCTGCCGCTGAAGAAGGGCCGCTGCGGCACGATGACGCACGATTACAAGCGCAATGGCACCACCACTCTGTTCGCCGCCCTCAACGTGCTGGACGGCTCCATCATCGGGCACTGCATGCAGCGCCACCGGCATCAGGAGTTCATCCGCTTCCTCAACGCCGTCGAGGCCGAAGTCCCGGCCGGGAAGCTGATCCATGCGATCGTGGACAACTACGCCACCCACAAGCATCCCAAGGTCATGCAATGGCTGGCACGCCACCCTCGCTGGACCTTCCACTTCACCCCGACCTCGGCCTCGTGGATCAATGCGGTCGAGGGTTTCTTCGCCAAATTGACCAAGCGGCGGCTGAAGCGCGGCGTGTTCCACTCCCTCGTCTCTCTCCAGGCCGCCATCAACCGCTTCCTGAACGAGACAAACGACGATCCGCGGCCATTCCGATGGACCAAGCATCCAGACAAGATCATCGCTGCCGTCAGGCGTGGGCACCAAGCGTTATGTGTGGACGGCCCCCTCGACGCAAGGACGATCTGACATTCGGTGCCGCGGTCGGGTGCGGTCATGTGTCCGGCCTATTTTGCGCGGCCTATGACCGCTGGCCCTGATGCAATCCGCAGCCTGGCTCCCAAACAGATTTGCGCGCTGAATGGCGCATAACGCTTGACGGGTTCTTCCAAGCCCCGGGTTCGACCGGTTCACCATCACGCCATCATCGTCCTCGGTACCCCGTCAGTTGCGGCGATCTCTGACGGGGATCTCAAGACCTAGGCGACGACCACCACGGTCGATGCCGGTGCACGATACGCGTCCCCCCGCACCAGCAGCGCCCAAACGATGCGCGCGGTCTTGTTTGCCTGCGCGATCGAGACCAGTCGTGCTGGCCGCCGTTCGAGAAGGCCCTTGAGCCAGCCTGCCTCCGCGGTAGTCCGCGTCCGGGTATGGCGGATCACCGCGGTTGCACCCAGCACGAGCAACCGACGCAGATAGCGATCGCCCTGCTTGGAGATCCCGCCCTGCCTCTCCTTCCCGCCGCTCGAGTTTTGCTTGGGTACCAACCCAATCCAGGCCGCAAACTGGCGGGCAGAGTGAAAGTGAGCGGGATCAGTTACCGTCGCCACGATCGCCGAGGCGGTAATCGGTCCTATGCCGGGAATGGCAGCAAGTCGGCGACTGGCATCGTTGTTCTTGTGCCAGGCCAGGATGGCTGCCTCAATTTCCTTTACCCGTTCGCCCAACACTGCCAACTCCGCAGCAAGCCCGCTAAGCGCCTGCCGCGCCAGTTTTGGCAGCTTGAACTCATCCTCGCCCATGAGTACCGCAACGAGGTCGCCCACGCGACTGATCCCTTGCGGCGCAACGATGCCCAGCTCGGCCATATGTCCACGTAGCGCGTTCACGAGCATCGTCCGCTGCCGCACCAGCAAGTCGCGCGTCCGATGCAGCATCAACACGGCCTGCTGCTCGGCGGTCTTGATGGGCACGTAGCGCATGGTCGGCCTGGTCACCGCTTCGCAGATCGCTTCGGCATCGGCCGCGTCAGTCTTGCCGCGCTTCACGTAAGGCTTCACATACGAAGGCGGCATCAGCCGAACCTCGTGGCCCAACCCCTTGATCTCCCGCGCCCAGTAATGGGCCGTGCCGCATGCCTCGATACCGACCAGGCAAGATGGCAGGTCCTTGAAGAAAGCTAGCACATCGGCCCGCTGCAGCTTACGGCGCAGAACCGCCTTCCCCGACACATCGACGCCGTGCACCTGAAACAGGCGCTTGGCGATGTCCAAACCGATCGTGGTAATCTCCATGGTGGACGGCTCCTTGTCCCTCGTTGCCTCAACAGCCACGACCCTGGCACACAGATGCCGCTCAGGGGCCGTCCACCGCATCAGATTCGCTCCACTAGCAGTCTGTCGGATTGGGGTCCCCGCCGCCGCTGTTGGTGGCTAGAATCGGCGGATGTCGAACTTTGTTCCGTACAATCGCGAGCAGGCGTTCCTTCTGCCGCCTGACCTGAAGGCGTGGCTGCCGGAGGACGACCTGGCGCACTTCGTGGTGGCTGCGGTGGAGCGGGTGCCACTGGCGGCATTCGCGGTTGCAGATCGTGCGGGAGGCAGGCCGCAGTATCACCCGCGTCTGATGCTGGCGCTGCTGATCTACAGCTATGCCAACGGCATCTTCTCGTCGCGGCGGATCGAACGGGCGACCTATCGCGACATCGCGGTGCGCTTCGTGGCGGCCAATCTGCACCCCGACCACGACACCATCGCGAGCTTCCGGCGATCGAACAAAGCCGCCTTCGAGGCAGCGTTCCTGCAGGTTTTGCTGCTGGCACGCGAAAGCGGGCTGCTGCGGCTCGGCACGGTGTCGATCGACGGCACCAAGCTCGACGCCAATGCCTCGAAGATCCGCTCGGTGCGCTACGACCGGGCGACGCAATTGCGCGCCAAGCTCGCGGCCGACATCGCCGCATTGACCGCGCAGGCCGAGGCCGCCGATGCCGCAGACCACGACCCGCAGGCATTGCCGGCCGAACTCGCCCGGCGTGAGGCGCTGAAGGCAAAGCTGGAGGCTGCCTGCGCCCGGCTGGAGGCTGAAGCGCGCGCCGACGCCGAGGCGGCCCGCCCCGCCTATGAGGCGAAGAAGGCCGCCTATGACACCAAGAAGGGGCGGCGCGGCCGACCGCCGAAACCACCCGACGATGACCCGCCGCCAGAGCGGCAGAGCAACCTGACCGACCCGGACAGCGCGCTGATGCGCCGTTCCGACGCGCATGAATATCGCCAAGCCTATAACGCCCAGGCCGTGGTCTGCGCCGATGGCGCGCAACTGATCCTGGCGACCAACCTGGTCGCCACCCCAGCCGATGCGCCGAGCTTTGCCGCCACCATCCTGGCGATGCAAACAACCCTTGGCCTGCCCAAGACGGTCCTGGCCGATACCGGCTTCGCCAGCGGTTCAGCGGTAGCAGACTTGCAGGCGCGCGGCATCGAGCCGCTGGTGGCGATCGGACGAACCCAGCCACACCGGCTCTACGACTTCCGCCCGCCGCCCAAGCCCAAGGCGGCCCGACGGGTCACCGAACCCTGGCGCATCGCCATGAAAGCCAAGCTGGAAACCGACGATGCCAAGGCCCTCTACAAGAAGCGCAAGCAGACCGTCGAACCGGTGTTCGGCATCATCAAGAGCGTCCTCGGCTTCGTCCGCTTTCGCCTGCGTGGCCTGCAAAACGTCGCCACCGAGTGGACCCTGATCGCCCTTGCCTACAACTGCAGGCGCATCACGCGCCTGCAGTCCGCCTGAAACCAACCAAGCTCGCTACCACCAAACGCCGGACGAGCCAAATCCGACAGACTGCTAGGGAAACGACTATGGACCTGGACACGAAGACCGCCGCCGAGGTGGCCGACGCAACAGCGCTCATCGCGCGGCTTGAATGGCTCCCCGTCTCGCGCCTGCTGGTCCTCACCCGGGTCGTCGTCGGGTCCGCGACGTTCTTCGACGGCTATACCACGCTCGCCATAGCCTTCGCGCTGCCGGTGCTGCGCGGGCACTGGCATCTCGCGCCGGCGACGGTGGGCTGGATCATCTCAGCCGGCTACATGGGCCAGCTCGTCGGCGCGCTGCTGTTCAGCTCGCTCGCCGAGCGTATCGGCCGGTTGCCGGTGCTGACCGCCGCCGTCGCGGTCTTCGCGGCGATGAACATCGCCTGCGCCTTCGCCGGCAGTGCCATGGCGATGATCGCCTTCCGCTTCATCCAGGGCATCGGCACCGGCGCGGAGGTGCCGGTCGCCGGTGCCTATATCAACGAGTTCATCGGTGCCCGGCGGCGCGGCCGGTTCTTCGTGCTCTACGAGGCGCTGTTCGCCTTCGGCCTGATGTTTGCCGGCTTCTGCGGCTACCTGCTGGTGCCACGCCTTGGCTGGCAGGTGATGTTCTGGGTGGGCGCCGTCCCTGCCCTGCTGATCCTGCCGCTGCGGCTGTTCATGCCGGAATCGCCACGCTGGCTGCTGTCCAAAGGCCGCACGGCGGAGGCGGCGCGCATCGTTGCCCGCATGGAGAACGACGTGCGCCGCGCCGGGCTGGCGCTGCCGCCGCCGGTGGTGGTGACCATCGCGCCCTCGGCCGCCCGCACCGAATGGAAGGAACTGTTCCGCGGCGTCTACCGGCAGCGCACGCTGATGCTGTGGGCGCTGTGGTTCTCCGCCTATGTCATCAATAACGGCCTGGTCACCTGGCTGCCGACGCTCTACGGCTCGATCTTCCACGTGCCGCTCGCAACCGCTCTCGGCTTCGGATGGATCACCTCGGCCTGCGGCGTCACGCTCGCCGTCATCTGCGCCTTCTGCATCGACCGCGTCGGGCGCCGGCGCTGGTATATCGGCGCCTTCTTCGCTCGCGGTCGTGCCGCTGGGCGCGTTGGCGATGTTCGGCGCCACCTCCGCGGCCCACGTGCTGGTCCTGGGCTCGGCGACTACGCCATCCTGCAGTCGATCACCTTCTCGCTCTACCTCTACACGGCGGAACTCTATCCGACGCGGATGCGCGCCATCGGCTCGGGTTTCGGCCAGTGCGTGGCTGCGGCTCGGCTCCTCGGTCGGGCCGCTGATCGTCGGCTTCGTCGTGGCGCGCGCGGATATCAGCGACGTGTTCGGCGTTTTCGCCGTGTGGCAGCCCGTGACCGGCGTGATCGTCTCGCGTGTTCGCCAGCGAGACCAAGGGACGCGTGCTGGAGGAACTTTCGCCCTGACCGAACCGGCCCAGGTTCTGAAAGAATGCCAGATGAGGCACCCGGCCCAGGCGGCTGCGCATTGCCGTCGATATCGGCGGCACCTTCACCGACCTCGCCGCCTTCGACGAGAGCGCCGGCACGCTGCTGCTTCGGCAAGGCGCTGTCGACCCACGACGCGCTGGTCGACGGCATCCAGCACACGCTCGACGGCGCCGGCGATCGAATGTCGCAGGACGCCTATCTCTTCCTGCACGGCACGACCATCGCCATCAACACGCTGCTGGAGCGCACCGGCGCGCAGACCGCGCTGCTGATCACCGAGGGCTTCCGCGACATCTACGAGATCGGCCGCGTCAACCGCCCGGATGCCTACAATCTCTTCTTCGGCAAGCACGAGCCGCTGGTGAAGCGCTCGCTGCGCTTCGAGGTGCCGGAGCGGCTGCTGGCCGACGGCGCGGTCCACAAGCCGCTCGACGAGGACGCAGGTGCGCGCCGCTGGCGCGCGAGCTGCAAGGCGCGCGGCGTCGAGGCGGTCGCGATCCTGCTGCTGCATTCCTATCGCAACCCGGCGCACGAGCAGCGCGTCGAAGCAGATCGTGCGCGAGGAGACTGCCCGGCGCCTTCGTCTCCGCCTCGCACGAACTGTCGCAGGAATATCGCGAGTTCGAGCGCGCCTCGACCGTCGCCGCCAACGCCTATGTCGGCCCGCGCGTCGCGCGCCTATCTCGGCGAGCTCGAGAGCCATCTGCGCGACGACGGGCTTCGCGCGGCGACTTCTATGTCGTGCAATCGACCGGCGGCCTGTTCCCGGTCGGCGCATGCGCGGCGCGACTGCGTGCGCATGCTGGAATCCGGGCCCGGCGGCCGGCGTCATCGGCGCCCAGGCGATCTGCGCGCAGCTCGGCCTGCGCGATGCCATCGCCTTCGACATGGGCGGCACCACGGCCAAGGCCGGCGTCATCATCGACGGCAAGCCGCTGACGACCGGCAGCGCGCTGATCGGCGGCTATGAGCGGGCGCTGCCGATCCAGATCCCGATGATCGACATCTTCGAGGTCGGCACCGGCGGCGGCAGCATCGCGCGGCTCGCCGAAGGCAAGGCGCTGCGCGTCGGGCCGCAAAGCGCCGGCTCGATGCCGGGGCCGGCCTGCTATGGCCGCGGCGGCACGCGAGCCGACCGTGACCGACGCCAATCTGCGTGCTCGGCCGGCTCGACCCCGAGCACTTCCTCGGCGGCGAGATGCAGCTCGATCGTCGCGGCGGCGCGAGCGCGCGCATGCGCGACGCGATCGCCGAGCCGCTCGGCCTCGACGTCGATCGAAGCGGCCGACGGCATCCTGCGCATCGCCGTCGACCGCGATGTCCTATGCGGTGAAGGGCGTGACGACCGAGCGCGGCCTCGATGCCGGCAATTTCGCGATGGTCGCCTATGGCGGCGCCGGGCCGCTGCACGCCTCGGCGATCGCGCGCGAGATCGGCATCCGGCGCGTGCTGATCCCGTTCTCGCCCGGGCATTTCTCGGCCTACGGCATGCTGTTCAGCGACCTGCGCCACGACTACGTGCGCTCCTGCTTCCGGCGTCTCGCCGACGCGCCCTTCGAGGAGCTCGAAGCGCATCTATGCGCGAGATGGAAGAGGAGGGCCGCGCGCGCCGTCGAGCAGTCCGCGGTGCGGCCGGAGCGCGATCGTCATCGAGCGCGCGGCCGACATGCGCTATGTCGGCCAGGAGCACGCGGTCACGGTCGAGCTGCCGACCGGCGCTGTTCGCAGCGCAGGACCGCGACGGCGATCAAGCAGCGCTTTCGACGCAGTGCACCTGCAGCGCTACGGCACCTCGGCGCCGAAGCGAACCGGCCGAGATCGTCAGCCTGCGCGTCGACCGTGATCGGCGTGATGCGCGAAGCCGCCGCGCGCCGATCGCGGCGAGGCGCGGCGACGCCGCCGGCCGACGGCGCGCTGCGCGGCGAAGCGACGGTCTATTTCCGCGACGCGGCGGCTTCGTCGACGACGCCGGTCTATCGCGCGCGACGCGCTGCGCGCCGGCAATCGCATCGCGGGCCCGGCGCTGATCGAGGAGCACGCCTCGACCACCGTGCTCGCGCCGGGCGACGTGCTGACGGTCGACGCATTCGGCAATCTCGATCATCGCGATCGGGAGCGACCGGCATGACGACATCGCAGCGCAGACAGCAGATCGATCCGGTCACGGTCGAAATCGTCCGCAACGGCCTCCTCGCCGTGACCGAGGAGATGAAGACCAACCTGATGCGCACCGCCTACAACATGATCATCTACGAGGCGCTCGATTTCACCGTCGGCCTGTTCACGCGCGAGCGGCGACACGATCTCGATCGGCCTCGGCCTGCCGATGTTCATCCGCGGCATGGCGCGAGACGGTGAAGGCCAAGATCCGGCATTTCGGCACGGACGGACATCCATCCCGGCGACATCCTCGTCACCAACGACGCCTATATCACCGGCAGCCACCTCAACCACTTCACCTTCACCATGCCGATCTTCCACGACGGCGAGCTGGTCGCCTTCGCCTGCTGCATGGCGCACTGGCTCGATGTCGGCGGCACGCTCGGCGGCGTCACCACGGACATCTACTCCGAAGGCATGCAGATCCCGATCGTGAAGTACCAGCAAGCGCCGGCGTGGTCAACCAGGACCTGGTCGACATCATCGCGCATGAACGTGCCGCCTGCCGGAGCGCGCGATGGGCGATCTGCGCGCGCAGATCACGGCGGTGACCACCGGCGAGCGGCGCTTCCTCGAACTGGTCGACCGCTACGGCCGCGACGCCGGTGCTCGGCGTCGATCGCGCGTCGATCATGGACCAGACCGAGGCGGCGGCGCGCGCCAACACGCGCACGCATTCCCGACGGCGTCTACGAGGCCGAATCCTTCATGGACGACGACGGCGTCGAGATCGGCAAGCGCGTCCCGATCCGCGTGCAGGTCGAGCGTGCGCGGGCGACGAGATGACGATCGACCTCTCCGACGTCAGCAAGCAGGTGCGCGGCTTCTACAATTCCGGCATCGACGACCGGCTATCGCCTGCGCCCAGGTCGCCTACAAATGCCTGACCTCGCCGACCGACTATCCGGTCAACGACGGCAGCTTCCGCTCGCTCAATGTCATCATGCCGCCGGGCACGCGTGATCAGCGCGGAGCGGCCGGCGCCGATGCGCTGGTGGATGACCTTCCCGATGACGGTCATCGACACGATCTTCAAGGCGCTGGCGCCGGCGATCCCCGACCGCGTCGATCGCCGGCCACCATGCCGATCTGCGTCATCGCCACCATCCACGGCATCACGCCCGACGGACGGCCGCTTCTTCATCGTCGGCATCGGCCCGCTCGGCGGCGGCTGGGGCGCCAAAGCGACGCGAGGACGGCGTCTCGGCCACCGTCTGCATCAACGACGGCGACACGCACAACAGCCCGACCGAGCAGGTCGAGGCGAAATATCCCGTGCTGGTCGAGCGCTATGCGCTGCGCCCGGACAGCGGCGGCGCCGGGCCGCATCGCGGCGGGCTCGGCGCCGAGATGGTCGTGCAGGCGCTGGCGCCGTTCTCGCTGACGACCCGCGATCGACCGCGTGCATTGCCAGCCCTGGGGCCTGGACGGCGGCGGCGAGGCGGCCGGCAACGCGATCGGCATCCGCCGCGACGGCGAGTGGCGACGACGATCTCGCCAACGCCAAGGTGCTTCAGCGTGCGGCTGCGCAAGGGCGACGCCTTCATGATGCAGTCCGGCGGCGGCGGCGGCTTCGGCGCCGCCCATCGACGCGCGACCCCGCAGCAGGTGGCACGCGACGTGCGCCTTGGCTATGTCAGCCGCGATATGGCGCGTGAGACGTACGGAGTCGTTCTCCGTGCCGATGGCACGACCGACGAACCGGCCACGGCGGCGCGGCGTGCCGGGATGCCTTGTAGGGAAGCGGGATGTCTTCTTCCTGGGCGGTGATGCTGGTCTGTCGGATCGCCGCGCTTCGTGAGGGTCGACCAGGACTTCGGGCGGGGGCTTTGATGGATGCCCGATGAGTGATCATCCGGTGATGAATGATCATATGGTCGGAGCGGCGGGATTTGAACCCACGACCCCCAGTCCCCCAGACTGATTTTGCGGGCACCGCAAGGCTTTGATCTTCTAGGCCCTCATCCTGGACTACCTTCTAGTCTTACTGTGTCATAAACCTGAGGCGCTTTGTTGTTCTCTGGCAGCAGGGACAGCGCGGAAGCGTTCGTGCGAGTGCGCGGGCGATGGTGGTTCGCAGCGTGGTGATGGAGGTCGCGACATGCCGCTCAGGCCGGATCGGGAGATCCTCTGGGCCGGTAGCGTCCGGGTAGCGCAGGCGCTTGCAGGGATGGCGGCCAGAACTCACCAGAGGGGGGAAGAGCGCCGCGTTCGGCGATCAGGAATCCGTAAGCGGCGATGCACAGCGCCGCGTGGTGGTGGAACCCGCGCCAGCCGCGTCCTTCGTAGTGTCCCAGGCCGAGTTCCTGTTTCAGGTCCTGGTAGTCGCGTTCGATGCGCCAACGCAGTTTGACGAGATTGACCAGGGTCCGTCGCGCCATGTCGTGCGGCAGGGTTGAGAGCCAGTATTTGGTCGGCTCCTTCTCGCCTTTGGGCCATTCGATCAGCAGCCACTCCTCGGCACGTGGCGTCGAGCGGTTGTTGTCGCGATGCGCCGGGCGGACCCGCAGGGCGGCGAAACGCGATGCCAGCGTCGTGTTGCTGGCTTCGCGCCAGGTGGTTCGCCGCCAGGCGCTCTTGGGCAGAGCCAATGCCAACTCCTTGACCGATATCGGCGTGTGTTCATCGCTACGCCGGACCAGCGATGGCGGTCGTCCGCGTCCGCTCCAGGGCTTGGGCGGCAGCGGCTCCATGCCCGGCGGCCAGACGCTGGTATGAGACTGCACGCCGACCGCGTAAGCGAGCCCCAGTTCGGTGATGCCGTCGCGGAACGCGGTGTCGACGCCGTATCCGGCATCGGCCAGCACTGGCGCCGTCGGCACGCCGGCCGCGACAGCGGCGCGAATTTGCGCAAGCGCAATCTGCGGCTTGGTCTGAAAAACCACGTCCTCCGGCACGCCCGCCTGCGCGCGTCGTGTCCGATCCTCGGCCCAGGGCTGCGGCAGATAAAGGCGATGCGCGATCGGCAAACTCGCGTGATCGCTGGCCAACGACAGGGTGACGGCGACTTGGCAGTTGTCCTGCTTGCCGAGTTGGCCACAGGTACTGCCGCGCGACGCCGACCGAGTGCGAACCTTTTTTCGGGATGCCGGTGTCATCGATCATCCAGCCGCGGATCGGCCCTTGTTGCTGCACGATCGGCAGCACCTGCGCGCGCACCGCCGCGAGCAGCGCCGCATCGGACCAGTCCGACTTGGCGACGAAGTGATGCAGCGACTGATGCGCCGCCTGAACACGCCCGGGCTCGACGCGCGCCGCCATCGGCTCGACGCTCTTGCGCGCGCCGGGCAGCAGCAGGCCGGCACAGTATGATCGGAACGGCGCCGCGCGGTCGGCGTGTCCGAGCGCCAAAATCAGCGCCTCGACATAGGTCGCCAGCCGTGATTCGCCGCCGCGCGTATCGGGTGAGAGACCCACGCCTCGCCTCCACGAGTCGGAATCTCCATCCGTGCACACACGTTGTCGAGCCGTACAAGCTTTTTATGACACAGTAAGACTAAGCCACTGTCGTTTAATGATTGTTCCACGCCATACGAAGCCAATCGTTGACACACCGCGACAACGTGGTGCACATTGTTTGCGGACACGGTGCGGACAGAGAAGCGGGCATGGCTGTGGAAATCACGGACAAAATGGTCAGGGACCTCCCTTCCCCGCCCTCTGGTAACCGGATCACCTATGACAGCTAGGTGGCAGGCTTCGGCTGCCGCGTCACGGCGGGTGGAGCTAAGTCGTTCATTCTGAACTACCGGGCTCAAGGGAAGGAGCGTCGGATAACGATCGGGTCCTTCCCCGCTTGGAAGGCCAAGCAGGCCCGGGAGCGTGCTGCTGAACTTAGGCGCTCAGTAGACATAGGCAGTGACCCTATGGCCGAGCGGCACGCCGAGCGCCGCGCAAAGACGGTCGCCGAGCTGGTACAACTCTACCGCGAGGAGCGGCTGCCGAAGAAGCGCTCCAGCACCGTGGCTGAGGACGAACGTCTTCTGAAGACCCGCATCCTGCCAGCGCTCGGCAAGCTCAAGATTGCACAGGTCCACCGCGGCGAGGTGGAGGAATTACATAAGAGGGTGTCGGAGACCGCGCCCGTATCGGCTAACCGCGTCGTGAATCTGGTCGGCGCGCTGTTCCGGTTTGCTGTCGCCAAGGAACTTCGTGCGGACAACCCGGCCCGGGATATTGAGCGCAACCCGGAGCAGCCGCGGCAGAGGTTCTTGTCGCCGGCGGAAATCTCGCGACTGACCGAAGCATTGAGCGGGCACCCAAACCAGCAAAGCGCGGATGCGATCCGGCTGCTTCTCCTGACGGGTGCCAGGCGGGGGGAAGTCCTGACCGCGAAGTGGGACCAGTTCGACCTACAGGTCGGCGTTTGGACCAAGCCAAGCGCGCATACAAAGCAGAAACGAGAGCACCGGGTCCCTTTGTCTCCCCCGGCGCTGGCGATCCTCCAGGCCATCAAAACCAAGGCCGCCCAGGGGGAGATACACCTCTTCCCCGGCCGAGGGGATAATGAGGCACAAGGGAACCTCAAGCGATCCTGGCTCTCTATCTGCAAGACTGCCGGGCTGGCCGTGCAGGAGCAAGCCACGACCCCCGCCGGCAAGCCTCGTTTCGACGCCAAGGGGCGCCCTGCGATGCGATGGGTGTCCACAGTGCGCATTCACGATCTACGGCACTCCTATGCCAGCATCCTCGCCTCTGGCGGTGCATCCCTGCCACTAATCGGGGCGCTGCTGGGGCACACCCAGGCGCAGACGACGCTGCGATATAGTCACCTGCTGGACGATGCGCTGCGCGCGGCTACGGAGCGGGTCGGGGCGATCGTCACAGGGGGGCTGCCGCGGTGAAGGAATCTGTAGCGGGCGGTGTGACCATAACCAAAGAAGACGAGGCTCTAATCGCTTCATGGATTTGTGACGCACAACAGAGGCAGCCCGACATTCAAGCTTGGGGGCGACTGATTGCCGCGCTGCGATGGGCCATGACGGAAGAAACGCGGGGTGTGCATGATCCTCATTTGCCGAAGGGGATGGACGCATGCGCGATTGCCTTGATTGCCATCGGTGACTTCCTGAATGCTCACGAGTTTATTGTTGCCGAAAAGATCAATGTGCCAGTTGGAAGGCTGCAGGCCGCCGTGCGTGATGTAGTGCTCGGATATCGCCCTCCTCTGCTTACGCCGGTCACCAAGCCGGAGCGACGCGCGACCAGCGTCGAAGCAAACGTTTCCGGAATAGCCGCAAGGGCTCTCGAAGAGCTGCTGCTGGCTGAGGAGTCGGCGACGGATGCTCCGCGAATGGTAGTTCGTGCGATGAAGGATGGCCGCGTGGCCGGACACGAGAAGTGCACCCCAACCAAGGTAAAAAACTGGCGGTTCGCGTGCCGTGAAGGCGCAGGAGGTTCAATCCACGAGGGGGCTGTAGAGCGATTCCGCGCCCCTTTGCCGGCGGAAGCCGGGGATACCCCACGCGACAAGGCTAGGTGGCTCCTGGCTGCCTTGCGCCACAGCCCATACCTACGACACCCCTGAAGCAGCAGGATTCTGACCAACTCCGAGATAATTCCACTCGCCATGCCGTAAATGGCTCTCCGTCAACAAACGACGGAGCCCGCAAGGCGATGACACCTCAAACCGATTGTCCGGCATCTTCGGCCGCGAGACCCATGGGGCTCGATCCGGACCAGATCCGCTCCCGGCTATTCAGCGACATGGCTTCAGTGGAAGCGTATGCGGGTATCCCTCCGGTGACGGCCGCCTTGGCGCGTTAAGCGAAGGCGCGGCAGAGACGTCCTACGAGTGCTCGTAGGAGCGCTCCTAGGAGTGCTCGTATGACGCAGACGATATTGATCACGGGGCCGGAGCGGCATCGGCGTTGGTCGGACGAGGCGAAGCTGGCGATCCTGTTGGAGGCGTTCGCGCCAGAGGCGTCGCCGATCGAGGTGGCCAGGCGGCATGGGATCTCGTCCGGGCTGCTCTACACATGGCGCAAGAAGGCGATGGCATCGGCCAGTCAGCCTGCGCCCGTGAGTTCGAATCCGGTGTTTCTGCCCGCGGTTGTCGGGGATGCCGAGGTGCCGCTGCCCTTAG